>MGTS01000012.1 GCA_001799565.1 Elusimicrobia bacterium GWA2_51_34 | reverse complement strand
AAGCTAAAGCCGGTTTCATGCTCATCTTGCGTTGGAAACGGGCTTTTTCTCATGCTCATCCTGCATTGGATAATTCTGCCCGTGGATAAATGAAACTATAAGTGATAAAATGGACTGGTAAGGGTCCGGAGCACAGGCTCCGGAGGTTTGGGATGGTTGGGCCGCCATCCCGGTTTAATTACCGGATGGCGGATTTTTATTTTACTTGCATCTCCGCTTACCTGCAATTGGGCAATTATTCTTATTTTTAAATATTGGTTCAAGCTTATCTGAGAGGTGAATATGTCATACGCGGTTATTGCCGGCCTGGCGCTTATAATGGCGCTGGTATTATTGCTGCCGTTTTCCATTAAACGGGTAGAAGAAGAACTGGAAATCTTCCTGCTTATTATGGGTGTTGCCGCAATGACGATTTCAGGACTATGGAACTGGCATATCGTCAGGGAATCTCTGGCGGAACCGATAAAGATATCCCTTGCTGTGCTGGTTATCGGCTTGATTTTTAAAGCAGGCAGGAATCTGATCCAAGATACCGTTAAATTTATGGAAAACCGGTTGGGAGTGCGAAACGCCGTTTTCTTAATCGTGATCCTGTTGGGATTCGCGTCAAGCGTCATTACTGCGATAATTTCAGCGCTGATTCTGTGCGAGATAATCACGCATCTAAACCTTGACCGAAAATCCGAGATAAGAGTGACGGTATACGCCTGCTACGCCATAGGCTTCGGAGCGGCACTCACGCCTATAGGCGAACCTTTGTCTACCATTGTAACGGCGAAGCTCTCCGGCCCGCCGCATAATGCCGATTTTTTCTACCTCGCGCAGATGCTGCTGGTTTGGGTGACTCCGGCGATACTCGCCGTTTCCTGGCTGGCGGCGTTCGAACGGCCTACGGCCAGAGGCCCGGTAGGCGACACTTTGCGCCAGGACAATCCCGAGGGCACAAGACACGTGGCTATAAGAGCCGCGAAAGTTTATCTGTTTGTGATGGCGCTTGTCTACTTGGGAACGGGCCTGAGCCCGCTTGCGGAAAAGGCCGTCGCATCCCTTAAAAGTTGGCAGCTTTACTGGCTGGGAACCACCTCTGCGGTGCTGGATAATGCAACTCTCGCCGCCGCGGAGATAACCCCGTCCATGAGCAGGGCGCAGATCCTTTCCATACTTTTAAGCCTGCTGATATCGGGCGGCATGCTGATTCCGGGCAACATCCCCAATATTATAAGCGCCGCCAAGCTGGGCATAAAAAGCCGGGAATGGGCGGCAGTAGCGCTGCCTCCCGGACTGGCGCTTTTAACCGTATACTTCATCGCGCTCTTAATCGCACACTGACCGCGACAATCACTTGATCGGGAGCTTGCCTATGGCAGGGTTAGACATAGTGATAATACTGGCGTTTATAGCGTACTCGGTGCGCTCCGGCCTGCGCAATCGAAAGGCCGCCTCCAGGGACCTTACCGAATATTTTTTTGCCGGCAGATCCCTACCCGGCTGGAAAGCCGGCCTCAGCATGGCAGCCACACAGTTCGCGGCGGACACGCCGTTGCTGGTCACGGGCATAATAGCCGTATCCGGCATATTCGCCCTCTGGCAGATGTGGATATACGCGCTGTCGTTTCTGACGATGGGGTTCGTGCTGGCTTCGCACTGGCGGCGCGCCGAAGTTATTACCGACGCGGAACTCACCGAGATACGCTATGGCGGGAGCAAAGCCCTTGCGAATACCCCGATTTCTCGTTTACTTTCATTTCTTTGCCGCGACCTCCGGTTTTGGTAGACTATTTACGCCGCATTAGCCAGGGAGGGAAGTGGTATTATTCATGGGAATCGCATTTTTGCAGTCTGTAAATCAGATTTAGAATGAGAGTGTGGGATGAGGATGACTGAAAATATACGTTCATGGCATTCGCTTTCTATTGAGGATACGTTTCTCCGGCTGGACGCGTCGGAAACCGGTCTTTCCTCAGCCCAGGCAGCCCTTCTCCTGAAAAAGCACGGCCGCAACACACTTCCGTCCCGCGCGTCACCATCTGTCGCCATAATATTTCTTCGCCAGTTTCTGAGCCCGCTGATATATATCCTGCTTGCGGCAGGCGTCGCGTCTCTTTTTATAGGGGAATCTACTGATGCGGTATTTATTTTTGCCGTGATACTGCTCAACGCCCTGATAGGCGCTTTTCAGGAGTTGAAGGCCGAAAAGAGCGCGGCCGCGCTTCAGAAGCTATTAAGGATTAAAACCCGGATACTCAGGGATGGGGCGCCGGTAATTCTTGACGCCTCCGAACTGGTTCCCGGGGATATTGTTATGCTGGAATCCGGGAATAAAGTGCCGGCAGACGTACGGTTACTGCGGGTAAACGGGCTTTCCGCCGACGAATCACTTCTCACAGGGGAATCAGTCACTGTGGATAAAAATATTCTGCCGGTGGAAGAAAAGACCGGAATCAGCGGGCGTACATGCATGGCTTTTGCAGGCAGCACGGTGATGTCCGGCAGGGGAACAGGTATAGTGGCGTCCACGGGCCTTTTCACCGAAGTCGGGAAAATAGCGCAATCCGTAGCCTCAACGGAAAGCGCCAAGCCGCCGCTGGTGATAAGAATGGAAAAGTTCTCCCGCCAGGTTGGATACGCGGTTGTAGGCGCATGCTCTTTTTTGGCGCTGGCGCAGCTTGCGCGGGGTGAGAGCCTTTCCTCCGTTTTTTTTATGGCGGTAGCTCTTGCCGTTTCAGCCATACCTGAGGGACTGCCCGTCGCACTTACGGTGGCTCTTTCCATAGCCAGCACCCGTATGTCCCGGCGCAATGTGATAGTACGCAGGCTTGCGGCGGTTGAAAGCCTGGGGAGTTGCACTGTAATAGCTAGCGACAAGACCGGAACGCTTACCGTAAACGAACAGACGGTCAGGCAGATTATGCTTCCATCAGGAGAGTCTTTTGTCGTGTCGGGGGAGGGGTATTCGGGGGAAGGGGAGGTAAATCCTGAAGCCGGCCGGGGCCTTTCTCCGGCCGCCCGCGGCCTGCTTGAAGAAATTTCGGAAGCAGCTGTTTTGTGTAATGAAGCCGACCTGCGTCTTTCTGAAGGTAAATGGGACGGGCAGGGTGACGCGATGGATATCGCACTGATGGCTTTTGCCTACAAACTGGGGCTGGATCCCTACGCAGTAAGAAAAAAATACGTTAAAACCAAGGATATCCCTTTTGAATCGGAACTTAAATTTTCAGCTGTGTTCTACCAACTGGCGGGGAAAGACGAAGTTGTTGTTAAGGGCGCCGTGGAAACAGTGCTGGGGTTCTGCGCAAAAAGCGAGATAGCGGGCGAGTCGGGCCGGGAAAATACGAAAGACATGGAAGAAAAAGCTGCGGAAATGGCTTCTGAAGGCTACCGCATCCTCGCCGTGGCGAAGGGAAACGTTCCCAATCGGCCAGGTTCCGGCGCGGCTACAAGTCACGATATCCCGCCTCTTACATTGCTTGGCCTGGCCGCTTTCATGGATCCGGCGCGGCCCGAGGTAAAAGGGGCTGTTGAAAAGTGCCGGAGCGCCGGGGTTGATGTTCTTATGATAACCGGCGACCATCCTGCGACCGCGCTGGCAATAGCGAAAGAACTCGGTATAAGCCGCGCGGAAGAGAAGGTTGTAACTGGAACAGATCTTGAAGAGGCGGGGACGCCGAACGGCAGTCAATTTGACGGGAAGGTGGCATCCTCGCGCGTTTTCGCCAGGATAGCGCCCCTTCAAAAACTGCAAATAGTGGAAAGTCTTATAAAGGCCGGTCATTTTGTCGCCGTTACGGGGGACGGGGTAAACGACGCTCCGGCTTTGCGCAGGGCAAATATAGGCGTGGCGATGGGCTCCGGCACCGACGTGGCAAAAGACACCGGAGAGATGATAATAACTGATGATAATTTCGCTTCTATCGTGGGCGGTATAGAAGAAGGACGTTTCGCTTACGCGAATGTGCGAAAAGTTATATATCTCCTGATCTCCACCGGGGTGGCTGAAATAATTCTTTTCTCCCTTGCTATTTTCAGCGGTCTGCCTGTGCCGCTGCTTGCCGTTCAATTGCTTTGGCTTAACCTGGTGACTAATGGCATACAAGATGTTACTTTAGCGTTTGAGGGAGGCGAGCCCGGTGCGATGCTTAAGCCACCCAGAAAGCCGTCAGAGGGCGTGTTTGATCGCTTGATGATGACTGAAACGATGATCGCAGGCGCGGTGATGGGGGTAACGGCTTATTGCGCGTGGTTATTGATTCTGGCCTCCGGCGCGGAGGAAAATTACGCGCGAAATCTTGTGTTACTGCTTATGGTCCTGTTGGAAAACGTTCATGTCTTCAACTGCCGCTCGGAAGAGGTTTCCGCTTTCCGTGTACCATTGAGACGAAATTTGTTTCTAATTGCCGGTGTCGCGCTTGCGCAGGGCATACATATAGCTTCAATGCACCTGCCCTTCATGCAGAAAATACTGAGAATAGCGCCGGTCAGTTATTCTCAATGGCTGATGGTTATGGGGGCCGCCTTGCTTCTTTTGGCAGTAATGGAGGTGTTCAAAGCAAAGCGAGGCGCCAAGCGCCCACTGCAAGGGGCATGATGCGCAGTAGTCCTAAATTGAACACGACTTCCTTTTTTGCGATGTGCCGTGTAAGACGTAAAGAAGCCGGCAAAATGAGTAAAAAAACAGAAGCCGGAATAACTTACCGATTTGGAGAATAGTGGATGTTTTTACAATTTGTCAAACGCAACTTTCCGGTTATAAAAAACCGCCTGAGTACCATCTTGCCCGCGGCCAGAATATCCGACGAGCAGCCCCTTAAGGCTGAACTTTTTACCATTAACCAGTTAAAACTCTATGCCGCAACCCTGGCCTCAAGGCACAGCGTCAGCTTTAAAAAGGGGCGCGACAAACTTCTGGCGCGCCTCAAGAAAAATGAGGCTGTCATACTGCGCGTCTACGAACTTCTGAACCAGCCTGGAAACGTCAAAAGAAGGATTTCTCCCGCCGGCGACTGGCTGCTGGATAATTATTACCTTATAGAGGAACAAATACGCCTCGCACAGAAATTCCTGCCGAAAGGCTACAGCGAGGAACTGCCAAGCCTTACCAGGGGCCCGCTGGCCGGGTATCCAAGGGTTTATGACCTGGCCATGGAGATAGTGTCCCACGGTGACGGCCGGCTGGATATTAAAGGTCTGTCCGGCTTTGTGGCTGCGTACCAGTCCGTAAAACACCTTAGGCTGGGAGAGTTGTGGGCCGTCCCGATAATGATACGTCTTGCCCTGATAGAGAATCTCAGGCGCATCGCTTCCCGCATAATCCTGTCGCAGCTCGCCCGCGACACGGCGGATTACCACGCGAACAGAATATTGGAAGCGCTGGACAAGGACACCAGCGGCGTTATTCTGGAGATAGCGTCGATGGCAAAGCTGGACTTGCCTATGTCGGATTCTTTCGTGGCGGAATTTGTACGCCAGTTGCACGGGCAGAGCCACTCTTTCAACCTTCCTGTGGTGTGGCTGGAAAAGAAGCTGGCAGAGCAGGGCAAGACCATAGAGCGGCTGATACAGTCGGCTAACAACAAGCAGGCTGCGGACCAGGTCTCTATCTCCAACACCATAGAAAGCCTGCGCTTTCTGGAAATTACCGACTGGCACGAATTCGTGGAGAGCCTAAGCGTGGTGGAAAAGGAATTACGCAAGGACCCTTCCGGCCATTACGCCGGGATGGCTTTCTCCACGCGCGACAGCTATCGGCACACGGTGGAAAAGCTTTCTCTGCGCAGCCGGCTGCTGGAAGAGGAGGTCGCGGCGCGGGCCGTCGCCCTGGCAGCGGAGGCCAAGGTCTCCGGAAGCCGCGGCGCAGCGGCCGCGCATGTTGGCTACTATCTCATTGATAGGGGGCTGGATGACCTTTGCCGGTCCCTTGGCATGCGGCCGCGGTTAAGTGATCAACTGCAGGCCAAAAAAACCGCGCTGCCGTTAGCCCTGTACACAGGGTCTGTCACCTTCTTTACCCTCGCCATGGCCGCGGCGATACTGCCGCTGGCCTGGGACCGGGGACTTCAGGGCTGGCCATGGTTCGCCGCGTTCGGGCTGCCGCTTCTTTTTATCACCAGTCAGGCGGCTATTGCCATGACGAACTGGTTCTTTACAAAGGCCGTCGAGCCCAGGAAGCTTCCCCGGATGGATTTTTCGGAAGGAATACCCGCGCACGCGCATACTCTGACCGTAATCCCCACGATGCTGACCAGTTCCGAGGGAGTGGATTCACTCATAGACAACATCGAAGTTTGTTATCTCGCCAATATAGACGCCAATGTGGAGTTCGCGCTGCTGACGGATTTCTTCGACGCGCCGCAGGAGACCCTCCCCGGCGACGCCGCGCTGCTGGAGCAGGCCCGCAAAGGCATAGAGCGCCTTAACCGGAAATACCTCCCGCATAAGGAATGTGTTTTTTATCTCTTTCACAGACCGCGCAGATGGAACGAGCGGGAAAAAATATGGATGGGCTATGAGCGCAAGAGGGGCAAGCTTTCCGACCTGAACGCCCTGCTCAGGGGCACGGGTGAAGATCGTTTCAGTTTAATAAGCGGCGACACGCAGCGACTGCGCGAGGTTAAATATGTGATAACGCTGGACACGGACACCCGCATGCCCAGGGAGGCGGCGCGGGACCTGGCGGGGATAATGTCCCATCCTTTGAACCGGCCTGTATACGACAAAAAGAAAGGGCGGATAGTTTCCGGGTACGGCATCCTGCAGCCCAGGGTGGACATCGGCTACCCCGGCGACGATCCTTCTCTTTTCATAAAGATCTTCGGCGGCGAACCCGGCATTGACCCGTACACAAAAACAATTTCAGACATCTACCAGGATCTGTTCTTTGAAGGTTCTTTCATAGGCAAAGGGCTTTATGACGTAGACGCGTTCGAAACGGCGCTTAACCGGCGCCTGCCGGAAAACCTCATTTTAAGCCACGACCTGCTGGAGGGCTGCTACGCGCGTTCGGCGCTGGTAACCGACGTGCAGTTCTACGAAAAATATCCCTCAACCTATCTGGCGGACATGAACCGCAGGCGCCGCTGGGTCCGTGGCGACTGGCAGATCTCGGGCTGGCTGCTGCCTTTTGTTCCCGGGGCCGGCGGGATGGTGAAAAACCCTCTCCCGGCGCTGGCAAAATGGAAAATACTGGACAACCTGAGGCGCAGCATAGTTCCAGCCGCCGCCGCGTGGCTGGCGCTGGCCGGCTGGCTTTTCTTTGAGCCTTCCTGGTTCTGGCTGGCGGTAGTAATAGTCCTGTCGGGGTTTCCGCCGCTGTTCGTCTCCTGCGTGGACGCGGCCGCTAAAAGCAGCGACGTCCCGTTGGAGACGCATTTAAACTCGGTTCTAAGTTCGTTGACCGTGCGTGCCGCTCAGTTCGGTCTTTCGCTGGCGTTTCTGGCTCACGAAGCTTTTTACGGCCTTCACGCCATAGCCGTCACCTGCTGGCGCATGTTCGTTTCGCGCAGACGCCTGCTGGAATGGCGCGCTTCCGGCGAGGCGGAGCCACGGTCGGCCGGAACTATCCCCGAATATTACAAAGGTATGCCTGCCGGTCCTCTCGCGGCGCTGGGTTTCGGACTGTTTTCGCTGAAGGGCGGTATTGACCCCCTGTCGGCGGGGATATCGGGGCTGTGGCTGCTGTCCCCGGCCATCGCCTGGCTGGTCAGCAGGCCGCCGACGCCGCGCAAAACGGCGCTGTCCGATGCCCGCGTAATTTTTCTCGGGGGGTTGTCGCGCAAGATCTGGGGCTTTTTCGAGACTTTCGTGACCGAGCGGGATAACTGGCTGCCGCCGGACAATTTTCAGGAAGAGTTCATCGGAGCGGTGGCGCACAGAACCTCTCCCACCAATATCGGTCTGTCGCTCCTGTCTAACATGGCGGCTTCCGATTTCGGTTATATCTCTATGGGGACGATGTTCAACCGGACAGAAAAGACCCTTAAGACAATGACCGGCATGGAGAAATACCGGGGGCACTTCTATAACTGGTACGACACCGAATCCCTGAAGCCGCTCAAGCCCCTTTATGTTTCATCGGTAGACAGCGGCAACATGGCCGGCCACCTGCTGGTACTGCGCTCTGGGCTGCTGGAAATGACCGGCAGCAAGGTGGTCTCTCCCAAAATGTTCGCCGGGCTGGCAGATACCCTGGCCGTGCTGCAGGAATGCGCCGCCGGGCTGGAGAAAAGCAGGATAACCGGCACGGCCGCGGCCGGGCGGGCGGTCTCGAAGCAGGCCGCGCAACTCCGCGCCAAAGTTAAAGCGCCGCCTGCTTCCATCTCGGAAATGCACGCCCTCCTGCGGCGCCTGTCCGCCGAATGCTCACAGATCCTATCCGGCCTGAACGGGACACAGTTCGACAGTACCAGGCGATGGGTACGTGCTTTTGAAAAGCAGTGCTACGACTATTTGGAGGACATGGCTTTCATCGCGCCGTGGGTGTTCATACCCCCGGAGATACCCGGCATGTGGGATAAAGGGGATGAGCGGCAAAGACAGCGGCTGGCCCGGCTACGGGGGGAACTGCTCAGCCTGGACGCCATACCCTCCCTTAGAGAGGCCGCCAGACTGGAACTAAAGCTTTTCAGCCTTATAGACTCCATAACCGCCGGCATAGACATTTCCGATTATGACGCGAAACGGGAGAAGGAATGGTTCGCCAGACTGCGGGCCGCGCTGAAAGAAACCGGGGACCGGGCGAGTGAACGGATAACCGCCATAGAGGCCATGGCGCTGAACTGCGCCGAGCTTTCCAACGTGGAATTTGAATTCCTATACAACAAAGGAGCGCACCTCCTTTCCATAGGCTATAACGTTTCCGAACACAGGCTGGACCAGGGCTCCTACGACCTGCTGGCCTCTGAGTCCAGGCTTTGCAGCTTCGTGGCTATAGCCCAGGGGAAACTTCCGCAGAAGCACTGGTTCATGCTCGGCCGGCTGCTTTCAAAGTACGGCGGGGATCCCGTGCTGGTGTCGTGGGGCGGGTCGATGTTTGAATATCTCATGCCCCTGCTGGTGATGCCGGTCTATGCGGGCACACTGCTGGAGGGGACTTATAAGGCGATGCTGGCGTGCCAGATAGAATACGCCGCTAATAACGATATTCCGTGGGGGATGTCCGAATCAGGTTACAATAAGCTGGATGCGGCGATGACATATCAGTACCGTTCTTTCGGCGTGCCGGACCTTGGCTTTAAGCGGGGGCTTTCGGAAGACTTGGTGGTCGCCCCGTACGCCTCGGCGCTGGCCCTGATGGTAGAGCCGGAGAAGGCGTGTGAGAACCTGGAACGCCTGGCTGCCGGAGGCTTCGGCGGTGAATACGGCTTTTACGAGGCGGTGGACTATACGCCTTCACGCGCCGCCCACGACGGGTCCCGCGCGACGGTCAGGTCGTACATGGCGCATCATCAGGGAATGTCACTGCTGTCCCTGGCATACGTCCTGCTGGACAAGCCCATGCAGCGGCGCTTTTTAGCCGATCCTATGTTCAAGGCCACGGAACTCCTGCTGCAGGAAAGGGTGCCCAAAGCCGCGCCTTTCCTTTATGACACCGAGGTCTCCGGGCTCTTGCGCAAGACCGAGGAAAACGACGCCCTTTCGCGCGTTTTTACCACTCCCAACACCCCGGCGCCGGAAACGCACCTCTTATCCAACGGCAGTTACAACCTTATGGTGACTAATTCCGGCGGCGGCTACACCCGTTGGAAGGATATAGCGGTGACAAGGTGGCACGAGGACGCGGCGCTGGAGAACGAGGGCGCCTTCATTTACGTGCGTGATACGGAGACGGGGGAATTCTGGTCTGTGACGTACCAGCCGACGCTGAAAAAGCCAGACCAATATGAAGCCATCTTTTCCCGGTCGCGGGCCGAATTTAAACGCAGGGACAGGAATATAGTCTCGCATACCGAAATAGCGGTTTCACCCGAAGATAATATAGACCTGCGCCGTGTAAACCTCAGGAACGTATCCCGGAATGTGCGCACCATAGAACTGACCAGCTACGCGGAAGTGGTGCTAAACCATGCGGCCGCGGACCTTTCGCACCGCGCTTTCAGCAATCTGTTCGTACAGACGGAGATAATAAAGTCGCACCAGGCCATAATCTGCAGCCGGCGGCCGCGGTCCGGCAAGGACGCGTTCCCGGTTATGACCCATTTCATGGCGGTACACGGTAAGACCGTGGCAGGCGCCTCCTACGAAACAGACCGTGACAAGTTTATAGGCAGGGGCAATACGCTGGCCGGCCCTGCCGCGCTGCGCAGCGCGGGGCAGCTTTCAGACAGCGAAGGAGCGGTTATAGACCCCGTTGTCGCCATACGCTGCACACTAAAACTTGAACCCGGCGAATCGGCGGTTATAGATTATGTCACCGGAATATGCCACGACCGGGATGCCGCCCGTGCGCTGATAGAGAAGTACCGGGACCGCAACCTGGCTGACAGGGTCTTCGACCTCGCCTGGACGCATGGACAGGTTACTCTGCAGCAGATCAATGCGTCGGAATCTGACGCGCAGGTGTACGGGCGCCTTGCCAGCGCCATAATTTACGCCAATCCGGATTGGCGCGCGCACGCCAGCGTGCTCAAACAGAACAGGAGAGGGCAACCTGATCTATGGGGATACGGCATTTCCGGAGATCTGCCAATAGTAATAGTACGGGTAGAGGACCAGGAGAATATAGGGCTGATCGCGCGGATGGCACAGGCACACTCTTACTGGCGCATGAAAGGCCTGGCCGTGGATCTGATTATCTGGAACGAAAACCGTTCCGTTTACCGGGATTCGCTGAACGAAAAGATAAATGACCTGATCTCCGCCAACGCAAAACTGCCGTCCAACCAGCAGGGCCGGATATTCTCTCGGCGCGCCGATCAGATGTCGGAAGAGGACAAGATCCTTATGCTGACCGTAGCGAGAATAGTGATCTCGGACAGGGGCGGGACTTTAAGCGAACATCTTGACCGCGTGACAAAATCGGTCGCCTCCAAGCCGCTATCTGCGACGGCTAGAAGGGAGGACCCGCCGGAAGCGGAAAGCGCCGCGCACCGCGCCGACCTGGCCTACTTCAACGGCCTGGGCGGTTTTACACCTGACGGGCGGGAATACGTTATCGCCACAAACCGGTCGCAAACTACGCCCGCGCCATGGGTGAACGTGCTCGCCAACCGCCATTTCGGGACCATAGTTTCCGAAAGCGGGAGCGCCTATACCTGGAGCGAGAACGCGCAGCAGTTCCGCCTGACCCCCTGGAAGAACGATCCGGTTATGGACGCAACCGGCGAGGCCCTGTACCTGCGCGACGAGGAGACCGGACGATTCTGGTCTCCAACGCCTCTGCCGGCAAAAGGGAGCACCGGCTACCTGTCGCGTCACGGTTTCGGTTATACCACTTTCGATCATGAGGAGGACGGTATTTCGTCCGCGTTAACGATATTCGTCGCCCTGGACCAGCCAGTAAAATTCGCTATTTTAAAATTAAAAAACTCTTCCGGACATAAGAGAAGGCTGTCCGCCGCCTCATACAATGAGCTGGTATTGGGAACGCTCAGGGATAAAACCCACATGCATATCCTGACCGAGGTGGACCCCAAAAGCGGAGCCCTGACGGCCTATAACCATTACAATAAGGAATTCCCGGACAGAGTAGTTTTTCTGGATGTAAGTGAAACGGAGCGCTTCGTGAGCGGCGACCGGCGGGAGTTTATAGGCCGCAACGGCACGCTAGCCTCCCCTGCGGCCATGCGCGGCGAGACACTTTCCGGAAAAACGGGCGCCGGCCTGGACCCGTGCGCGGCCATGCAGGTGAAGTTCGAATTGGCCGACAACGACGAGAAGGAAATAGCTTTCATCTTCGGCGCCGCGAAAAATGCAGATGAGGCGCGCGGTATCCTGCAGCGGTTCAGCGGAATAGAGTCGGTGCGCGCCGAGCTGGAACGGGTCTGGGACTACTGGAAGCGGGCCCTCGGCAACGTATATGTTGAAACTCCCGACAACTCAGTTAATTTTCTTGCAAACGGGTGGCTGCAGTACCAGGTTCTAAGCTGCCGTCTGTCGGGGCGCAGCGGTTATTATCAGTCCGGCGGGGCATACGGTTTCCGGGACCAGCTCCAGGACTTGATGTCTCTGACGCATTCCCATCCGGAAATGATACGGGAACAGTTGCTTGCTTTTGCCGCCCGCCAGTTCACGGAGGGGGACGTGCAGCACTGGTGGCACCCGCCTTCCGGCCGCGGGGTGCGCAGCCACTGTTCGGACGATTATCTATGGCTGCCGCTGGCAGTCTGCCATTATGTAGAGGAGATAGGAGATACCGGCGTGCTGGATGAGCCCGTAGGCTTTCTGGAAGGCCCGCCAGTAAAGCCGGAAGAGGAATCCTATTACGACCTGCCCAGGGTCTCCGGCAAAACCGGGACACTGTACGAACATTGTGTCCTCGCCGTAAAACACGGTCTCAGGTTCGGAACACATGGACTCCCGCTGATGGGAAGCGGAGACTGGAACGACGGCATGAACCTGGTGGGGCGCGAGGGAAAGGGGGAAAGCGTCTGGCTGGCGTTTTTCCTCTGTCATGTCCTCAACTCTATGTCGGCCCTGGCCTCAAGCCGCGGCGACGCGCAGTTCTCCGCGCTATGCCGCGAGGAAGCGGCGACGCTGTCGCGCAACATAGAAGCCGCGGGCTGGGACGGAAAGTGGTATAAGCGGGCTTATTTCGACAGCGGGGAACCGCTCGGCTCCGCTTCCAATTCCGAATGCCGTATAGATTCCATCCCGCAGTCCTGGGCCGTTATTTCCGGCGCGGCGGATATAGGGAGGGCGGCGGCCGCCATGGACCAGGTTGACCTCCAGCTAGTGGATAGAAAAAATTCGCTGATAAGGCTGTTTAATCCGCCGTTTGACAAATGCGCCTGCAATCCCGGCTACATTAAGGGATATCTCCCCGGAGTGAGGGAGAACGGCGGGCAGTACACACATGCAGCCGTGTGGACCGCCATCGCTTTCGCGCTCTTAAAGGACAGCAAGCGCGCCTGGGAATTTATGGGTCTGATAAACCCCATCCGCCATGGAGACACGCCGGACAAATGTGCCGTTTATAAGGTGGAGCCTTTCGTCATGCCCGGAGACGTTTACTCCGGCGCCCGAAACGCCGGCCGCGGCGGTTGGACCTGGTACAGCGGCTCCGCGGCCTGGATGTACCGGCTTATAATCAGACATTTACTCGGGCTTCGGCTGAAAGTTGACAAGCTTTACCTTGAGCCCTGCCTGCCTGATGACTGGCGGTCGTTTAAAATACACTACCGGTACAGGGAAACTTTCTACCACATAAACATAGAGCGGTCCGGGCCCGGCAACAACGCGGTTTCAGTGATAGTGGACGGGAGCGAACGCGCTGATAAGGCCATCCCGCTCGTGAACGACCGGGCGGAACACCTGGCAGAGATTAAAATCGGCTGAAGATGTTTCCGGCTCTTTTGAATCGTGCATATTTGTTAGAATATGCGCTCGGACTGATAAATACTGGGAGGAATTTACATGAAGAATACCAATACCTGCGGTTGCGCGTGTGGCCGCCCGCAAAAGGCGCTGAAATCCCCGGCTGACGCGGTGATGGCAATATGCGTTCTGGCGCTTGCCATCGACGGGAAGGTGGGAAAGCGCGAGCTTGAACGAATGGACCATATGTTGATAATGAGCCCGCTTTTTACCGGCGTTAAAAGCGCCCGCGAATACGCCGCCTGCGTAGCCGAGGCTGTGTCGGGAAAAGGGCGGGACGAGGTGATTGCGGAAGCCGCCGCGCTGCTTCCCGCCCGGCTGGCCGAGACGGCATACGCATGGGCCGCGCAAATGGCCTTGGCGGACGGAAAGGTGGTTTCTCCGGAGCATAAATTCCTCTCGGAGATACGCAAGGAGTTGGGCATCCACGGCGTGCTGGCCGGCAAGATAAACGCTGTGTCGGCGATCCTGAACCGGGCCAGGTAGCATAAAACCGGCAGGCTGCGGGGAGACTTGCAATGTTTGAACTGGAAACCTGGGAGATGCTGAGCTACGTGGTGACAGTGATCGGTCTGCCGGTGGCCATAGCGGTGTTCATTTTTGAGCAGCGCAAGGAACGCGAGAACGAAGAGGATGAGGTCTACCAGTCGCTTTCCGATAATTACCAGGAGTTTCTTAAAATAGCGCTGGCCAATCCCGACCTGCACCTGTTCTCTGACGGAAAAACCGTTACACTGACCCCGGAGCAGCGTGAGCGCATGGCCATCATTTTTGAAATGCTGGTCTCCCTGTTCGAGCGCGCGTATCTGCTGCTCTACGAGGAACGCATGACCCAGATGCAGGAACGGCGCTGGTCATCGTGGGAGGATTACATGCGGGACTGGTGCCGGCGTCAGGATTTCCGGGCCGAGCTGCCAGCCCTGCTGCGGGGGGAAGATCCGGAGTTCGCCGCGTATCTGACGGCCCTTGCTGCGAACCAGACTTAAGATCCGCAGGAAATACGCCGGCAGCAGCGTCCACCCCCGCCACTTTACCTCCAATTCGACAAACCCGATTCGGAGGTTTTTTGTCGACTTTTAGAGAGGAATTTTTGTCTTTTGGCTCCTGTGGTTCTAAACATCCACACCCCCCGAAAAGCCGCAACTGGGCTGACGTGCTTATACATTGTGACAGGAAATACCGCCTCAGGATAGACGCCGTATGCTCGCGCTTGCTCCGGCCCCGCGTATGATGAAGAACCTGGAAAATATCTACGGAGAGGCCTTCTTCCGGGAGTGGGGACCGGGCAACGCGGATTACGTGGCCACGGCGGAAGCGATAACGGGGGAGATATACCGGCGCTTCCATCCAACCCGAGTGGCTGACCTGGGCTGCGGCTGCGGCGTCTACGGACATTTTTTTAGGCGGCTCGGCGCGGAAATATTCTCGCTGGACGGGGTGGCACCGCCCCTCGAATACTCGTTCGGCCTGCCCGTGTACCGGCAGGACCTTACCGAGCCTTTTGAGAACGCCTGGGGCAGGTTTGACCTGACCCTTTGCCTGGAGGTGGCCGAACATATCCCCGATGAGCTTTCAGGCGTCTTCCTTAAGAATCTGGCGCGCTTCGGAGATACCCTGCTTCTGTCGGCAGCCCCGCCCAACCAGGGGGGGCTGCACCACGTAAACGAGAGGCCAAAGCGTTACTGGGTGGCCAGGCTGGCGGAACTGGGATTTGCTTATAACCGGCGCAGAACTGGGGAACTCTTTGAGGCCCTGAGGGCACGGAGGCGGCCAAACATGTGGATGTTCCAGCATATAAGCGTTTACGAAAAAGTGCACGATTCATTAAAAGGCTTCCCCACACTTCCTTTCACGGTACGAATTGGTTAGGCAACAACCACCGCATTTAAGCCCCAAATATACCGATAGCAGCGCGTAACAATTGACAGGTATTTGGCCTTTTGGTAGAATAGCAAATATGAAAAAAAACATTCTTGACACGTACGAAAAAGAAGCTGCGGCGTTCAAGGCTCTTGGGCACCCCACCCGCCTGTTCATAGCGCACCACCTCGGCAAGCGCGACACCTGCGTCTGCGAGCTGACCGACATGGTGGGGGATGATGTTTCAACCATTTCCAAGCACTTGTCGGTCCTGCGGAACGCGGGCATTGTTGACTCTATAAGGAAAGGCAACCAGGTAATTTACAGGCTAAAGCTGCGCTGTGTCCTCAATATAAGCGTCTGCGCCAAATTCAACAAAAGGAGCCAATGATGAACTGGAAGGAGGAATGGAAATGGCTGGCCGGGTTTATCGGCGTGTTTTTTGCTTTTTACTTCCTGCCGGTCGGGCTGCCGCGCTTTGACGGAGCCATAACAGAGGGCCTGGAACTGGCCAAGTGGTATACCCGGGAGCATGTAGTGCTTTGTCTTGTTCCCGCGTTGTTCATTGCCGGAGGCATTTCCGCTTTTGTAAGCCAGGCATCGGTGATGAAATACTTCGGGGCTAAAGCCAATAAAGTCCTTTCTTACGGCGTCGCCTCGGTTTCCGGCGCCATACTTGCGGTCTGCTCCTGCACGGTGCTGCCGCTGTTTGCCGGTATTTATAAGCGCGGAGCGGGCCTTGGCCCGGCCATAGCTTTTCTTTATTCAGGCCCGGCCATAAACGTGCTGGCCATAGTGTTGACCGCCCGGATACTCGGTTTTGAAATGGGCGCTGCACGCGCCGTCGGCGCGGTGGTATTCAGCGTAGTAATAGGTCTGGCCATGCATTTTATCTTCAGGCATGAAGAGGACGCCAAAGTAAAAGCGCAAGCTGATTTGCCTGAGCCGGAAGTAAAAAGGCCGCTTTGGCAGACTTCTCTGTATTTTGCCGCTATGGCGGCTGTGCTTGTCTTCGCCAATTGGGGCAAGGCCGATCCTTCCGACGCCTTCTTCTATGCACTATTTCAGGTTAAATGGCTCTTAACCGGCGCTTCCGCCGTTGCATTGGGGTTAATGCTCAAGTTGTGGTTCGGCGCACACTCTAAAAAACTGATAATCGCCGCCCTGCCTGCGGTTATACTGGCTTTTCTATACCGTGATCTGCCTGTGCTTTCGTTCTCAGCCGGGTTTATCGGCCTTTCCTGGCTGTTAAATTCATCCGGCGAGGGGGAAATGAAAGATTGGTTCGCGGCCTCCTGGGACCTGTCAAAACAGATCTTCCCGCTATTGATAGGCGGAGTTTTCGTATCTGGGTTCCTGCTGGGCAGACCGGGGCATGAGGGTGTTATCCCTTCCGCATGGGTTGCCTGGGCGGTGGGTGGGAATTCCTTCTCCGCCAATTTTTTTTCTTCTATAGTGGCGGCTTTCATGTATTTCGCCACCTTAACCGAAGTGCCGATACTTCAGGGGCTTATAGGCTCCGGCATGGGTAAAGGCCCTGCCTTGTCTCTGCTGCTGGCCGGCCCCGCGCTTTCTCTGCCCAGTATGCTGGTGCTTAAAAGCGTAATGGGCACAAAGAAAACCGCTGTGTATGTCACGCTGGTGGTAGTAATGGCCACATTCAGCGGCATGTTCTACGGGGCTTTCTTTTGAGGAGGAATATGAAAAAGAAAATACAGATACTCGGTATGGGCTGCCCCAAATGCGCCAAGCTTTATGCGGCGGCGGAAGCGGCTGCCAAAGAGCTGGGGATTGAGTACAAGATGGAAAAGATAGCCGATATCAATAAGATAACGGATATGGGCGTTATGATGACGCCGGCGCTCGCCATTAACGACGAGGTTAAATTCGCGGCGAAGATCCCGCCGATTGAAGAACTTAAGAAAATAATAGCGGAGGCTAAGTAATATTGCCGAACAGTGTGCCTGCGGCGGTAAAACCATGAAGGTATATAAACATGCAAAACAACTTATCTGAAAACCCCGCGCCTAAAAACACGGGGAAAGCGTTGAAATTCGTGCTCATAGCCTTTATTGGCGTGAGCATGGCGTCGGCCGCGTATAAAATGGCCGCAGCTCCCAAAGCGCTCGTGGCGCCTGTTGAGGCGATAACCGCGCCAGAGGAGCCGGCTCAGCCTGCGATTAAGCCGGAACCAAAAGCGCCGGCAACCGCAAAAAAGACGGTTAAGTCCGTAGCGGAGGAAAAAACCGCAGTGGTTTATTATTTCTATACCAATACGCGCTGTTCTTCCTGTAAAACCCTGGAGGCATATACACGGGAAGCGGTGGAGAAATACTTTACTTCCGGTTATAAAGGCTGGAAAGTGGTTTTTAAAGGCGTAAACGTGGAAGAAGAGCCTGGCAAACATTTTATTCAGGACTACTGGCTTAATTCCAAGTCTGTGGTGGTGCAGAAGTTTTCCGGCGGAAAGGCGCTTAAACATGTAAAGCTGGAAAAAACATGGCAGTTGCTCGGAGACAAAAACGCGTTCATGAACTATGTTGCCGACGAGACTCATAAGCTGCTGGACGAGAAATGAGCGCTGAACTCTGGGCGGCGGCGCTGACAGCCGTGTGGACAGGGGTCATCACCTCGGTGAGCCCCTGCCCGATAGCCACCAACATAGCCGCGCTTACCTATATCTCCAAACATTCCGGCTCCCACAAACTGGCCGTACTGTTGCACGGTCTGCTTTATGCCTTGGGCCGGGCGCTGGCCTATATAATCATCGGCTTCCTGCTGGTAAAAAGCCTTTTAAGCGCGCCCTCCTTCTCGTTCTTCATGCAGAAATACGGCAACCAGGCTCTGTCGCCTATACTGGTGCTGGCCGGAATGTATATGCTGGACATGTTCGGCCGGGGCTTTGTTGGATTCAATCTTCTTGACCTCTCAAAATTCAAGGCCAAAGGGGGGGCGGTTTCTTCCCTGATCATGGGCTTTATTTTTGCCCTGGCTTTCTGCCCCATATCAGCAGCGCTGTATTTCGGCGTCATAATACCGCTGGCCGCCAATAACTCCGCCCCGTTCTCGCTGCCGCTGCTATACGGCCTGGGCACCGCCCTGCCGGTGATAGGCATGGCGGTAGTTCTAGACTTCGGCCTTAAAAAGATCTCCGCGATAACCGGCCTGGCCGGCAAGTTTGAGCGCTGGGCAAAACCCGCCACCGCCTGGATATTCATAGCCTGCGGAGTCTATCTGGGACTTAAATACATCTTCGGCATCCTCTGACGCGCCAAACGGCGCCTTGACCACCGCCGCTATATATGCGTATAATTGCATATATGAATAACGCGGGACGCGACATCAACTCCTCGGTAAAAGCTCTTAAGGCGCTGGCCGACCCCAGACGGCTGCGGGCTGCGGCGCTGCTGGGCCGCGCCAGCCACCCGCTGTGCGTCTGCGAGATAGTGGACGCCATGCGGGAGAGCCAGTATAACGTCTCGCGCTGCCTGGGCGCGCTTTGCGCGGCCGGGATCATAAAGAAAGAGAAGAAAGGCCGCTGGGCGATGTATTCGCTGGCGGCGAAAGCCGGCCCGCTGCGCGAATTCATAAAGCGGCTTGTGCTCCCCGTACCTTGCTGCGGCATGGTAGCTACCGACATAGCCAGGCTTGAAAAAAGGCTGGCCTTGCGCAAGAACGGGATCTGCGTGATAGGCTGCAAATGCTGACTTACAGGAGAACGAATTATGACCATAAATAAAAAACACACCGCCACACGCCTGCTGGTGAAACGAGCGTACGGCGAGGTTGCCAGAAACTCATCCTCCTGCTGCTCAGGCTCTTCCTGCTGCGGCGGAGCGGCGACTGCGGCAGCCGAGGGGGATATGGGGCTTTCCTGCGGAGATCCGGTGGCCTTTTCAAAATTAAAAAAAGGGATGACCGTGGTGGACCTGGGCAGCGGCGCAGGCAAAGACGTTTTTATCGCCGCCGAGAAAATAGGCCCCAGGGGGCTTTCCATAGGCGTGGACATGACTCCGGATATGCTTAAACTGGCCGCGAAGAACGCGGGCAAATTCGCCCTGCGCACCGGCCTTAAGAATGTTGAGTTCCGGCGTGGTGTTATTGAAAAACTTCCCGTGAAGAACGGCGAAGCGGATATGATAATCTCCAACTGCGTCATCAATCTGTCACCCGACAAACCGGCTGTCTTCCGGGAAGCTTTCCGCGCGTTGAAACCCGGCGGGTGCATAGTTGTAAGCGATATAGTGCTGAACAGGGAATTGCCGCCTGCGCTTAAAAAACACGCCGGGCTTTACGCCGCCTGCGTCGCCGGGGCGCTGGTACGCAAGGACTACCTTGGCGCCATAAAAGACGCCGGTTTTACCGATATAAAACTGCTCTCTGACAAGATATATTCAGCGGCCGGCACCTGCTCCGACCCCATAACCGGCAAAGCCGGCAGGGCGCTGGCCGGCGTGGCTTCCAGTATAACTGTCTTTGCGCAAAAGTCGGGGAAACGTAAATGAAAAAAGTCCTTTTTCTCTGCACCGGAAACGCCTGCCGCAGCCAGATGGCCGAGGGTTGGGCTAAATCATTGCTGGCCGGTAAGGTGGAGGCGCTCTCCGCGGGCACAAGGCCCGGAAGGGAAGTGGACCCACGCGCGGTTAAGGCTATGGCGGAGGCCGACGTGGATATTTCCGGCCAGAAGCCGAAGCGCCTGGAAATTTTCAAGAGCGACAATTTCGACCTGGTGGTTACGCTTTGCGATAACGCTCGCGAGGCCTGTCCCGTATACTGGGGGAAAGCCAAAAAAATACACAGCGGCTTTGACGACCCGGCGACGGTAGCGGGAAAAGGCGCCCCGGAAGAAGAGGCCATGCCGCATTACCGCCGGGTGCGCGACGAGATACGGGATTTTGTTAAAAAACTGCCTGAAATAACGGAGGGAATAAAATGAATGGAGTAATGTCAAAACTTTCTTTTCTGGACAGATATCTTACGCTTTGGATATTCGCGGCTATGGCCGTGGGCGTGGGCGTCGGCTGGATGTGGCCGCAGGCCGTGGCGGACTTCAACGCTGCCTCCAGCGTAGGCACAACCTCTATCCCTATAGCCATCGGCCTCATACTTATGATGTATCCGCCGCTGGCAAAAGTGAAATACGAGGAGATGCACCGCGCATTTGCCAATAAAAAAGTGCTGGCCCTTTCGCTCATACAGAACTGGGTGGTGGGCCCGGTGCTGATGACCGCGCTGGCTATAATTTTCCTCCGTGATAAGCCCGAATATATGGTGGGCCTGATAATGATAGGTCTGGCCCGCTGCATAGCTATGGTAATAGTCTGGAACGACCTGGCCAAAGGCGACCGGGAATACTGCGCCGGGCTGGTGGCGTTCAACTCCGTGTTCCAGGTGCTGTTTTTCTCGGTTTACGCCTACTTCTTTGTTACGCTGGTGCCTCGTTGGCTGGGGCTTGAAGGCGCGGTGGTGAACATAACCATGGGGGAAATAGCGAAGAGCGTGTTCATCTACCTCGGCATACCGTTCATCGCGGGCATAATCACGCGCTTCTCGCTTATAGCGGCTAAAGGCAAAGAATGGTATTCACAGAAATTCATCCCTGTCATCAGCCCGCTCACGCTTATAGCGCTGCTGTTCACTATTGTGGTCATGTTCTCAATAAAGGGCGAGAACATCGTGCAGGTACCGCTGGACGTGGTGCGCATAGCCATACCGCTGCTGGTTTACTTTACACTGATGTTCTTCATCTCGTTCTGGATGAGCAAAAAAGCCGGAGCTTCCTATGAAGAATCGGCTACGCTGTCGTTTACCGCCGCTTCCAACAACTTCGAGCTGGCGATAGCGGTGGCCATAGCCACCTTCGGCATAGGCCACGGCGCGGCGTTCGCGGCGGTCATCGGTCCGCTGGTGGAAGTGCCGGTGCTCATAGGCCTGGTAAGCGTATCCCTATGGATAGGCCGGCGCTGGTTCGTAACTTCGACCGCTTTGCCCGGAAGCAAGGAATAAAGGGGATATGCTTGTTTCCGGCACAAAGCCGATACAACCATGAAAAAGCCGCAAGCCAGGGCTATAAATGACAACACTATAATTCTTCCGGCCTACGCCGCGAAGAAACTGGGCCTGTCGAAGAATGCCAGGCTGGATATCGTAGCCATGCGCGGGCGCCTGGAAATATTGCCGGATATCCACAGTTTATCCCGCCTCTATATCGAGCCCACTTCCAGATGCAATATTTCATGCCGCACCTGCATCCGGCAGACCTGGAACGAACCGCAGGGGGACTTGTCCCGGGAGAATTTTAAAAGAATACTGGCGGAACTGCCCGGGTTTCCGCATCTTGATTCCGTAATGCTCGGAGGTTTCGGCGAGCCGACCGCGCATCCTGATATCATCCGCATGGTCTCGGCGCTCAAAAAAGCCGGTTTAAATACGGAGATGGTCTCCAACGGCACGCTCCTGGACGCCGGAATGCGCGACGGCCTGCTGAAAGCCGGGCTGGACCGCCTCTGGATATCTTTCGATGGCGCTGACGACACGACCTTTGAACGGACACGGCAGGGCGCGCGATTCCGGGAGGTAGTGGAAAACATAAAGCCCCTGCGCGGGAAACTGGAGCTGGGCATAGCTTTTGTAGTTACGCGCGCCAATTTCAACGATCTGAAGAACCTCGGCTGGCTGGCGAAAAAGACGGGGGCGGAATTCATCTCGGTCAGCAATGTCATTCCATACTCGCCGGAAATGGAGAAGCAGATGGTCTGCTCCCTGGCCATTAGAAGCGGCTGCATGTCCAACGCTCCCGGCGGAACAGCGGTGGACATTCCCCGTATAGATCTCAACGACTTTACCAGGAACACGCTTTGGTCGCTTGCCAACGGCAATCAGACGATCTCACTGATGGGAACCCCGCTCGGCGCGCCAATTGACCGGTGCCGTTTCATCCGCGAAAGATGCACGTTTATACGCTGGGACGGCAAAGTCGCGCCGTGCATGGCTTTGATGCACTCCCATAAAATACACATCCACAGCGCCGAACGGCACAACAAAAGCCATTCCTTCGGCGATATCACTAAGCGCGGTCTCAACGCGATATGGAATTCCAAAGACTATGTTTCATTCAGAGAGAAGGTCTCTGAGTTTAATTTTTCGCCTTGCCACGCCTGCGGCGGATGCTCCTACAGCGGAGACAACACCGAGGACTGCGGCGGGAACCTCCATCCGGCGACTTGCGGCGGCTGTTTGTGGGCTCAGGGCGTCATACAATGCCCATAATCTGACCGCTCCCGCTGTTAATCGGGACACCTGAAGCGCTAAATTTTGATACAATAAATTAACGGCGATGATGTCCGCCTCCCTGGCCTCACCGGGGAAACCGCTCACAATGGGCTGATGACCTCTATCTAAAACAGATGGAGGTTTTTTTATGGAACACATGTATGCGACGGCTTCACTGTGGCTTGGCTTGGCGGTGATATCCGCGGTAATCGCTTACCACCTTAAAATCTCCATTGCACTTATTGAAATATGCGTCGGCGTCGCGGCTGGCGCCGTAGCAAACAGATATTTTGCACCCGGAGCGATGGATAATAACGCCGAATGGCTGAAATTCCTGGCCGGTAGTGGCGCCATCTTTCTAACTTTTCTGGCCGGAGCCGAACTTGACAAAAAAACTCTTTCTATAAAATGGAAGGAGATCCTGCTGATAGGCCTTATCGGCTTCCTTGCTCCGTTCCTGGGCTGCTCCGCCGCAGCGTACTACCTGCTTGGCTGGACGGGCGCCCAAAGCCTGCTTGCGGGGGTGGCGCTTTCCACAACTTCAATGGCAGTGGTTTACGCCGTAATGGTAGAAACCGGCTTCAACAGCACAGAATTCGGCAAAGGAATACTGGGCTCTTGTTTTATAAACGATCTCGGGACCGTTATAGTATTGGGACTTATTTTCGCACCGTTCACTTATAAAACAGTTATTTTCATCGGTGTTACATTTTTTGCCCTGCTTTTATTTCCCTATATAACGAACCATCTGACGAATATTTACGGTAATAGGACCGCGGCCATAAGGGTAAAATGGATTTCTTTTTTCCTTTTCTCGCTTGGCGCGCTTGCGCTATGGTCCGGCAGCGAAGCCGTGCTTCCGGCGTACATAGCCGGAATGGCGCTGGCCGAATTCGCGTCCCAAAACAATCACTGGCTGAGAAGGCTGCGCACTCTTACCGTGGGATTTCTTACGCCTTTTTATTTTCTGCGTGCGGGGTCGCTTGTTTCCATACCGGCGCTTGTTTCAGCCCCTTTGGCGCTGCTGGTTTTATTTTCGGGGAAAGTGGCCACTAAAATCTTCGGCCTGTATCCGGCGATAACTTTCTTCCGCAAGGAAAAGAACGAGAGATGGTATTACACGCTGATGATGTCTACCGGTCTTACCTTCGGAACCATATCGGCGCTGTACGGCTTTAGCCACGGCATAATAGACGGCGCGCAATATTCTCTGCTTGTAATAGCCGTTATCGCCAGCGCGGTCATACCAACAATGATCGCCGGGTTCTGCTTCACGCCAAAACATCTGCTGCCGGAAAAACACAGAGTCACAGAATTGAAAGAGGAACTTGTAGAAGAATAATCGCCATAAACCGCCTGTTGCCTGCTCTCGCGCAGCATTAGGCGCCAGGCACTGGAGAATCTGCTATATTCCTTATTAATCCCATAGATCTTTCCAATCGTCACATTTTACGTTTGATTTTTGAAGACGAAACTTGTTAACATAGGTTATTGGCATAAGCCAATAACTATGGCAAGACCATTCAAACACAGAAAGGTGGTTTCCAGGCCCCTGGCATATTACTTCAAGCCCGGTGCGGCACCTCTTTATAAACTCAAGGAGATAACGCTGCAACTGGACGAGTTCCAGGCAATTAAGTATGCGGAACTGAACCGCAAAAACCAGACAGACGCGGCAGCGGATATGAAAATTTCCAGACAGACGTTCGGCAACATACTGGCGTCCGCCAGACTAAAACTGGCCGATGCGGTGATAAACGGCAAGGCGCTTAGAATAGCCGGCGGACCGGTAAAAACAATACCCAAACACTGGAAATGGCGCATAAGCGAATATCTGCACACTGAAGGCAAAAGCTGAACTATTATCAATGTATTTTATTAGGGAGTGCAACAGATATTAATGGCTATCTCTACGATTCTGCGTCAAAAGGCCGGCCTGTCGCCTGCCCGCGTGCTTTTGCCTGAAGGGTCAGATCCGCGTATGAAGGATGCCGCCGTCAAAGCATTAGAATTAGGCGTGTGCCGCCCGATTATAATGCTGACTGCGGGGGAAGGTGAAAATTTCTCTCCCGGCGGGATGGAAATAGTTGACCCATGCTCACCTGAAATAAAGAACAGGGGGGCTTCGGTTTGGGCTGCCAGGAAAAACATCAGGATATCGTACGCCTTGCTATTGATGGAGAATCGTCTTAATCTTGCCGCCGCATTATTGCTTGATTCTTTTGCCGAAAGCATGGTTGCCGGCGCGGCGCACTCCACCGCCGATGTGCTGCGGCCTGTTTTGGAACTTCGCAAGCTTTATCCCGGTATAGCGCCGGTGGTCAGCTGCTTTATTATAGAAGTACCGGATAAGTCTTTCGGCGAAAACGGCATAATGGTTTTTGCCGATTGCGGAATGAACCCTGATCCTTCAGATGCCATGCTGGCCCAAATTGCGGGCGCGGCGGCTAACGCAGCCAGGGATATTCTCGGGTTGAAGCCGAGAGTGGCCTTGCTCTCATTTTCCAGCAAGGGAAGCGCAGAACATCCTTCCGTGCTTAAAGTACGAAGGGCGTTAAAAATCGCCAGGCAAAAATTCCCAGACTTGGTTATAGACGGGGAATTGCAGGCCGATACAGCGCTGATTCCCTGGATAGGTGAAAAAAAAGCTCCGGGCAGTCCGGTCGCGGGCAGGGCGAATGTATTGGTTTTTCCCGATTTAAACAGCGGGAATATCGCTTATAAGCTGGTTGAGCGCCTGGCCGGGGGTAAAGCTATCGGCCCGGTAGTGCTTGGGTTAAACCCGCCGGTCAATGATCTTTCGCGCGGATGCTCCGTTGAAGATATAGTGGATATGTGCGCGGTTGCATCAATACAGGCAGGCTTGGTGTCGCGCAATTAGCCCTTGACATAACTGATTAAGGAAATATATAATTGAGAATGGTTCTCAATTATGTTCTGTTTCGCTGAGCGTAATAGGATATTGGCTGGAGATATATGAAAATTCTCAAGGGGCATCACGGAAATTGCTGCTGCGGAAAGATACGCGGCTTTGGGCGGCGTATCACGCCTGCCCGGCACGCCGTGCTGGACACGCTAAGCACCAGGGGCGAGCACCTTACAGCGGAGGATGTTTTTAAAGCGTCAAGCCGGCGATACCCCAATATAGGCTTGGCGACTGTTTACCGCACTCTGGAGCTTTTTACAAAGCTCGGCATGGTAAGCAAACTCGACACCGGCGACGATAAGGCACGCTATGAATTCGCGGATGGTCCGCATGCAAAAGGCCACCACCATCACCTGGTTTGCACCTCCTGCCGCCGCATAGTGGATTATACCGACTTTATAAAGGAAGAGATGGACCTGTTGCGCAAGACCGAAGAGGGACTGTCAAAAAAGTACGGGTTTAAGATCAACAGCCATGTAATGCAGTTTTACGGACTGTGCAGGGACTGCGCCCGGTAATTTTTTTACACTTTATTGAGAATGATTATCATTTCTAAGGAGGTAAATATGCCATACAGAGACGGAACGGGACCCATGGGAACTGGGCCGATGGGCGGAGGGAGAGGCCCTTGCGGCAGAGGGGGCGCCTGGCGCAGGGAAGGCGCATACGGCAGGGGACTCGGGTTCGGAGGCGTCTTTGGACGTTCTTCGTCGCCTGTGTCTGAAAAGGAGCTTATTGCAAGCGAGACACAAGAAATCAAAACGCGCCTTTCCGAACTGGAAAAGCGCATGAGTGAGATAAAAGGCGAGGGAAAGTAATATTGCCGCAGACGGGTGCGTTCAGCTCCCGTCTGCGCCATAAATCAAGGAGAATGGAATGAAAATCGGAATTACACTTAGCGACGACCAAGGCTTGAAAAGCGAAGTCTGCGCTCATTTCGGTCAATGCAGTCATTTCCTTATCGTCGAAGCGGAGAACGGCAAGATACAAAACTCTAAAGTTGTCCCCAATAACGCGCAGCATGGCGGTGGAGGCTGTCAGGCTGTGGGAGAAATACTTAAACACAAGATCACCCACGTTATAGCCGGTGGCATGGGCATGGGAGCCCAGCAGAAATTCGCGGATGCGGGCGTGCCGATAGCCTGCTACTCGGGTAAAGCCGAAGATGCGGTAAAGGCGCTGCTTTCAAACAAACTGGCGGGCGGCATTGAACCCTGCAAAGACCATGGCCACGAAGGGGACTGCGCTCAATAATAGTTGCGCAAGTACGAGATGAAACTCTCTATCGCAAGCGGCAAGGGCGGCACCGGAAAAACCAGCCTGGCAACCGCCATGGCGCGGGCACTGGGCCCCGGTGTCGCCCTGCTTGATTGCGATGTGGAAGAACCTGACTGTGCCCTGTTCCTTAAGCCGGAAATAGAATCCGAAACCGATTTTAGCGTGTCGGTGCCCGTAATAGACGCGGCCAAATGCCGCGCGCATGGCCGCTGCCAACAGGTCTGCGAGTATAACGCTATAAAGCTTTTTAACGGCAAACCTTTCCTCTTTGAACACATGTGCCATTCCTGCGGCGGCTGCGTGTTGTCCTGTCCGGAACACGCTATAACAGAGAAACCTCATGCCGCCGGTAAAATACGCCGTGGCCGTTCCGGGGATTTATTCTTCGCCGACGGTCTTATGAATATAGGGGAGCCAAGTCCGGTGCGGCTTATAAAAGCGGTAAAAAAACTGGCCCCTTCCTGCGGCGATGTTATAATAGATTGCCCTCCCGGCACTTCCTGCCCCATGATAAATGCCGTGACCGGCAGTGACTTCTGTCTGCTGGTCAGCGAGCCTACTCCCTTCGGCTTGAGTGACCTGAAGCTGGCCGTGGAGACGCTTAAAAAAATAAAAGTTCCGCACGCCCTTGTTATAAACCGTTATGATCTGGGTGATGGCGCGATGGAAGCCTGGTGCGCGCAAAAAGGCGTTAAGATCCTGCTGAAAATATCTTTTGACCGTGAAATAGCAGTTGCCTATTCGCGCGGAAAGACAATGCTGGAGGTCCGACCTGAATACGCTAAAACGCTTAAAGAAATATTTACCGCCATAAAAGCGGGGGCCGCCGTATGAAACAGGTGCTTATTTTAAGCGGCAAAGGCGGCACCGGCAAGACCACGGTGGCCGGAGCTTTCGCGCGTCTGGCCGCGCCCTGCATAACCGCCGACTGCGACGTAGACGCGGCCGACCTGCACATAATACTTTCCCCCGAACCGGTTGAGAGAAAGAGTTTTTTCGGCGGGAAAAAGGCCGCCATCAACCCCGACAAGTGCACTTCCTGCGGGCGCTGCCTGGAGGTTTGCCGTTTTGACGCTGTCGCCTCCGCGCCTTTCCGCATAAGCGAAACTTCCTGCGAGGGTTGCGGCGTCTGTGCCTGGAACTGCCCCGCAGGAGCGATAAGTTTCAAAGAGGTTTTAAGCGGCGCCTGGGCAATCTCCCCATGCCGTTTCGGAACCTTTGCCGGCGCGCGCCTTGAGCCCGCCGAAGAGAATTCCGGCAAACTGGTAGCGCTTTTAAAAACGGAGGCGGTAAAGGCAGCCGAAGCCTCCGGAAAGGAGTTCCTTATCCTGGACGGTTCCCCCGGCATAGGCTGCCCGGTGTTGGCCTCGCTTGGCGGCGTGGACGCCGTGGTGGCCGTGGCCGAGCCCACTGTCTCCGGCCGGCACGACTTCTTGCGTCTGGCGGAACTGCTGCGTCAGCAGAAAATAAAAGGCTTCCTGCTGGTTAACAAGTGGGATTTAAATAAAGAAGAAACAGAGACTCTTGAAAAGGTAGCCACCGGTTTAGGCTTTGGCCTGCTTGGCCGGATTCCATTTGATACGTGGGTGGTAAAAACTCTCTTGGACCGCAAAACTCTGGGCGAAGATGGCAGCAGTCTCGCTGCCGATGCTGTGGAAAGAGCCTGGAATATTTTACGGACCGAACTGGAAAAATGACATGAAAGAAAGAAAAATAGCGCTGGAAGACGCAATTAAAAAATATTCCGGCCGCCTCAACGACCCGACGGCCTCCGCCAGCGTGACCGGCCCCTGCGGCGACACTATGGAATTTTATATTAATATTGAGAACGATAAAATAACGGAAATACGATACTACACCGAGGGCTGCGGCGTTACCAAGGCCTGCGGGGCGCTGGTAGCTTTTTACGCGGACCAGCGGCCGCTGTCGGAGGCTTTTTTTGTTTCCCCCGGGCTTATAATTAAGACGTTGGGAAAAGTGCCGGATGATCATAAGCATTGCCCTATCCTGGCCGCTACGGCTTTCTACCGCGCGCTGGGCGAGTATCTGGTGAAACCCTGATGGAACTGAGACTGCTTATCCTGAGTCTTACCGGCAGCGTGTTAAGCGTCTGGGCCGCCGGAATCTTCCTGCTTTTCCCGGAACAAACGCGCGGCAGGCTAGTCCCCTGTCTTATAAGTTACGCCACGGGGACCCTGCTGGGCGCCGCCTTCCTGGGCCTGTTGCCCAAGGCGCTAAATATGGGCGCCGCGCCGGCGGCGGTGCTGGGCGCGGCGCTGGCCGGAATTTTCCTGTTCCTGGGGCTGGAAAAAACGCTGCTCTGGCGGCATTGTCACAAAGAAAGTTGCGAGGTTCATTCCTCAGCCGGCGTTGTGATTGTTATCGGAGACGCGCTGCATAATTTTATAGACGGGGTTCTTATCGGTTCGGCGCTGCTGGTTTCCCCTGCCCTGGCTTACACCGCCACGCTGGCCGTGGTGGCCCATGAAATACCGCAGGAAACTGGAGATTTCGCCATAATGCTGGCGGCCGGCTGGTCCAGCAAAAAAGCCCTGTGGGCCAATATCGCGTCTTCGCTGACTACGCTGCCCGGCGCTTTCGTCGCCTATTATGCGCTGGCCTCGTTTAAGCCGGCTTTGCCCTATGTAATGGCCGTCTCCGCCGCGAGTTTTATTTATATCGCGCTGGCGGACCTTATCCCGGCGGCGCATCGCCACCCGGAAAAAGGGAAGCCTGTGCTGCAGTTCCTGCTGGGCCTTGGTGGTGTGGGGACCATAGCTTTTTTTGTATTCGGTTATTGAGATTAAAAAGGAGAGTAATATGAAAATATGCGTTTCAGCGATGGGCGGCTCGATGGAGGCTAAAGTGAGCGAGCGTTTCGGCAGGGCGCCTTATTTCGTGATAGTGGAGAGCGAGAACATGAAGTTTACCCCGGTTGCAAATAATGCCGTGAGTATGCAGGGCGGCGCCGGACCGGAAGCTGTGCGCCAGGTGGCGGCGCAGGGTGCGCAGGTGGTTCTTACAGGCGACCTCGGTCCCAACGCTAAAACCGCTATCGAGGCCGCCGGGATAAAAGGCGTTACCGGTATTTCCGGAGTTAAGACAGTGCGTCAGGCTGTTGAAGAATATCTGAAAAAGTAACATTTAACGGTCTCCGCGTATTCCTGCGGTGTGTAGAACTGTGTGTTTTGGTAATTTACAGGAGGAACCTTATGATAAACGAAAATAGCAGCGAAATAAGAAGCGTGCTTATGGAAATGATGGGGACGCATTGGATCGGAGTTAAGTTTCACAAAACAAAGCCGCGCGGGATGCAACTTTCCTCGCCGGAGAGTTTTTGCGCCGCCGCCGCGCGAGCTATAACGGAGCCGGTGCTGCTTAAAGTTTCAACCATCCCCTGCGGCGGAGCCAAGTACGCTTTCAATGTCCCAGGCGCGAAGGCCCCATCTTTCGGCAGCTTTATCCCAATCCGGCTTAACCGTGTTATCAATCCTGAATCCGCAGTTTCCGGGGTGCAGCGCCTCGCTTTCAGCCCTGCTTATATAAGTTTCAATCTGCCCGGTTCCAGAGCCGACCTTTACCTTTCTTTTATGCTGCTTGAATCCGCCAACGGCCTGGCGCAGTCCTGGTCAGTTATCGCGGGTAAAAAACTGGCCTGTAAATTCACCGGGGTGATGAGTTTCTGTTCTGAGGGTGCGGCGGGGGCTTTAAACAATAAAATCCCTTCCCTGTCGCTGGGCTGCGCGAAGGCCATAAAAACCGCTGACCTGCAGGGTCAGGTCTGTGTCTGTCTGCCGGAGAATGCCGCGAAAAAATTTGTCCGGGCCTGGCGGCGCGAGCCCGCTATGGCTGGAACGGGCGCATGACAGAGTTTAAATACTGCTATGGCCCGGTGGGGTCCTGGCGGCTGGGCGTGTCTTTGGGGATAGACCCGATTTCACGCCCAGAAAAGATTTGTGACTTTAACTGCGTTTACTGCCAGCTGGGCGACTGTGCGCCGGTACATCCGGAACGCGCTGTTTATGTGCAACCGCAGGCGCTTGGGGCAGAACTCTCCGCCTTGAAGGCCCCGGCAGATTACCTTACTTTTTCAGGCAGGGGAGAGCCGACCCTTGCGGCTAACCTGAAGGAATTACTGCTGGAATGCGGCAGGTTAAGGCCGGAAAAAACCGCGTTGATAACCAACGCGTCGATGATGTGTTCAGAAAAAATCCGGGAAGACCTTACAGCTTTTGATTTTGTGATAGCCAAACTTGACGCGCCGAATAATGAACTTTTCAGAAAAATCAACCGACCGGGGCCCCGGATATGTTTTGACGAGATAATTAAGGGGCTCGTTCCTTTTTCAAAAGGCAGGCGTAACCGTCTGGCCATACAGACCATGCTGATTGACCGCAATAAGGCTTACACGCGGGATTTCGCGGCGCTCTACACCATGATTTCCCCGGACGAGGTGCAGCTTAACACCCCGTTGCGTCCATGTTCAGAAAAACCTCTCAGCCGAAATGAAATGGCCTCGGCCTGCCTTATAATAGGCGCGGAGCTTGAGAGACTCGGCAAGGGCGGGATAAAGGTGATCAATGTATACGGTGAAAAAGCCCCTGAAGTTTCCCCGGTAAGCGCGCCTGATACGCTCAAAAGGCGGGGGAAAACATGAAAAGCGGCTTTCTCCCGCTTGCGGAAGAAGGGCGGCGCCTGCTGATTATTGAACTTGGCGGCACTTTGACGCTGTCGGCACTTCTTTGTTTTACATTGCCATCCCTGCTCCCGGCGGCGGCTGCACTGTTCCTGCTTTCAGCGGCTTTTACCCTTTTCTTTTTCCGCGAGCCACGCTTTGTTCCACATAAACCAGAACCCGGCGTTATCTTCGCCCCTTCATACGGGACGGTGCTTAAAACCGGTTTAGAAGACGGGAGTCCTGTTATAAGAATCTTTCTCTCAGTGCTGGATGTGCATGCCCAGTATTCCCCTGTGGTTGGGACTGTTAAATCCGTAGGTGTTTTTGGTGAAACTTTTTTCCGGGCTTTTAAAAAAGAGGCTTCGCTTAACCGCAGGAACCATATTGAAATTTTACTGGATGAAGGGGAAACGCTGGGTGTGGAACAGATAGCCGGCAGCATCGCCAGGCGCATCTCCTGCCCGCTTAAAGCCGGGGACACGCTGCGGCCCGGCGGCAGGCTCGGGCTTATTTATTTCGGTTCGCAGGTTGCGGTTTACCTGCCCGCCGGGGCGGAAATACTCATCCAGCCAGGAACAAGAGTATATCCTTGCCGCACCATTTTGGCACAGTTGAAAGCGGGTAAGGAGGCTTAAATGGCGTCAATGGAAGAAACCATTAAACAACAGGATGAAGAGATAGCCGCAGGCATGAAGCTGGTTCGCAATAAAGTGCTGGTAATGAGCGGCAAAGGAGGGGTGGGTAAAAGCACCGTGGCGGTTAACCTGGCCTCGGCTATGGCTGCCTCCGGCAAAAGAACCGGCCTGTTGGATATTGACCTGCACGGCCCGAATGTCGCCCGCATGCTTGGAATAACCGGTGTGCGTCTTGAATCGGATGGGCGAAGCATATTGCCGTTTAACGCGGCCCCGAACCTTTCGGTTTGCAGCATGGCCTTGCTGGGAATGGATACTTCCACCGCGCTTATATGGCGCGGCCCCCGCAAGACCTCGGCTATAAAAGAGCTGCTGGGCGGTGTTAAATGGGGAAAATTGGATTATCTTTTCCTGGACTCCCCACCCGGCACCGGAGACGAATCCCTTACCGCTGCGCAGGCCATACCGGAGCTTACCGCCGTGCTGGTGACCACTCCGCAGGAAGTGGCGCTGGACGATGCGAGGAGAAGCGCTTCCTTCGCGCGCAGCCTGAAGCTGAAAATAACCGGCGTAGTTGAAAACATGAGCGGCTTTGTCTGCCCGGGCTGCGGCGCTGAAACGCCGATCTTCAGCGGCGGCGGCGGTGAGAAACTGGCGGCTGAACTGGGCGTTGAGTTCCTTGGTAAAATCCCCCTGGACCCGGGGGCTGCTATGTTAGCCGATTCAGGGAAAACCCTTTATGACATTGAAAGCGGAAAAACCCGGGACGCCGTAAAGGCCATAGCCGAAAAATTCTCCCGGCTTTGCCCGTAAATATTATGGCAGCCAGGCGGGTCTGCAAATACGGGGAAAACATACTCCGGAAGAGAACTAAGCCGGTAAATTTCCCCGCTCAAAAGGACGAACTTCCCGGCATAATCGCCGACATGTTCGAGACGATGTCGGCCGCAGGGGGGGTAGGTTTGTCCGCCAACCAGATCGGGCTGGACCTGCGTCTGTCGGTAATAAGAATAGCGCGGGAGAACGAGCCGGAAATAAAGCTGGTCCTGATAAATCCGGAGATAATGTCCGCACGGGGCCGCCAGGACGGGGAAGAGGGTTGTCTTTCCTTTCCGGGCCTTTTTGCGCGAGTGCGCCGATTTGAGAATGTTAAAGTGCGTTCGCTCAACAAACGCGGCCTGCCGGTGGAAATAAACGCGCGCGGTTTCCTGGCTAGGGCGCTGCAGCATGAAATAGACCATCTGGACGGAGTTCTTTTTATAGACAGGACGCCGTTTTTGACGCGGCTCAAACTTAAACCGGTATTGGCCAGTCTTAAACTCGGCTGGAGCAAATTGATTGTATAATTGCCCGCAAGTTATGCGAAAAATCCTCATTGTTATGTTTTTCTGTTGCGCCGGCGTTTACGCGGCTGATGTCAAGGAACCGTGTCTGACGAACCCGCAGACTGACGCCTGCGGGCCCGGCGAAATAAAATTCCCCTTTTTGGAACAGGAGAGCGGTTTAATCCCGGGCAGGGGCCTGAGCGCCGCTGCCGGGAAACTTCAGGCCGGTTCATCCGCCGTTTCCGCGGGAATTCCGTCCCCGGCAATTCAGCGCGCTAAACCGGCAAAATCCGTTCTGACGAAATCAACATTTTCTACGTCCGCGCCTATAGAAGCGGAAATCGCGTTTTTTTACGCTTATGACTGTCCACATTGCCGCAAAGCTATAACCTGGCTTTCAACGCTGAACGCGGCCTATCCAGGTTTGCGCGTGAACACCTACGAGGTTAAACGCGATAAAAACAATCTCACACTTTTCGCGCAATATTTGACGGCGCATAAAGCCGCTCCTTCCGGTTTCCCTGCGTTTTTTATAGGGGAGAAATTGCTGACTGGCTTCTCCCCAAACCGCACTCCGGCGGAAATAACCGCTGCGCTGGACATACTGACCGGTAAAGCCGGGTGTCCCTGCGAAAGCCATGGTATCAATGTCCCGCTGCTGGGAAAAATAGACCCTTCTTCCGTGTCAATGCTGAACTTCAGTTTGGCCCTGGGCCTGCTTGACGGGCTTAATCCCTGCGCTATGTGGGTCCTGATGTTTCTGATGGGCCTGCTGGCCTATACCGGCTCGCCGCGCAAAATGCTGATCATTGGAGGTATTTTTACCGTAACATCGGCCCTTGTCTATTTTGCCTTCATGGCGGCATGGTTTAACCTCTTTTTGATAATCGGTCACGCACGCTGGATAACAACAGCCCTGGGCGTTATAGCCGCCGTTATGGGCCTTGTAAACCTCAAGGAAATATTCTTTTTCAGGCGCGGCGTCTCGCTTATGATCTCCGGCAAGGCCAAAATAAAACTGGGCGAAAAAATACGCCGGATAATAGCGGAGCGCGAAACCGCCGTCATGATAGCGGCAACGGCTGCCCTGGCCGTATTCGTCAACCTCATAGAACTGGGCTGCACCATCGGCCTGCCCGCCGTCTTCAGCAGGGTGCTTTCGCTCAGGCAGGCGGGCTTCTGGCAAAAATACGGCTATATAGCCGTATACAACGCAGCCTATATAGTCCCGCTGGCATTAATAATAGCGCTTTTTGTTTGTACCGCGGGCCGCTACCATATGACCGAGGCCCACGGTAAGATACTGAAAGGCATCAGCGGAGCGCTTATGCTGGCGCTCGGTGTGCTGATGTTGCTTAAGCCGGAAGCCATGATCTTTAACTAAGGAGATGTGGTGAATATTATTGAACGACTTATAAGCGAAACACAGGACAGGAAGATAATCTCGGCCCATATCGGTTTTTTTACCACTGCCGTTGTTTCTTCCGATGGAAACGGCACGGCACGTTGCGGTTTGGCTACAACTGTTAAAGACGGGATCTGCGGCGGACCGGTACAAAGAGCCGGTTCGCTCTCCGGAACGCCGGTAAGAGAACTGGCTGCCCTTGCGCTTTCAGGCAAAGGCCCGGAAGTTTCGCTCGGCATGGCGGCCATAAATTCCGCCCTGCCGACGCTTAAATATGAAATGATCAACGCTGAAGAACTTATCGCCGAGCACGGACGCGGTAAAAATATAGCGGTAATAGGTCATTTTCCGTTCACGGACCGCTTGAAGACGCTGGCCAAAGAACTATGGGTCTTTGAACTCGCGCCGAAAGACAAAGATGATCTTCCTCCGGAACGGATGGCGAAACTGCTGCCGCGCGCCGATGCGGTTGCGATTACCGCGTTGACGCTGCTGAACCTAACTTTTGAGCCGATATTGGAACTATGTAATAAAAATGCGTTCAAAATACTATTGGGCCCATCCGCGCCGCTGAGCGCCGTATTATTTGATTGTGGGATAGACGCCGTTGGCGGAACGGTCGTGGACAATATTCCACTGCTTCTCCGCCACTTGGGCGAGGGCGCGAATTTCAGGGGTCTGACCGGCAAAAAAATGGTAGTCATAAGAAAAGTGCGGAAATAACACAATGACAGCTGGCGCCTGATAGTAAGCGTAATTAGCGGGAATTTGGCGAGGAGGAAACATGAAATTGGGAATGATAATAACGCAAACCGACCCGGAAACGGTTTTCAACGCGCTGCGATTAGCGCTGTACAGCCTGAAGCAGGGCGACGAGGTTAAGATTTTCCTTTCCGGCCGGGGAGTTGAGCTAGACAAGATAGAGGATGCAGGATTTAATGTCAAAGTGGAGGCGGGAAATTTTCTGGCCGCGGGGGGGAAATTCCTGGCCTGCGGCACCTGCCTGAAGATCAGAAGCTCCGGAGGTTCTGAAATCTGCCCGCTGTCAACACTTAAGGATCATTATGAGATAGTCAGGGATTCCGACAGGCTGGTCACAATTTAACGGAAAGATAAAACATCCTTCCAGGTGAAAAAATGAAAAACGCAATCCTGAGCTTCAAACCCATAGGCGTAATACGCAGTACGCATACCGAGGCTGAAAAGACACCCATACAACCGGCTTATGCCAGGGGCTGCAAAGGACAAGCGGAAATTTTCCGTGAATTTGAAAACGGGTTATGCGATCTGGAAGATTTTTCTCACATTTACCTCATCTATCACTTTAACAAGGCCGGCCCCGCTAAACTGAAGATTAAACCGTTGCGGGAGGACACTGAGCGGGGGATATTTTCAACCCGCGCTCCGCTCCGGCCGAATGCCGTGGGACTCAGCATTGTTGAACTGCTGCGCCGTGAAAAGAATATCCTGTTCCTGGACAATGTTGACATCCTTGACGGAACGCCGCTCCTTGATATCAAACCTTATTACTATACCTCCTGGCGGGACCGCGTGCCGCCCTTAAGGACTTGGCGGACATGAAAATTCTCATAGCTTCATTTATTTTACTGGCAAGTATTCTCTCCCTTTTGCCATTTTCAGTGTTTTCCGCCTGTTCGCATGGAAGAACAGATTGTCGCGCCCCCGGAGAATGCGGACGCTATATAGACAGCGATGGCGACGGGATATGCGATGAATCACAGCAATTGACGCTAACGGCTCAAAATACTCCGCAGCCGGCACTTGGCGTGAAACAACAATTGCCGTCTGAAAATCCCTCGACGCTGGCGGAAAATACGGCCGCAAAAAAACCGGATAATCGGCGCGATGATATTCAAAGCCGGCGGCAATCCCCGCGCCAAATGCTCTTTTCAATATTAACGGCGATGACGGTTTTGGTTGTAATATCCGAAGCGATATCGGCGATATCGCCCGGAACGAAAATGTTTTTGCGTTTTTTCTGGAACTGGCTTCTTCTTTTGAGTTTTATAGCGATATCCGCAACCAGCTTGCTTTGTATATATACCCCCCGGTTTATCAATAACAGCGCTGTCTCATATTGGCATACCGCAAGCGGGCTCGTATTTATTTTCGCCGGGATTTACCATACGGCCAAAAGATTCAAGTGCATGATAAAACCAGCTTCGGGATTAAGACCGGTGAACAAACAGTGATTGGAAGACAAAAAAAATGAAAACCTCTCTTGACTGCATCCCCTGCCTGTTTCGCCAGGCGCTGGACTCGGCCAGAATGTTTTCCGCCGATCCGACGCTGCATGAGCGGATACTGCGGGATGTGATGGGGTGGTGCAAGGACATGGATATGTCAAAGCCCGCCCCTGTAATGGGCCAGCGGATACATCGCCGGCTGCGTGAAATCACCGGCGTGGAAGACCCTTACCGCTCAGCCAAAGCCCGCCAAAATCGCCTGGCCATGCGTATGCTGCCGGGGCTCCGCGATATCATAAGATCCGAAAGAAACCGGCTGAGCCTCGCGGTACGGCTTGCCATAGCAGGAAATATTATAGATATGGGCGCCGCCGGAGACACTACGTTGTCTGGTGTCAGAAAAGCCGTGCGGCAGGCGGTAAAAGAGCCGCTTATAGGTAATTTCCCCGCATTCAACCGCGCGGTAAAAAGAAGCGCTTCTATACTTTACATCTCGGACAATGCCGGCGAAATAGTTTTTGACCGGCTGCTTATAGAAGAACTGGGTCCGCAGCGGGTCACCCTTGCCGTCCGGGGCTTCCCGGTTCTTAATGATGCCGTTATGGCTGACGCCCGCGCCGCCGGTCTGCATAAAATCGTGAAAGTAATTAATAACGGTTCTGACGCGCCCGGCACCGTGCTGGAAGAAACCTCGCCGGGCTTTAACGCCGTGTTTAAGAATGCGGATATGGTCATAGCCAAGGGACAGGGCAATTTTGAGACCTTGAGCGAATCTCCGCGTCCGGTATATTTCTTATTCAAAGCCAAATGTCCGTTAATAGCCGCGCGAGCGGGTGTTAAAATCGGCGCGCAGGTATTGGCGCGGTCTGGCCCTATAAAAACCTAAAAATCAGGGTTGGATAAAAAACAAAGTGTTAGGAGGTAACTGTATGCCAAGAAAAGACGGAACAGGTCCCAATGGTAAAGGACCGAAAACAGGGCGGGGCAGAGGGTCTTGCGCAGGCGGGCCGGGAAAAGCAAAGAACGCGCCGCGCGCCGGAGGCAAAGGCCTTGGAAAAGGCGCGCGGTGCGGCGGGGGAAGAGGGCGCCGTTCCGGCGTCAAAAAATAACCGAAAAAGGTAATTAGGAGACAATATGCCAAGAGGTGACGGAACAGGGCCATGGGGACAAGGGCCGGGAACGGGAAAGGGGAACGGCGGCTGTGAAAAGAAAACCGCGCCGCTGGCCGTGATTGACGCGGGAACATGCGTGTCTTGCGGAGCCTGCATTGATACCTGCCCTGCCGGAGCGCTAATCATGAAGGACATTGCTGTTGTGGACACGCTGAAATGTACCGGCTGCGGGGCCTGCGTTAATATCTGCTCCGCCGGGGCCATAGCCCTGAAACCGCGCTGATGCGAGCTGGTGAATATTCGGCGCTGCACAGATGGTTTGATGTGTACCTGGACGGTTTCAGGGAGAAAGGCGCGCTGCATCCGCTGTATGAGCTAAAGCGGTCGCACAGCCTGAGGGTGGCTGATAACGCCGCACTGCTGGCGGCCGGTCTGGGACTGGCACCGGGCGAAATCCTGCTGGCCCGGGCGGCCGGTCTGGTGCACGATGCTGGCAGGTTCGCCCAATTCAGGGATCACGGCTCTCTGAGGGACGATGATACTGCGGATCACGGGGCCGAAGGCCGCAATACGCTTGAGGCGCTGGCAGCCGGTTTCTTCAGCGATGCGTGCGAGCGGGATCGGCTGTTTACGGCGGTTCAGTACCACAACCGAAGAACCTCCGATATCCCCGCGCTGAAACCAGAGAGCGCGAAACTGCTTAAGCTGCTGCGCGACGCCGATAAACTGGATATAATTGAGGTGGTGCTGGCTTCGGTGGCAGCAGACGGTTTTCGCTACCTGCCCGTTATGCTGCCGCATATGGAAGCGGGCCGGGAATTGACGCCGGGACTGCTGGCCAAGGCTGCCGGCGGGGGCGGGCTTAACACCTCGGAACTGCGTACGGCGGCAGACATGCTGCTGATGTCGGCCTCCTGGTTTTATGATCTGAATTACCCGGCATCGCACCGATTGGCGGTGCGGCGCGGACTCCTGTCCAGGCTGCGCAGGGAATTGCCGGCCACGGACGAAACGGCGGACTTTTTCAGGAATCTGGAGAACATTTCGCAAGCGGCAGCCGCTGGAGGCAAGGGAGGGGAGATGGACGCAAAAGAAATATTGAAAGCGGCCTGGGACCTGCGGGAGGGACCGGCGGTTTTTACCACAGTCGATAAAGACGGACTGCCTAATTCCGTATATGTGCTGGGCATGAAGTTGCTGGAGGACGGCAGTATAGCCGTAATCGATAATTACTTTCACAAAACGCGTGAAAATATAAAAAACGGCAGCAAGGGTTCTTTTCTTTTCCTGGCCAAGCCGCGCAAGGCATATCAGGCCAAGGGCCGCATAGAATATTTCACCTCCGGGCCTGAGTATGAGGAAATACGCGCTATTGTGGATCCAAAATATCCGCGCGTGGCCGCAGCCGTGTTGCGGGTGGAAGAATTATATTCCGGCGATGAGAAATTACTCTGATCGTATGAAAGATAAAATTTTCGCTTTTATTTCTTCCATCTGCCCGTTCTGCGTGGCAAAGCGGTGCTGGCCGGATTCTTTTTATGGTCGCGTAATGGCCAGGCTGGAAAAATTCTGCCCTTTCTGCCGCGCTTACGCCCGGTTTCATCGGTAGATGCCGCATGATCCAATATTTTCATGGCTTGGCTAAGGGCAATTTGATTTAATTAATATGATAATGAAAAGGCAACTCGCGAGATTTGCGCTGGGCTTGATGATATTCGCTTTGTTTGTCATGACAGCGCATGTTTTTACGCACGCTTTTTCCGCATCTCCTGAACCTATCGCTCAATGCCGATTCTGCCAGACCTTGGCGACTCTTTCGGCACCAACCAGTCCTGTCGCAGCACCGGAACCGGTTTTAATCACGGAGACCCCGTGCTTTGTCACACTTGCAACCCCCGTTCGCTCGCTGAATACCAAGCCCGCAAGGGCACCTCCCCTCGTGTAATCATTTAATTTCTGGTTTTTCCAGTTCTCATGCCCGTAATACTTTGATAGGCGGTAATTTCGTGAAACATTTGGCAAACATTAAAAAAACGGTCAAAATAACCCTTCAAGATATAGGAGAAAAATGAAAAACATCAATCTGGCGGCCATAGTTATGCTTGCGATTCCAGCCTGTCTGGAAGCCCGTGATATTCCCATGCGTGATTTCTTCCGCGATCCGGAAAAGACGAACTATTCCATTTCACCCAATGGGGAATACATATCTTTCATGGCTCCATACAAGAATCGCCTGAATATATTCGTACAGGCTCGCTCATCCGCTGAGGCTGTAATGGTCAGTTCCGAGACGGAACGCCCCATAACCGGCGGCTATTTCTGGAAAGGCAACAACCGCCTGATATACATGAAAGACTTCAAGGGAGACGAGAATTTTCACATAGTCTCCGTAGATAGGACCGGCGCGGATTTAAAGGACCTCACCCCTTATCTCGGCGTAAGGGCGCAGATCATAGACGATCTGCCGGATAACGAGCTGGAAATGATAATCGGCATGAACCGCCGCAAGAAAGAGGTGTTCGACGTGTTTCGGCTTAATGTGAAGACCGGGGAAATGACGCAGTTGGCGGAGAACCCTGGAAATATCACCGGCTGGCTTACCGACCACGACGGGAAGCTGCGCGCGGCTGTAACCACCGACGGCATCAATCACACATTGCTTTACCGGGAGAAGGAGGATGGGGAATTTAAGCCGGTTATAACCACTTCCTTCAAGGAAAGTTTCGACCCGATGTTTTTCACTTTTGACAATAAACGCCTTTACGCCCTTTCCAATATAGGCAGGGACAAGGACGCCGTGGTGGAATTCGACCCGGCGCTGAAAAAAGAAACAGCAATACTTTACGAGCACCCGGAGGTGGACGTTTCGTCGTTGTTCTATTCCCGCAAGCGCAAGGTTTTAATAAGTGCCCGCTACACCACCTGGAAATCGTTCCGCAAGTTCTTTGACCCGGAGTTTGAGGCCATAGTAAAAGACCTGGAGTTCCAATTGCCGGGCTATGAGGTCGGCATACAGGAGAACGACAAGGCGGAAAATCTTTATATAGTTCGCACTTACAGCGACCGGACGCTTGGGAACTATTACCTTTATGATTGGGCAGAGAAGAAACTGGAAAAGCTGGCCGAGATTTCGCCCTGGCTGGATGAAAAGGAAATGGCGGAAATGAAGCCCGTTTCCTATAAATCCCGCGACGGCCTGACCATAAACGGCTATCTTACCGTTCCCAAGGGGGCCAAAGCGAAGAACCTACCGTTGGTGGTGAACCCGCACGGCGGTCCCTGGGTGCGTGACTCATGGGGCTTCAATCCTGAAGTTCAGTTTCTGGCTAATCGCGGCTACGCCGTGCTCCAGATGAATTACCGGGGTTCCACCGGCTATGGGCGAAAGTTCTGGGAGGCATCCTTCAAGCAGTGGGGCCTTAAAATGCAAGACGATATAACCGACGGAGTGAATTACCTCGTAAAAGAAGGCATAGCAGACCCGAAGCGTGTGGCCATTTACGGCGGCAGTTACGGCGGCTACGCCACGCTGGCCGGTGCGGCATTCACGCCGGACCTCTATGCCTGCGCGGTGGACTACGTTGGTGTTTCCAATCTGCTTACCTTCATGAAGTCCATCCCGCCCTATTGGAAACCGATGCTGGACCAGATGCATGAAAAAGTAGGTGATCCGGCTACGGAAGAAGAGAAGATGAAAGCGGTTTCTCCCGCCTTCCACGCGGATAAGATAAAAGCCCCGCTCTTTGTGGCGCAGGGTGCCAAGGACCCGCGCGTTAACATTAATGAATCCGACCAGATAGTGGAGAACCTGCGCAAGCGTGGCGTGGCAGTGGAGTATATGGTAAAGGAAAACGAGGGACATGGCTTCCATAATGAGGAAAACCGCTTTGACTTCTACGAGGCTATGGAGAAGTTTATGGCGAAATATCTTAAACCTGCGGCAAAATAGGCGGCAACTATGACTGAGTTTCAAGCGGTAGTCTTGGGTATATTGCAAGGGGCGGGGGAATTCCTGCCGATTTCAAGTTCAGCCCATCTTGCTCTTGCCCCAAAGATTTTCGGCTGGGAATACCAGGGCCTTGCCTACGATGTTATGCTGCACATGGGCACGCTGCTGGCCGTGCTGGTTTACTTCGCCAAAGACTGGGTAAATATTCTGCGCGATGGATTTGTGCGCCCGCGCCAAAAGGAAGGCCGCCTGCTTTGGCTGCTGGCCGCTGGCTCAATTCCTGCGGGCATAGGCGGACTCCTACTACACGACATGGCGGAAACGGTTTTCCGCGATCCGCGTGGGATAGCATTAAATCTCATCTTCTTTTCCCTGGTTATCTACCTGGCCGACAGAAAGGCGAAGCAAACGTTAAATGAAACTTCTTTCACCCTGAAGGATGCCCTGCTTATAGGCCTAGCCCAGACTATAGCCTTAATGCCCGGCGCTTCGCGCTCAGGCATGACGATAATGGCGGCGCTCTTCCTTGGATATTCCCGGCCAGCAGCGGCACGGCTGTCTTTTTTGCTGGGCACTCCGGTAATATTCGGCGCGGGATTGCTTGAAGCCGCGAAGCTTACTTCGGGGGACATTAACACTGCGTTTGTCTGCGGGGTCGTATCCTCCTTTGTTTCCGGGCTTGTGGGAATAGGATTATTTCTTGCCTGGCTTAAAAAACACAGCTTGACCCCTTTTCTGGTATATAGGGTAATACTCGGTGCGGGAATATTCTTTTTCTTCATGAATAATGCAAAGCCATCACAGGATTTTGTTTTACTGGTCCCTTCCATTTGCGCCCCTTTGGTCTCCACCGGTACATTAAAATCCGGTGATTCCTTTGATTCCACATTTGGACGTAAGGTTCCTTATGCCGATATTCGTGCCCTGGAAAAAGCGCTTAAAAAGGCTGGAGCCGGAGTTTTGCAACCGGGGGATATCTATGCTGTTTCATTCTCCACCCCCGGCGCGGCTATGGATTGCGGACTGAATGCCGTGCACCTTCGCCGCCGGAATTCGGAAATAGTCATGGATTTTGTGCTGGCGCGTGGGGAAAATTTGTATTCCATTTCCCGAAAAGGCGATAATTTTGAACCGGAAAAAAGCAGGGTGCCTGCTTCTACCGTCTCTTTCTCAGTCCAGGGAGTTTTGGACAGCTCCCTATGGGAAGCCATGCGCGTTTCAAGCGTGCCGGCCGGGATGATAATGGAATTCGCGGATATATTCGCCTGGGAGATAGACTTCCTGACCGAGCCGCGCAAAGGCGACACCTTCGCGCTTGTCTGGGAGGAATGCCGCACCGCGCTCGGGGTACCGTGCCCTGCCAGGGTGCTCGGCGCCGTTTACCGGGGCGAGGAAACCGGAGAAAAACATGCTTTTTATTACGGCGCCTCTTACTACAACGAAACCGGCGGCTCGCTGCGGAGGGCGTTCCTGCGCGCCCCATTGAGCTACCGCAGGATAAGCTCGTATTTTTCGAAGGCCCGCTTCCATCCGATACTCCGGATATACCGGCCGCACAATGGGATAGACTACGCCGCGCCATCGGGTACGCCGGTGTCGTCCGTGGCCGACGGGACCGTGGTTTATAAAGGCTGGAAGGGCGGTTACGGTAATTTCATTGAGTTGCGTCACGGCGGAGGATATGTAACCGGCTACGGCCATTTGCGCGCTTATGCCAAAGGAATAAAAACCGGAACCAGAGTCAGTCAGGGGCAGGTTATCGGCTATGTAGGCAAGACGGGGTTGGCCACGGGTCCGCATCTTGATTTCAGCATAAAATCGAACGGCCGATACGCCAATTTCCTGAAAATCAATCCGCCGCCGGCGACAAAGCTTACAGGCACGGAACTGCAAAGATTTATTAGCGGAATAGAACCGTTAAACGACAAGTTTCAATTCCTTTTCCGGTCCGGGCAAAACAGGGAAAGACAAAATGAGAATTTATAGAATATCCTTAATGAGATCCCCAGAATTACGAAGAACCATGGTCTGTTTCGCGGTAGCAGCTGTCGTGGGCGGGGCCTGGATTTTTCATATAACAGAGTCCGCTCATAATCCGGCGGACAATGATTGCCAGATCTGCGCTGTCTTTGGCTCCCTTGAAGTGAGCCCCAGCGGTGACTACGAGTCTTTAATTCATCCCGACAATTGCAGCCGCATAAATTTGATTTGCAGATTGCCGTTCGCAAAACGAATTGCTGTTTTTATTTGTTCCAGCCGCGCCCCGCCGTTCTCCGCGTAACTCCTCTATTACTCATAAGCAGTACTCCATTACACGGCCTGGATAATTGTCCCGCCCGTTCAGTTGACACATAATATTCCCAAGGAGGAACCATGAAAAGATTCATGATTTTATTATTATTTACTGCCCTTACCCCTTGCGCAATAGCGCAGGAAACGGAGGGATTCACTACCAAAATCATAGAGACCGCCCCTCCACCGCAGGGTATGCGCGGAACGCCTCTTAACCTGCCGGATATAAGCGTGATAGGCGTTTTTAACGGCTATATAAGCGACGACAAAACGGATGAATCAAGGAACAAGCTTGAGTTCGACGAGGTGGAAACCGCCTTTCAGGGCTATATCTATCCAAAAATGAAAGCGGATGTGTTCCTGGCCATTCACAAGCACTACGATGGATATGAAGCCGAAATATGCGAGGCAAAGATGAGTTTCCTTGAAGTTTTACCGGGATTGTCCGCACAAGCTGGTAAGATACATGTTGACTTCGGACGCCTGAATAAATCGCACAGTCATCACCGGCCCATGGTAGACCAGCCTTCTGTCATCACAAACTTCTTCGGCGACCATGGCCTTGTAGGGCAAGGACTCGCCCTTTCATATCTTATACCGTTGCCTTTTTATGCCGAAATCCAGGGCGGCGCATGGACCGTACCGGAACATCATCACGATGTTGGAGAGGGAAATACGGCGGAGATACTGGATATAACCGGCTCCACGGTTACGGTTCCGATTATAGTTGAAAGCGATGAATTCTCAGTGGCGGACAAGGTTTATACCGGACGCCTGCTCACATCTTTCGCTTTTGGTCCCAAAACCGAGATGATGGTCGGTTTGAACGCGCTGAAGGGCAAAGGCAGCCATTATACGCATCATCAGGATAATGTCAAAATAACCGGAGTCGACCTGGCCCTTAAACACTGGCCTTCAGCTTATAAGCGCTGGACTTTCCAGAACGAATGGTTCCATCTGGCCCGAAAAGTGCCGGCCGGCAATCTCAACCGGGATGGAGGATATTCGCTGGTGAACTACAGATGGAGCAAATACTGGGACGCCGGAGTAAGATTCGACTATTCCGAAAACGCCATGCCAGTTATTTCCTACGAAAGAGTATATTCGGCTATGTTGACCCGGCGCCTCACCGAAACTACGCATGCCAGAGTGCAATACAGGCATAAGAACCTTTACGGCGAAAAAGCCAATGAGGGCTGGGTACAGATGAGTTTCGGCATAGGTCCGCACAGCCATGATCTGGAGTGATACCGACAACTTACAGAAAAACAGGAGAAAATATGAAAAAAATATTTTTAGCGATAACGGGGCTGGCTTTATGGACCGTCCCCGCAGTTGCAGCAATAAAAGTGATGACAACAACAACCGATCTGAAATATCTGGTTGAGAGGGTGGGCGGTGATAAGGTCTCAGTTGAAAGTATTTCATCCGGGGATCAGGACCTGCATTTCGTGGAGCCTAAACCCAGTATGGTAGTAAAGTTGCGCCGAGCCGACATGCTGGTCAGAATCGGCCTGGACCAGGATATGTGGGCGGACAGCCTTGTGGCGGCGGCCCGGAACGGAAAAATCGTCTACGGCGCGCCCGGCTATGTGGACACTTCGGTGGGCATAAAGGTCCTGCAGGTGCCGACAAAAAAAGTGGACGCCTCTATGGGTGATATACATATATTCGGCAATCCTCATTACTGGCTGGACCCGGATAATTCCGCAACAATGGCCGGCACGATCAAAAACGGCCTCTGCCGCCTTGATCCCTCCAACGCCGGCTTCTATGCCGCCAACCTGGAGAAATACAGGGCGGAGCTGGCGCTCAAAGTGAAGGAATGGAAGGAGAAAATGGCGTCGGTTAAAGGCATGAAAATAGTCACCTATCACAACTCCTGGCTTTATTTCGCGCAGGCTTTCGGACTTGAGATAGTGGAAAATGTGGAGCCCAAGCCGGGTATTCCGCCTTCACCCGGACACATTAATAGTGTCATCAAAACAATAAAGGAAAAAGGCGCCAAGTATATAATAGCCGAAACCTACTATCCGCTTAAAGGACCGAGGATGATAGCGGAAAAAACTGGCGCCGGGTTATTAACCGTCCCCAGTTCGATCGGGGGGCTGCCGGAAGTAAAAACATACTTTGAAGTGTTTGATTGTCTGGTCGGAAAGCTGTCTCAGTAAGCCGTAATTAGTCTGAACAAAAGCGACTCCACAACTTACATTCATAACAGACAGAAGCAGAGGATCGCATATAAATGCATAAAAAGGAAATATTACAATGATAGAACTAATGCTACTGCCGTTTATAGCAGCTTTAATACTTACCGGCATCCATGTTTATTTGGGTGTGCATGTAGTTGAGCGTGGAGTAATATTCGTGGATCTGGCTCTGGCACAGCTAGCGGCGCTGGGCGCCGTAGTTTCGGTGCTTTTCGGCTTCTCACTTCATTCACCACAGGCATACCTGTTCTCGCTAGGCTTCACTTTTGTCGGGGCGGCTTTATATGCTTTTACCCGGCTGAAAGATTCGCATGTCCCGCAGGAAGCCGTGATAGGTATAACATACGTGGTGGCGGCGGCGCTGGCCGTTCTTGTGCTTGACCGGATTCCTGGCGAAGCCAGCCACCTGAAGGAAATGCTGGTAGGCAATATCATCTTCGTCGGGAGTGCGGAAATAACGAAAATAGCCGTTCTTTACGGCCTTATCGGGTTTTTCCATTACGCCTTCAGGAAGAAATTTATTCTAATCTCCAAAGATCCTGATGAGGCGCAGAGGGAAGGCATAAATGTAAGACTTTGGGATTTCTTGTTTTATGTCACCTTCGGCTTTGTTGTTACAAGTTCAGTGGCAGTGGCAGGCGTCCTGCTGGTATTTTCTTTCCTGATAATGCCGGCCGTCTCCACGATGCTTTTTACAAATGATTTCAAAAAGCGGCTTCTTTGGGGCTGGGGCTTGGGAGGCTTGACCAGCTTGGCTGGGATATACGCCTCAGGTCGTTTTGACCTGCCCACCGGCGCGGCCATAGTCTGCGCTTTCGGCATGCTTGTTATAGGCGCCTACTGCGCGCGCCTGATACTACGCAGGAACTCCTGAAAAAATCGGCCGCACACAACACGCCAAAGCAAATCTATGAGCTGATATTAAGCTGAATACGCTCAACGAGAAAATGCTAGTATAAAAACATAAACACATCCCGGGAGACAACATGGACTCAAGCGTTCTGGTGATTACTGCCGCTTCTATCGGCTTTTTTCACACCTTGCTGGGGCCTGACCATTATGTGCCCTTTATCGCAATGGCCAAAGCCCGTGACTGGTCTTATTTGAAAACCGGCGTTATCACCTTACTCTGCGGCCTTGGACATGTAGGGAGTTCGGTAGCTTTGGGGTTTGCCGGTGTTTATATTGGCGCGGAAGTAACCAGCCTAGAGAATATAGAATCCTTGCGTGGTGGTATTGCCGGATGGCTGCTGGTAGTATTCGGCCTGTTATATTTTATCTGGGGGATCAAGAAGGCATATTCAGGCAGGGAACACGAGCATTCGCACGCGCACGCCGGATTCAGGCATGTTCACACACACGCTCACGCTGAGGATCACGCCCACGTCCACGACGCCGGGAAAGCTAACATCACTCCCTGGATATTATTTACTATTTTTGTTTTCGGCCCCTGCGAGCCGCTTATCCCGCTGCTTATATACCCGGCGGCCAAAAGCAGTATAAGCGGGGTGATCGTCGTTACGGCGGTTTTCGCGCTCACCACTATCTCCACAATGATGGTCATGGTTTTAGCGGCTTTGCGCGGGATAGAGCTATTGCCTCTTCGGAAGATTGAAAGGTATTCTCATGCACTCGCCGGTTTCGCAGTTTTAATGTGTGGAGTGGCTGTTACATTTATGGGGCTGTGATTCGGAGGATAAGATGAGCATGTTTCGTAGTAAAACCTACACGGCGTTTGAACTTGGCGTCTTAAAAACCTGCGTCATATGCGTGGGCATGATCCTTGGCGCGTATTTCCCGCTGTACGTGAAAAAGTTTATCTGGCCGATTGCGATAATCGCTATAGCGACTTATATCCGTGCCATGTACTTCTATTGGCGCGACAAATCCTGATAATCGGAACATTTCAGACACTTACCATCACAATAGAGAACAAGATGATGAAAGTAGCAATAGACAGGCGAAAATATGGAAGAACTGTTCGGGTGCAGCAGGCTGACTATTTCCCGAAGGCTATAAGGCTGACTGCCATTACGGCCATGCCTGAAATAAGGCCGTAAACCGCGCAGTGATGGTGGCCGTATTCATGCGCGGCGGGTAAAAGTTCATCAAAAGAGATGAAAACCATGATTCCAGCCACTGCCGCGAAGATAATCCCCAAAAATGTGCCGCTGAGATAGGGGGCAAGCAGGATATACGCGATTAATGCTCCAAGCGGCTCAGTCAATCCAGATGCGAAAGACCATATAAGAGCCTTTGAGCGGCTTTGCGTGGCGCAGTATATTGGCACGGCGACGGCTATCCCTTCCGGAATATTGTGCATTCCCACGGCAAATGCTATGGATATACCCACATGCGTATCATGAAGCGCGGTCATCATTGTGGCTATCCCCTCCGGGAAATTATGGATGGTGATGGCCAGGGCGGTAACCATGCCGGTTCTAAGAAGCCGCGGGGGACAGGCACGGGCCTCCTCAATATTATGTGGTTCATGCGGGTTTTCCGGCTCCGGCACTAAAAAGTCAATCAGCGCGGTTACGGCTATTCCGGCAAAAAAAGCGAGCGCAACCGCCCAAGCGCCGGCTTTGCCGCCTATTCCGACATCAATAAGCCGGCGTGCGTCCGGCAGCATCTCCGAAAGGGCTATGTATATCATTACTCCGGCCGAAAACCCAAGGGAAGCGGACAGGAACCTGCGGTTAGTATTCCTGGTGAAAAGAGTTATTATGCCGCCTATGCCGGTGGCCAGGCCAGCTAAAGTTGAGAGAGTGATTGCGAACCAGGGCGAGTGATCCATCTAGAATAAGTTTACAATTTTGGGGGGGATATAAAATACGAATATTTTTTCAGTGCTGTTGACTGAAGGCGGTCAAGTTGTTTATGATGTGTTTATTGGCATATGCCAATAACCATGCCCAGACCATTTAAATGCAGGAAGGTGACATCGGAGCCGCGCGCTTATTATTTCAAACCACGCGCAGTCCCGCTTTGCGGACTGGAAGAGATAATCCTGCAGCTGGACGAATTTCAGGCGTTAAAGTATTCCGAACTGGACAATAAAGATCAGGAAAGGGCCTCCTCGGCCATGAAAGTATCCAGGCAGACTTTCGGCAATATACTCGCTTCCGCCAGAAGGAAGCTGGCCGATGCCGTAGTAAACGGCAAGGCTCTTAAAATAGAAGGCGGCCCGGTGGAACTGATACGGGAACCCCGTGGAGGAGAACATAAATGAAAATCTGTATACCGACTGAAACAAAAAACGGATTGAAGGCGGAGGTTTACGGGCATTTTGGCAGCGCTCCATATTTCACGGTTTGCGATACCGAAACGCTTAAATGCGATATCATAGATAACGGAAACCTTGATCACGAGCACGGTATGTGTAACCCGCTCAAGGCTGTGGGCAATGCCAAGCCCGATGCGGTGGTTGCCGGCGGCCTGGGAGCTGGCGCTATAAACGGCCTGAGAGCCGCAGGCATAAAAGTTTACCTCAGCCCGGCAGCTACGGTTGAAGAAGCCGTAAAAGCTGTAAAGTCCGGCAAACTTAAGGAAGCTGATCCCATGCACGCCTGCGGACATCACGGCGGACACGGATGCCATTAAGTCTCAAATGATGGAAGAAAGCGAGATTATAACACGCGCCCGCAATGGCGATAACAAAGCCTTTGAGACGCTGGTCCTGAAGTATAAGGACCGGCTTTACGGCATCGCTTCCAGCGTCTGCGCAAGGATGCCTTCAGAGGCGGACGACGTGGCGCAGGAGACATTTGTTTCCGCGCTTAAACACATAAATTCTTTCAAGGCTAACGCCGCTTTCGGCACCTGGCTTTATCGCATCGCCGCGAATAACTGCTGGCAGCGCTTCCGCAAAGTGAAAACCGAGGCCCGCTCCGGGATGCCTGATGAAACCGGCAAAGGATATCCTTCCCGCTCCGGCGTAAATGAAAATGCGCTGAAAAACGAGCTTTCCCTGGCGGTAAGCAAGGCATTGCGATCTCTGCCACCCGGTTATCGTATAGCAATAACACTTTGCGATATAGAGGGTCTGCCCAATGCCGAGGCGGCGAAGCGCATCAAAATATCTATCGCCGCCCTGAAAACCAGACTGCATCGCGCGAGGAATCTTCTTAAAGAACAACTGGCTGATTTCCGCCAATAGAGCGCGGGAGACAAAAATGGAAACCGATGTGATTATAATAGGCTCGGGGCCGGCGGGCATCCAGTCCGCCATACACGCCGCCAGGAAAAAAACAAAAACCGCGGTGTTCGGAAAAATAGCCCATAGCAGTCTTGAATCCGCGCATGTGGAGAACTACTGCTGTATGCAGGGCGTATCTCGCGGCAGGGAGATGCTTTTAGACGGCAAAAAACAAGCGGAGAGATTTGGAGCCGTGTTTTTTGAAGAGGATATAACCAAGGTCAGGAATAATGGGGACATTTTCGATCTCAACACGGAAAACGGCACGGCAATCTCGGCCAAAAGCATCATATTTGCGCTGGGAATAAAGCGCAATACGCTTAATGTGAAAGGGGAAAAGGAGTACTACGGGAAAGGCGTAAGTTACTGCGTGGAATGTGATGCCAATTTTTACAGGGGGAAGAAAGTGGCGATGGCCGGAAGCGGCAGCGCAGCCGCCTCTGGCGCCGTGTTGCTTACCGCCTATGCCAGTGAAGTAACGCTTATCTACGACAAGACGGGGGTTAATGAAAAACTTCTGCAACAGCTGGCCGACAGCGGCGTAAAGATGCTGGAAGGCGCTAAGATAGTGGAGATCCTGGGCAGCAACTCGAAAGTTACAGGAATAAAGTTTGCAGATTCCACTGAATATCCTACGGACGGTATCTTTATCGAACTGGGGGCCAAGGGCGCCATGGAACTGGCCGCTCAACTGGGTGTGGAGCTTGAAGGCGAGAAATTTGATTATATAAAGACGGATAAAAAACAACGGACAAATATCGCGGGGATATACGCCGCCGGGGATATTTGCGGCGCGCCTTTCCAGATAGCGAAAGCGATAGGCGAGGGCTGCGTGGCAGGCATCAACGCTGCTGAATATGCAAAAGCCGGCGGAGCCGTAAAAAGATAATAATAATCAGTATTAATTCATTTTGCCATCCGAGGGACAGGATAAGCCTTTCGCCCCTAATTTGCTTAACAGCCATGCCAAGGGGCAGGAACTGCCGGTAGCCAGACGAAAAAAAACAAATCCGGATACAAGCGCAGCGAGATAAAAATCCTGGCTGCGGATCTTGCCCAGAACCATGAAGGCCGCGGTCAGCAGCGCAGCAGCCAGAATGCCGGTAATTTTCATATCAGCAATCCTTCAGACCGATCTTCTTAAAAACCCCTATGGCCGGACACCACTTTGTAAAGGCCGATTGCAGCAGATTCGCGCCTGCAAAGGCCGTCAGCCACAGGAAGTTAATGTTCACGTAAACCGCCAGCCCTACGCTCAGCAGCACAATTACTCCGGCCAGCAGTCTTAATGCCTCGTTTATTGTCATATATCCTCCACAGTAATTATTCTCCGGTATAGCCCAGTATTTCATCTGTCAACTCTCCGGGTTTTGGTTCCGGCTTGCGAATATGCGCGTCCTTCAGCTTGTTCCTGAACGCCAGGTAATACAACACCGGCACCGCCACCCGCGACAGCAGCGTAGCCGCTATCTGTCCCGCTATCAGCGATATCGCCAGTCCCTGGAAGATAGGGTCGAACAGGATAACTCCTGCGCCCACGATCACGGCCAGAGCCGTAAGCAGCATCGGGCGGAAACGGACCACTCCGGCCTCTATAACAGCCTCGGCCAGCGGCATCCCGTCGCGAATTTTGAGGTTTATAAAGTCCACAAGTATGATGGAATTGCGCACCACGATACCGGCTGAAGCGATGAAACCTATCATAGAAGTAGCTGTGAAAAACGCCCCCATCCCCCAATGCGCGGGAATAATGCCTATCAGCGCCATAGGGATGGCCGCCATGATTATCAGCGGAGTCAGGAAATCCTCGAACCAGGCCACAACCAGTATATAGATCAGCAATAATACCATTGCAAAAGCCAGACCCAGGTCCCGGAATACCTCATAGGTGATCTGCCACTCACCATCCCATTTTATCGCTGTTTCTGATGCGCTTACCGGCTGCCGGGTAAAATACTGCTTGATCTCCGCGCCGCGCGATTTGGAAAGCGCGTCTATTTTAGCTTTCAGGTCCAGTACCGCATATACCGGGCTTTCAGTGCCGCCGGCAATATCCGCCGTTACATGGATAACGCGCTGCAGGTTCTTGTGGTATATCGGCTGGTTCTCCAGGCCGTTCTCCGCCGTAACGAAACTGGCCATAGGAATAATGGTGCCGTTGGGGGAGAAGAATTTAATTTCCTTCATCGTTGAAAGCTGCCGCCGCTTTTCAGGAGAAAGGCGCAGGCGTATATCTACCGCCTCATTCTCATCTTCCACGTGAGCCGAGTCAATATCCGACCCGGACAGCGATAGCGCCGCCGTCTGGACTATTTCGGAGGCCGCTACACCGTTCAACGTGGCTTTCTGCCTGTCAACCAAAAGCCGCGTTATGGGCTGATCTTCCGGAATATAGGAGTCCACGTCCACTATCCCCTCGGTATTTCTGAGAATGTTCTTTATTTCTTCCGCCAGCGCTTTCTGGTTTTTAGGATTGGGGTCAAATACTTCCACCAGCATGGTAGCCATTACCGGGGGACCGGGCGGGACTTCCGCCACCTGCAGGCGGGCGCCGTAACTGTCGGCTATTTTCTTGAGGGGGGCGCGCACCGCTACCGCGATATCGTGGCTCTGACGTTTTCTTTCGCTTTTATCGGACAGGTTAACTTGGATGTCTGCCTGATAAGGCTCGCTGCGCAGGAAGTAGTGCCGCACAAGGCCATTGAAGTTGTAAGGCGCGGACGCTCCGGCGTAAACCTGCAGGTCCCTGACTTCCGGAATGCCGGCCAGATATTCAGCCATTTCGCCTGCGGCCCGTTGCGTGCGCGACAATGATGAACTCTCTGGCATGTTTATAATAACCTGGAATTCGTTTTTATTGTCAAAAGGCAAAGTCTTGAAGATAACCAGTCTGAAGGCCACCATGGCCAGCACGGCGGCAAGCAGCCCAGCCGTGAAAACAAGGAATTTCTTCCCATTGGCGGGCACATATATCAGTTTTTTCATCAAACTTCGGTATAGCCCGTCCAATACGCCTTCGCGTTCGTTCCCGCAGCGCTTAAGAGGCCAGCGTTGTACCACCTTCGCATAAAGCCAGGGAGTAAAGGCGAAAGCGACTCCAAGAGAAAATAGCATCGCCACGGAAGCGCCAATGGGGATAGGACGCATGTATGGCCCCATCATACCGCTGACGAAAGCCATCGGCAATATGGAGGCTATTACGGTCCAGGTGGCGAGTATCGTAGGATTGCCGACCTCGTCCACAGCGTTAAGAATGTTCCTGTAGAGTGAGTTCTTCCGGTTCATACCGCAGTGGCGGTTTATATTTTCCACCACTACTATGGCGTCGTCTACAAGAATACCGATGGAAAATATCAGCGCAAAGAGCGTAATACGGTTTAGCGTGTATCCGTACAGATAGTAAACAAGCATGGTCAGCGCGAGCGTTACGGGAATAGCCACCAGCACCACAGCGGCTTCGCGCAAACCCAAAGTCAGCGCGATCAACAGGGTTACCGATAACGTAGCCAGCAGCATATGGTAAATAAGTTCGTCCGATTTGGCCTTTGCGGTTTCGCCGTAGTTGCGGGTGACCGCGATGTTCGTGCCGTCCGGTATCTCGCGGCCTTTCATGGCTTCCACTTTCGCCAATACGGCGCGCGACACTTCCGTGGCATTAGCTCCGCGGCGTTTTGCAACCGACAAGGTTACTGCAGGCCGTTCTCCGGCGGATTTTACGGCAGATGCCGGGCCCTGCAGCATTGCGACGGAGCGTTCTTGCTCGTCCGGGCCGTCTTTTATATCCGCCACCTCAGAGAGCTTAACAGGCCGGCCGTCAAAAACTCCAACTATTATGTTCTTAAGGTCGTCAGCGCTGCGTATAAAAGCGTCGGTTTCGGCCAGCAGTTTAGTGTCACCCTGGTTGTAATGCCCGGCCGGCAGGCGGGCGTTGGACATTTTTATTATACCGGCAAGCATCGGGGGGGTAATACGGTGCCGCGCTATGGCGGCCGGATCGAAGTGGACTATGAACTGGCGTTTATGCCCGCCTATAATACGCGTCTCTGAAACATTCCCTACCGCGTTGATCTCGGTTTGTATCCGGGCGGCCGTGCGGCGAAGTTCATAATCATCTTTGCCCTCGCCCCAGAGAGTTAAAGCCAGCACCGGGACGTCATCTATCGCGCGGAACTTTATCAAAGGCTCCCCCGCGCCGCCGGGAAACAGATCCTTGTTATCAAAAGTTTTTGTGTAAATGAGGTTCGCGGCGGTTTCGGGGATAGTTCCTACCTTGAAGCGCACGGTGAACATGGCAAAATTAGGCTGGGCCATCGAGTAAATATATTCCACCCCCGGAATTTCCCATAGTTTGCGCTCGCCCACTTCCACTAAATGCTTTTCTATCTCTTTCGGCGCCGCTCCGTAGAACGGGACAATAATATCGAACATCGGCACGTTTATCTGCGGTTCCTCTTCGCGCGGCAGCTTGAAAGTTGAGAAGACACCAAGCAGCATAAAAGTAATTATAAGTATGGGGGTGAGGCGGGAATTTATAAATGCCCCGGCCATGCGCCCCGCCATTCCGTATTTGTATGGTATTTGGTTCTGCATTGTAGTTTCTCCGTTGATCATCTCCGACTAAGCATATTCGACATATCCGCCACTGCCGCCGTGTCCAGTGTCTCGGATGCAAGAAGCGTCTGGGCGTGAAAGAGGTTCAGCTTATAAAGGGTTTCATAGTAGGCGGCTTCGGCCTGAAGGACGGAGGACTGGGCACGAAGGACTTCCAGCACGCTCTGCCGGCCCTGCCGGTAAAGGGGGCGGAAAAGTTCGAGCGACTGTCTGGCCTTTTCCATGGTTTCTTTCGCCACCGGCAGGCTTTCCCTGGCGGCGTTATAGTTGTTCAGTGCCCCGGCGACTTCAACAGAAACTTGTTTGCGCGCCTCATCCAGACGACTGGCGGCCATTGAGGCTTCAGCCCTGGCTGTTTCTTTTTTAGCGAAATAGGCGGGGTCGCCCAACGATATGGTCAGGCGCAAACCCAGCAGACGATTGGCTTTGAAATCTGAAAGGGTTTCGGAGTTGGTTTCCCATGAACCGAAGGCCTCTATGACCGGAAGCAGGGAGTTTTTCTGCATAATCTCCGTGGTTTTGGAGATAGCGGCCATTTTATCCAGAGCCTTTATATCATTACGGCCGCCGTTAGCCGCGGCAGTCAGCTCCTCCCTGGTCTTTTCGGCATAGACGGCCTCATACAGCTCTCCCGAAGCATCGATATCCGAGGCCGGGTCAAGCCCCAGCGCTATGGCCAGTTTTTCTTTTTCCAAAGTCAGCGCCTTATCCCAGTTTAAGCGGTAACCGCGCAGCGTGGAAAGTATGGATTGCGCGCCGTAGTAATCCGACCCAAGCACCATGCCCTTGTCTTTAAGCATCTGAGCTGTTTTCAATTCGGTTTCGGCGCTCTTTACGCTGTCAAAGGCCAATTCCGCCAATCGCCGGCGCAGCAAGACTGTCAGCCATTGGTAAGTTATTTTGAAAGTTATACCGGCGCGCGCCCGCTCATACCCGTTTTGCGCGGCTTCACTTCCCATCTTTCCAATCTTTACCGCATTTGAAATGGCAAAGCCGGTAAAGAGTGGAATCCCGGCCTCTATTCCAGCCATATAATTGCGTGTGACCGCCGGATCGTTTATTGTAGACATAGAGGCCATGCTGAACGTACCCTGTTTCATGGCCGTAGCGAACGCATAAACCGGATCAGTTCCGTCAGTATACATTCCTTTCAATTTGAATCCGCCAAGTCTGGACAACTGAGCCTGATTCAAGCCGGCCTTAGCGCCGCTAACATGCGCGACTTCTTCCTTTAATATGTTATCGGCCTTAAGACCTTGCTCTACCGCCGCCTCCAGCGTAAGCGAAGACGCGTTGGCAGATAAAGGCATAAGAAAAAACATGGCGACAAATAGTGTTTTACTGGTCATGGTAACTGCCTCCTGAATCTCTTGCTAATTAGATGCATGGGGGCAAAAAAGGATTCATTTTGCCAGACAAAATGCCGACATTCCTTCATGCCGCCCTATGTTTTGCCATGACAGGATGAATCCTTTTAGTCACCTGACGCATCTAATTTACAGAAGGCCGGACCACGGTACCGGACTATACAGTTCCATAAGGAGGATGTATGGAAAATCTGAAACTTGAGTCGTTTAAGGAAAAGGTTTTTAATTTTGAGAACAACAAAGAATGGAAATTCGCCGGGGATAAACCCTGCATCGTGGATTTCTACGCAGACTGGTGCGGGCCGTGCAAAATGCTTTCACCAGTGCTGGCCGAGTTGGCTGATAAATATGCCGGGAAGCTGGATATTTACAAGGTAAACACCGATGAGGAGCAGCAGCTTTCATCGCTGTTCGGCATACAAAGCATACCCACCATGCTTTTAATACCGGCGACCGGACAGCCGCAGATGGTAACCGGCGTTCTGCCGAAGGAAAGCCTGGAAAAGGCCATCACAGACGTGCTGAATGTAAAATAAAGACCGAACAACCGAAAAGCGCCGGGGGGCAGCAGTACACTGGCGGAGAAAAAGAACATAACCCGAACCATGAGAAAAGCGATAAATGTTAAAATTGGAAACAGGCAGTAAAATTGGTAAAGTTAAGCGGAGTCAATAGCAGCATAAAAATGAAACCTGTTGGAAATGATTTGAAAGGGATCCTGTTCCCGCTTGAAAAAAGAAAATGGAGAGGCAGCCGTGCCGCACGTATAACCCTGCGCACTATTCACCTGTTGAGTTTCTCCGTATTATTCGGCGGGCACTGGTTTGGTCTTCCCCGGACCGAACTTGCCGTCTGGCTGTATTTGACTGTTTTTACAGGCGCAGGCCTTATGACGCTTGAACTCTATTCCAGCTTTGATTGGATCCTGCAGTTGGCGGGCACTCTGGTGCTGCTCAAGCTCGCCATACTGATATTGACCCCTGTATTTTGGGAGCACCGCATCGCTTTGTTGACCATAGTTATGATTATAGGATCTGTAGGCTCCCATATGCCGGCGGCGTTACGACACTTTTATCTTTTGCCCTTCCGCCAAACCGGTTTTAGGCCTTAAAAACGGCCATTTTCGGCTGAGCAGCGATTTTTAATCAGACAGGACCATGTGTAGATGGAACTTAAAGATCTGGGCTATAACAGTTTTTTTGAAACTCATCGCAACAGATTGGGGTTGGATGGTTATTCAGTTGCACGGGTTATAGCCGAATATAAGGAAACCTACAGGGTTAAAAACGAAAACGGAGAATTCCCCGCGAAAATAACCGGAAAACAAATGCATCAGGCAAAATCCAGGGAAGATTATCCTGCCGTAGGAGACTGGGTAGCCATTTCAGAGTTAGAAGTGAATTGGGCGGTTATTTATGGCGTTTTACCGCGAAAATCGCTTTTAAAACGAAAAACCAGCGGAAAATTCAGTATACAGGTCATTGCGACTAACATTGACGTGGCATTTGCTATTGAATCAATGGATAGGGATTATAATTTGAACCGCTTTGAGCGCTATTGCGCGTTGGCAAAAGACGGCGGCATAGAACCAAGCATCATATTAAACAAAACAGACCTTATTTCCGCAGCCGAACTGGAAGAAAAAACAGCCCAAATAAGAAAGAGATTTAAAAATGTGGAAATTTTTACCACTAGCGTTACCTCCGATCATGGGATTGCAGAATTACGCTCCCGTATCTCACAGACTAAAACATATTGTTTTCTTGGGTCGTCGGGTGTCGGGAAATCGTCTTTAATAAACAAACTACTCGGCAGTAATGCCACAAAAATAAAGGCTATAGGCGAACTTACCGGCAGGGGAAAGCACACTACAACAACCCGTGAAATGTATTTCCTCAATAATGGGGGGATCATCATAGACAACCCCGGTCTGCGTGAGGTAGGAATGGCTGATTCAATTATCGGAATAGACACTGTATTTGACGGCATTTCCACCTTGTCTGAAAAATGCAGATTCAAGGATTGCACGCATACCCATGAACCCGGTTGCGCAGTTAAAGTTTCCGTAGAAACCGGGGAATTAGATGAAAACAGGTTTTCAAATTACCTCAAGCTAAAAAAAGAAGCCGGATATTACCAAATGACAAAAAATGAGAGAAGGAAAAAGGACCATCAATTCGGGAAATTTGTTAAAAAAGCTTTGGAACAGATAAAAAAATACAAATCCCCATAAAACGTGAAAATTACAAGTCCATATTGCCCCATTTAGAATTAAAAAAGCCCTGTTGGGAATTTTTTAAAAGTGCACAGTAGCCGGCGTAAGATTACGGGATTCTTCCCTAAAAACCCGGTCTTGGAGCGATAAAAGAATTCGCCGTCGACCACAGTGAATTTATATGAAAAACAGGATATGCACTTTTATTTTTTAATTAGCAATTAGCATTTAAAAAAGGCCCTTGACAAATAGAAGGGAAGTGTTATACTTGGATTATAATTTGAAAATTGCGGGAGAAAATATGACCAACTGGAAAAAATATACGCTTGTCGCCGTGATAGTAACAGCGGCGGTTTTTGCCCATATTAAAAATTCGTATAGGGGTACTCCATCTGACCTCAGGGATGCGGTGGCTGATAATGCTAAACCCAAGGGCTCCAATACCGTTATTTCCGGCATTGGCGCTCTGCCGAAATCCACTGTCGCCATGCCCAAACCTAAAGCTCTGCTGTCAAACGCGAACCTGCACGTTGCGCCTGTTAAACTCGCATGGTTATGCGGCAATGATTTCAAGGTCAAACACCCGGGAATTGACCTTGGTGGCGAAGAAGCGGTTTACAGCCCCGAAGGTGGACTTGTCCAAACGGGATTTGACTCATATGCGGGCAACTACGCTCTGGTCCACACAAAGAATGGCGGGTGTCAGTGGTTTATCCATTTACGTGTCGTCAGCCCTTTAAACAACAAGGTCATAGAGCCGAACACGCTCCTCGGCAAGATGGGTAACACAGGCAAAGGCAGTTATGGTTTGCACCTTCATTGGGAGATACGCAAACCCGGCGCGTGCGAAAGAAGCGACACGGGTTTCTTTAAGGTAAAGTATCCGAAAACCGAAGAAGAACTCAAGCGGTATTGGGTAAACCCGCACGATTATAGATTGCCTCGTCCCAGTATAAGAAAAAAACGTGGATTGGCCCTCCCCGTATAAATCAGGCCGATTGAAGTAAACATTTACCGGGAGCGGGGGGGAAATAAAAAAGCTATAAACCTCGTCTACTAAGGGGCCCGCCACTTTTAAAATCTCCGACAACAAATCGGGGATTTTTTGTTATATGCTTAACCGCCGCACTAATGGTTCCTCTGCGGCCTTTTTGACATTATACTCCCCGGGGGGATGAAGTCTCCTGGTGAGTTTTACCGGGACTGGCTTAAAAACGATTTTATATCCTTGCTCAGAAAAAAAGGCTATCGTGTCGAACAAGACAGGCTAAAGCAGGCGGGGTTCCACATTTAGGGATCTGCTGCGGGATTAATTGCATATTGCGCATTGCGCAAATCTGTCAGGGTTTTGAGGCAAGCGGTGTCAGGCGGGTTTTTTCCGCTATAACGGCAAGGTTCAGGCGCACTATGTCGGCGGCATAATCCCAGGAAAGAGCCGACATTTTGTCACAGGCCTTGTGGTAGCAGGGGTTGTGGTTTTCCCAGTGCTCAATGGAAAGATAGGTGGGAATGCCGGCTTCAAGAAAAGGCACATGATCGCTGCCCCAGGCGGGCATGGCGATATACGGCTCAAGTTTTGTGTAAAGCCTGGCTTGCGCGCCTACCCAATTCGCGTGGGCCGAAAATTCTTTATTGGTCTCAATTTCCAGCACGCCGTCATTGTTCCAGGCGATCATGTCCATGTTTATGGCCCAGGCAACGCTTGAAAGCTCTCCCGATTCTTTCAGTTTCTTCGCGCAGGCATACCCCCCGGTTATCCCATTCTCCTCGCCATTGGCGGTTACGAAGATAAAGTCGTGATCCGACTTGTAACCGGCAAGAATACGGGCCATTTCCAGAACACCGGCCGCTCCGGAGGCGTTATCATCCGCGCCCGCGTTTTCATAGCCGGTTGAATCCATGTGCCCTATAACGAGCACAGCTTTAGCGCCGGACTGCCCGGCCTTGCGTCTGGCAACGATGTTACATTCCTTATCGGCTTTGCGGTCTTTATAGCACTGCCATTGCGTCTCGTATCCCAATTCTTTGAAAGTGCCGGCGATATAATCCATGGCCAGGCGGTTGCCAGAAGCGGCGGAGATGTCCAACTGCGCCGCGCTGCGTTTGCCGGTCATAGTTATAGAGTCGGCATATCCCATCAGGCGGGCGCCGTCAACTTTTGCTATTATCGCGAGCACGGCGGGGTCCGCGGTTTTTTTAGGACCCTTTGCCGCCGGGGCGTTGTAGACTTCGTCCGAAGAAACTTCGCGCAGCTTTGCGGCGGTTTCAGGAGGAAGCAGGGAAAAGGGCATTGAAAGTTTTATAAGGCGCGTGCGGCCTGCGGAATAAACCGTGCTTGAAATTTTAGAAATTTCCTCAAGGAAAACCGGATCATGGGACATAAGCAGGTAGGACGGCCCTGAAACGGACGGTTCTAGGGCGCAAACCGGGGCCGCGCATAACAACAAGAAAGAAACCGCAGCCGGCAGGCGGGATGAAAGTTTCACAATGCAATTATAAAGTAAATCCCGTGGATGGTCAAGGGTTTTAATCGCCTTTGATTCATGCGTTTTCGCGATATTAACTGCCCCGCCTGCGATCTTTTTATTATAATTTCCGGGATACCGGCCCGTCGCATACTGAAATATGAACCAGCACACCGCCCCGTCCGTTACCGCTATTGAGAAGATACTGGTTTTTTTTATCAGCCTGGGCGTTCTCACGCTTTTCACCCATAACAGCGTTTTTCTGGCCGGGAACGACGCCTCCCGCTTCGCCCAGATAGAAGCCCTGGTGGATTATCATCATCCTTATATCAATGAATCGCGCTATTCCTGGACGATAGACCGGGTCACGCTCAACGGCAGGGATTTCAGCAATAAGCCTCCCTTTCTCAGCATTGCCGGCGCAGGCGTGTACTATCTTCTAAGTAGGATACCGGGAGTCTCTTTCGCCGGCAATGAACATCTGGTGGTCTATCTGCTTACATTACTGCTGGTCGGCCTCAGCTCCGCCTGGCTCGCAGTGAAATTTTACGCGGCCACCCAAAAATATTTCAGGCCGGAGCGAAGAGTTCAGTATTTCGCCGCGGCAAGCCTCATGTTCGGGACCATTCTTACAAGTTTCTCCGTTACGTTGAACAATCATACCGTAGCCGCCGCCTTCCTGTTCGCAGCATTCTGCGCGGTGATAGAGGAGAAGGCCGTTAAGGCGGGGTTCTGGGCCTCCCTCGCCTTCTGCGCCGATCCGGCGCCGGGCGCTATATTTCTGGCTGTTTTCTCCGGCATGCTCCGGCACTCCACGAAAAAGGGATCCCTGGTGAGGTATCTGCTTTCCGCAAGCCTTGCCCCAGCGTTGTTTTGCGCGTCAAACCTGGTAATTACCGGTTCCGTGCTGCCGGTAAAAATGATTTCCGGCGGCTATGACCACAGCGGACAATTCGCCCCGAATCTGGGCGGCGTGCTCCTGCCCGACGATTGGTTTTATCCTTTGAAGTGCCTTTTCGGCTGGCACGGTTTTTTCACCGTATCTCCAGTGCTATTGCCAGCTATCTTCGGATTAGTCAAACAACTCCGCTGCGGCGAAGTTCTAGGCCGGGCCAGGACCCGCTGGCTGGGGGCGGGGATCGCAGCCACGATCCTGTTCCATATTTTTTTTGCCGGCTCTTACGGGGGCTGGTCGTATGGTTTCCGCTATCTCATACCCATTATTCCTCTCTGCCTGTTCTTCCTCCCTCCGGTCATCCGGGAGTTAAACCCGTTCATCTTCGCGGCTTTACTGGCGGCTTCCACCCTGTTCGCCTTTATCGGAGCGTATCATCCATGGCCTCCGGGCTACGAGCAGGAAGCGGGTAAAGATCCGGTAGTATCTTTGGTTAAGAATCCGATAGGGGGCAATGCCAGCGCGTGGCTGCACGAAAAATCCGGGACCGCGACGGTTACGAAAATGGCGGAATCGGTATTTCTCCATGAAGATATTTTGTCACGTTATCTATATCTAAACCTTTTCTTTGAAAGCAAGGGCGATATAAAAACGGCAGAAAAGATCAGGGATGAATATGTCCGGATCATCAAAAACCAGTAATTCCTATTGCGTTGGGATAATTCTCAATCAATCTTGACCGCGTTATCCTGAATTACATATACTAAAAATCATGAACGATAAAACAATTCTGATTATCTCCAAGGTTCTTGGTGTCATATTCGCTATCGTAGGAGTTGTCTTCGCATTCTCTTCAATCGTGTCAATAGGATCGATAGGTGCAATGACGGTAGGCAATAGCCTGCTCGCCAAGGCGGGGGAATCCGGCGTTGCTGTTCCTTATTCCGCCGGTTTTGGCGGTTTTATAAACGGATTGCTGGGAGCGGTAGTAACCCTTTACTGCGCGTATGGGCTGCTGAAAACTAAAACCTGGGCGTACAAGAGTTTGATCGCTTTCATCTGTTTAAATTTATTTGATTCACTTTTCTTTCTTCATACCGTAAGTTTATTGGCGTTTGCACAAATAGCTCTTTATTCTTCCTTTGCCTACGTGATGTATAAACACAAGAACCTGTTCGCCAACTAACCGGATTTTTATCCGGATAGTCCTGGAGATATTCTTACGCGTGGCACGCTCTTACCTTTTCAAGAAGAAGCTCTGAATCAAAAGGTTTTTCTATTATCCCCTTAATCTCATCCGACAGGCTTTCCGCCGCAAGGATAGCGTCAAGGCCCGGACGCCCGGAAACAAAGAAAACCGCCGCTTTCGGGTCTTTTTTCCTTATTATTTTCAACAAGTCTATTCCCGTCATCCCCTGTATCTTGAAATCAAGCAGAAAAACGTTATAGATATTTTTCCGTATCAGTTCTATCCCTTTAAGTCCGTCCGACACTTTCTCCACCGAATAACCTTCGGCCTCCAGAATCTCCGCCATTTCTTCGCCCAACTCCGCATCGTCGTCAATGATCAGTATTCTTTTTTTCGCCATTTTCAGGCCCCCTGGGTAAATTTACGCTAAAAACGGTCCCTTTGCCGGGTTCGCTCTCTACCGTTATAGCGCCGCCATGAAGATTTATAATTTGCTGGCAGACATAAAGGCCCAGCCCCGTGCCTTTCGCCTTGGTGGTGAAGAACGGCTCAAAGATCTTGCCCAGAGTTTCCTTGTCTATTCCCACCCCGGTGTCTTCAACGCGGATATTGATAAATCCGCCGTTTTCGGCGGCGCGGACCTGTATTTTTCCGCGGGGGCGGGAGGAAACGGCGTCAAAGGCGTTGTTTAAAATATTGGAAAAAACTTCTTTCATCTGCAGCGGATCGGCTTTTATCAAAGTATTCTTTGAAATACCCAGGTCCATACGCACCGGAACTTTGAGTGAAGAGGCGCTTTCCGCGACATCAACGCATTCTTCAAGAATGGCGGAGATATCCACCGTATCAAATTGCGGCATTCTTATCCGTGAATAGAACAGCAGATTGCTTATGATCCGGTTGCTTTCTGTTACTTTTTTGTCAATATTATCAAGATTCCTGTCAAGCAGGGGATTGCCGGCTTTTCTCCTGATATTGGAGGCCGCCATGCTTATGGCGGCCAGAGGATTGCGCAGTTCGTGAGCGACGATAGCGGCCAGCGTGCCGATATCGGAAAGACGTTTCGCTTTTTCCAGTTCCTGCTGGGCGTACAGCAATTCACGCGATCTCTCCCTGACCTGTTTTTCAAATGTTTCGTTGTCACGGCGGAGTATCTCATCCACCTTTTCGCGCTCCAGGCGCAGCCTGATAGCCATTGTCCCGAAAGCCAGGTCATCGGCTATTTCAACCAGCAGCGCCGTTTCTCTTTCCGAAAACGCGTCCGTTTTCCTGGAATAGATAGTCAGCGCGCCGAAAGTTCCGCCGTCGGCCTTCAGGGGGAGGGCCAGCGAAGACGCGTAGCCCCGTTTCAAGGCTTCCGCCCGCCAGGGCGCGAATGCCGGGTCGGTAAGCATGTTCCTGCAGCCGCCGGGCTTTCCCGTGCGAATGGCCGTGCCCGTCGGCCCCCTTCCCAACCCGGTGTCCGCCCAGGTCACATTCAGCGTTTTAAGATACCCGTCCTCAAAGCCCGCCTGCGCCACGGGACGGATGGCCTTATTTTTGTCATTTTCCGCAAAACCCACCCAGACCATGGAGTGGCCGCAGTATTCCATGATAATCCGGCAGACTTTTTCAAGGTACTCCGCTTCGCCGGTCGCGCGCAACATAGCCTGGCTGCTGTCGCTGTGCGCTTTCAGCGCCCGGTTGAGAACGCCCAGCTCTTTTTCCTTTTTCCTGCGCTCAATGGCGTATCTGATACTTCGCGTCAGAAGGTGGGTGTTTATCTGTCCCTTCACCAGATAATCCCCGGCGCTCTTGCGCAGGGCCTCAAACCCCAAGGTTTCGTCGCTCTGGCCGGTAAGCACTATTACGGGGATTTCCGCTTTGGCGGCGGAGATCTTTTCCAGCGCCCCCAGCCCGGAACTGTCGGGCAGGTCAAGGTCCAGAAGTACCACGTCAAAAGAGCCCTTTGCCAGGGTTTCCAGCGCTTCGCAAAGACGGCCGGCGTGCGCCGTTTTGAAAACGGGAGCAGAGGACTCACCAAGGAACTCACGCACCAGCCGCAGGTCTCCGGGGTTATCCTCCACGATAAGGATATTTAAACAATTGTCATCCATAACGCTCCCAACCGGTGCTCCATCCCGGGAACTCAGGCGTTCCTGGGTGGCAGTTTTACTATTGTCAGCCAGAAATCCTGTATGCACGTGGCCACTTTTATAAATTGCTTCAGGTCCACGGGCTTGGTTATATAGCAGTTAGCGTGCAGGGTGTATGAACTCATTACGTCCTCCTCAGCTTCTGAGGCCGTAAGAACCACTACCGGGATGGTCTTCAGGGAAGGGTCTTCCTTTATTTCCTTCAGTACCTCACGCCCGTCTTTTTTGGGAAGATTGAGGTCCAGTAAGACCAGGTCGGGCCGTTCCGCTTTTTCGTATTTGCCTTCCCTGCGGAGGTAGGCCATGGCCTCCACCCCATCTGAAACGATGTTCAGATTGTTTAAAATCTTTTCCTCTTTAAGGGCCTCGGTGGTCAGGCGCACGTCGGCAGGGTTGTCTTCAACAAGCAGTATCTCTATGGGTAGCACGTAATTTTTACTTATCATTTTTAAGTTCTCCTTTCTCCGGGATAGTAAAATAAAAAACCGAACCTTTGCCGGGTTCCGACTCCAGCCAGATCCGTCCGCCATATGTTTCCACTATCTTCTTGCAGATGGAGAGGCCTATACCCGTGCCGGGGTATTCGCCCCTGCCGTGCAGGCGCTGGAAGATAAGGAAAATACGGTCTTTGTACTGCGGTTCTATGCCTATGCCGTTGTCTTTTACGGAAAACAACCAGGCGCCGCCCTGCCTTTGCGCGCCTATATGAACGCGCGGCGGCTCGGCCCCGCGGAATTTAATGGCGTTGCCGATGAGATTCTGGAACAGCTGGGAGAAATTGCTCTCGTTGCCGGTCAGCGCCGGCAGCGGGTCATTGGTCACCACCGCCCCGGATTCTTCAACCGCCGGCTTCATGCCGCCGAGAACCCTGCCCAGAATGGCGTTGCAATCAAGCTCGCCCGAGACCTCTTTCCCGGCGCGGCCTATCCGGGAGTAAGTCAGAAGGTCGTTTATCAATTTTTGCAGGCGCTTGGCCCCATCCACGATATAATTAATGAATTCGTCCGCGTCGGAGTCCAGTTTTTTCTTGTAGCGCCGTTCCAGCAGTTCCGAATAGCTGGCCATCATCCGCAGCGGTTCCTGCAGGTCATGCGAGGCCACATAGGCGAACTGCTCAAGGCTCTCGTTGGAACGTTTCAGTCCCTCTTCCATTTTCTTGCGCTCGGTGATATCATGCACCATGCCGACCGACCGGACAATAACGCCTGCGGCGTTGCGGATATGAGCGCATCTTTCATGCACAACACGGACCTCTCCGGTAGCTCTTCTTACCACACGGTGTTCTATCTCGTAGGAGTCACGGCCCGCCCGCAGCGACCCTGAGTATGCGGCGTCAACCGCCGCGCGGTCGTCAGGGTGGATAGCCTCCAGAAAGTCTTCGTATGTGGCGGCGAATTCCTGCGGTTTCAGTCCGAATATCCTGTATACCTCGTCCGACCAGGACAGCCTGTTGCCAATAACGTCAAGCTCCCAGCTGCCCAGATGGGATATTTCCTGAGCTTTTTTCAGACGATCTTCATTTTCCTGCAACTCCTTAAAAAAACGTTCCTTTTCTTTTTCGGCACGTTTGCGCCCTGAAATGTCGTTCAGAGCCAGCAGAACGTATTTTTTTCCGTCTATAACAAGAGGATTGGCGTTAATCTCAAACCAGAGTTTAACCTGACCGCCGCCGGAAAAAAATTCCGCCGGAGCCTCCAGCCCGCTGACGGGTTCGCCGGAACGCAGCACCAACTCAAACGCTTCGCGGATGGAGCAGTCCCGGCAGGCGATGGTGTGCCCGCAGATAGCGGAATTATTCATGACATGGATGCAACCCAGGGCGTTACCCGGCTGAACTCCGAATATTTCTTCTGGTTTCTTTCCGAGCCAGTTGGTAATGGCGTTATTAACGCGCATTATGGCGCCCTTCTCATCAAGCAGGAGCATACCGACGCTTACGCCGTCAAAAATATTCCTAAGGTTGTCCCGTTCGCTCTCAAGCAGCCTTTCCGCCTGTTTTCGTTCGTATATCTCCTCATTCAACGCGTCGCGGGAAGCGGTGGTTTTCTTTAAACTCTCCGTCATGGCGTCAAACGCCCTTGAAAGCTGGCCGATTTCATCTTTACTACCGGTCCCGACCTTATAGTCCAGATTCCCGCCTCCGATAACCGCCGCGCCCTTGGAGAGTTTTTTTATGGGATCTGAGATGGAGTGCGCTATAAAAAAAGCCATCAGGCCGCAGAGCAAAATGAGGACGGCCATGATAAGAACGACAAAATGCCCTATGTGCCTGGCTTCCGCGAACGCCTCTTCGGAATCAATTTTCGCAACAATACCCCAGCCGATAACGGGAATGGTCCGCCATGCCGCGATGACCTCTACGCCGCGGTAATCATTCAGCCGGCCGCTCCCCGCCCTTCCCTGCACCGCTTCCTGGATGGGCTTGCCGAATTTCTCCCTGAAACTCAGGCGGCGTTCCAGCGCCGCCCGGGGGTCGTTCTTGAGCGGATTCAGGAATATAACTTCCCCGCCGTCTTTTTTGCCGAGAACGGTCTCGCCTGTCTTTCCAAGCCCTGTGGCGTCCTGGACAAGTCCGTAAACGGGAGCCATATCCACCGAAAACGCCACCACTCCGGCAAAGGCCCCTTTAAAATCGGCTACAGGGGCGGAAACCAGCATTACCGGCTTGTTCCCTTCCACTATGCTGACAAAGATGTCGGAAAAATAAACCCGTTTTTTCCCTTCCTCAAACGATTTTTGCGAAGGCCCCGGAAGACGGTCCCGGAAATGTTTCGCCCAATGGGCGGGATTGGACGCGTAAACTATCTTCCCGGAGGGATTGGTCAGAAGTATGTCGTAGAGGCCCTTAACGCGCGCCATGGGCCGCAATTGCCCGTCCAACATTTTTTTTGACGCCACGAACTCCGGGCCCGTTGGATTGCCGGCCATAGCGCTAAGCACGGGAAGATTAGTCTTGATATTGTAAAAACTCTGCGCTATCTGGATATCGGCGTCGAGCCCGGAAAACATATCCCCTATATGATCGGCTTTATAAGCGGTAATATCCCGCAGTTGGGAGATACGGGTGCTTTCCAGGGAATCCCTGTAATTGTGGAAGGTGATGGCGCCCAGGAAAAGCAGGGGGACCAGGGCGACCAGCAGGTAGGTGGCAATAAGCTTTATTCTTATGGACATAAGAAGCCGCTGAGAACGAACGCGGCGTCGGGAAACTTCATGCTTACCCGGGCCGGGGAAACACTTTTCAAAGAACCGATGTCAAATATCCAGCCTGCCGTGGCAGGGATTCCGACTATAGCCGCGGCAAACGGCGTCTCTTTTGCGATTTTTATTTTATTTTCCGGACCCATTTATCCTTTGACCGCGCAAAAAAAGGCATCTCCCCTAGGTTATAAAACATAATACTAAAACGAAGGCATCGTGACCATATTCATAATCCGCCCCGGCCGCAGGCTCAAACAAGGTTGAGCGGCGATGCCGGGGGCGGTTATGAAACGGGATTACAGCGCGCCCGCGTTTTATTTACCGGGCCGCATGGTTTTATCGCAGCATATAAGCTCACATGCCTCCACGCAACCGCAGTCCCTGTCCACCGTGACAGCCAGGCCGCAGGTTCCGCAGACATATTTTCTGCCCGTCCTGTTTTTGGGCTGTGTTTTTTTCGTTTTCACGGATGATGTTTTTGGCATAACTTTCTCCTTTTATGTGATATTGTTCTTCTTCCGTAAAATAGCGCGTTTAAGCGCACATGCTGCCGAAACGCACGGGAGAGTACACTAACACTCCGTCCACGTTGTAACAATCCTCCGGCTGCGCTACCTTAAATTACTCCCGGAATTTTTTCCACTTTGATATTCTTGCCGGATTCCACCCGGGAATAAACCCGGCAATATCCCTGGCAATCACCTTCGGCACGGCCATCGTCAAAAGCGGCTCGACTCTGGCACTGATTATGCCTTCGCATACGCCCTGTGCCGGCTTATTGGTGTTGCCGAACATACTGTCATAAATAACCGCAGTTTTAAGTTTCATGACTATTCCCCTTTTTAATCCTGACCCCTCATTGGAAATTCCGCATTAAAACTACCCGATTTTTATTTCCCTTGAACTATGCCAAAGACCGTGTATATTGCAATAGCTTAAGGCATAAATGATTCCCGGTTTATCCGTTTTTAAGGACACTGTTACTTCGTGATGAGTGTATACGCCGCTTGTGTCGGGCCCCTGCGCGGATTCTCCGTGAGCGGTAAACTCAAAGTTGCCTATCTGGTACGGGAATTTATCGTCCGCCGGCTTGAAATACAGCATGATCCAGCGGATGTGATGGGGTGTGGTGTTCGGATGCGCCACCTCTTTGCCCACAGTCGCGGTGACCTGGAACATTTTCCCCTTTTTTACCGTATCAGGCGCGTCAATGGCCGGAGTGTGCTTTTCAGTCTTCCAGTCGGCGTTTTGCAGCAGGTTCTTTAAGTCAGCCATAATTTCCCCTCCTTATTTACCCCGCACTTTAGCCCTTTTTGGAAAAAGTGCGGGGGCTACGCATGGCGCGCTAACTGATCATTCTCCCAGCAAACGCGCTAATTCCACCACATGCTCCTGTTCGTCAATTATTATATGCCGCAATTCATGTTCAATCGTCTCAAACTCATACGGCAACAGATCTTTGCCCGCCACAACCTTTTTATATATGGCCTTATAAAGGTCTATAGCCTCCTTCTCGCCTTTAAGATTAACCCGCATAATCCCGGCAAGATCCTCCGCCCTGTGCGTGGCGGCCAGTTCCATTACCGGTTCGCCGCCCAGATAATCGCCTATCAGGGTCCGGAACTTGTTTTCATGCTTTTCCTCGTCGGACGCGATTTCTTTAAGCCTTTCTATGATCTTTTCCGCATTAACGCCTTTTATCAGTTCCGCGTGGGCCAGATATTGGATCCTGGCCGCGTGTTCAAGTTTAAGCGCCTCGTTAAGCGCCTTTATCAGTTCTTCTTTCTTTTTTTCCATAATTTCCTCCATTTTTTTGCTCCGCATAAAAAATACCGTAAACCGAGGCCGTGCCGTAAGAGGCCGCTTCAACTTTTTTCCGACTTTTTTCCACTATGCGTCAAGCAGAAGGCGCTTCATCAGGTTAAGAGAGGTTTCTGTTTGATCCGTTAAAACAGTCTGTATGCTGAGAACCACATCTTTCTGACTGAAAGGTTTATTCAGATATATATTGACGGCGGACGGGGCCAGCAGTTTTGAGTGGTCTAATTCGTTAAAATGCCCGCTCATCATAATAATGGGTATGCGTTCCGTAGCCGGATCTTTTCTGATCTTATCGGCGATCCTGAAACCGTTCTCCGTCCCCAGCTTTAAATCCAGCAATATTACGTCCGGCCGTATTTCCCGCGCTGCTTTCAGCGCTTCCCGCCCGTTGGAGGCGGCTACCGGAATGTAGCCGCTCAAAGCCAGCGACTCCTGAAGTTCGGAAATAAATTCGTTGTCGTCGTCCACTAACAGCGCAACTTTTCTTTCGTGCGGCATTTTACGCTCCTTAACCACGGAATTTACATGCCTTTATGATACCGTAATCCGGCGAAGGCGGTAATCGGCCCTTTCCTCTTTTTATTGACTTTTTTCCGCGGTCTGAAAAAATACGTCCGCACGTACGCCGGGCGTCCGCCTTAGGCGGACGAATTTCACTGGTTAAGGGAGGGGGGGAAGCGGCCCGCTCAAGGAGGCCGCTGGAATTTTATCGGGGATTGCCCCGGATTTTTTTCCGGTATCCGAAAGGAGTCTGCCCTGCGGTCTTTTTGAATTGCCGTATGAAAGACTCGGTGTTCTGGTAACCCAGCTTCTCCGAGATCTGGTCAACGTTGTAGGCGGTCTGTTTTAAAAGATTTTTCGCCTCGGTCATCTTTAATTCCAGCTTGTATTCATTGAACCCCGTACCTTCGTGTTCCTGGAATATCCTGCTCAGATATTTAGGGCTCAGGCATACGGCCTCTGCCGCATCTTTCAGGGAAACTTTTCGCGATGAGTTTCTGCTCAAAAAGCGTTTCACATGTTCTATCTTACCCGCGGTGTCGGCCGCGTCGTTGCAGTACCCGCCATTTTTGGCGTTCAGCACCTTTTCAATTACGGCGCGGGCCTTTTCAAGATCAAAAGGCTTTTCCAGGTAATCGTCGGCCTTGCCTCTTAACGCCCTTAAAACCACCTCTTTGGAACTGTAGCCGGTGACGATTATAGTGCCCACACCGGAAGAAATTTTGTTTATTTTCTCTAACAGGGACAGGCCGTCCATGCCCGGCATCCGGACATCCATTATAACAAGGTCTATCTCATTAGGTTTTTTCAGGATCTTCATGGCTTCATTGCCGTCAGCCGCCTGAATAAACCCGTATCCGCTGAAACATTCCACAAATTCTTCCCGGAAGATCTCATCATCGTCCACAAGGAGTATTTTCTCCTGCCTGGGCGGACTTTTTTCCGTTCTTTTCGTTTTCATCCATAAATTCCGGCTTCGAACCGATTTTTTTATAATCTTAGCCATAATGTTCTTATTGTAAATAAAACGCCTTATACAAATCCACATCCTTCACGGTTCTTTTCACATATACCATTTCTGACCTCCCCGTTTCCACACAGATACGGAGGCAGGGTGGGCAAGCTGTTGCCTACACGAGCCATTGAAGAAAAAAGAATATTAATGTAAACTTTGTTTAATAATTGGTCATAGCTGATGACTGCCGGTTTTTAATCTATGAATATTATAATAGCGGATGATGACTCCAACCTCCTGAGTATGATCAGCGCGCATCTGCAGTCCACGGGGCATGGTATAGTTTGTGTTGGTGACGGCAATGAATTATTTGAAAAGCTGAAAGGGTTCAGCGCCGATCTGGTCATTCTGGACATAAATATGCCGGGGCTTGACGGCTTGGCGGCCTTTGAAAAACTAAGGAATCTTGAAGACTACAAAAAGATCCCCGCTATTATCTGGAGCGGGCTGAAGATACCGGAAAGTGACACCATGTCCTTAAAAAACCAGCAAGTCCGATTCATCAAAAAGCCGTTCAATATAGCCCAGTTGGACGCCCTCATCAAGGAAATTACGGGCCCCGTCATTTTGCACAATTACGACAGTTATTTCAGCTAGTTGGAACATAGAATCCGCCCAGCTCTTTTTGGCATAGAGCTTCAGCCGACAGGTTTGCGCATAGCGTATAGAGCTTTTCCTTGTTGCCAAAAGGCCTGGGCCCGCCCCGCGCTTTTTCCGAATTTTAGATCAAAATGGAAATACTCATCACAAACGACGATGGAATTTATGCCGAGGGCATTGCCGCCCTGGCCGCGGCTCTGAAAAAAATGGGCAATGTAACCGTGGTGGCTCCCGATACCCAGCGCAGCGCCGTGGGCCATGCCATCACCCTGGCTGACCCCTTGCGGGTGAACGAAGCGCGCCGCAACGGTAATTTTTTCGGCTACGCCACAAGCGGCACGCCGGCTGATTGCGTAAAACTGGCCATCAAAACCCTGATGAAAAAAAAACCGGATCTGGTGGTTTCCGGAATAAACCTGGGCGCGAATACCGGCTATAACATCCTTTATTCCGGCACGGTTTCGGGAGCCACGGAAGGGGCGCTGCTAGGGATTCCTTCCCTGGCGGTTTCGCTTGACACTTTCGTCAGGCCGGATTTTTCGGCGGCCGCAGCGTTTTCCGCTAAAATAGCCGCCGCCATGAAAAAACACCGCCTGCCCGCCGGCACGCTTTTAAATGTAAACGTACCGGCCATACCCGCTTCAAAAATTAAAGGCGCGCGCGTTACCAACCAGAGCCGCACCTCTTTCAACGACTGGTTTGACATGCGCAAAGATCCGCGCGGCCAGATTTACTACTGGATGGACGGCGATTTTAAGCCAAAAGACTCCGACACCTCAAGCGACCTGAACGCGGTAAGGGCCGGCTATATTTCAATTACGCCCATACAATTTGACCTTACGGATTATAAATTCATCACCGAACTGGAAAACTGGAAGATTTGAGGGCTCTGCCGCCCCGCCGTCTGACTGTAAATCGCAGATTTGCTTTCGGCAAATAAGCAGGTGGCGGGGCCATAGGCGGGAAAAGGCGGGGGAATGAAAATAATACTTTTTTGGGGCGCGGCGCTGGGCTTTGTTTTTTCACCCGTAACTCCGGCCATGGCGCTTGAGGGAACTGCACTGAGCGTCCCCGAGATTAAAAAACAGCCGCCTGCCGCCCCTGATACGGTCCAAACCCCGCCGGAAACTCCGACTGCGGCTAAAACGGCCTGCATGCCGAAATACCTCAAAGAAACGCTTCAGGCCATAAAGTATCTTTCGGTCATGCTAGCAAAACAGGGCAGGCTTGAACCGGGACAACTTGAGGAAACCTCAAAAGACATATCAAGACTCGCCATAAAGCTTAAAGCCCTGCTTGGCCCTGAAATACTGCAAGAGCTTGAGGCCGAAGAGAAGGAACTTCTTTACAAAGAACAGGAAACCGCGGCCAGATCAAGTCTGGCCCAAACACGAACCGCCCTGCAGATTTATTACTCCGACCACAACGGCATTTTTCCGAAAGACCTGAGCGAACTGACAACCGGTTATCTGAAGTTCATACCGGAATTACAATTGCCGGGCCACGTAAAAACCGGCAATGTAACCGTGATTGATTCAAAAAAATACGAGAACAACCTGTCTTCCGCCGTAACGGACAGCGGCGGCTGGCTTTATTTTTCAAGCACGGACTCCATAAATTCCGGCATGCTGGTAATTGACTGCGCGCATAAAGCCGAAGGGGAAAGCCTTGAGTGGTATAAATATTAAGGGAAACTAAATGAATCCGACAGAATACGGACTTATAGCCGTGGTTGGGGTATCGGACAACGCTTCAAAATACGGGTATAAAATTTTTCGCGACCTGCTTAAAGCCGGGTATCCCGTTAAGGGCGTAAACCCGAAAGGCGGATTTGTGCTGGGAAACCGGCTTTATCCAAGCCTTGACGAAATTGAAAAAAGACCGGACCTCGTAATAACCGTGATACCGCCGGACGCAACAGTTGCAGTAATTGAGCAGTGCAACAAACTCGGGATAAAAACCGTGTGGATGCAACCCGGCTCCGAATCGCCGGCAGCGCTCAAAAAAGCGAAGCTCTACGGCATAAAAACAGTCACCGCCTGCTTCATGGTACAAAAAGGAGTGTGGTAAAATAACACGCCATACGCCATAAGCTAAGCCGTAAGCCATAGTTTTTTTAAGAGTTTCCTTGTAGTTTATGGCCTATGGCATATAGCTTATGGCAAAAATTTACTATGATCCATCACATACTTGGCCCTAAATTTGAGGAATTCCAGACCTTTTTGCGGTCAAAAATGGTGGATGACCAGATAAAACGGCGCGGCATAAAACACGCCGGGGTGTTGACGGCCATGGGCAGTGTAAAACGGCATTTGTTCGCGCCCGAAGATTTGCGCACCCGCGCTTACGAGGATTATCCGCTTCCTATATCAAGCGGTCAGACCATGTCGCAGCCGTATATTGTGGCGCTGATGATGGAATTACTGGGGATAAAAGCGGGAGCAAAGGTCCTTGAAATCGGCACCGGTTCCGGCTATCAGGCCGCGTGCTTAAGCGAGCTTGGCTGCGAGACGTATAGCGTTGAAATTTTTCCCGGACTTTCAAAGTCCGCCGGCCTCACGCTCGAAAGGCTGGGGTATCCAGCCATAAATCTTAAAACAGGCGACGGGCGCGCGGGTTGGCCCGAGCGCGCGCCCTATGACGGCATAATTACCGCTTGCGCAGCCATTTCCGCGCCGCGGGAGCTTTTAAACCAGCTTAAACCCGGAGCCCGCCTGGTAATACCCATCGGCCCCGAAGAAGCCCAGACGCTTAAAGTGTTTGAAAGAACTGCCGAGGGTTTTAAGGAAACCGGCACTACCAGGGTCAGGTTCGTTCCAATGCTAGCCGCATACGGGGATGCGGGAAGAGAAAAGTGAAAAAAATGATCCCGGCCATACTAATAAGGGTTATAGTTTATCCCGCGGCGCTTTACCTGGTGCTTTCGCTTATCGTGTTTTTCATGTATACCCACCCGAAAAGATATGTAAGCCCGCCCGGGCACTGGCGCGCAGACCGCGGGGTGGAAAATATCAGACTTACAGCCTCGGACGGGGTGGAACTGGACGGCTGGTTCATTCCTAACGCGAAAAGCGATAAAGCCGTAATAATCTGCCACGGCTACCCCATGGACAAGGGCAATGTTCTGGGCTTTACCTCTTTTCTGTCTAAAGATTTCAACCTGATCCTGTTTGATTTCAGGGCCATGGGAAAAAGCGGCGGCTTTTTCTCAACGGGTGGCCGCCGCGAAACCAAGGACGTAACCGCCGCCATAAATTTCCTGAAGGCTAAAGGTTTAACCCGTATAGGAGCTTTCGGCTTTTCAATGGGAGCGGCTACCCTGGCCATGGCAAAAAATGAAGAGATAAAAGCCCGGGTACTGGACGCACCTTACGCGAGTTTAACCCGTGAACTGGACTTTGTTTTTAAAGGCTTTGGCGTATTCCGTATCCCGCTTTTGTGGTTCATGAGAGCATGGAACCTGGTGTTTATGGGGATCAGCGCGGATAGCGTGGCTCCGGAGAATTTTATAGCCGGCATAAAAACGCCGGTGCTGCTGATACACGGCGACAGCGACACGCAGGTGCCTGTTGAAAATTCACTGACCCTGCACAAAATAGCCCCGCAAACGGAGCTTTGGATAATCAAAGGCGCCGGCCACGGCGAAACAGCGGATATTGGCGGGGCGGAGTATGACAGGAAAATACTGAATTTCTTCAATAAGAACCTGCAGTGATAATTATTACGCGAATAATCCCCGTTTCGGCGTGGATTATTTTTTTACGCTTAATTTATGGCATACGGCTTACGGCCTATGGCAGTCGTTCCGCCTATGGCTTACAGCCTACGGCAACCTTGGATTTTGTAGAATTTACTTATGGCCGCGATACAAACCGACAATCTTGTTAAGCGCTACGGGGAGGTAACCGCCGTTGACGGCGTTTCTCTTGAAATTCCGGAAGGCGAAGTATTCGGCCTGCTTGGCCCGAACGGCGCAGGGAAAACTACCCTTATAAGCATGTTAGCCACGCTGGTGCGGCCCACTTCCGGCTCCGCCCTGGTAGCCGGCTACGACATCAACCGCCAGTCGCTGGACGTTCGCAGGCAGATAGGCATAGTGTTCCAGGAACCCAGCGTGGACGACCTTCTCACGGGGCGTGAAAATCTTTATCTCCATTCCATGCTTTACGGCCTGCCCCGGAGTGAAATAAACGGAAAAATTGACAAAATGCTGGCGCTGGTCAACTTAAGCGACAGGGGCGACAGCTTCGTAAAAACCTATTCCGGCGGCATGAGGCGGCGCCTAGAAATAGCGCGCGGCCTGATACATGGCCCTAAGATACTTTTTTTGGACGAACCTACGCTGGGTCTTGATCCGGCCAGCCGCAAAGCGGTATGGAACCATATCAGGGAACTTAAAAACGCCCATAACACCACCATCATACTTACCACCCATTACATGGAAGAGGCGGACAGCTTAGCCGACCGCATAGGCATAATATATAAAGGCCGGATAATAGAACTGGACACACCTTTCGCTTTAAAGAAAAAAGTCGGCCAGGACCTGGTCTTCCTTACCGGCGAAATAAACGAAGAAGCCCTGAAAAAACTTCCGTTCGTCAACAGCGTGGAACAGGAAAACGGCCATTACAAAATAGGCATCGTTGATTCGGGAAAGAATTTACAGGCGCTTTTAAACGCCGGTGGGGACATCAAAGAAGTGGAAGTGCGGCGGGTTACCTTAGACGATGTCTTCTTAAAATTTGCCGGCCAGAAGATGAGCGAGGACGCCGAAGAACACGCCGAAGGTATTTTTGAAAGGATAGCGACAATTAAAACAAGAAGATAGTGGATAGCATAGAGTTGAGGAAGGCCCGATATGAATTACCCAGGATCAAGAAGACTTATAAAAAACTGGATAATAGCGATAATATTAGCGCTTACCGCTGGAATATTGAAAGAAGGTGCTGCGCAGGAAAATGATAAGTATGGAAATGATTTTTTCGCGACTCTTGATTTTCATAAGGTAATCTTAAATAAAAATCAGTCGAAACCCGACAAATATCCAAACACAATCTCAAGAGAACAGGCTCTTGATGATTTCCGGTATGCGGCTTATTTTTTAAAATACGGCTATGGCGGTTATGATTACTACGAAGGTAAAAATGGATTTTTATGGGACCATTATTTCACCTCTGTTATAGACAGTATCAACACGAAAGAAACATGGAAAGTGCAGGATTATGCGGAACTTCTCTCAAATCTCACCAAAAACAATATAGAAGACGGCCACTTTCATATCTCATATGGAAAAGACAAAAGATATCAGAATTATTCGCGCTGGAACCCTTATAGAGCCGGGGAAAAGATAGATACCGCAAACTGCTCCCTAGACGATAAGGGAGAAATCTTAAAGGAACAGGACTATCTTTCCGACGGAAAGATAGTTAAAACCGATATGGTCGTTTTGAAAAAGAAGGCGGATTATATCACCTGCAAAAAGCCTGATGGAGGGGAAGAAAGGATTGCGCTTACTCCGATTCAGGTATCGACACAGGAAAAATCAGGTCTTTTTGAGGAAAAGGAAATACAAAAAGATGTTTATTATATCAGCCTTAGTGGGTTTAATCCCGGACATCCGGACGAAATGAATGCTTTCATTGACAGCGCGAAAACCCTTTCAAACTATCCCTATGTAGTATTGGATTTGCGGAATAATTCCGGTGGAAGCGACCCGATATTTTTTCGCTGGCTTGAAAATATTGAGGCGGGATATTTGGTCTATCCACTCATGAAAACAGTCAGGTCATTGGCTTCGGCAATACTGGATTATAACAGCAAATTCAACAGACTTGAGCGCGTAAAGAAAAACACCAAAAACAAGAAGGAAATAAACAGTCTGAAAAAGAGAGTGGACAAGTTGGGAAAAACAATGAGGACATATCTGGAACAGAAAGATTATTATTCAAAAACATTCGAACAACCTGGAACATCTGCCAGGAACATACCTCTCGGAAATAAAACTTACGATGGGAAGATATTTATTCTTGTTAATGAAGAATGCTATTCAACATGTGAGCTTGTGACCGCAATGGCAAAACAGTTTCCCAACATAGTAACAGTCGGCGTCAACACCGGTGGAATGAACTCTTTTGGGGACATATCGCCGGTTTTCCTTCCAAACTCCAGGCTCGGTTATTATCTTCCCTTTAAAGCATTTTATTTAGGAGAAAACGGTAACATGGCGGAAGGACGCGGAGTTATGCCGACTGTTTGGAGCGAAGGTAACATACTCAAAGAAATATTGAGTTTTATAGAAAACTCGAAACATGATAGCGGCCGTAAAAAAGTTCAGGAGTTTAGAAGTTAAGAAGTTAGGAGCTGGAGAGTTAGAGAGAAACTCCACCGCTATTCGCTATTTACTATTCGCTATTCGCTTACATTTATGTTTAATTTAAACGCCATTTACGCTTTACTGCTTCGCGAGGCAAAGGTCTACTTCAGGGAAAAAGAACGCATTGTTTCCATCCTGATCTCGCCTCTCCTCTTTCTGTTCGTCATGGGCCGCGGCATGGTCTCCGGCACCAGCCCCGTGCCGGGCTATACCTACCAGCAGTTCATCTTCCCGGGTATAGTTGCGATGGTGATACTTTTCACCTCCATAACTTACGGACTTTACATAATCTGGGACAAGCGGCTGGATTTTCTAAAAGAAGTGCTGGCGGCGCCCATCTCGCGGACCACGCTTTTTATCGGCAAGACGCTGGGGGGAATGCTGGGCGCGATAATAGAAACCCTGCTGCTGCTTGTTATAGGCGCCGGCTTCATACTGCCGCTCAAAGCGCTGGAAGTGGCGCTGTGCCTGGCGGTTTGCTTACCGGTTTCTTATATGATAACCAACATCGGGCTGACCATAGGCGCCAGGATGAAATCCATGGAGGGCTTCGGACTTATAATGAGCTTTTTGACCTGGCCGCTTTTCTTTTTCAGCGGCGCTTTGTTTGACATTTCCACGGCCGAGCCTTACATAAAAACCATCAGCCTATTAGACCCTATTACCTACGCCGTGGACATCATGCGCATAATCATGCTCGGCAAAGGCGCTTTTTCGGCCTGGACGGACCTGGGCATGATATTTGTTTTCTGCGCGGCCACCACCGTCATCGGCGTTTCCGCCTTCGGCAAACTCCAGCAGGAAAAATAACAAAGTGTTTATTCACCGGGCGGAACTGAAGGGGGCAGGGTTGCCATCAGTCTGGCGAAATCGTCCCATACTCCGTCGCGGGACCATTGCAGTTTGTCGTAGAGAGGATCGTATTTATCCGGCACATAGATAGATATGCCGTTGCTGTCGGAAGCCAGGGCCCAGTTCTCTATAACCAGCTCGCTCGTGATGAACTTCATCACATCCGCACCCGCCGCCTGAAGCCCCGCGTCCCGAGTACCCGCCGTAACCAGCGACACAAAGTGGTAAAGGTCCTTATATTCCGGGTCGTCGTACGACTTGCAGGCTTTTTTCGCGGAAGCGAGAACTTCTCTTTCAGCCGCCAGGGCCAGCCCCGCCCAGACGTCCAGCTTCGCGCGCAAGGCCGACATCTTCCATAGCCGGACCGCGGACTGCGTCAAAATGGTGAATTCCGTATCGCCCCCTGATATAAAATAATCCCTGTATATCCTTACGGCGTTAACTCCAAGCTCTTCCGCGTCCGACTGAGGCTTTTCATCAATCATCTCCAGGAACCGGGCGTAGCGCAGGACGATGCCAGGCTCCATTTCCTCGGAGGCTACCATCACCTCGGCATGATCTTTTAATTCGTAAGCGACTGACGCCATCTGCATAAGACAGCCGTCGGCCATAAAGAAATTCACTCCGCCGGCCGCCTTGAGCGCGGCGCCAAGCTGCAAAGTGGAAATCTCATGACCGGTTGCGTCATCCAGCGAGAAGCCTTTACTGACATTCGCAAAATCTGGGATGTTGGCATCATCCAGAGGTTTCCAGCCATAGCCGTGGTCCCACAGGATAAGCGCGTAGCGGCGCGCGGGATAGCGGGTCTTGCCCCATTTAACGAAATTCACAAGCTCTTTCCATGACCCCATATCCGCGTCTTTGCGGTAATCCAGCACCGGGGAAGCTATGTGCTTAAGGTCCGAATCTTTTGTGATAAGATAACGGCGCACGCCGGTCCAATCACCTTCGTTCACATCATCGTCTTCCTGTCCTTTCATGCGGCCCATTTCAACCAGTACATTCACTTTTTTCGTGCTCCCTACAAGTTCCATCTGATTTACGTCCGTGAGGGCATAACTTTCCAGATTATTCTTGCCGTTCACGAAAACCATCACGGTCCAGTCTTTTTCCGGCACGGGCGGAGTAGTTGTTTCAGTGGACGGTGCAGCGGGTAAGGCAGGGGCCGCCAGGGCGTTTAAATCCGAAGCGCTGAGCCGGACCAGACTAAAATCTCCGGCGTAAAGCGCATTGACGCGGGTGGAAAACATAAGAAACAGTAGAGCAATAATTTTTCTCGCCATATGTCTTAAAAAACGGGAACGGATATTTATATTATCGCGGGAAAAAAACGTTATATTAAGGGCCAAAAGTCCCTTTTTCAGATGACAAAGGACCTATGGTAGTAAGGATGAGGGAAAAAGGTAAAGGGTTTAAAGCTCAGAACTGCGGGGAAACGGGAATATTCTTGTAAAAAATATTTCTAAAACTTTTTTTTCTTCACACGTGAGCAGAAAAAAAACCGCGGCTGAATAAACACCAAGCGCCGCCAAGCGCGCGGCCAGCCAGGCACCGGGTTCCATTGAAGGTTTTAGAAAAATAACACAAGCGCAAAGGCCCGCCGCGCACAACAACCCGGCCACGCGTTTGTACTCGTAGGGCACGGAGTAAAAGCCCCTGCCGGACAGATACATGAATACTGCCATTGAAAAATATGCCGCGAAGGTAGCCCAGGCGGCCCCCATAATACCGAAAGGGGGAATGAGCAGAAAATTGGCTGCGATATTTATAGCCGCGCCGAAAAGAGCGGCGGCCATTATATAACCTGTTTTTCTTGCAATCACGGCCGGGGCCAGAAAATTAACATAAAGCCCGTTGAATAAATATCCCCATAAAACCACAGGGACAAGCCCCAGGCCCGGCCAATACGCGGGATGTATTAACGGACTGCCTAAAATTCTTATTTTCACCAAATCATCCATAAAGAAGGACAGCGCGAGCACCAGCGCGGCAGAACCCATGACAAAATAAGTGAGAATTCTGGCAAACAGCGGTTTTGCGTCCGGGTTTTTGGCCCGTTCTATAAAAAAAGGGCGCCAGGCCTGGTCAAACATGCTTACCACCAGCATCATAAAAATGCCGAGGCGGTAATTAGCCTGGTAAATGCCAACCGCCGTCTCGCCCGAAATGCGAAGCAGTATGGGCCTGTCTATTACCTGCACGGCCATGGCGCCAAGCCCCGCCGGCACCAGCGGCAGGGCGAAAGATAGCATTTCATAAAACACTGGCCTATGGCCGTGCCGTATCGCAAGGGCTATGCCCATCAAACGGCCTGGTTTACCCCGCCCTTTTGGTTCACCAACCCGGGCGTCGGATTTATCTCCGGCTTCCAAATCTTCTGTTCTAAGGCCAAAAGGGCGGGGCCTATCCAGGCTGAATTTCAGGCGCGGGAGTGCCGGCCAAAGGACAACAGCGAGAGTAACCAGCGAGGAAATGATATTAGCGGCAAAAATTCCTTCAAGTCCCCAGCCCGAACCGGCGATAAACCAAAAATTTAAAACTAAATTCACTACCACGGCTAAAAACCTGATGAGGGAATATCTAAGCGCCTTATGCGCCATGCGGAGATCCGCGAACGGCACGGCGCTTAAAGCATCCGCAAAAAGAATAACGGCAGAGTAGATAACCAGGCGGCTGCGGCCTGCGCCGATGCCGGCCGCAAGCGCAAACCCCCTGCTTCCCCAGCAAAGAACCACTGCCATAATCAAAGAAACCACGGTAATACCCCAAAAGGCGGCGGGGAAAGCCTTTTCTCTTTCCTCATAGTAGCGCATGTAAGCCTGGTCAAGGCCGTAGTGGGAGAGGATATTAAAAAAAGCTATGTAGGAAAAAACTGCCGCAACCACGCCGTAATCGGCGGGGGAAAGGTAATGCGTGTAGAAAGGAAGCAGAAGGAAGGTAAGCATTCGCGAAGCCACGGTAGACAAACCGTAAACCAGCGATTCTTTGCCAAGTTTTTTAATTTCTGTGAACATATCAATTGCAGGACACATGTCACAAGAGCACAGGTCACAAGTAAGAAAAACGATTGAAGATAGAGGAAAGATGTTTAAAATTCCGGATTTTTGTTTTTTTACTGGTGCAAACTTGTGACTTGTGCTCTTGTGACTTGTGACACTGAACGCGCAAAAGCGCGCTCAGTATAGTTTAGCAAATGGCCCAAAACAGTTTCCAAAAAAAATTGTATAATGATAATTCAAAGGGTTGGGGGGAGACATGGAAAATACGACAAAAAAACCAGTGGCGGATTGCTCAGGTTGCGGTTTTCTTACAATTTGTTTCGCCGACAAACTTGAGCCAGAGGCCAAAAAACTCTGGGACGCCATAAAAACCGTGCGCCAACTTAAAGACGGCGAAGAAATTTACGGCGAGTCCCAGAAACCCTCCGGAATTTTTGTGGTCTGCAAAGGCAGGGCAAAAGTTTTTTCCATAGACGCCCGGGGCCAGCAGATGATATCCTGGATACGTCACCCGGGGGAACTTTTCGGCCACATCGCTTTTTTCTCCGGCAATCACTATTCCTGCAACGCCAGGTCCATGGGCGACACCACTCTTTCTTTTTTAAGCGAAAAAGCCCTTGATAATTTCCTGTCCGCCAACCCGAAAACATACAAACTTTTCCTGCGTAAATTGGCAGAGGAAACGCACAATTTACAGGCAAAACTAAGCGATGCCGCTTACCAGCCGGCCAAAGGCAAGGTGGCAAAAGCCCTGCTTAAAGCAGTTTCATTTAAAAGCAAAGATACCAGCGTTCCCGCGATCTACGGCTTGAAGCGCACGGAGATAGCCGAAATAACCGGTCTGGCTCTTGAAACCGTGGTCCGGATACTAGCTGAATTTGAAAAAAAACACCTGATACAACGGGAATCCAAAGCCATAAAAATACTGGATCACGCCGGGCTTTTAAAAATAGCCGGCCCGCACGCCAGGAAATAGTCACAAGACACAGGTCACAAGTCACAAGTAAGAGCACCGGCGGGCATAAAAAAGGACAGCAATTGCTGTCCTTTTTCACTTGTGACTTGAAACTTGTGACTTGTGACATTAAAACCGGCGGGAGCCGGTTTTAATCTGTTCCGAACATCCTGTCGCCGGCATCGCCCAGGCCCGGCACTATATAGCCGTTTTTATTCAGCTTTGAATCTACCGTGCCGATATAAACCGGCAGGCAGGGGTGCGCGGCTGAAAGTCGGCGTAAACCTTCCTTAGCCGCTATCAGAGCGATAAAACAAAGATTTACCGCGCCCCTGGCTTTAAGTATTTCCACGGCTTCTACTGCGGAGCCCCCTGTTGCAAGCATGGGGTCAAGCACCACTACCAGGCTGTCTTTCTTTATTTTGGGAAGGCGGACATAGTATTTTACGGGCTTTAGCGTTTCCTCGTCGCGATAAATGCCTATATGCGCCAGTTTTGCTTCTGGATGAAGCTTAACCAGGCCGTCAAGCATGCCAAGCCCCGCCCTTAAAATAGCCACAAAAACCATGTCGTGGGAAAGCGTTTGCGCCGGCGCAACGCCTATGGGCGTGCGCACGCTCACACTTTTTACTTTCACGTTTAAAAGCGCGTCGTGAGCCAAAAGCAGGCTGGTTTCGCCTGTCAGCCGCCTGAAATCGGCCGCGGATGTGTTCTTGTCCCTCAAGCGGGCTATTTTATCAAGCACAAGAGGATGTTTTGAAATATGGATATTTTTATTCATACAAGTCTCCTGATAAACGCCATAATGCCATCACTGCCATACGCCGTAGGCTGCACGCTATAAGCTCTTAAGGAGTTCCTTAACTGACATATGGCCTATGGCTTAAAACTTATGGCGATCATAACGCTTTGCGTTATGATCACTTTATTATCTCTCTTATCAACGGCTCTTTTTTGGGCGGACGCGGACCCGTTGCAAGCGCGCTCTCAAACATTTTGGCGCCCTCGGAAAGTTTTTTAGCGTCGGAGGCGTAAAGCCTGGCCACCACTTCGCCCGGCCTCAGTTTATCTCCGAGTTTTTTTGAAAGCATTATTCCCGCGCCGAAATCTACCGTGTCCTCGGCCCGGCTGCGGCCGGCGCCAAGCATCACGCTGGCATGTCCTACGGTCCTTGAATCAAGCCTGGTAAGATACCCGCCCCTGACAGCTTTTATTTCACGAGAAAGCTTTGCCCTGGGCAGGAAACGCCCGGGGTTATCCGCCGCCCGCGTATCTCCGCCCTGCCATTTGAACAGCAGGCGCAATTTTTCAAGCGCGGCGCCGGAAACTATGGCTCTTCTCGCCTTTTCTTCGCCTTCCTCCGGAGTACGGGCTTTGGCGCCAAGGTAAATCATCCAGCCAGAAAGCACTTCAAGCACCCGCATGAAATCCGCGGGGCCTTTTTCGCCCTGTAATATCCGGATGGACTGTTCCATTTCAATAGCGTTTCCCACGGCAAGGCCCAGCGGCTCTTCCATAGCCGTTAGCAGCGCCACGCAGCGTATGCCCAGAAGCCTGGCGGTCTCCATTAAGGCAACCGCCAATTCTCTGCTTTTTTTAAAATCTTTCAGGAAAGCGCCCGAGCCGTATTTAACATCCATTACAAGCCCGGTAATATCTTCGGCGTATTTTTTTGAAAGTATGCTTGCGACTATCAGCGGCATAGATTCCACTGTGCATGAAGCGTCGCGAAGCGCGTAAAGTTTCCTGTCGCTGGGAGCCAGCTCCGCCGTCTGGCCGAACATTGAAAGTCCCGTGGCTTTAAGCTGGCTTACCACGCGCCCCGGGGCGAGCCGCACCTTAAAGCCTTTCACGGACTCAAGCTTATCAAGCGTTCCACCAGTGTGGCCAAGGCCTCTGCCGCTCATCATGGGCACCACCACACCGCAGGCGGCAGCCACCGGAGCAAGCGCGAGCGACACGCCGTCACCCACTCCGCCGGTGGAATGCTTATCCACCTTGGCGCCTTTAACGCCTTTAAGGTTAAGACGCGCGCCTGAAAGGGCCATGGCCCTGGTAAAAGCGGCGGTTTCTTTTTTGGTAAGGCCGTTAAAAAAAACGGCCATAAGCCAGGCGGAAAGCTGATAATCCGGTATAGAACCCAAAGCCGCGCCGGCAGCTATAAATTCAAGCTCGGGGCCGGAAAGTTCAAGGCCGGAGCGTTTTTTAAGCAGCAGGTCAAGCATTCGCATAAGACTCCTTAACAGCTGGTAGGCCTGTAGGCTAGTAGGCTTTAAGCTTACCAGCATACTCGCATACTAGCCTCCGCGGTCAGAATGCCTCGGATCTCAGCAGGCTTTCAAGCAGGATTTTTATTTTCACTGAAACTACGGCGCCGAGCTCAAGCACTTCGTCGTGGGACAGAGTTGTTTGTGAAATGCCGCTGGCGAAGTTTGAAATCCAGCACAGACCGAGCACACGCATTTTAAGCTGGCGGGCGGCTATGTTTTCAGGCACCACCGACATGCCAACCACATCCCCGCCAAGAAGGCGGTAAACTTTAACTTCGGAGGGTGTTTCATAAGACGGGCCGGGTACGGCCGCGTAAACGCCGGTTTTCACGGCCACCCTCAGTTTTTTCGCGGTCTTAACGGCGGTCTCGCGAAGCAGGGCGTCATAGGGCTCATTCATATCTGGAAACATTTCGCCGAAAGCCGGGTTATAATTTCCTATAAGGGGATTTGAACCCATCAGGTTTATATGGTCTTTAAGCAGCAGCAGATCGCCGGGCTTAATGGAAGGTTTAAGCGAACCGACCGCGGCGGTCAGAATCAATTTTTTCACTCCCAAAGCGCCCAGCACCCGTATGGGAAAAGCGATGAAATTAAGGGGCCGGCCCTCGTAGTAATGGAAGCGCCCGCGCATAACAACAACTTCCTTGGAACCCAGCCGCCCGAAAATAAGCTCGCCTTTGTGCCCCTTTACCGTGGGGGGAGGGAAACCCGGAATTTCTTTATACGGGATAACCAGCTTGTCGTCAAGCCCCGGCAGGGAGTCGGCAAGGCCGCTGCCGGCTATTATGGCTATTGCCGGTTTGCGCCCACCGGTCCTGGTCTTCAGCCAGCCAGCCGCAATGTCAACTGTTTTGAGCGTATCACAGGGGGTGTTCATAAGTAGTTTCCTTTAACAACAGGGTATAGGGGCTAGGGTATAGGGTTTAGAGTAAGGAGTTCTTTACTTTCTGCAACTCTACCCTCTACCCTAAACCCTGGGTTTAATACCAGTATTTTCCGGCATCAAAGGCGCCACGGATATGTTCCGGCGCGTTTCCAGGGATAATAGCCACTACGTCAAAACGAACGCTCTCCGGTTTAAGAGCCTTGGCCTTAAGATAGCCGATAGCCGTTTTTATGATTCGGACCTGCTTTGATTTTGTCACCGTTTCGGCGGGGGAGCCAAAACCCGCGCTTGAACGCCCGCGTACTTCCACAAAAACCAGAGCGCCTTTTTCTGAAGCTATAATATCTATCTCGCCTGTGGGGGCGCTCCAGTTGCGCCGTATAAGCGTGAGACCGGCATTTTCAAGGAAAGCGGCGGCCTGGTCTTCGTAAATTTTGCCACGGTCGTTCATAATTTTTTTGGTGCCGCCCAAGTAGACAGTGATCAGTGGTCAGAATTCGCCCGCTATTTCAGCGGGCGCTCGCCGAACTGGCGAGCGAATGGCCAGCAAATTCCTACTTCTGGCTTCTGACTTCTGATATAGCTGCCATTTTTACAGGCGCGAAACTAAGGCGGTGAACGGCAGACGGGCCCAAAACGCGCAAGGCGGAAAGGTGCGAGGCCGTACCATAGCCCTTATGTTTTGCCAGGCCGTAGCCCGGGTGCCGCGTCTCAAGGCGCGCCATCCAGCGGTCGCGCAGAACCTTCGCGAAAATACTCGCGGCGGCGATAGAAAGAGAGCGCGCGTCGCCGTCCACCACGGCCTCCTGGCTTACGGCAAGACGCTTTATTTTATACGGCCCATCCACCAGAACAAATAAACCGGCGGGCGGCAGCACACCAAGGAGGCGGGCGAGCCTTTTAACCGCCGTGCCCATGGCGTTGAAGGTGGCTTCCAATATATTGCAGCGGTCAATTTCCTCAGGCATTGCCCAGCCGAAACCGGAACGAACCCCGGCTCCGAGCATAGCCGAAAAAGCCGCCTCCCTTTTTTTGGGGGTTAATTTTTTACTGTCATTTACAAAGGGGGAAACCAGGGGAAAAACCGCGGGAGGAATATGGGCGGCGCAAGCGACCACCGGGCCTGCCAAAGGTCCCCGTCCGGCCTCGTCAACACCCACAAGAAAAACGGGATTTCTTTGGGCTATCAATGAATGGTCAAAAGTGGAAAGCGGCACAGTTGTTTTTTCCAATATCCCGCCTTTTGGGATAGGAGTTAGGGTAGAGGGGCTAGAGTAGAGGTCAGAAGCCAGAGGACAGAAATCAGATTTGAGGAAATCAATTGCGGATCTGACTTCTGACATCTGTCCTCTGACTTCTCCAGTTCCTATACCCTTTTGTTAACTAGCGGCTTTAACGTCGGTGGCAGCCGAAGCCGGGGCTGCCGCGGAAGCCGGAGCCGCGGGGACCGCCTCAACCTGAGATACCGCCTGCGACGCAACTCCGCCGTCTTCTTTCTGCCCGGTCTCTTTAAGTCTGGCGGATTTGCCTGCCAGTTCCCTGATATAATAAATTTTCGAACGCTTTACTTTACCGGTTTTTGTCACTTCAATTTTGTCAATTCTCGGAGAATTGATGGGGAAAATGCGCTCCACACCCACACCGTAGGAAATTTTCCTTACGATGATGGTTTCGGCTATGCCTGAGCCGCGCCTTGAAATAACCACGCCGTCAAAAACCTGTATCCTTTCGCTGTCTCCCTCCACCACTTTGGTGTGAACTTTCACGGTATCGCCCGTCCTGAAATCAAATTTTTCATTCTTCAGTCCGAGATGAGCCTGGATGTCCTTCATATTTCCTCCTTTAAGAGTCCTATCGCTGTAATCGATTCTTCATCACCGTAATCTCTTCAGCAAATCCGGCCGGTACTTTTTAGTCAGTTCCAGCGCCTTGGTCTTTCGCCAGTTATCTATTAAAGCGTGGTTACCGCCCAGAAGAACCGCCGGCACTTTCTTACCGCGCCAGAGCGCGGGACGGGTATAATGCGGGGCTTCCAGAAGCGAACCGGTAAAAGTTTCGTTCACCGTGGCGTCGGCTTTTTTGAGCACCCCGGGAATAAGGCGCGTAACAGCGTCTATCACCACCGCAGCCGCCGGCTCGCCTCCCGTAAGCACATAATCGCCCACTGAGAGCTCAAGATCGGCCAGAGGGGAAATCCTCTCATCGGTGCCTTCGTAATGGCCGCAGATAAAGATCAGGCGCTTTTTTTTAGCCAGGCTCAAGGCCAGCTTCTGGGTAAACGGCCTGCCCTTCGGGGTAAGCAGCACCGTGAAGGAACCTTTCTGTTTTACTTTTTTCAGCGCCTGGTATACGGGCTCCGCCATCATTACCATGCCGGTGCCGCCTCCGTAAGGCTTGTCATCGGCGGTACCGCGGCGGTCGCCTGAAAAATCTCTCGGGTTAACAAAAGAGAGTTTAAGAAACCCTTCACCGCGCGCCCGGCCTATAATACTTTCCGACAGGGCTTCGTCAACGCTGCGCGGGAACAGGGTAATAACATCAATCCGCATAAGGTATCAGGTAGTAGATGGTAGGTAGTATGTAATAGGCAGGTTTTCAAGGGATACCGCTTTCCCTACCTACCACCTACTGTCTACTAACTACTACCCCTTACACCACATCCACAAAAACTTTCTTATTCTGCGCGGCGGCTACCGACTGTATAAGCGTTCTTACAGACTTTATCACCCGGCCTTCTTTACCTATCAGCTTGCCCCTGTCGGCCGGGGACACGGACAGCCTGAAACGCAGAACATTACCGTCTTCGGACGAAGCTATTTTCACCAGCTGGGGCTCATTGACAAGAGCGTTTACTATGTACATTAAAGCTTCTTTCATAAAAAGCATCCTCCATCCTTTCCCAAAGAGATTGTGACACTGGCCTGCCCCGCATCGCCTTAGGCAGACTGTCCGCGGCTAAGGGGGGAAAACCACCGTAACCCGGTTTCCCTTATTTCTGTACGGGAGCGGTAACGGTCTTCGCGGCCTTTTTGGCCTTGTCAAACAGGGAATCCACAGTTTGGGAAGCTTTGGCTCCGTTCTTTATCCAGCCCTCGTATTTTTCGATGTTGATGGTAACTTTCTGGGCGTCTTTTTCCGCCTTGGGATTATAATGGCCGACAACTTCCAAGGGTTCGCCGTGCGGCCCTCTGGTTTTTTCAATGGCCACCATCCTGTAATGGGGCTGCGTTCTTTTCCCTATTCTTTGAAGCCTTAGAACTACTGCCATACTTTTCCTCCTTACTCACAAAAAGAGCTGGGCTCAACTGCGGCAAAAAACGGCGTAACCACCCTGGCAGCTTCAAAGCCGCCAATAACAGAGCCCGACAGCATTATTATATTATATTTCCGGCTTCAATTGCACTCGGCAGGCGGCGGTATTAACCGCGGGGGAAAAAGAAAGGGTTTTTCTACGGGTTGCCGATAAGGGCTTGTATATGAACCTGCAGCCGGGTCCAGTCGTAAGGCTTGTTGACATAAATATCGGCGCCCGCGGAAAAAGCGTTTTCCATGTCTCCCACAAGTCTTTTGCCGGTGAGCATTATTATTTTTATCCCTTTGGTCGCGGGATCGGTTTTTATAAGTTCACAGAGCGTGTTGCCGTCTATGCGCGGCAGGCCGATATCCAAAAGCATAAGATCCGGCTTTTCTTTTTTTGCCTGTTCCAGCCCTTCTTCCCCGTCGTATGCGATAGACACCTGATAGCCGCTGTTTTCAAGCCGTATGGAGAGCACCTTGGCTATAAGGTCCTCATCCTCAACTATTAAAACTTTTTTTGCCATATACGCCTCCCTGTGCCGCGACCTGATAATTTCAAACGCAAATTCCTCAAAAATACGGCCGGGTCGCAAGCGCCGAATACCGCGCTGCCCATTACAAGCGAGTCAGCCCCGGCTTTAACCGCGAGTTCGGCTGTGCTGGCGTTTATTCCGCCGTCGACCTGCAGCCAGATCTTTCGCCCTGAAGCGTTTATGGCGCGCCTGGCCACGGAAATTTTTTCAATCATTGCATGCAGAAAGCGCTGGCCGCCAAAACCCGGCTCCACTGTCATAATGAGGATAAGGTCCGCCTCTCTGAGAAAAGCTTCCGCGCTTTTAAAAGGCGTTTTAGGCCTGATAGCCGCTCCGGCGGCTATCCCCAGGCGCTTTATCCGCCTGAGGCAAAGCAGGCTGTCTTTGGCCTCGGCGTGCACCGTGATAAGCCGGGCGCCGGAAGCGGCAAAAGCGTCAACAAACTCAAGGGGACGCTCCACCATTAAGTGCGCGTCAACCGGAAGGATGGTGGCCCCGGCCACGGCCCTGGCCACTCCCGGACCGAAACTGAGGTTGGGCACGAAATGCCCGTCCATAACATCCACCTGCACCCAATCCGCCGCGGCCTCTATTTTTTTAAGACTGCGCCTGAGGCAGGAAAAATCGGCCGAAAGAACCGAAGGCACCAGGGCGATCTCCCCGGACGGACAAGGAATTAAGGGTTTCGTCATTGCACCGGGCGCTCTTCAACCAGAATGCCGTTCACAAAAATCCTGATTTTTTCCGCGCCGGCGAGCGGCACGGCCAGGTCAATTTTTGAGCCCGGATCCCGCAAGCCGTTAAAAATTTCCCGCTCCCCGCCGTGGTTTAGCGCCACAATGCGGATGTGGCGCTGAGAACCGCTTTGGGAGACCTCATAATGCACGCGGAACTCGCCCGCGGCCTTGGCGCCCTGCCCCTTCCTCGCGCTTACAGTAAGAGAAACTTTTGAATCCGAAGAAACCACGGTGTCGGGAGAGGGCGACTGGTCTATGACCGTGCCTGAAGGAAAAAGCGAACTTTCGTCTTCAACCAGGCTGAAAGTGATCTTCATTTCAGACGCCCATTGATACGCGTCTTCGGTTTTTTTCTGCCGGAAATCCGGCATAATAATTATGCCGGCCGGAGGAGCGCCGGCGGATACCACCGCCTGCACCATGGTATTTTTAGTAACGCTGGAATCGGACTTCGGGTCCTGGGAAAGCACAATACCCTTTTCCGCCTTCAGAGAATAAGACTCTGTAACCTCGCCGAGCAGCAGCGAGCGCTGGCGCAAAAGAAGCTCGGCGTTCCTGAGCGGCAGGCCTATAAGCGTGGGGATAAAAACGGATTCCCCGCCCTGGCTGAAAACAACCTTTACAATTTTCCCCTCGCGCACAGCCGTGCCGGAGGAGGGAATCTGGCGCAAAACCGTGCCTATAGGCACGGAATCGTTGAATTCATATCCGCCTATCCTTAGAGCCAGGTTATTTTCGCTGAGAAGCTGAAGGGCGTTTGACGCGGACTTTCCGCTTATGTCGGGAACAATAACTTCCTTCCTGCTGTGTATGACAGTTTCCATAGTCCAGGAAAACAGGAAATACGTTAAAAAGAAAAGAGCGAGACCTACCCCTGCCACTCTGGCGACAAAACCCAGACTGACAATACGTTCTTTTGCGTCTTCGGACGGGTCTGCTTCGCTAGACAACAGCTTCGCAGGACCATGTCCCTCCGAAGCCTTGGCGAAGGAGGACGAATTGGCGGCAAAAAAATCTTTTAATCCCACGGTGTCTCCTTGCAAAAAAAGGCGATGGAAAGTGACACAGGTTCAAAGGCACATAGGCACAAAGTGAAGGAGCTCCTTATAACTTTGACCCTTTGTCACTTTGCGCCTCTGTACCTTTGTTCCCTAATATTGCCAGCGCGTCTCCGGGCTTAAGCCTTAAACCGTTTAAAAAATCATACGCTTTCTGCGGCTTCTTACCCTCCGGCTGAACTTCTTCAATAAGCAGGCTTGAGCCGCTACATTTTATAAAAAAACCCTTTCCTCTTTCAATGGCGCAAACACAGCCGTTAGCGGCGTGCGGCAGCGGCGCGGCTGGCTCTGGCGCAAGCGTTGCTTTAAGCACCTGCACCGCCACACGCTTTGCTCCCGCGCCAATAAGGAATCTAGCCCTGGGCCCGTCTGAAAGTCCCCGGATTTTGTCATAATTTATTTTTGCGCTGAGTGAAAAATCAAGCCAGGAATCTGCCAGGGTAAGACGGGGGGCGCAGGACGCCGAACCTGTCTGCGGCTTTTTTATTATTTTTCCGCGGGCGATATCGTCAAGCGCTTCCCGCAACAAAGCCACGCCCTTGAATTCAAGCTTCGCGAAAAGACTTCGGGCGTCATCGCGCGGCTCAATGGGAACCTCGCTTGAGGCGCAGACAGGGCCGGTGTCAAGCCCCTTATCCAGCCAGAAAACCGTAACCCCTGTACGGGTTTCGCCGTTTATAAGCGCCCACTGAACCGGAGCGGCGCCCCTGTATCGCGGCAGCAGGGAGAAATGAACATTCACAAAGCCCAGGCCTGGCACGCGAAGCGCGTCTTCTTTGATAAGACGCCCGTAAGCCACCACCACGCATAAATCCGGTTTAAGACGCACAAGCGTCTCCTTAAGCTCCGCTCCCGAGGCCGGCTGGCAGGTTTCAAGACAAAGCCTGTCGGCTTCGTTTTTAACCGGCGGGCAGCATATATTAAGCCCGCGGCCTTTAGCTTTATCAGGCTGGGAAATAACGCCCAAAACCTCATGGCCGGACGTGTGGAGGTCCTTCAGAAAGCCGCAGGCGATGGCGGGAGTGCCGAGAAAAACAATTTTTAACTTGGACATAGTCTAACAGCAAGTAACCGGTAACCGGTGGTCAGTAACCGGTAAAAAACGGGCAACTGACGGTTGTAGTAACGAATACCTTAATACTGCTTACTGGCTACCGGTTACTGGTTACCGGTTACCGGCTTTAGCTTGCTTTCGTCAATTTTTTTCCATTGTTTCTTCAGTCTGAAGAGCACTGGTTTTAACCTCAGACGCGTGGTAAAAGGAAGACGGTTTATAAAGAGCATACCGTCTAAATGGTCAATTTCATGCTGTAGAGCCCGCGCAAAAAGCCCTTCAGCGTTTATTTCTATGGGAAGGCCCTTTTCATTATAGGCCCTTACTTTAACCTTTGAAAAACGCTTTACCTTGGCAAAAAGACCGGGAAAGGAAAGACAGCCCTCCTCTTTATGAAGAGACCCGGAGCTTTCCACTATTTCAGGGTTGATCACTATTATTCTCAGATCTTCGTCGTTTTCTTTCCTGATTTTTATCACCGAGAGACGCAAATCAAGGCCGACCTGATTGGCGGCAAGCCCCTGACCTTTTACCGCGTCCATGGTTTCAAACATGTCCGCAAGCAAAGAAGGCAGTTCACTTTTCAATTTGGCGAAGTCCACCTTCCGCGTTTTCTTTTCAAGTATTTTCTCACCGTATTTACAGATTCGTAGTATTGACATAAAAACTCCTCATTAAAGCTGGTAGGCGGGGAAGATTGCCAGCTAGTATGCTAGTAGGCCTAATTTAGGAATTCCACAGAAAGCATACCAGCCTACAAGCCGACTAGCAGCTCCTAACTTAACTGATAACTCATCTGCCGTCCTTCCCATACAACTCTGGCGGTAACCATTTTCTCCGCGCCTTCTGATTTTTTCAGCATACCCCAGGCCATGGCGAGTTTCTCAAGCTGGGCCTCGGCCCCGAAGGAACCGGACACGCCCATAACTATCTCGTCCACACCGGCGGCCTGGGCTATCTGCACTATGGAATAGAACGGGTCATTGGAGAACATGAAAATGGGTTTTACGGTTTTGCCGTATTTTTCGGCCATAAGCACCACGGCCCGGAACAGTTCTTTGTCGTCTTCGCCCATGGTTTCAGAACCGGTGGCGAAGCCGTGCGTAATTTTGGCGCTCAGAACTATTATATCAGTAGTTTCGTCGTCCACGGTTTCAAGCACGGCCTTTAAATGCAGAAGATTATTGGGGTTCCGGGCAGGTATCAGCACGCGCCGAGGTTTTTTGAGTTCCGGGATAATAGTGTTAATATCCGCCTCACGGCGCATATTCAGCTTCTCTTCGGCATCCTCATCCGGCGCATAAAGCTGTGCCTTTTTCTGGTTCATTTTTTCGGATATCTGGAAAATGGCGTAAAATGTCATGGTAAAAAGCACGCCGGCGATGGTGGCTACTTTTTTTGTCAGCATGTTCATGCCGGTGGCGGCAAGCAAAATCACTAATACAGCCATAAGACCTATGGGAACATAAGTGTTATCCACTCTGATATTCAGCGGAAAGATCCACTCGCGTTTTTCCTCCAGTTTCCTGAAACGAAGTATGATCATGGAAAGGGTATTGAAAGTTAGGCTCCAAAGCACTCCGAAAGCATAAGCTTCCCCAAGCAAAAAAACGTCCCCGCGCGAGATAAATATAATGAGTATCTGGGAGATAGCGATCATGTTTATAAGGCGGTGAGTGGTCCCGTATTTTTTGTGCAGGTGACGGAACCAGTCATGCAAAATACCATCTTCGGCCACACGGTTAAGCACCCCGTTGGAACCTACAAAAGACGTATTTACCGCGCCGACCAGCATTAAGGCCCCGGAAACAACTACGGCCATCTGCATAAACAGGCGTGCCCAGTAAGGACCTGTAAGTTCAAGAGCCAGGCCGCTCAGCAAATTGTCCGCGTACTTGCCTACAACAAGGTCGCCGGGTATTATAAGGGCTGAAATAAAAGTAAGCAGGCCCGTAAACAGAATACTGAAAATAAAGATCACAACTGCCGTTTTTTTAAGGTTTTGCACCTTCGGGTCTTCAATTTCCCGGTAAACCTGGGCAAGCGTTTCTAGCCCGCTCAAAGCAAGTATGGAATGGCCGAAAGCCATGATAATACCGATAAGCCCCGCAGTTTTAAGCCAGGGGAAATTTACAGTCCAGCCCAGCGCATTGGGCATGAATTCCAGTTTAAAAGGGGGCAGGGTAAAACCTCTGATATAAAGAGTGATTCCCGACCAGATGATAAGCGCCACAGCTATCACGGCCACAAAATTTATTATCCGCACATTATTATCCGCTGATTCCTCTACTCCGCGGATATTTGCGCGCCAGAAATAAGCCGTTACCAACACGGCGAAAAACACCGCGAAAGACCTTGACGGTATCTGCCAGTTAATATTTACCAGCGGCAGGACATTTTCAAGCAGGCCGGCCAGGTAAAGGCCGGCGGTAACCGAACTTATAGGCCCGGTCAGCGTGTAATCAAAAACAAGGGCGGATACCGAAAGCTTGGCCATTACCTTACCCATTGCCTCTTTAACCACCACATAAACCCCGCCGCGCACGAACATCGTGCAGGATTCGGTGTAAACCCCCAGCATGAGCCCGGCAAATAACATAACCCCCATTATGTACCAGGGAAAAGCGGGACCAAAGGCCTTTGCGGCTATGCCGCCGGAATAATACGCGCTTGATCCGAAATCGCAAAGCACTATGGAAGCGGCCTTCCAGAAAGAAATAAAGCTGAGCATAGCGGTGCTCAGCACAAAAATCTGTTTGGGTTTGTTAAGAATCATAAAAGTTTCGCTTTATTGATTATATATTTTTCAGCGGTGGGAATTAACAGCAGAGTATCGGGTGAAAGAAAGGGTATAGGGGCGAGGGGATAGGGTAGAGTTACAGGAAATAAGGAACTTGATAACTGAATTGTGCTTCGCACCCCTTCCCTATCCCCTATACGCTAGCCCCTGTTTTTATATCCCTCTGCCCTGTACCCTGCGTTTTCAGGCGGCTTTTCTAAGCAGGGCGCTGGCCGCTTCCGGCGAAGAGCTTGAGAGAAGGGTTTCAATAAATACCGGTTGAAAAACCTGCGAAAGCTTTGAAAGCATATTGAGGTGTTTCTGGAAAAAAGCCGGTTTATTCGGAGAAAGCAGCAGCAGGACCGCCTTAACAATAAGGCCTGATTTTGGGTCCTTAAAACCCGCGGGCAGAAGGCCAAGCGCGATATAAAACCTGTTAATTTCCGTAAACTTGGCGTGCGGAATGTAAAAGCCGGTTTCAAGCACCTGATTGGAACGTTCAACCTCGGCCACTTTCTGGGAAAGCATTTTGCCGGTTATAACGGTTCCAAGCTGGGGATAAATTTTTTCTGTTAAAAAAGCCACGGCGCTTTCCCTTGAGAAATCGCCTTTAAGGAAGAATACGTTTTCCGGATTTACCAAGAGGGCTAAATTCACGCTATCCGGCTGTTTTGTCATAGAGGGAGCAGCTACGAAGCTTCTGAATTTATATGCTATCATTTAGCCCGTTATCCGGTCAATAAACTTATCCGCATACATAGTATTACGGTGAAAACTGTGAAAAAACAAAGCGCTGAAGCCGCGGCGGCGGGAGTTGACAGAGGCGGCACCTGGACAAGGCTTTCCTGTGTTGACTCAAGGGGTAGGGAACTGCGCGGAGCGCGTTTCCCTACCACGGAACTGGGCCGGCTCGCGTTACGGCTTGAAAAAGAATTTAAAAAACTGGAACTTGAAACTAATCTGCCGCTTATAATAGCCACCAGGGGGGCATTTTCAAGAAAATGGAAAAGAGATTTTTTATTTAAAACCGCCAGGGGACGCTTTAATCTTGTGGATGTCATCTCCGATGCCGAGGCCGCCCATTTCGCCGCTTTCGGAGGAAAAGAGGGGCTGCTTCTGATAGCGGGCACGGGCTCGGTGACATTTTACAAGAGCAGCGCCGGCGAATTGATCCGAACCGGCGGTTATAATCCGGCGGACGGAGATCCGGGTTCAGGCCGCTGGCTGGGGCGGAAATACCTGAAAAAGCTGAATAAGCCTGTTACAGGCCTCGGTCGCGGACAGCGCCAGAGGCCCGCGACAGGCCAGTGTCTCAGTCGCGGACAGCGCCATAGGCCCGCGACAGGCCAGTGTCTCAGCCACGGTCAAACCGCCGCTTACGCCAAGGTTCTGCTGGTTTCGGCGGAGAAAAAAGAGGGCTGGCAGCGTAAGCTGGTTGAACAGGCGCAAAACAGCCTGGCCGCGCTGATCGCAAAAAGCCTGAAAAAAACGCCACGGACTAATAAAATAAAAGTGGCGCTGGCGGGCGGCCTTACGAAAAATAAGTTTTTCAGAAAGGGTCTTATAAAAAGATTGCGGGAAATATCCGCGGCAAAGCTGGTTTTCACCGCTCCGCGCGTAACAGCCCAGACGGCGGCGGCGCGCATGGCTTTGGCGGCTTACAAAAAAGGAAAATGACGATGAAGGAAATGACCGTGCTCAACCGGGCGCTTGCCGGGGGCGGCGAAATACTGGCGGCTAAATTCGGCCATGTCGGTTATCGCCTGAAGGGCCGGGCCAATCTGCTTACGGAGGCTGACCTGGCTTCGCAGAAAAAAATAAAAGCGGTAATCCGCGCCGCATTTCCTGAAGACGGTTTTTTGGCGGAAGAAGATGAAAACCCCGGCCTTTGCGCCGGGCGGGTCCGCGGCGGACCCCCTAGCAAAAACGGGCGGCTTTGGGTTATAGATCCGCTTGACGGCACCACTAACTACGCACACGGTTTTCCCGCGGCGGCGGTATCTATAGCGCTGGTCGCGGGAAGTGAACTGCTGGTTGGAGGAGTCTGCGACCCCTTCAGAAGGGAAGTGTTTACGGCGAGCAGAGGAGGAGGCGCTTTTCTCAACGGCAGGCGTCTTACGGTCTCAAAAGTGTCATCCATTTCAAAAGCCCTTCTGGTGACAGGCTTTGCCTATGACCGGGCCGATAAGGCTGATTTTTACTGCTCTTTTTTTTCGGACTTCATGAAGCTGTCGCACGATGTGCGCCGCATGGGGGCGGCCTCGCTTGACATGGCGTGGCTCGCCGCGGGACGCACCGACGGCTACTGGGAATTCAGCCTTAAACCCTGGGATGTAGCCGCGGGCAGGCTGTTGGTGGAGGAAGCGGGCGGGTGTGTGAGCGATTTTGCGGGAACTCACTGGAAAGACATTGCGGCTTACGGAACGCAAACGCTGGCAACCAACGGTTTTATACACGCGGAAATGCTCAAACGCATAAAAAAAAACCTGAAATTGCAGTTAAAATAGCCTTAGGCAGATATCTGCAGTAATTTTAGGATTAGGCTTAAGGCTACAGGTGACAGGGAAAAACTGTAACCTGACACCTGATACCTGCAACCTCCCGTCCGCCTAAGGCGGACGGGCTAACGGGAAAGATCGGAGACTAGTTTCCTAGCCGCCTGCCGGAAAAAATATTCCTCAGCCGCCTCGGCCGCTGCAAAGCGCAAAATCTCGCCGTTTGAAACTTTCGCCACCCTGGCCGTGATCAGGTATTTTTCGGCCTTTTTTGAAACCAAGCCGAAAACCGCAAGGTCAGCCCCGGTCATGCGGCCAAGTTCCCCTGCGGCCTTATCTTCGGCAAGCCCCGCGTAGGCAAGCTTTTTTTCAGCCAGTATAAAGTCAAGTTTCGCCCTTTCTATAATTTTAAAAAGGCCGGAGGCGGAAAGTTCCGCTTCAAAAAGATTTCTGAACACTTCGGCCTGTATTGCGGTAACGCCAGGGCCGTTTTCAAAGGGAGCCACAACCGCCCAGGCGTCCCTGGCCACCGGTTTTTTAGGCACGGCCGCCTTTTTTACGCCCGGAACCCGCCAGGAAATTTCCATCCGATGCGTTGAACCCAGCTCACCGTAGGGGACAAAAGCGTAATCAAATTCCAAAGCGCCCAGCCGCAGGCCGAAACCGCCGGCAAAAGCCCCAAGAGCGCCCAGGTCGGAATAATTTTTCAGATTTACTCCTCCGCGCACAAAAAGGCCGGATACACCGGCCTGCTTCGCCCTGACAACAGGGGAAGGCGCGAAACCCAAGAACCATTCACCGGCCATTATCAGATACGGCGAATGATCGCACGGCAGCCGCCCCTCAAGCATAATGTCAAAATCCGGGGTGTATTTCCATTTCAGGCCGCCGCCGAATTCAAGCGGAAGCGGGGCGCGCTGCGAGCCAAGCTTCAACGGAAAACCGAAGTTCCTCATGGCAAGTGAAAATTCGGTCCTGGCGCTCCCCGGCTCCCTGAAAATAAAACCCGCGTCAAGGGCGGCGGAAGTACCGGCAGCCTCGGCCAGTTTTGATTTAATAAACTTTACTCCGAAACCAAAATCGGTCAGACCATAGCGCCGGGCAAAAGCCGCGCCGGCGGACGAATCATAAGCCGAAAAATCCCCCAGCGGCGTCAGGCCCATGGCGTCAAATTTATCCATTCCCGGCGAGGAATCATTATAAAGGAAACCGACGGCTAAAACGCCGTTCCCGTAACCTCTTATAATAGAGGTACCCGCCCTGTAAGACCCCTCAAGCAGACTTTCATAGGCAAGCGAAGCCGAAACGGCTCCTTTCGGAGTGGAAGCCAGCCCCGCCGGGTTGCAGAAAAAAGACTGCGGACCATTTTGGGTAAGGCAGGCGCCGGCTATAGCCTCAAAGCGCGCGGAAGGCGGAGTTTTAAGGAAGGAGGCGGAGGTAAGGCCGCGCGCGTCATCGCTGAAAGAACCTTCAGGCAGCAAGCCCCCGAAAACCGGAGCGCGGCCGGACAAAAACGCGGCAGCACAGAGCAGAAATATCCTTTTCACTTTTTCAAATCAGACAGCAGGTATTCTATCCGTGCCTTTATTTTTTCCTTATCCAGTGCATCCAGATCGGAGAGTATGTCCTCCAGGAACTTAACGGTAAAATCGCTGTTGACCCTGCTTTTTGAAACTGAAGCCTCAATATTTTTAAGCCGCGCGTCCACCCCTGAGAGCTCCTCGTAAATGCCCCTGACGAAAGTTTCGGCTCTGCCGGCTCCGGAGTCCGAGGGAACGCGCGGCGCGGCCGCCTGGGAGAAATCCGGCTGCGGCGTTGAACCGCCGGCTTCAGGCTCTACGCGGACGGTGGCCTCGAACTCCGCGCCCGGCTGTTCCACAGGCGGTATCGCGTCACGGGTTTGCTGCGCGGGCAAGGCGGCGGATACCGGGTCTTCGCCAGGAATTTCATCAAATTCATCGGAGTTCTTCAACTCCACATAACGCCGTATGGAATAAACAAGGGAAAAAAGCGAAACAGCGAAAGTTGCCGCAACGGCGTAAAATATCGGGTCCATCCAGGCGGTATAAATATTAAATTTCATAAAAGGTTCACCTCAGAGAATCAGTCTGGGAGTCAAGAGTCCTGGAGTCGCAGAGTCAAGGGATCTGACTTCTGATTTCTGAACTCTGACTTCTTGCTTCTCACTTTATAGTTCTATCACCTGTCCTTCCTTAATAGCGACGCATTTAGTCTTTGAGCCCCTGCCCCTGAATATTCCGGAACATTCGGCCACGGCGGCGTCCACTTCCGCGTCGCTGCGGTCCTGATTGTGGTGAAAAAGGCCCAAAACCGAAACACCGGCCTCCAGCGCCAGATCCACGGCCTGCCTATAGGTGGAATGCCCCCAGGTTTTCCTTCGCGGGTATTCACTGTCGTTATAATCGGCGTCATGCACCAGCAAATCGGCTCCATGGCAGAAAGCGGCGTAATCCCGCGGAGAGCGTCCATCCGGGTGTATAAAGCCCAGTTCATTATCCGTCAGGAACACGAAAGAGCGCCCATCTTCAAGGAACTTATATCCCAAACCGCGGTTTGGGTGGCTCAATTCCACCGGCACGATCCTGACATGCCCGATATCGAAGCCGGCCGCGCACACCGAATCAAATTCAAATTTAGCCGAAATTTCCTCAAATTTAACAGGGAAACCGGGCGGCTGCATGGTTTTTGCGATAATCTCGCGTACGGAATCCGGGGAAAAAGAGCAGCCCCTGATCCGTATTTTGGTTTTTTTACTGTAAATCGGCGCAAAAAAAGGAAAACCCATTACATGGTCCCAGTGTGAATGGGTAAAAAGCATGTTAAAATCGTTATGGGGATTTTTCAGCAGCTCCTTGCCAAGTAATCGGATACCGGAGCCGGCGTCAATAACAATTAGCTCGTTTTTTTGAGAACGCAGCTCAAGGCAGGTGGTGCTGCCTCCGTATTTAAGATACTTTTTTCCGCACACAGGAATACTGCCCCTGGCGCCCCAAAATTTGATCTTCATTACGCCTCCGCCCGTATATCTTAATACAAAAACCAAAGAAATACAATATGGATTAGGCGGCTGTTTTTTAATATAATAGGTTTTATGGTATTTATCCGCTTGACTGATTTTATTTCCTAAATCCAGTGTTCCGTTTCCAAATCAACGAGATGAGGTGAAGTGAGATGAACAATGAAAAGATAGCGATTATAGGTTTGGGCATAATAGCGCCCAAAGCCATGAATAAAGATGAATTTTGGAAGAATGTGCTTGAAGGCAGGAACTGCGTAAGTGAAGTGCCGGCTGACCGCTGGGACTGGAAACTATATTACAGCGAAGACCATAAAACCCAGGACAAAACCTATTCAAAAATAGGCGGTTTCATTGAAGGTTTTAAATTTGACTCTATAAAATACAAAATCCCGCCGCAGACCGCTTCCCAGATTTCCCGCCTGCAGCAGATGACCATAGAAGCCGCCAGGATGGCTCTTGAGGATTCCGGCTACGATAAAAAACCTTTTGACCCCAAAAAAGCCGCCGCCGTTATCGGCAACGCCATGGGCGCCATGCGCAAGGAGTTTACCGATCTGCGCGTTTACAAATTCTACAATGAAGACCTGCTTAAGAAAACCGCTACCTTCGCCGCCCTTGACGGGAAAAAGCGCGAAGCCATAATCAGCGAATACGAGGCGGGTATAGACAGAGATATCCTTAAAATAACCGAGGACACCATGCCGGGCGAATTGTCAAATGTAACGGCCGGACGTATAGCCAACGTTTTTAACCTCAACGGCCCGAATATGACCATGGATGCGGCCTGCGCCTCGTCCCTGGCGGCGCTTGATTATTGCGTGCTTGGACTTCGCGCCGGCAAGTTTGACATGGCGGTGGCGGGCGGGGCCGACGAAATGATGTCGCCGCCGGCATATGTTAAATTCTGCAAGATAGGAGCGCTTTCCGCTGACGGTTCCTGGACATTTGACGAAAGGGCGAACGGCTTTGTGATGGCCGAGGCGGTCTCCATATATATCCTTAAACGCCTCTCCGACGCGGTACGCGACGGGGATAAAATATACGCTTTAATAAATTCCGTGGGAGCGTCCTCCGATGGAAAGGGCAAGGGAATAACCGCGCCCAATCCCAAAGGCCAGCGCATAGCCATAGAAAACGCCTTTTCCCAGGTTGATTACTCCCCGGCGGATGTGGACATGGTGGAGGCGCACGGCACCGCCACCAAGGTCGGCGACGCCGCCGAAGTTCAGGTGCTTAAAGAAGTGTTCGGGCCGCATATGGACGGCTCAAGGAAAATAGGTCTTACCTCCATAAAATCCCAGATAGGCCACACAAAAGCGGCGGCAGGCGCGGTGGGCATAGCCAAAACGGCGCTCGCGCTGTACAACAAAATCCTTCCGCCATCAATTAACTGCGTAAAGCCCAATCCCGGCATAGACTTAAACCTGTTCCGCGTAATTACGAAAAAGGAAGAGTGGAAAAAACAGGGAACGCGCAGGGCCAATGTGTCTTCTTTCGGTTTCGGCGGCGCAAATTTCCATGTGACCATGGAAGAATATACCGGCCCCGGCCACCAGCTTTACATAAAAGCCGGGGGTGAAAAAGAGAGTTCCGCCGTTGAAATCCGGGAAAACCCGAAAATTCCGTTCTCACACCTGCAGGGGGAAGCCGCTATATTCACGGCCCCTACGCAAAAAGGCGTGATAGATCAGGCAAAAGAATTTGCCGCTTCAGTTGTTTCAAAATGGCATGAAACATACCCGCTGGTACAATTCACGCATACCCTAGCCGAAAAACCGCGCGAAAAGTGGGGCGTTTCCATAGTGGCCAAATCGCCGGCGGATTTGAAAGAAAAAATAGCCTTTTTGGAGAAAAGCGCCAAAGAGGAGACTTGGACTGCGCCGCCGCTTAACTTAAAACTGAAGGGTGTATACACCTTTAAAACCGGCAAAAACGCCGCTAAAACCGGTTTTCTCTTTCCGGGACAGGGTTCGCAGTACGTGGACATGATGCGCGACCTTGCCGGCAAATATAAGATAGTGCAGGACACCTTTGACGAAGCCGACGCCATACTTGAAAAAATGATAGATACGCGCCTGACCGAAGTGCTCTGGTCAAAACCGGAGGAATCAAAAGAGGAACTGGAAAAACGCGAGGCCTCCATAAAACAGACGCAGCTGACGCAGCCCGCCATGATGACGGCGGATATCGCCATGTTCCGCCTTTTAGGACAGTTCGGCATAAAGCCCGATATGGCCATCGGCCACAGCCTTGGTGAATACGCCGCCGCCACCGCCGCCGGTATTTTCACCTTTGAAAACGGCCTGCGCGCCGTTACCAGCCGCGCGAAGGAAATGTCCAAAGTAAAGGTAAAAGACCCGGGCAAGATGGCCTCGGTGGCCTGGCCCCACAATAAGGTGGAAGCCGAACTCAAGAAAATAAAAGGCTACGTTATATGCGCCAATAAAAACTGTCCTCTGCAGACCGTAATAGCGGGGGAGAAAAAAGCGGTGGAGCAGGCCATAGAGCTGTTCACTTCGCTTGGCGTGCAGGCCCAGGAAATAGCGGTTTCCCACGCTTTCCACTCAAGCATTATTGAGCCCGCCATGGGCCCGTACAGGCAGTTCCTTGAAAGCATACCGATATCTCCCTCCGCGATACCCATACTTTCAAATGTGACAGCGGATTACTTTCCCGCGGATCGTCAGGGCGTTTATGACATGCTGATCAAGCAGATGGTAAGCCCTGTGGAATTTATAAAACAGCTTGAACGGATGTATTCCGACGGAGTACGCACTTTCATAGAATGCGGCCCCAAACGGGTGCTCAGCGCGTTCGCGGCTTCCACTTTTAAAAATAAGAGCGATATCACCATACTTTCCTCCAACCATCCGAAGCGCGGCGGCATAACTGAATTCAACGACCTTCTGGCGAACATGACGGCGCTCGGCATACCGGTGAAATGGGGGGGGAAACTGCCGGTAAAGGGCGGAAATTTCTTTAACCCGTATTACCAGAACTGGGCAATCGCCGCGGACGCGGCGGACACACGCGGCGAGTCACAGGTCACAAGTCACAGGTCACAAGCAAGCGACTCTTCAGCCTTTACCCCGCAGTCCTCATCCTTTAACCAGGCGCGCTTTGAGGCGCTGGGCATAAACTTGAACGACATCGCTTTCTCCGGCATTGCGGCCGGCACTCCCGGCACCTGGGATAATCTTTTCAGGGAACATAACCTGGACGAGATTCTTGAAGGCCGCAACATGATAGAACCCATACCGGCTGATTGGCGCGCAAAGCAAATTGGTAAAAATATAATACGCGTGGTTAAGTCCCCGGATGGCAACCACAGAATAGAAAAAATAGACTCGGTCGACCAGGCCATAAAACTTTCCGCCAGAAAAGGCGTTTTTGACCTGGAAAAAGAATTCGGCGTGCCTAAGAACATAGCCAACGCCATGGATAACACTTTCAGGATGGCCCTGGGCGCGGGAGTGCTGGCGCTTAAAGACGCCGGCCTGCCTCTCATCCACTATTACAAAAAAACCACCACAGGCAGCTGGCTGCCGGAGAAGTGGGCGTTGCCTGAACCCCTGGCATCGGAAACGGGCGTGATCTTCGCGTCCGCTTTCCCGGTAATGGAATCGCTTATCAAAGAAATTTCAGCCTACTTCATGGACAAATACGCCGGCAAATCCCCCGCTGAAATGTGGGAAGTTTATGATTCCATAATTTCAAGGCTGAGCGGCAAGGAAGACAAGCAAGCCCTCAGGCAATGGATGGAACAGAATTTCAAGCCGCACCACACGGGGGAGAAAAAAGACTCCTACACTTTCAGCCAGAATTTTCTGCTTAAAGCTATACCGATAGGCGACAGCCAGTTCGCCCAATGGGTGGGCGCCAAAGGCCCCTCCACGCACATCAGCGCGGCCTGCGCCAGCACCACCCAGGCGGTGCACATAGCCGAATCGTGGATACGCGCTGGCAAAGCAAAGCGCGTGGTGGTAGTAGCCGCGGACGACATCACAAATGAAACCGTCAATGAGTGGACCCTGCCCGGTTTTCTGGCTTCAGGCACCGCCACCACAAAGGAAAACATTTCCGAAGCGGCGCTCCCTTTTGACAAGCGGCGACACGGCCTGATAGTTGGTTCGGCCGCGGTGGCGCTTGTAATTGAGGATGAAACCCTGGTGCGCGCGCGGGGCATGAAGCCGCTTGCGCGCTTACTGCTTTCCGACAGCGCCAACAGCGCCTTCCACGTTACCCGGCTTGACACCGGCCATGTGGCCTCCGTCATGGAAAAATTCGTGGCCAAAATTGAGCGCCTCTACGGCCTTGACAGGAACCATCTAGCCGCAAAAACTCTCTTCATGTCGCATGAAACATACACCCCGGCCAGGGGCGGCAGCGCGTCCGCGGAAGTACAGGCCCTTAAAAAAGCTTTCGGCTCCGCCGCCGACAAAGTGGTGGTAAGCAATGTAAAAGGCTTTACCGGCCACACCATGGGAGCCAGCCTTGAGGACGCCGTTGCCATAAGAGCGCTCAACACCGGCATTGTCCCGCCCATTGCTAATTACAAAGAACCAGACCCTGAACTCGCGGGGATAAATCTTTCCAAAGGCGGAAAATACGACCTTGAATATGCCCTGCGTTTCGCGGCCGGTTTCGGCTCTCATATGGCCATGTCTTTTATGCAGCGCACTTATAAGGTGGGGGAGGCGCGGATTGAAAATAACAACCTCTATCAGCGCTGGCTGAGTGAGATTTCAAGCGACACCTCACCTGAACTAGAAGTGGTATTAAATACTCTGCGTGTAAAGGACAAAAAGGGCGCGGCGCAGAAAGCGCCGCAGCCCGCCATAAGCCATAAGCCAGAGGCCATAAGTCAGACAGAAGCCGGAAACCATAAAGGAACTCCCAAAGAAGCCTACGGCCTGAAGCCTACGGCCTATGGCAATTTTAGCGAAGACGCGGTCAGGGATGAAATTCTTTCCATGATTACCGGAAAGACCGGCTATCCGAAGGATATGCTGGAACTGGACCTGGATATGGAAGCCGACCTCGGCATTGACACCGTAAAGCAGGCGGAGCTTTTCGCCGCCATACGAGAACATTATTCCATTCCAAGGCGCGACAATGTCGCGCTTAAGGATTACCCGACAATAAGGCACTGTATCCGTTTCGTCCTGGACGAAACGGGTCACAAGTCACAAGTCACAAGTCACAAGCCGGAAACGACCGCAAAAAAACCTGTGACTGGTGACTT
>MGTS01000011.1 GCA_001799565.1 Elusimicrobia bacterium GWA2_51_34 | reverse complement strand
GAGTAAAGCGTAGCTTCACCCATTGGGTGAAATCTGCTTCCCAATACAAAAGTATAGTTAGCGGAGGATTAGGGTCCGTGGAGGTGGGCCCCAAAATACCATACCGAAATGCGGAGGAGACGGCGTTTTCCGGGGGCCGTGTTCTTCTTTTTCGTCCTAAAAATACGCCATTGACTTTCGCACCGGCCATTTAATAATATTGCCTTGTGTTTGAAATAACCAACATCAGGGAGGCTTATAATGCGTAATCGGTTATTGGGAGTTTTAGCCTGTCTCAGCCTGGTTTCATCCGCCTGCGCCTTTGACGGCGGCGTAACGTTTGACCAGACCGGCAGTGTTACAAAAATGGTCAGCCGGCTTCAAGCTGTAAACCCGGGCGCGGAAATAATCCCGCTTCCCCAAACTACCCCGAAGGCGGAGAAAGAATGGACCGTAATGGTCTATGTCAACGCCAAAAACAACCTTGAGTCATTCGGTCTTAAGGATCTTAACGAGATGGAAATGACGGGCTCCGGAGACAATGTCAATATCGTGGCAGAGCTTGGCCGCATAAGCGGCTACTCCGCTGACGACGGAGACTGGAAGGGCTCTCGGCGCTACCTGATGCTGAAAGATAACGATACCTTTAAAATAACCTCGCCCGTGGCGATGGAAATCGCTAAGGCCGACATGGGCGACTGGAAGCACATGGTGGAATTTACCAAGTGGGCCATGAACAATTATCCGGCCCGCCATTACGCGCTTGTGGTGTGGAACCACGGCGCCGGGTGGAACAAGGATTTTAATTTTGAATTCCAGAAGGGTATTTCCTACGATGACGAGACGGGTAATCACATAACCACCCCGCAGTTGGGACAGGCCATGGCCCAGATCGGCAAAATAGACATCCTCGCGATGGACGCCTGCCTTATGCAGATGGCGGAAGTGGGCTATGAGGCAAAAGAATATGTCGATTATATCGTTGCCTCTGAAGAGACGGAACCCGGTGACGGCTATACCTACAACACCTGGCTCAGCCCCCTGTCCGTCAAACCCGCAATGACAGGCGCGGAACTTTCCAGAGTAATGGTTGACTCCTACACAGATCATTATCAGGCCATTAACCAGGGCGCGACGCAGTCCGCCGTAAAGACCGCGTCTTTCGGCAAGCTTACCCGGCTTCTGGACAACTGGACCGCCGAAGTAATGGCCGCCAATGATCTGGTCAACGTGAAGAACGCCCGGACCAAAGCCCAGGCTTTCTATTACTCCACCAATAAGGATCTCTATCATTTCGTAAAACTTGTCACTGATGCCACAACCAACGCCTCGGTGGCCGCCAAAGGCAAAGAATTGATGGATTTCCTTGCGACGGACCTGATACTCCACAACCGGGCCACCGGCGCCAGGTACGCCAATTCTTTCGGTCTGGCTATCTACATTCCCAGTTCTTATACCGCGGCTTACGACTCTTTGCTGTGGGCTAAGGATTCTAAATGGGCTGACTTCATAAAGTGGATAAAATAATCCGGGTTTGGCCGTCTGCTGGCCATCGGCCCAGGCCGCTTTGTTGCGCATAGCGCTCGTTGCGGCACTAAGTGAAGTTTAAAAAAGGGCGTCCGCCTTAGGCGGATGCCCTTTTCACTGGGCAGGAAGTGTAACAATTTAGACATTGAGAAGGGGAAACGGCAGCGTATACTATTAACGGCGGCGGATGAAAATTCCATCTGCCGGTGTTTTTATGGGTAAAACTGCATATATAAACCGAATGCTGCGGGGCGTTGTTTTTTGCGGAGTTCTGCCATGTTTTATTCTCCGCGTTTCGGCCGGACAGGCAGCCGGAACTACTGCGGCTAATTTTCTCAAAATACCTGTCGCCGCAATCCCTGTCAGCCTTGGGGAGGCTTACACTGCCATGGTGGGGCCCGATTCTATACTTTATAATCCAGCTGGTCTGGGACTGCTCAGTTACAATGCCGTGTCCGGTTCCCATAATCAGTATCTTGCAGGCATTACACAGGAGTATGTCTCGGCCGCTTACCGCTCGCCTTACGGCACTATCGGGCTTGGTTTTTCCTCCCTTTCAAGCGGCAAGATAGACGCTTACGACGACAACGACATGCCCATAGGAAAGACCTCCACTTCCCACCAGCTTTGGATATTATCCTATTCCCAGTCGTGGCCTCATTTTAGGAAAGATACGGGCATGCTTGACCCTATGCTTATAACACCCAACTGGACCAGGGTGGAACCCGTAAAAGATTACCGGCCTAAAGTGTACAGGTTTTCGCTTGGCGCGAGTGTGCGGCAAATAAGTGAAACTCTGGACCACGACAGCTCCAAAACCTGCGCTTATGATTTAGGCGCCCTTCTGGTTCTGCCGCACCATTTCCACCTTGGGGCCTCGGCCCTGAACCTTGGGGGGAAACAAAAATTTGTTCAGGAAAGTCACGCTTTGCCGGGCGAACTGCGCTTTGGTCTTGCCAAGGATTTTCATTCCATAAACGACATCATGGTTTTTACGCTTGCATCGGATATCGTGAAATATTCAGACAGCGCCGCCTCAGGCGCCACCGGCCTTGAAGTGGACATCCTCAAAATATTTCAACTGCGTCTTGGCTATAAGAGCAAGCGGGACACAGACTCCAGCTTTAGCGGGGGGTTCGGTATGAATTTTGACCGCTTTTCCGACAAGGATAGCTTTATACATGGCGCGCGGGTGGACTATTCATACATGGACTATGGCGGTCTTGGCGCCACCAGCCGTATAGGTGTGCAGTTCATTTGGTAGACTATCACTTAACGATAGCAACGGAACGAAAAAGAAGGCCACGGAAAGTCACCGAAAGTAAGAGGACTCTGTAACAGCAGCCCTCTTCTGTTTCATCTCTTTTCTCTTCCTTTCAGTTGCGTTCCGTAGCTTTCAGTAGCCTTCTGTCGCTATTTTGTATAATTTAACTAATGGATATCAACGAATATCTGGCGCGAAAAGCGGCGGCTGTGGACGGCGCTTTCCCGGGCTTTATCAACGGGCTTAAAACAGCCAGCCCGAAATTAAAAGACGCCATGCTTTATTCTCTTTCCGCGGGGGGGAAACGGCTCCGCCCCGCGCTTTTAGGGGCGGTTTACGAGCTTTACGGCGGCAGATTCAGCGCCGTGCTTCCCGCGGCCTGCGCGCTTGAAATGGTGCATACATACTCGCTTATCCACGACGACCTTCCGGCCATGGACGATGACGACCTGCGCCGCGGCCGGCCGTCCAACCACAAGGTTTACGGCGAGGCGATGGCTATACTTGCCGGAGACGCGCTGCTTACCGACGCCTTTTTTATTTTAACCTCGGCGGCGTACGCGCGGGACGTTAAAAAGGAAAATATTCTTGAAGCCGCGGCCATACTCGCCCGCCACGCGGGAGCGTGCGGAATGGTTTCAGGCCAGGCCGCGGACCTGTGCGCGCAAGGTCTTAAACCTGCCGGTAAAATTACGGCCGGCGCCCTCGGCCGGGCCGAAAAATTGCTGGAATATATACATTTTCATAAAACGGCTGACCTGCTTATGGCGTCGGTGGAAATGGGGGCTGCGCTCGCGGGAGCTCCCCGGGGCGATTTTAAGGCGCTGTCGGCTTTTGCGTTTAAAGCCGGGCTCTGTTTTCAGATCGCCGACGACATTCTGGATATTACCGGTGACATAAAAAAACTGGGTAAAAACGGCAGTGACCTGAAAAACAAAAAACTCACTTATGTTTCCCTTTTCGGGCTTAAAGGCGCCCGGGAAAAAGCGGCGTCTTTAATAGCCGGGGCAAAAAGAGAACTGCGCCGCCTTTCCGGCCCTCCGGAGAAGATAAGAATACTTTCAGACATCGCGGAGTTCGTTTACAGGCGTGAAAAGTAGTAACTGCCAAGGTGGATAGGCTGTAGGCAGTTAGACTACTAGGCAAGAAGCATATACGACTAACAGCCTTCAGCCTACAGCCTAAACAACCTGAGCAGTCATGTGTGACTTATGAAACACCTTCCCAATATCAGAGGCCCGCAGGACCTTAAAAAGCTTTCGCCGGAGGCGTTGTGCGCGGTGGCCGCTGAAATACGGGAAACCATAATAGCCTCCATCAGTGAAACCGGCGGACACCTGGCCTCAAGCCTTGGCGCCGCGGACCTGATAACGGCCCTTCATTATGTTTACAATTCACCCGCGGATAAAATAGTTTTTGACACGGGGCATCAGGCCTACGCTCACAAGCTGCTCACCGGCCGCCTGGAAGGTTTTAAGACTGTACGCCGGAAAAACGGGCTTTCCGGTTTTTTAAAGCGTCATGAGTCTGTGCATGACGCCTTTGGGGCGGGGCATGCCTCAACGGCCCTTTCCGCCGCTGCCGGCATGGCGGCGTCAAGGGACCTTTCGGGTTCGCTTCACAAGATCGTGGCTGTGGTTTCGGACGGCTGCATGACCGGCGGCATGGCCTGGGAGGCGTTGCAGAATATCGGCCAGTCCGGCACCGATCTGCTTGCCGTGTTAAACGACAACCAGATGTTTATTTCGCGGCGCGTGGGACGCCTCGGCCGGATACTCACCCGGCTTCTTACCAACGGCACGGTGCAGAATGCGGAGCGAAAGGCGGAGGTTTTTCTTAACCGCTTCCAATTCTGGGGGAAGAGCATACTGAAGGTGGCAAAGCGCACCAGGGTTTTGCTTTTCCCCGGCATGATATTTGAGGAAATGGGTTTTACTTATTTCGGACCGGTAGACGGGCACGATATCCCGGAGCTTATTGAGGTGCTGGGCTATGTAAAGAATATGAAAGGCCCGGTGCTGTTGCATGTGGTAACAAAAAAAGGCAAAGGCTATGAGCCCGCGGAAGAGGAACCTACCGAGTTTCACGGCGCTCCTGTTTTTAATATTGAAACAGGTGAAACAAAAAAAGCGGCCGCAACCGCGCCCTCTTTTACAAAGGTCTTCGGTCAGGCTATGGTACGTCTGGCCGAAAAAAATCCTAAAATCTGCGCCATTACGGCTGCCATGCCCGAGGGGACGGGGCTTGATAAATTCCGCGACACTTTTCCGGGGCGGTATTACGATGTGGGGATAGCCGAGGAGCACGCCCTTACTTTCGCGGCTGGGCTGGCTGCCGACGGCCTTCGGCCCGTGGCGGCTATTTACTCGTCTTTTATACAGCGGGCCTTTGACCAGATAATGCACGATATCTGCCTGCAGAAACTGCCCGTGGTGGTGGCCCTTGACCGGGCGGGGCTTGTGGGCGAAGACGGGCCTACGCACCACGGTGTTTTTGACCTGTCTCTTTTCCGGATGCTGCCCGATATCGTCGTAATGGCTCCCGCAGATGAAAATGAACTGCAGCATATGCTCTCAAGCGCGTTCTCCTATAATATGCCGGTGGTTATCCGCTATCCGCGGGGAAGAGGTTTTGGAGTAGAGATGGACGCCGAGTTTAAAAACTATCCTCTCGGCAAAGGACGCTGGCTTTCAAAGGGCGGCGATATTAATATTCTTGCCGTCGGGAACCGCGTTCATCCGGCGCTTGAGGCCGCGCGTCTGCTTAAAGCCCGTGGTATAAACGCGGGCGTTGCCGATATGCGTTTTATAAAACCGCTTGACCTTGAGCTTTTAACCGAGGCCTGCGGCTTCGGCGGCCGCCTTGTAACGGTTGAGGATAATTCACTTGCGGGCGGCTTCGGCTCAGCCGTGCTTGAGGCCGTAAACGCCGCCGGCTTGCAGGCGCGGATCCTGCGCCTTGGTATACCTGATAATTACGTTGAGCAGGGGAAGCCGGATGAGCTTTACGCCGAGCTTGGCCTTGACGCCAATGGGATAGCGGCCGCCGTTACAAGTTGGCTTTCCCGGCTTGGCGCCGGGAAAGAATAATTTTGCTGGTAGGCTTGTAGGCGGGTATGCCTAAAGCCTACTAGCTTACTGGCCTACTAGCCGCCCTCTAACAAGGAGACTTAAAGTGCCGACAAAAAAACAACTCATAGAACGGGCTTTCAAACTTAAACGTTCACACGCTTACCGAAGGGCATACGCTGACGCGGATTTTTTAAGCAGGGATGAACTGCGGCCAGTGCGTCTCCAGCTTGAACTTCTAAAACCTGAACTGTATCTTGCGGACCATAATGTCACCGATACCGTTGTGGTTTTCGGCAGTGCCCGCACCGGCGACAAGCCGGAATTGCGGGACCGGATACTTGAGCTTCAAAAACTGGCAAAACGTAAACCCAGGGACGCCGGACTCAAAAAGAGGCTGGCCTCGGTAAGGTTGCTTATTAATTCGGCTAAATATTACGACGAAGCCAGAAACTTTGGCAGGATAGTTTCAGAAAATACTCTGGCCGGAAGAAAACTGTTTGTTGTAACCGGCGGCGGCCCCGGAATTATGGAGGCCGCCAACCGGGGGGCTTATGAAGCGGGCGCAAAAACCATCGGCTTGAATATCACGCTCCCCAGCGAACAGGCCCCCAACCCCTACGTGTCTCCCGAATTCTGTTTCCGCTTCCACTATTTCGCCGTAAGAAAAATGCATTTTGTCATGCGGGCTAAAGCTCTTGTGGCCTTCCCGGGAGGATTCGGCACCATGGATGAGCTTTTTGAAGTGCTTACGCTGGTTCAAACCGGTAAAAAACGCCGTTTGCCCATAATTCTGATGGGGCGCGAATATTGGGATGATGTTATTAATTTCGCGAACATGGCAAAGTGGGGCTATATCGCCAAAGAGGATATGAAACTCTTTCACTACGCCGAGACCGGACGCGAGGCCTGGGATATAATAAAAGGATTTTATAAAAAACATCCGCTTGGCCCTGTTGTTTGCGCGGTTCCGCAATCCAAAGTCAGTTTGACGATCGATAGATGAGAGGTAAGGTTAAACAAAAACTGGCGCTGGGACTGGCGGCGTTAACCGCCTGCCTGGCGCTTGTTTTTTGCGGCCTTATCTCCGTTCATCCGCCGCCCGGCACATTCGGGGCGCTTTGTCCCGTAAATAATCCCGGCGTGCGCGACGGTTGGTTCGCGTCCCCGGTCTGCAACGGCGTCCAGTGTCATCTTTGCCCTTATAATTGTTTTCTTCCGGAAGGCGCGCGCGGCCGCTGCCGGGTGCGCTCCAATTACGGCGGCCGGATAAAAACTCTTGTTTATTCAAAGCCTGTTTCCGTCCACCTTGATCCGATAGAAAAAAAACCAGTCTACCACCTCTACCCCGGTTCCCTTGTTTATTCGCTGGCCACGCCCGGCTGCAATCTGAAATGCAAGGCCTGCCAGAATTGGGAAATATCACAGATCTGGCCTGAGGAAGCGGCGCGCCGCGCGGTGGTGCCGGCGGCGCTCGCGATGAAGGCGGACGCCTCCGGCCGGGTTTATGGGGAATTGAAGCAAAAAGAAGTTTCGGCTTTTTCCCCCTCGGATATCGTGGCCTGCGCGCTTGCCACCCATTCTAAGGCCATAGCTTACACTTATTCCGAACCCGTTATTTTTTATGAATATATGTATGACACGGCCGCCCTGGCCAGGCGCGCCGGGCTTAAAAACGTGATGGTAAGCGCCGGCTATATAAACCGCGGGCCGTTGCTTAAACTGCTGAAATATATGGATGTGGTTAAAATTGATCTGAAAGGCTTCAGCCCTGAGTTCTACCGGGATTACGCGGGCGGGCGTCTTGAACCGGTAAAAGAAACGCTCCTGACTTTAAAAAAAAGCGGAGTCCTCTTTGAAGTGGTGAATCTGGCGGTACCGGGCCTTAACGACGATGGTAAAAGCATGGCTGATATGATCGCCTGGATAAAAACAAACCTCGGCGCCGATACCCCGCTTTTTTTTTCCCGCTTCATGCCTAATTACCAGCTTGATAATCTGCCGCCCACGCCGGTTGAAACGCTTACCCGCGCGCGCGCCGAGGCCCTTAAAGCGGGCATGAAATATGTTTATATCGGAAATGTGCCAGGTTCGGAGGGGGAAAACACTTACTGTCCGAAGTGCGGCCGGGCGCTGGTGCGGCGTTACGGTTATGCCGTGCTTGAAAACCTGCTGTCTTCAAACGGAGGCCGCTGCCCCTACGACGGCACAAAAATACCGGGGATATGGTAGCAGCCAGTGGTTAGTGGCGAGTGAGGAGTGGCGAGTCTGTGGAAAGGGGATGGAATGAAAAATAAAATCTGGTTTTTTATCCTTGCCGTTTCATTCTCCGCCGGCAATGCACGGGCCAGGGAGGCGGCGTTCGCGGGGAAATTTTACCCGGCGGACAAGGCTGAGCTGACAGCATTTGTTGATAAGGCTCTGGCCGCCGCTCCGGCTTCAGGGACGGATCTGAAAGTTGTGGCAATTTTGGCGCCGCACGCCGGCTATGACTACTCGGGCCGCGTGGCCGCCTACGCCTATAAGGCCATAGCCGGCAGTTATGATCTGGTGGTAATTTTAAGCGCGGCCCATACAAAACAGGTTAAAGGCGCGGCCCTGCTTGCCTCCGGTTTTTACGAAACGCCGCTCGGGCGCGTGCCTGTGGATGAGAAGCTTTCACGCGAACTTATGGCGGCGGACCCGCTTTTTACCGACGACCCGGCCGCTCACCAAAACGAGCACGCCGTGGAAGTGCAGCTGCCCTTTCTCCAGCGCAGGCTGAAAAAACCGTTTAAGCTTGTGGCGGCCGTAATGAACACGGAGAATCTTGAAGATTTGCTCAAGATCGGAAGAACTCTGGCTTTAAAACTTAAAGGCCGTAAAGCGCTGCTTGTTATCTCTTCCGATATGTCGCACTATCCTGAACATGAAACGGCGCATGCAGTTGATCGGACCCTGGCGCTGGTTTTGCAAACCATGTCGGCGGAATATTTTCGTCTGTCCGATAAAATTCTGATGTCAAAAGGCACGCCGGGCCTTGAAACCTGCGCCTGCGGTTCTTCCGCCATTACAGCCGGGCTTGAAGCCGCAAAACAGCTTGGAGCGGGGGAATTTGTAAAACTTAAGTACGGCGATTCATATGACGAGGCCCCCGGAATTGCGGAAAAGAGCAGGGTGGTGGGCTATCTTTCAGGAGTTTTTGTCGCAAAAGCAAAAGCGGAACCGTATAAAATAAAATTTGACGCCGGCCGAAAAGATCTGCTGCTTAAAACGGCAAGGGCGGTTATCGCCGAGGTTCTGGCGGGTTCAAAGCCGCAGGCGGAACTTGAAAAAACGGATTACGCCCTGAATCTTCCCGCGGCCGTTTTTGTAACGCTTACAAAAAACGGCGCGCTGCGCGGCTGCATAGGCACGGTTGAGCCGCAAATGCCGCTGCTTGACGCCGTTAAGTATGCCGCGGTATCGGCCGCGTTCAGCGACCACCGCTTTGTGCCGCTTACAAAAGAGGAATTGCCGGTTATAAAAATAGAGATTTCCGCGCTTTCGCGCTTAGAGCGGATAGTTTCCGCTAAAAATATAACTCCGGTCCGCCACGGGGTGGTGGTCCGCCGCGCAGGCAGTTCCGGTCTGTTCCTCCCCCAGGTTTGGGAACAGATCCCGCAAAAAGAGGCGTTCTTAAGCGAGTTATGCTCCCAGAAAGCCGGTCTCCCAAGAGATTGCTGGAAAGACCCCAAAACGGAACTCTACACTTTTACAGTAGAAGCCTTCTCCGAGAAAGAGAAATAATTATTTGCACGTGGTATTCCCCGACAGGGAGCCAGCGGGTTTCCCGCACGCTCCAAGATCGGATTTTATAGCGAAGAAGGCCGTGGTCTTCCCCATAAACCCGGTCCCGGAGCGCCTAGAAAATCTGCCGATTCCCTGTCAGGGGACAATCAAGATTTTAAACTCTTTAAATAATATCTTCCGTCTATCATCAGCGACAGGAGCGCCGCGGCGGCTGACAGGAGGAAGGCGGATTCCAGGCCCCAGAGAGGGACGACGAAGGCTGATGCTGCAAATGCTCCAAGCGCCGCGCCCGCCAGGTCCCGCGCGTAAACTCCGGGCCCTTTCTGCGGGTTTAGGGTTGACGCGCAGGAGAAATACGCGCCGGAAATCGTGCCCGCCACCGCCAATCCCAAAATAGAACAAATAAAGACCGTGTTCAAGCTGTAAGCAAAAGAATTTTTCAGGACCGCCGCCGCTAAAACTGAAAGCCCCAGCGCCATAAATTCTGCCAGCAGCAATCCCGCTCCGCACTTTTTTCCAAAGGGCCAAAGTGCGGGGTAAACCCCTAAAGCCGCTCCTGCGAGGAAAGCTGAGAACAGCGCCCCAAGCTTCCAGGCAAGCTGGCCGGTCAGCGTCTGAAAAACCAGGATCACACCCGCCTCAAAAGCCATACCCCAGAACCCGATAAGCAAAGAAGACGCCCCTGCCGGTTCCCGCCACGCGGACGTGGAGCCGAAAAGGCGCGCGAACGAAACAATAAAAATAAGCGCCGTCAGCGCGAGGCCCAAAAGCATGGAGGGGGAAGCCACCATTGAAAGCCACAGCCGCCAGAAGTAAAAGTATGAAACAGGGTCAAGGTCGGAGTTCACCTGCGGGTTTTTTATTTTATCAAGTCCGGTCTGCGCCCACCGGACGCGGTTTGGGTCCAGCAAAAACGGGAATGCGCTTGGCACGGCGTTGCGGTTCGCCAGCTTTCTTTTACTGTAAGCGCCGGCCATGACCGCGGGGTCCAATTTAACCGGGCGCCGGGAAGCTATTACTATCAGCCGGGAGGCGGGTATCAACGCGATATTTTCAAAAGCAAGACGCGCGGTATTTATCAGACAGGCGGCAAGATAACCCTGCTCCGGTGAAATATAATTTTCTGAAAAAGGCAGTTCAAAAACAAGCAGACCGTCCGGCTTCAGCTTTTCCGCGGCAAGGCGAAAAAATTCCAGCGTATAAAGGCGGTTAGCCGCTGCGTTTACAGGGCCGCCGGAGGCCAGCATTATGGCACTGTAACCACCGGTGGAAGAGGCAATCAGCTGCCGGGCGTCCTCGTTTATTAGTTTAACGGAGTCGGACTTTAAGGTCAGTTTGTTAAGTAAATATCGCGCCCGGAAGTGGTCGGGTTCTGCAACTTCAAGAAAGGCGGGCTTATACTTAAGCAGCTCAGACGCCGCGAAAAAAGCTTTTTCGCCGGCTATAAGAATTTTTTGCGGTTTAGCGCGCGCGAGCAGCGGCAGGGCAAAAGTCTCATAGGTTCCGCTTTCATCGGGCAAGGCGGCAAGCAACGCTCCGTTTTCGGTGAGGTCCGTGCCGCCGGACACGCCGTAGGCGGCGGTAAGGCGCGAGCCGGTTGAATTAAATACTTCCGCCGGGCGCGCTCCGCCTTTAAGAAATATGCTTCGCGCGTCGCTAAAATAAAAAAAGGCAAACAACGCGATTATGGCGCCGAATGGCAATATTCTAAGCGGTTTTACAAACTTGCTGTCTGTGACCTCTGGCTTGTGACTTGTGACTTGAGACTTGTGACTTATTAGCGCCGCCGCGGCAAGTATCGCGCCACTGACCACTGTCAGTTTAAGCGCGCCGAAACCCGGGAAATAGCGCAGATATAGCAGGGCGCAAATTCCGGCCAACGCTCCGCCCGCCGCTTCCGCCGCGTAAAAATAAACGCCCCGGTTGCGCAGGCCGGCGGCCGTGGCAAGGCCTCCGGCGAATGCCGCCGGCATGGTGAGCAGGAATGTTCCGGCTATCATTTCCAGAAAGCCCGGCATAAGTCCGGTTTGCGCCAGGCGCGCTGCCTGCCTTGCGGCCAGCATGCAAGCCGGCATGGCAAGAGCAAAAACCACGAAAGCCGGGCCAAGCGCGCTTTCGTTCCCGGCCAAGGCTTCAAGCCGGCTGTGTTTTTTAGCAGCCGTAATGCCGGCTCCTGTCCAGAAAAGCCAGAAAGCCAGGGAGCAGGCTATGGAAAGTTCGTGCGCCGTAAAAAGAAAAGATATTTCCCGCAGCAGCAGCGTCTGCGAGAGAAGGGCGAAAAAACCGAAAATGAAAAACAGGAGCATATGGTTCCAGGTTCACGGTTCAGCGGTTCAACGGTTATAAATCAGAGAAAACAAGAAGATTATAAAAAAAACAATCTTAAACCGTGAACCGTTAATTCTGTATCATTGAACCGCTGAACCGTTGAGCCTTGTTTAGCCAACCCGGATAGTTACTTTTTTTATATTATATTACATGCTTTCGGCTTATAAAAGATTATTTCCCGCGCTGGTTTTTGCGGCGCTGGTTTTTGCGCCGGTTGCGGTATTTTCCAGCCGTATAGTCTCGCGGGAAATAAGTTTTTTTTATGCCCTGGCCTGGGCCGTGTTCGCGGGCGGAGTGGCTTTCGCCTCTTTTTACACCGGCAGGGTGTCATTTTTCAGGCGTATATTTTTTTCAGTCTCCGCCCTGGCTTTCCTGGTGCATTTTAAATTCAATCTTTTTTCAAAAGTTTTTGATTCCTCCTGTTTTAAGGACACTCCTTACTGCCACATAGCCATAGCGCCCTCTTTCCTGAATTACCTTTATCTTCAGTATCTGGCGCTGATGAGCGGCGGCTGGGCAGTGTGGGGCCCTTTAAGCCTGGTTTTCGTCTGGCTGTTCGCCACGCTAATTATAGGAAGGGCCTGGTGTTCCTGGGCTTGTTTTTACGGGGGCATAGACGACGGGCTTTCGGCTCTTCCTAAGAAGGCGCTTTTGAAAACCGAAAAATGGGGCTTCAAACTGCGGGATTTCCCGGCGGCGCTCCTTATCTTTCTGCTTTTGGTCTCTTTCGCCAATATGCTGCCGGTCTATTGCCTTTGGCTTTGCCCGTTCAAGATGACCGGGAGTTTTCTTGACACGGACTATGCCTTAATCCGCAATATACAGTATGGATTGATGGTACTGGCTCTGGCGGTTTTATTTCTGGGGCCGCTTCTGACAAAAAAAAGGACTTTCTGTTCTTTCCTCTGCCCGTTTGGGGCCTGGCAGGCTTTCTGGGGGAAACTTAATCCTTTCAGAATAAGCGTTAACGCCCTGAAATGCACGGGGTGTCAGGCCTGCGTTGAGGCCTGTCCGATGTACGCCATAGAATCTGAGCCGGGTTCAAAAGCGGAAATTTCGTCGTACTGCAATCTGTGCGGGGAATGTCTGAAAGCCTGCGCCGCCGGGGGGATTAACTATTCTGTTCTGGGTTTCAGGATGCCCTATATTACGGAAGGTTTCGGCAAATTGCTGAACCCTGAAAGTTTTCTGGTTTTTTCCGCGCTGACGCTTGGAGCCACCTTCGCCTCGCTTTGGGCCCCGGCGGCGATGGGGGATATTGTCAAGTTAATTAGATAGTGTAGAGTCGAGAGTCTGGAGTCGGGAGTTGATGAGGAAATTCCTTTTGCACACTACACTCCATACTCTACACTCTCCACTATAGTTTCGGAGTTAACAAGGAGTAACTTATGAAAGACGGGAAATGGCTTGAACCACGGTATACCAACAAGGAAATATTTGATAAGGATTACGTGAAACTTGACCTCTCCGGCATGGAGGTTAAATGTCCCGGATGCAAAAATCCGGTGTCGCTTAACCGCAAAACCACAACGCTCAAGTCCGCCGGCTGGTGCAAGCAGTGCAACAGAGCGGTGAATGTATAACTACAGTGGTTAGTGGGCAGTGGTGAGTGGTCGGTGAAAAAATAATAAAACTTCTGAGCTTCCTACTCTTTTCTTCACTGACCACCGGCCACTGACCACTACTTATCCCCACATGGCTGCATTATTTTCCGAAGGTTTTCTTCTTGGCCTTTCCACCGGGGCTTATTGTCTGGCTTCCTGTCTGCCTGTGCTGGCGCCGTATCTGCTTGCGGGCGGCGGTCTAAGTTGGAAGATTAATTTTCTTATTTTTATTGAATTTCTGGCCGGGCGGTTTATTGCTTACACGTTGTTCGCTCTGGTTGCCGTCTCACTCGGAAAGGCTTCGGGCCCGTATCTGCCGCAGAGGGCACTTGCCGCCGGCATGGTGGTTACGGCGCTTTTCATGTTTTATTTCCTTTTCTCAGGGCGCCTCAAAAAACATGCGCCATGCCTAGCCTCACTCCCGGCCGCCTGGGCTGAAAAGAGAATACCGTTTTTGCTTGGTTTTCTGACCGGTATAAATATCTGCCCGCCTTTTGCCGCCGGTCTTTTGCGCCTTATGGGGCTTGCCGATGCGTTGAAAGGTCTGGCTTATTTCGGGGGCTTTTTCACATCCACCTCCCTTTTCCTGCTTCCGGCGCTGACGCCTACACCCTTTCTGGGCTCCCGGCTTAAGCGAATCGGCCGCATGACTCTGTTTCTGGCGGCGCTATGGTATTTATTTCTGGGCCTGAAAGGGTTAATATCTTTGCCATAAGCCATATGCCATAAGCCATAAGTTTTTTTGATGCGTCTTAAAGCTTATGGCAGCCTTGTTTTGCCTATGGCCTACGGCGTAGGGCTTATGGCACCTTGCATAGGCCTTTGGGCCTATGTAAACAAGGGGCTTTGGGCCTTGTTTACTCTTGGATTTATTTTTATACTCTAAAGGCAGCTGGTTTTATTCAAACGTGGAGGCGCTTACATGAACATGAAGAAGCTTGCTATTGCCCTCATCTTGTCAGGTCTTAGTGTTCACACTCTCAAGGCCGGAGAACCTAAACAATTTAATGAAACAGTCACAGCCGCTGACAGCGCCATAGGCCAGCGGCAGGCCAGTGTCACAGCCGCTGACAGCGCCATAGGCCAGCGTCCGCCTAAGGCGGACAGTGTCACCTTTAACCAGTTGCTTGGCGAACTGGCAGCTTATCCCGTTGAAGGTATAGTTGCGCCGCCTGTGCCTATGCCGGACAAAACAACGCAATCCGCAGGCAAGGCCGCGGAAAGGTACTGGATAACAGTTTTTGCCTCCGATAACCATGAAAGGACCAAGCTGCTTGAAGCCGGCATGGACATTGTTGAAATAAAAAGCGGCAAGGTTTCCGGTTTTGCTTCTAAAAGAACTCTGGACGCGCTGTCCGAAAAAGGTTTTGTGGTGGAAAGCAAAATAACCATGGCGCAGTATGTGCAGCAGTTCGGCAAGGATTTTCCCGCGGCCGACAGCGTTTATCACAATTATAATGAAACCGTAGAGTTGCTTGAAACTCTTGCCGCCAATAATTCAGATATCGCTTCACTGTTCTCCATCGGCAAGACTATTGAAGGCAGGGATATATGGTGTCTGAGAATAAACTCAAACGCGAAAGGCGAGGAGGCCAGTTCAAAGCCGGGCGCGGTTTATATAGGCAACCACCACGCGCGCGAGCACCTTTCAAACGAGGTGCCGCTCCTTTTCGCGGCCTGGCTGTTTGACCATAAGGGCGACGCGGATGTGAAGAAATATATAAATTCGCTGGATATTTATGTCATACCCATGCTGAACCCTGACGGCGTGGAATATGATATAAAGACCGGGCGATATCAGTGGCAGAGAAAGAACATGCGCGTGAACGCCGACAAGTCCATAGGCGTTGACCTGAACCGCAACTACGATTCCTGGTGGTGCGAGGCCGGCGCGTCACACTCAACCTGGTCCGACACCTATTGCGGCGCCAAAGCTTTTTCCGAACCGGAAAGCCAGGCCGTTAAGAATTTCATGGAAGCCCGCAAAAACCTGAAAACCCACATAAGCTATCATTCGTACGCCGGCACGGTGCTTTATCCCTGGGGCGGTACCGAGGAAGATGTGGCGGACCCGAAGGATAAGCAGACCTTTATTAATATCGCCACCGAGATGGGACGCCTGACCGGCTACCACCCTGAGAAGTCCAGCGATATGTATGTCGCCAGCGGCGACAGCTGCGACTGGGCCTATGCCGCTGGTAAAATATTCGCCTTCACCATAGAGCTGGAAGGCAGCGGTTTCTACCCGGGCGCGGCGGCTATCACTAAAGCTGTCACCAACAATGTTAAAGCCGCGGTTTATCTGTTGAGCGTAACGGATAACCCGTATAAGACGATAAAATAAGTGGTCAGTGGGTAGTGAACAGTGGCCAGTAAAAAAACCCGGAAGGTTCCGGGTTTTTCCTTTTATGGCCTAAGGCCGAAAGCTTATGGCTTCGGTATTACGGCCTATGGCTTATGGCATCTGCTTTAGCGTCAGCGTATACGACTTTACTTTGCCGGCGGGATAGTAGGATTCCTTGGCTTTGGCAAGCCCCGGTTTTTCCAGATCGCTTTCCTTATTTATAATACTGTAATGCGGGGGCAGGCGCTTTGCCAGCTCATTATCCAGGAACTGGTATAGTCCCTTTACATTGTCCAGGGCTTTTTCAAAATTAAGCACGAAAGTGTCGTTTGAAAGACGAGAACCGAAAGCGAAGCCGGAGATCACTCCGTCTATAAATACCAGCACGCCTTCCATTTCAAGCGGTTCAAATCGGCTTAGCGAGTTGATTATTGCTTTGCGCTCGCAGTTAAGCATGTCCAGGTGTTTACCGGTTTCAATGTCGCTCGTCCAGCGGTCAAGAAGATTAAGGCAAAGGCCGCTATTCTTAGCGGTTATTGATTCTACTTTCACCGGCCGCGCGGCCGCCGTCCGCTTGTTGAACTGTGCTATGAGATTACGTTTTTTTGAATACTTGTGTCCGGCAAGCTCCGCCATATCGCGCTGGTTGTAGAGATAGTCCATGTAGCCCGGCTGTCCGGTAACGGTGAAAAGGGCTTCAATTTCCGTCCGGCGCGGTGCAAGGTAACTTTCCGGAACATAGTAATAATGCCCATGCCGGTTGCGCCGCGCTATTTCAGCCAGTTCCCCCGGGGAGATTTCGCGCCAGGGGCGCGGCAGGGGCATCAGCAGGCGTTTGGAAGCCGGCGGTTCAAGGTCGGTTTCCGCCATCAGCAGCAGGCCGCCGTCAATTTTCCAGGAAACCTCGTACAGGCAGCGGTTCCAGGCTATGATGGAAGCCAGGGAGTATTCGCAAAGCGGATAACGGTGTCCTTCAAAAAAACCCTTCAGAGCGCCGTAGTCTTCCGCTTTAAGACGATTAAACATAAGGGTTCGTGACAGAATAATATGGACATTTGGAGGTCCATATTTGAGCCGGATGCAAGGCGCGAAGAGGGAGCATAGCGGTGCCTATGTGACCGATGAGCAACGCGGCAGCCGGCTCAAAGATGGGCCTCCCCCGGGGGGCTGTCCGCTTTTGGGCTACACCTTTGCGGCGTTCCGCTAACGTACGTGTAGTACGCGTCGCTTCATGCCGCTTCGGTTCGCTCCAAAATCGAATCAGCCAAATGTTCATATTATTCTGTCACGAGCCCTATACTTCCTTTTGAAAGCATGGGGCGGGCCCGTTTCATAAGTTTGAAGCCAAGGCGGGCGTAAAAGGGCGAAGAGTTATCCTGCGCTATCAGGCCTATCCATTTTATGCCGTCCGTTTTAAGGCGCCTGGCTATAGCTTTTACTATCTCCGAGCCGGCGCCGGTTCCCCGTTCGGACTTAAGCACCGTCACATCCTGTATGTAGGCGTCTCCTACGCCGTCGCTTATGGCGCGGCCTATGCCTATTACGCGGCCTTCCCTTTCGGCTACCACAAAACAATGGCTGCCTTTTATTAAGCGCGGCAGCAGCCCCGGTTTGTCGCGGCGGCCCCACCAGCCCTGGGCGCGGTAAAGTGTTATAATTTCCCGAAGGGTTACGGCAGACGCCTTCTTTATAAACCTGAATGTGAGGGGAGGAATCATACGTTTATAATATCAATTTATGCGCATTGAAGAAAAAAACGGCCTTAAACTTCTGAGATTTGATGCTTTTCCCGCCTGGCAGCCCGGCGTAAGAGAACGGCGGGGTGTGGAAGCCGCCGTATCCACACGGGCTGGGGGGGTAAGCGCAGGGTGTTTTGCCGGCCTGAACCTTGGCGCCGGCAATGGAGACTGCAGCGAGACCGTAGCAAAAAACCTCAGCCTGTTCTGCGCGGCGTTAGGCGCCGATCCGGGAAAGCTTTCCTCCATGCGCCAGCGCCATACGGCGAATGTTTCCGTGATAGAAGAGGGCGGCGGTCCCCCGTTGGACAATGTTGACGCGCTGGTAACGGCGGCCGTTGGCGTGCCGCTGCTCGCCCTTTCAGCCGACTGCGCCCTGACCGTATTTTATGACCGGCAGCGCCAGGCGCTGGCCGTAGCGCACAGCGGCTGGCGGGGGGCGCTGCTGAATATTTACAGCTCAGTGCTGAATGTAATGCGCCTGCGTTTCGGGACGGTTCCTGAAGATGTTACTGCGGGTGTTTCCCCCATGATATCGTCAGGCCACTATCCTGTGGGCGAAGATTTCCTTGAAAAGTTCCGGGCCTTTTATCCCGGCGAAGACGGCCTGAAATTTATAACGCTGCGCGACGGTCGCCACCATTTCAGCCTGCGCGGCCTTTTAAAACATCAGCTGGCGGTTCTTGGAGTTGAAAGATACGAGTTTATGCACATGTGCACTTTTTCCGAGAAAGAACTTTTCTATTCCTGGCGTAGGGACGGAAAAGCCGCAGGCAGATTCGGGCTAATGGCAATGATAAAAAAGGCGCCAGCGGCGCCTTTTTAGACACAGGAGCACAAGTCACAGGCCACAAGTAACGGCGAAGAGATACTGCTTTGCTTCGTCCAATAAAGGGTAAAACACCATGTTCCCCTCCTCTTCTTGCATGTGACTTGTGACCTGTGGCTTGTGACGGTTGTTACCTGACCATATCCCATATAATTTTGGCGAGCAGCGCTCCGGAAATCAGCAAAAGAGCGGGGCGTATAACCCCCGCGCCTTTTTTTAACGCTAAATGCGAGCCTGCGTAGTTGCCGGCCATGCCCGCCAGGCCCATGGCAAGCCCAAGGCGTATGTCCACCTTGCCGAGCGCCAGAAAAGTGACAAGAGCGGCCATGTTTGAGGTGAGGTTTATAAATTTGCTCAAGCCCGTGGCGCTTAGCAGGTCGTAGCGGCAAAAACGCGCGAAGGCTACCGCTAGAAAAGTCCCGGTGCCGGGGCCAAGCATACCGTCGTAAAAACTTACAAAAAAAGCTATCGCGCCCGCGCGCGCGAGCAGCCTGTTTTCTCCGAGGCTGGAACTTGAATCTGAAAGTCCGAAATTATGTCTGGCGGCCAAAAAAACCGCCACAGGCGGCAGCGTTACTATCAGAAGATATTTAATAGCTTCGGGCGGGGCCAGAGTTATGGCGCGCGCGCCCAGCGCGGAACCGGCTGCGGAGAGAAATATAAGGATAAAAAGAAAAGACTTTCCAAAGCCGGAGCCTTTTAAAAACTTGACGGCCGCAACCAGGGTGCCCATTGAGGAGGAGAGCTTATTTGTGCCAAGCAGCAGATCGGGGCGCAGGCCGTAGTGCAGATAGGCCGGCAGGGTTATCAAGCCGCCGCCTCCGGCCATGGAATCAATAAAACCGGCCAAAAATACCAGTATAGCTAAAAGTGCCAGGCTGTCAAAGGAAGCGGTAATATGCATGGCGTTATTATATAAAATGCTGTCCGACAACAATTTTTGCCGCAAATTTTTTTAATCAATTGTTTTACCGGGCTGTAAAAAGTAAAATTGAAAAAAGCGGCCGTCTGTAAGCCATAGGCCCTGATACGGCGCCTGCACAGTATTGCGCGGAGGATAATACCATGACAGACACGGAAAGCGTCCTTACACAGATCAAAGACACTATAGAAATTTCGGGCGGGGGCAAGAAAGTGGACCTGCTGCTGAAAAATGCCCGCGTGATAAACACTTTTTCCGGCGATATCCATAAAACCGCCGTGGCTGTGCATAAAGACCGAGTGGTTGGCTTTGGCGATTATCCGGCGAAACAGGTTATAGACCTGAAAGGCGCCTATCTCGCGCCGGGTTTTATAGACGGCCATGTGCATATTGAAAGCTCTATGGTAAAGATCCCCGAATTCGCAAGCGTAGTTCTGCCTCACGGCACCACCGCCGCAGTTATAGATCCGCATGAAATAGCCAATGTGCTGGGGCTTGAAGGCATAAAGTACATGCTGGCCTCAAGCCTCAACAGCGGTTTGAGCGTCTACGTTATGCTGCCCTCCTGCGTTCCGGCCACGCACCTTGAAACCGCCGGCGCCGAACTCTCCGCCCACGACCTGGGCCTGCTTTTGAACGACGAGCGTGTTCTCGGCATCGGAGAAATGATGAACTACCCCGGCGTTATTTACCGCGATGAAGAGGTGCTGCGAAAAATCGCTATCGCCGGCAACAAGGTTATAGACGGCCACGCTCCCATGCTCCATGGGAAAGCGCTTTACTCTTATGTGTCCGCCGGCATCCGCTCCGACCACGAATGCACCAATGTGGCCGAAGCGCGCGAAAAACTGCGCGCCGGCATGTATATTATGATACGCGAAGGCACCGCGGCGAAAAACCTTAAAGGCCTCCTGCCGCTGGTGAACTCGGAAAACTCAAGGAAATTTATTTTTGTGACCGACGACCGGCACCTTGACGATATCATGCGCGAAGGCCACGTGGATTACCTGGTGCGCACGGCCATACGCCTGGGTGTTGAACCTATACGCGCCATACAGATGGCCACCATAAACACTGCCGAATATTTCGGCCTTAAAAACCTTGGAGCCATCGCCCCCGGTTACGCGGCTGACATGGTGGTTTTTGAGGATATGAAAAAAATGAAAATTTCCAGGGTGTTCAAGCGGGGCCGCCTTGTTGCCAGGAACGGCGTAATAGAGCCCGGGGTTATCAGCGAGTATAAAGGCAAGACCCGCGGCACGGTCAACGTAAAATGGATTGAGCACGAGGACTTCGCCCTGAAGGTTCAGGGGCGCCTGGCGCGGGTGATCAATGTGATCCCCGACCAGATAGTTACCCGGATGAGCCTTGAGCCGGTAAAACAGGCCGGCGGATACGTGTCTTCCGATACCGAAAAAGATATTCTTAAAATCGCAGTGATAGAGCGCCATATGGCTTCCGGCCGCATCGCCCTCGGCCTGGTGAAAGGCTTCGGGCTTAAAAAAGGCGCAATAGCCTCGTCGGTGGCGCACGACTCCCACAATATAGTGGTTATAGGCACACATGACGGCGATATGTACACCGCTGCCGTGCAGGTGGTTAAAATGCAGGGCGGCATAGTGGCGGCTTTAAACGGCCAGGTGCTGGAGGCGCTGCCTTTGCCGGTGGCCGGACTGATGTCCGACCGCAGCGCGGATTTTGTGCGGGAAAAGCAGCACCAGCTTAATGAGATAGCCCGCATGCTCGGCTCGTCCCTGCGCGATCCTTTTATGGCTATGTCGTTTCTGACACTTCCGCCTATACCTGAAATAAGAATAACCGACCGTGGCATAATTGACGCCGTCAAATTCAAGGTAGTGCCGCTTTTCGTGAATAAAGGTTAAGAATGCGGAAAATATCAATGGCAGCGTTTCTCCTGTTGGCCTTAAGCTTTAAGCCCTCAGCCTTTCTTCACGGCGCGGTCTTAGCGCGAGGGCCTTACCTTGAGAATATGTCTTCCGAAATGGTCACTATCCGTTTCCGCCTTGATACGTCCACGTCCGCCTGGATTACTTATGGCGCCTGGCCTGACTGCGAAAGGTTTATGACCACGGCCCCGTTCGCCGCTGAACAGAAAACAACGCTTTTTGGCCTGCTTGAAGACACCACGCACTGTTACCGTATTTATCTCCCTGTGGATATAAACACCGCGGTAACCCCACCACCCATTTCGGGACCGGAAGGGCCCGACGAAGCCGGGCAAGCGGGTGGTGGGGCTACCTCATCACCCGCTTTGGAGCCGGGGGGGACTATGCCAGCCGCACAGACCCCTGATCTTTCTCCGGGTCAAAAGCCCGCCACTGAAGTTTCGGGCGGGGTGTATAAGGCCTTTGAGGGGACATTCCGCACTTTTCGCGGCGAGGATAAGCCTTATCTTGATTTCCTTGCTTTCGGCGATTCTGGCTCCGGCTCCGAGGAACAGCTAGAGGTGGCGGCCCAGATGGATAAGTTCACTCCGGATTTTGTGGTGCATACCGGCGACATACTGGAAACCGGGCTGGACTCCTACGCCGATGGGCAATATTTCACGCCTTACGCCAAAATGCTTTCACGCGTGCCGTTTTTCCTGGCTTTGGGCAACCACGACTACGGCCGGGATTTGAAAAAAGAAAGCGGGAAGGGCTTTATAAAGGCCAATTATCAGCCTTTCCACAGCGTGCCGCTTACCGGCCTGCCGCCGCATTATTATTTTTTTGACGACGGCAACGCCCGTTTCTTCGTGCTTGACACAAATAAATTCTACGGCGCCAGATTCGCCCCGAGCCTTGAACCCGGCTCTAAACAGTATAAGTGGCTGGATTATTTTCTGTCAAAAACAAAAAAAACCTGGAAATTTATCATCCTGCACGAGCCGCTCTATTCCACCGGGGCGCATACCCTGCTTGAGCCGGAACGCGCCGCGCTAGAACCGCTTTTTCTCAAATATAAAGTGGACCTGGTTTTGCAGGGCCACGACCACGATTATGAAAGGACCAAGCCGATGAAGGAAGGCCTTGCCGACGACAGCAGCGGTATAGTTTATCTCACCCTTGCCGGCGGCGGCAGCCCGCTTTATTTCCAGCGCAATAACGCCGATTGGTCGGATAAATTCCTGCCGGTCTATCATTTCGCTTATTTTGAAATAAGGGATAAAAACCTGAAAATGACCGTCTATAATAAAGAGGGCAGTGTTATAGATACTCTGGAAATGCAGAAGTAATCAGTAAAAACGCCATAGGCCATATAGGGTGCCGCACCCGCCGCACAGGTGGTCCGTAGCCACCCCGAGTAGCTACCGCGTAAGTCGTGGGGGAGGTGGAAAAGAGTGTTTACATGTATTTCACACTGGTTTTAACGGGCCTTCACACGCTTCAGCTATGCTATCTGTAAGGTTGTACGAAAAGGAGAAAATATGCCTATTAATTTTATACCCAAAGAATTGAAATTTTTCGATTACCTCAACCTGCAGGCCGAGAATCTTATGAAGGCCGCCGGGTTTTTTAAAGACGCAGTCAAGGATGGTGTGTTGGACGAAGCAGAAATAAAGAAAATACACAGCCTGGAGCATGAGGGAGACACACTCGCTCACGAGATCACCGACATGCTCAACCGGACATTTATAACCCCTATAGACCGGGAGGATATTTACAGCCTCGCCAACAATCTTGACGACGTGTTGGACCTGCTCAATGCAATGGCCGGCCGCATGCATCTCTACAAACTAAATCCCAGCGATGAGCATTTCGCCCAGTTCATTGACCTGATCGACCAGGCCGCCGCCGCCCTCGCCAACGCCGTGAAGCATATGCCCGACACCAAGCGCCAGCGCAGGGTGCTGGACTACTGTATAGAGGTCAACAGGCTTGAGAACCTTGGGGATTCGGTAAGGGAAAATGCCATTGGCCATCTCTTTGAAACCGAAAAAGATCCTATTATGGTAATAAAATGGAAGGAAATATACGAGACAGCGGAAGGCGCTCTGGACAATTGCGAGCACGTGGCAAAAGTTATCGAGTCCATACTGGTGAAAAATGGATAGCACGCTTATAGCCATAATCTTCCTGGTGGTTCTGGCGCTGTTCTTTGACTTCCTGAACGGCTTTCATGACGCTGCCAACTCCATCGCCACCATAGTGGCCACCCGCGTATTGTCCCCGAGATACGCGGTCATCTGGGCGGCGTTTTTCAACTTTATCGCCTTCGCTTTTTTCGGCCTCCATGTAGCCGGTACTATCGGTAAAGGCATCGTTGATATCACGCAGGTGGATAGCTGCGTTATTTTCGGCACGCTTATGGGTGCGTGTTCCTGGAATCTTATAACCTGGTATTTCGGTATCCCGTCAAGTTCTTCGCACGCTCTGGTGGGGGGGCTTATCGGTTCGGCACTCGTCAAAGCCGGACCGGGCGCGCTTGTTATGAAGGGCATCATGAAAACCGTGGCATTCATAATCATTTCACCGTTGGTCGGGATGCTGCTGGGACTGATACTGGGCGTGGTAGTATATAACCTGTTTGCGCGCGCCACACCGGCAAAGGTTGACCATATCTTCCGTAAAGGCCAGCTACTATCCGCTGCTGCTTACAGCCTGGGGCACGGCGGCAACGACGCGCAGAAGACGATGGGCATAATAACCGGCCTGTTATTCAGTGCCGGTTATCTGGGGAAGGAATTCCATATCCCGCTTTGGATCGTGCTCTCCTGCCACGGCGCCATAGCGCTGGGAACGATGTCCGGCGGCTGGCGGATAGTAAAGACGATGGGCAACAAACTCTACAAGCTGCGCCCTATGGACGGGTTCTGCGCGGAGTTGGGGGCCTCCCTGATGCTGTTCGGCGCCTCAGCCATGGGCGTGCCGGTAAGCACCACTCACACCATAACCGGAGCCATTGTGGGCATAGGTTCGCTCAAACGCATCAGCGCGGTTAAGTGGGGGATAGCCGGACAGATAGTATGGGCCTGGATACTCACTATACCGGCCGCCGCTCTTATTTCTGCCGTGTGCTATAAGTTGGTCACACTGGTTTTTTAGTCTTCGCTCCGTGCGATGAGCACGTATGCAACTAATTTAGTAAACTCTGATTAATTGTGGACTCATCATTGAAGAAAACAGCAGCGGTACTTTTCCTCCTGGCATCCTTCTCCCCGCTTTTCGCACAGACTTACGAAAAAAAGAGCGGCGAACCAGCCACTGCCGCCGGGTCCCGGCCTAAAATTGCGGTACTGGACTTCATAACAGACGGTAAAACCGGGGACTTAGGTGAAAGCGCCGCCGAAATTTTAAGAAACCGTCTGGCAGAAACCGGCGACTTTACCGTAGTAGACCGCGAAACTCTTAAACGCGTCCTGAAGCGCAAAATAATTAGACCGAGCGGCGCTTTGGACCAGGATGAAGCCAGAACTCTGGGTAAGATCCTGGCAGTGAAAAATATCGTAGTTGGCAGCGTTATCGAGACCGGCGGTACGTATACATTAAGTGTCCGCTTTATCGACGTAAAAACCGGACAGGTTGTGTCCGGAAAGACCATTGCCGCACAAAGTCCCGGCTTCTGCCGTGAGATCTTCACCCACTCTTCAAACGAATGGTTTTTTTATAAACCAGGCGCCAAAACACCTGCCCACCAGAAACCGGCTGAAGAAATTCCTGCAACTCCGGTCCAGCCGCCGACTCCGGCCCTACAGGCCGAACCTGTTAAGCCGCTCGCCAAGGCTAAATTCGACCCGGCTATGGAAGTAACCTTCGGGCAAATGCTCGAAAACCCCGATGACCCGGACCTGAATTATGCCTACGCCAGGACGCAGGTGCGTAAAGGCGACCTGAAGGGCGCGGCCGGCACTCTTGAAAGGATGCTGATGGTGAACCCCGGGTTGTATGACATCCGCTTGTTCTACGGCTTAGTGCTCTACCGCCTGGATAATCTGCCGGAAGCGCGGCGCGAGCTGCAGTACGTCAGGAGATCAAAGGCCCCTGTCGCGCTAAGAAATGAGGCTGCGCATTTTCTTAAAGAGATAAAGAAAAAGCAGAACCTGACATCCGTCTCCGGCGGGTTAAGCGCCGGAGCGGAGTATGACTCCAACCGGAACGCCTCCCCAGCCTCGGAGAAGCGGCTGTTCCTGGATACTCCGTTGGATCTGACCGGCTCGTCCCGCAAGAGGGATGACACCTCCTTCCTTTTCCTCGGCAGCGCGGAAATACGGCGCATCGTGAGCGCTCAGAAAAAGCATGATGTTTTTGGCGCCGTGTCCTATTATCGAGCGGACCAGGACAAAGTTACTGAAATCAGCCTGCAGGCTTTGTCCTTCAAGCTGGGTGGGACCTACAGGGCCGGCCGCGCAGAACTTAAACCGACGCTTATCTACGACAGAATCCTGCTTGCGCGGGAGAAATTCCTTGTGAATACCGGCGTCGGCCTGCGCCTTGAACGAAAGTTGAGCAAGGTTACCGATTACTCGCTGGAAGCCAAGTACATCTACCAGGACCACCTTTCCGTCTCTGACATCGCCTCTAACCCGGAGCGCCGGGGCGGCTTCTACGGTTTCTCGGCGAGTGCCGGGCGCGTGCTGACCACGGTCATGAAACTAAACGCGGACATGAATTTTTCGGCGAAACAGGCCCAAAAGGATTACAATTCATACAACGAAATGGCTTTCGGCCTGCGGCACTCGTGGCTGCTGGGTAAGGGGATATTCCTACTCTCTTCCGCTTACATCGGCCGCGACATCTACCGCGCGGAGGATTCCGTGATCTCCTCCAAAAAAAGACGGGACACTACTTTCCGCGGCGGCGTGGTGGGAGGCCTTCCCCTGTCTTCCATGCATCGCAAACTGTCCGGTATTAAAGACCTGGCGCTCACTCTCACGCTGGAGCACTTCCGCTCTAGTTCCAATATCACTAATTACACCTACGCCAACAACAAGGCGGCGCTGCTCCTGAATTATAGGTGGCAGCTGGGGCTGTAACCGAGGCTACAATGAGAAAGATACTGTTTATTTTCCTTGTAACAGCAATGCCGGCCGCCGAGTCCGCCTTGGCCGCTCCGCAGCGCATAGGAGTCGCCGGCGGCGTAAGCGGCATGATAAAAGCCACCGCCTACGGCGCCTCCGAATCCCGCATTATAAAGAGCAGGGACCCGCTGTTCCTGAATGACCGCCTGGTTACGGACGGCAAGGGTAAAATGCAGATATTGCTGTTGGATGAGACCGTCTTCACGGTCGGAGTCAACAGCGACGTGGTGCTGGACGAATTCGTCTACGATCCCTCTAACGATTCCGGCAAGGTTTCCGTCAAAATGACCAAGGGCGTTTTCCGCTTCGTCACCGGCAAGGTGGCCAGGAAAGATCCCGCGAACATGAAGGTCAGGCTTTCGGTAGGCACTATAGGCATACGCGGCACGATGGCCGCCGGCAGTACTGACGCGCGAGGCTCAACCATAATCCTGTTGGGCCCCGGCGCCAACAATAACGCTAACGAGGCCGCCGGCGCGATAACAGTGAATAATGGCAACACTTACGTCCTTATAGACCAGCCCGGGTACGGCGTGACATTGATTCCCGGCCAGGAGACGTTCTCGGTTTCTGACATGTCCCAGCAGGCTTCCCAACTCACAGCCGGCATGTCCGCGGATTCCCCGCAGGGTACGGACGACGGACCCGGGCAGCCGGCCGGGGAAGGTCCTGGTTCCAGAGAGGGCTCCGGCGGGGACACCTCTGATTCAGGCCCTTCGGTGGGCGAAGAGGCCGGGCAGAACACGGCCGCGGCCGGCAGCACCCTGGCCGACGCTTCCGGGGTGGGCGGCATTACTCAGTCGCTGGAAGGAACTTCTATGCAGGCGGCCCTGGGAATAATTTCGAACGAGATCCCGATCAGTCTGGTTACTATGCCCGACGGGATCTCTACCTGGGACCATGTGCGCAGCATAGAGACCGGCCTGGTCAGCTACAACGGTACGGGCCTGTGCGCCCTTGCCGGCAGCGCCGGCGGGGAATACACGGTGGACTTCGCCATGCAGGTGGATTTCGCCGCCAGGCAGTACGGCGGCGGGGCGTCCATCCTGGCGCTGGGCAACGGAGAGACCAACTTCTCTACAAGCATATTACCGGGTGATTTTAGCGATTTGACCGGGAACGCAGCCATAACGCTTTCCAGCGACCTGTCCAATATAGAAAATCAAGCCTTTAACAACTCTTTGGTCACCTTTAATAATGCCGGCAGCGTCGCGGCGGCCAACGCTACCGTAGACGTGAATTACTCCGACGGGATGAACAGCGGCACAACCCAGCTTACGGCCAACCCCGTCCCGGTTCCTCCCCAGGCGATAGTGGAATCCTATAACTAGTTCTTTTCGTGGTTCGGGCCGGATAAGGCGGGCAGTTGTTCTGCAGGCATCGGTACAATGAGAGTCGTGTTTTTTTATTCTTTTGAAAAATCGGGGAAAATCAATGAGGATCTGGGATATAGCGCCGGAACGGTTGTGCCGGAACCATTTGCTTGGCGAGCACCGGGAACTGCATTGTATCTGGGTAGTCCTGACCCGGGGGAAAAAAGGTTATTCCAAACATCCCGAAACGCTGCGCTGGAGCGGTCGTTTAAAAGCCCTCTATTCCCGGCACGCGGAACAGGTCTCAGAAATGGAGCACAGGGGCTATTGTCATAAAAGCCCGCTTGACCGGCGGCTGGCTACAGGCAGGGCCGTGCAGGATGTATATATCGATACCCCGCGAAAACAGCTGAAACTGCTGGCGGCCAAGAAATGCGAATGCGCGGTGCACGGGGGGTGATTATGAAAAAGTATCTTTGCGCTTTGTTCGCGGTTTTGTCCGCCGGGTGCGCGACGGTCCCGAAAGGCATGGCGCCGGTAAGCGGCTTTGAAGTGCAGCGGTATCTGGGCACCTGGCATGAGATAGCCAGGCTGGACCACTCCTTCGAACGCGGGTTGGTAAGCGTAACGGCTGAATACTCACTGCGTCAAGACGGAGGCGTGAAAGTTGTAAACCGGGGTTACAAGACCTCCTCCGACAAATGGAAAGAGGCAGAGGGGCGGGCTTATTTTACCGGGGACAGGGCTGTAGGGCAGCTGAAAGTGTCCTTCTTCCGGCCTTTTTACGGCGGATATAATATAATTGAGTTGGACCGCGAGAATTATAGCTACGCGATGGTAGCCGGGCCTTCCAGGTCATACCTATGGATCCTGGCCCGCGCACCCGAACTTCCACCGCAGATAATACGGCACCTTGTAATCCGGGCCAGGGAACTAGGCTTCGATACTGAAAAACTTATTTTCCCAGGAATCTTGCCACAGATTAAATGACTTACGGATAAATCCTCTGGTTTGCCTGGTACGATAAGAGCTGAAAAAACATTAACCGGCATCTGTTAAATCCTGCGGGGTAGAGCAGTCTGGCAGCTAGTAAGGCAGTTTAGGGGTTAAATCAGGGCTTATCAGAAGGCATCAGCACGACGAGAGTCGTGCTTTTTTATTCTCCTGACGGATCAGGGGGAAGAAGAATAGCGCTTTCGGTTGCAGTGTGTGGGGTTTTACTGATAATTACTAGTAATATTACGTATTGGCGGCCAAGGCGTGGAATGATAAAGTGGATTAGAGGGTTGAGGGAAAAGCATGAATAACGGTAATCTAACCGCTCATCCGCCGCAGGCTTGAAATTATTATGCATGATTTTCTAAGTGTCTGATAATTATAGTCTTTGCAAGTATTGGAAATAATTATGACAGAAGGGGAGGAAAACAAAATACAGCACGCTAAGGCTTCTGAGATAATTGCTCCCCCGGAAATCACAGTAGAGTCCGCTGTAATTCGGGAAGAGATTATTAATACTTCACGTCCAGATCCCGACAGGAAGTGCACGCACGCTGCTTTGCGCGACTCAGAGTTGCGCTATCGGCGGCTGTTTGAGGCGGCACAGGATGGAATTCTCATCCTTGAGGCTGAAGCCGGCAGTATTGTGGACGCGAACCCATTTATTATCAATCTGCTTGGTTTTTCTCTTGAACAGTTAACCGGCAAAAAACTTTGGGAGATCGGGGCTTTTAAGGATATTTTTGCAAATAAGGAAAAATTCAAGGAACTTCACAACACCGGGTATGTCCGTTATGAGGGGCTTCCCCTTGTGGCCTCCGATGGCCGGAAACTCTTTGTGGAGTTTGTCAGTAATACTTATGTGGTGGATGATCACAAGGTGATTCAGTGTAATATCCGGGATAACACCGATCTTACGCGGACGCGGGAGGAACTGACGGAGTCTAAAACCATTCTTGATATGGTAGTGGAAAATGTCCCACTCATGATCTTTCTCAAGGAGGCGAAAGACCTGCGGTTCGTAGTGTTTAACCGTGCAGGAGAGGAATTAACGGGATATAACCGCAAGGACTTGCTGGGCAAGAGCGACCTGGATTTTTTTCCACCCGAACAGGCTGCATACTTCATGGCCAAGGATCGCGAAGTGCTTGACGGGAAAGTCGGCCTTTTGGATATTCCGGAAGAACCTATCCTGACTGCCGGGAAGGAGACCCGGCTGCTTCATACCCGAAAGGTTTGTGTCAGGGGCAATGATGGAATTACGAAGTACCTTTTGGGCATCTCAGAGGACATCACTGAGCGTAAGCAGGCGGAAGTAGCGCTGCAGAAGAGCGAGGCACGTTACCGGTCGTATATTGAGCTGACAGGCCAGATCGGATGGGTTACAAATGCTGCAGGAGAAGTCGAAGAGGATGTGCCATCGCTCAGAAAATTTACTGGTCAGTCTTATGAGGAGGCCAAAGGCATAGGTTGGGCGAAAGCCATTCATCCGGAAGACCTTGAGCGCGTTGTGCATTCATGGAATGATTCTGTTGCCGCAAAAAAAGCTTATGAGATAGAATACCGCATGCGCAGGTATGACGGGGTTTATCGAAATCATTTAGTTCGCGGTTTTCCCGCCTTTCACCCTGATGGGAGCGTACGGGAATGGATCGGAACTTGTGTCGATATTACTGAGCGAAAGCAAGCTGCGGATGATAAATTAAAGCTTGAGGAACAGTTTAAACAGTCCCAGAAAATGGAGTTAGTGGGTCGGCTTGCCGGAGGCGTAGCACACGATTTTAACAATCTCCTCACTGCCATTATTGGCTACGGTGGTTTTTTGATGAAGGAATTATCTGAAGATGACACTAAAAGGGAAGATGTCAAAGAGATACTGACCGCTGCAGAGCGGGCCGCAGGGCTTACGAGGCAGCTTTTAGCCTTTAGCCGTAAACAGGTTTTAAAGACAGAGGTAGTGGACCTTAATTCGGTTGTGCGTCGTATAGAGAAGATGTTGAAGCGTCTAATTGGTGAGGACATTAAACTTGAAACCAAACTCTCAACGGTGTCATGCCCGGTACAAGTAGACATAGGGCAGATAGAACAAGTGCTTGTCAATCTCGCGGTTAATGCGCGCGATGCTATGCAGAAAGGCGGAATGCTAATTTTAGAAACTGTGCTTATTGATGCCAATGAGGACTTTTTATTGAGGCAACCGGCCTTTACTCCAGGTCCTTTGGTGTGTTTAAGCATTTATGACACCGGCTGCGGTATGACTGATAAGACCAAAGAGCATATATTTGAACCGTTCTTTACCACAAAAGAAAAAGGAAAGGGTACGGGCTTGGGTCTCTCAACGGTTTTCGGAATAGTTAAGCAGAGCGGAGGTGAGATTGAGGTTGAAAGCGCTCCGGATCGTGGTACAACTTTTCATATATATATCCCTTATTACGACGCGACTGTTATTGACAAAGGCAAAGGCAAAGACAAAGACAAAGGCAAAGACAAAGACAAAGACAAAGACAAAGACAGTCTTCTTCTGGGTAGCGAAACTGTTCTTTTTGTAGAAGATGAGGAAAGCTTGCGCCGTCTTGGCGAACGGCTACTGCGTATGAGCGGCTATACAGTTATTTCAGCCGCTAATGGAAAAGAGGCCTTGGAGGTTATTGAGCGCCATGGCAAAATTGTGGATCTGCTGATGACGGATGTGGTCATGCCTGGGATAAGCGGTCGGGAACTATCCGCGGAATTGGGGAGGAGAAAGTTAATACGCAGGACCCTATTCATGTCCGGCTATACGGATGATGCTATGGCAAAACACGGCGTGCTGGAGCCGGGGCTGGCATTTATATATAAGCCGTTCACGGTGGGGGAGCTATCCCATAAACTGCGCGAAGTACTAGACGGCCCTGCCGATAAAGCGAAGGCGTAATTTAAAACAGGAGCTATCCTCCGGAAAGTTAAGGAAGTCCTGAATGGGGAACCGTAATGAATCAGGAATCTATCACTTTGAAAGACAAGCTGGGGGCCGATGCGGGCAAAAGTGGCGTTGAAATTTCCAAATCCGCCAGGATTCTTGTTGTGGACGATGAGGCGCAGATGCGCGCGCTATGCCTTCGGGCTCTTTCGGATACGGTTGTAGCCGTAGAGACCGCATCCGGCCCTGAAGAAGCGTTAACCCTGCTGTCCCGTAACGCTTTTGACATCATTATAACCGACATGCAGATGAGCGACCCGCGCGCGGGCGTGAATTTGGCAAAGGAGGCGCGCAACCGTTGGCCCCAGACCGATATTCTTATCATGACCGGTCAGCCCTCTTTAGAAACGGCTATCTCTACGCTTAAAACCGGCGCTGCCGACTATCTCCTTAAACCATTCTCTATTGCGCAGCTTCAAACCGTAGTAAGTAAGCTGCTGGGGATGCGTCGGCTCAGGCGCGAACTGGAGCGCCAGAAGCTTATTTCCCATAAGCTCGCCGAAGATTACGCGGTGCTTCAAAAACTAGAACAACTCAAATCCGGCCTCATCGGACGTGTGAGTCATGAACTGCGGACCCCGGTTACCATCGCCCGCATGTCTGCGGAAGCTGTTAAGGGTGAAATATCGCCTTCGGGGCTGCCTCTCTACGCGAAACTGGATAGCGCTCTGGACCGGATGCAGGCCACTGTTGAGGACCTGTTGCTTTTCTCCAAAACCCAGGAAGAAGACTTTCAAATCACCAAAACGGTTGTAGACCTCTGGCCTATGCTGGAGCGGCTTCTTGCCGACTATCGGCCGCTTTGGGAGAAGCGGGGGCTGAGTGTTGATCTTAGTTTGAAAGGTGAAAGGCGTCCACTGCCTGCCGACGCGGAACTTATGAAAGCAGCATTCTCCCGGTTGCTGCTCAATGCCATCAATTTCAACCGCAGGGGCGGTTCCATAAGCATCCTGGCCAGATACGAACTGGAACAAATCTCCTTTGTTTTTACCGATACGGGGGAAGGGATCTCAACCGAGGAACAAAGTCTTATCTTTGACGGTCTATATCAGGTTGCCGACCACCTTACCCGCACGGTAAATGGATTGGGAGTCGGGCTTGCCATTGTGCGCCGCATCATAGAGGCGCACGGAGGGAAACTCTCTGTGGAAAGCGTCCTCGGAAACGGCAGTATATTTACGATTCTCCTTCCAAAATAAAATGTGCAGTGGCAAATAAGCTCCTGCAGCATTTTCTAATTCAAACATGATGGTGAAATGTATCGTCGTTACTCCGTCGTAATTCTTTTGCTAAGCCTCCATTTCTGAATG
>MGTS01000010.1 GCA_001799565.1 Elusimicrobia bacterium GWA2_51_34 | reverse complement strand
ATCCAACGCTTTTTCAAGATTGCGCCAATTTCACCATCATGTTGCGTTGGAAATGGGGATATTTTCACCATCATCTTGCATTGGATAATTCTGTTTACTGATGCGCGCTGCCGCTTTTGATATAATTACCGATATGAAGTCTCTTTCCCGGTTCCTTGATTATCTTGACGGCCTTTCGGCGCACGAATTGGCGCTTAAGGCGCTTTATCTGGTGGGCGCCTGCTCGGCCGCAGCCATTATTGCGGCCTCACTGATGATGCATAAGATCGTCTCCGATATTCCCTCTATAGACAAGCTTGATGAATATACCCCGTCGCTTGCCACCTATGTGTACGATGTCAATAACCAGATCATAGCCGAATTTTCGGTGGAGAAGCGGGCTATACTGCCGCTTTCAAAGATCCCGGTGGACATGCAGAACGCCGTTATAGCTATGGAAGACCAGAATTTTTTCCGGCACTGGGGCATATCGCCACGCGGTATTTTGCGGGCCTTGCTGCGTGATTTGCTGCACCGCCGCAGCGCCCAGGGAGGGTCCACCCTCACCCAGCAGCTTTCCCGCGGCATTTTTCTCAAGCCGGAGAAGACCATTACCAGGAAGGTAAAGGAGATCTTCCTGGCGTTGCAGATAGAGCGTAATTTTTCAAAGCCTGAAATACTGCAGATGTATTTAAACCAGATTTATCTGGGCAACGGCGTTTATGGCGTGCAGTCGGCGTCTAAGCTTTATTTCGGCAAAGATGTGACTGAAATGACCCTGCCGGAATGCGCGCTGCTTGCCGGCGTCATTCCTTCTCCGGAGCGTTTTTCGCCTTTTAATAATCCGGAAAAGGCAAAACAACGGCGCCAGCTGGTGCTTCAACGGATGCTTGCTGAAAAGTATATCACTTCAGAAGAAGTGGCGGAGGCGCTTAAAGTTCCCATTCCTGATTCCAAGTCAACGCTGTTTTCAAGCCACGGCGCCTATTTCGTGGAAAATGTCCGCCAGCAGCTTGAACCAAAGTACGGCATAGACCAGCTTTGGAAGGGCGGTCTTAAAATTTACACTACGCTTGATTTGTCCATGCAGGTGCCGGCCGAAGAGGCGATGGAAAAATATCTTTCAAAGTACGATCAGGACGCGGCCAGGCTGAAAACTCCCGGGTTGCCGGACGTTCCGGTGGTTTCCTCAGTCGCTCTCCAGGGGGCGTTCGTAATTCTGGATGTCAAAACGGGAGCCGTAAGGGCCATGGTGGGCGGCAGGAATTACCGCGACAGCAAGTTTAACCGGGTCACGCAGGCGGCAAGGCAGGCCGGCTCGACGTTCAAGCCGATGGTGTGGATGGCCGCTCTTCAAAACGGCTATAACCCTGCGACCATAATTCAGGATTCTCCGATGGCGTATTATTACGATGGCAAGGATTGGCGCCTGCTTGAGGGCGCTACCGACCAGTATTCAATAAACCTGGCTATTCAGCCTTTTGCCGGCAACAAAGACTTTAAAATATGGGTGCCGAATGATTTTGATAATAAATTTCTGGGCGGGATAACGCTTCGCCGCGCGCTTGAACTTTCAAGAAATCTGGCTTCCATATACCTGGTGACGCGCGTGGGTCCGACACAGGTGGTGGATGTCGCGCATCGCGCAGGTGTAAAGCGCAGTCTGGACGCCGTGCCATCCATAGGCCTTGGCACATCGCTAGTCAGCCCGCTTGAAATGGCCAGCGCCTTTGCCACTTTCGGGAACGGCGGCATTCACACCGAGCCTTTTTCCGTGCTTAAAGTGGTTGATAATCAGGGCAAAGTTTTGCAGGAATATGTGCCGGATGAAACGGAAAGTTTCTCTCCTCAGCTTTCGTATGTGCTGGTAAATATGATGAAAGGAGTGGTGCAGCGCGGCACCGGGGTCTATGCCAGCCGCCTTAAGCGGCCCCTGGCCGGCAAGACCGGCACCACCCAGGACTCAAAGGATATGTGGTTTATCGGCATGACGCCCGATTTGGCGGCCGCCGCCTGGATGGGTTACGATGACTTTATCACCATTAATTCCAAAGACTGGACCGGCAGCTCCACTATCGTCCCGTGGTGGACAGAGGTAATGGAAACCGTGCTTAAAGATCAGCCTGTGAGGGATTTTTCCGTGCCGGACGGCATAACTTTCGCCACCATTGACCCAGAAACGGGAAAACTTGTTCTTCCAACCTGCAAGAAAAGGCTTTTGGAAGCCTTTGTCAAAGACACCGAACCCAAGGAATTCTGCGACGCAGCGCATTGAAAGTGGTCAGTGATTAGTGGCCAGTGGTCAGTTGGGGAGTTTTAGATTATTCTTTACTGTCCACTGTTCACCGGCCACTGCCCACTATTTGTATATTCTGGGTATCCTGGCGTTGGCGGCGGTGCGACGCACGTGCAGGGATACCGGCGTGCCAACTTTAGCTTCAGGTATGTTTGTAACATCAAGCAGACTGTGGGCTATGCCGCACTTGCCCGCGAAGAAAGCTTTTTTTCCGTTTATCAGGCCCCAGTAAACAAAACCAGCCGTTATTTTTATTGAGCGTTCGGCCGGTTCCATGCTAAGCCCGTCCGAGTAGCCCGCGGGTATTGTTGCTATGGTCATGTTTTTGGAAGCGGCGTAGGCGCTTGAATAACCGATATCTTCGTCTTTTTTTACTTTCCGGATAGAAATTATCCTTGAGTAAAACCTCCAGGGCCTGGCAAGACCTATTATGGGGGTGCCTTTCGCTTTTTCTCTGTAAACATCCGTTGGATAAATACCGTAAATCAGGTTTCCTATGCGTGCCATGTCAAGCTGCCAGTGAGGCAAATCGCAAAGAAGCGCGCTGTTGGCGGCGTGCAGTTTAAGCCCGGCAAAAATAGTTTTCGCTTTCAGGCCAAGCCTTTTGAAAACTGCCAGCTTTTCCTCAGCCTCGGTCATGTTTGTTCTGGGAGCGTAGGCAAGGTGCGTTGAGAGGGCAACCGGGCGGGCCCCGCTGAAACCGGCGGCTGTTTTTAGAAAGGCCTCAAACTTGCCGGGGCTCACTCCCCAGCGGCCAAGGCCGGAGTCTATATCTATGTGATACGGGTAGGCGCCGCGCGCGCGGCGGTTCAGGGCTTTTATGAACGCGAGGGAATCCGTTGTAGGGATAAGGCGGTTTTTTATTATTGCCCGCGTTTCTTCCGGCAGGGACGGAGCTAATAAATTTATTTCCGCGTTGGGCAGGGCTTGCCTTAAAATGGAGCCTTCATCCGCTGTCAGCACCCCCAGGCAATCGGCGCCGCTTGAAAGGGCCGCGCGCGATACCGCCTCGGCGCCATGGCCGTAGCCATCGGCTTTTACCACCGCCATAAGCTTTACGCCGGGTTTCAAAACGCGTTTAACGGCGCGGACGTTGTTCTTCAGAATCTTAAGGTCAATCTCAATCCATTTGAGCATATGATGGCGCGGCAACCGCCGCGTATTCATAGCAACTGAAAGCGACATGAAGCCACTGAAAGCAACGTTAAGGTTAAAAAATATTAAAGTATTGCGGAACTTTACTTTATATTGCGTTCTTTTGCTTTCCGTAGCTTTCCGTTGCTACATTTTAAATTATATCATTAAGTATGGATTTTACGGTCGTTAAAGGGGCGCCCAACACAGGCGCCAGGGCGTGGTTCCTCCTTAAAGAAATGCAAAAGGAGCCTTCCTGTGTTTTTCTGCTCACAAGTTCGGAGGAACTAGAGCCTTATTCAAACGCGCTCGCTTCGCTGTCCCGGTTTGCAGGAAAGCTTCCGGATTTTGAAACGGTTTTGTGGTCCCAGTCACCAGAGGTTAAGGCGCGCGCATTGAAGACTATTTACGGCGGCGCCTGCGCGACAAAGAAAATAATTTTTATTTCCTCGGTTGAAGCTTTCGGCGAAAAGCTGCCCTCACGGGCGTCCTACACTGCGCTGGGCTTCAGTTTTAAAATAGGATTATCTTATTCGCGGCAGGAAATGCAGAACAGGTTTTTAAAAGCCGGTTACAGCCGTGTGTCGTTTGTGGAAGAGCGGGGGCAGTGCGCCTTCCGGGGTTCGGTGGCGGATTTCTTCGCCCCTGACCTTGAAAAACCGGTGCGGCTTTTTTTTACGGATTCGCTTGAAAGTATAAGGTTCTTTGAAATAGACACCCAGCATACCTCAGGCTTCCTTGAAAGCGTAAGCGTGGCGCCGGCGTGCAGTGAAGATGCCTCGCTCAGCCCGGCCTCCCTGATGGACGGCGGTTGGAAGTTTTTTGCGGATGACTGTGTGCCTGTGGAGGTAGTGGGCGGAAGTCAGAAGTCAGAAGTCAGAAATCGGAAGTTGGAGTTCCGAAAGCAATCTGACGTCTGTCCTCTGACGTCTGACCTCTTTCTTGTCCCTGACGGTGTTCCCTCTTTCCGGTTTGCCGACCTGGGCCGTTTTGTGGACCAGAGGCCTTTGGGACGGCACCTCCAGGGGATTGCGGAAAGCGGAGAAGCGGTTGATTTCGGAGCGGTGAAAAACCTCAATTTTAATTCCGATACGGCTTTGCTTGCGGGCGAGATATCCCGGCTTAAAGCGAAGGGTCTGGCTGTAACTTTATTTTGCCTTAACCGGGGAGAATCGGAACGCCTGGGCGAAATGCTTTCGGACAAAACCCCGCCCTTTTGGAACAATCGTCCGGAAGTCGGAAATAAAGGCCGGGCTTTAGGCGACGATTCACAGGCCAAAATGGCTGGGCAAGCCAACATAACTTTGGGCTATCTGGAAGAAGGCTTTGTGCATCCGGGGTCAAAGACGGCTTTCATCACCTCCTCGGAGCTTTTCAAGCGCAGTTACCGCCTGGGGCCGGCTTCCGGCGCGCCTAAAGCTAAATTTTACAAGTGGACCGATCTTAAAATAGGGGATTTTGTGGTGCATGAAGATTACGGCGTGGGCCGCTATCTTGGCGTGAAAAAAATATTATACCGCAGCCCGGGCGGAGAAGAAATTGAGGACGCCGACTGCCTTTCAATTGAGTACAGCAGAGGCGATAAACTGATGGTGCCGCTTTATGAATTCGGCCGGGTGCAAAAATATCTCAGCTCGGAGGGAAAGACGCCGAGGGTGTCGCATATGGACACCAAAACCTGGCACGAGATGAAAAACCGGGTTAAAGCCGAGGTCCAGCTTCTGGCAAAAGACATACTTCGTCTTGAGGCGGAACGCGCCGCGCTTAAAACCGAGGGTTTCGCCGGCGGAGGACATCTGGAAGAAGAATTCGCCGGCGCTTTCCCTTTTGAGGAAACCCCCGACCAGCAAAAAGCCATAAACGAGGTGCTAGGCGAGCTGGAAAGCACCCTCCCCATGAACCGCCTGGTGGTGGGGGATGTGGGTTTCGGCAAGACAGAGGTGGCCATGCGCGCCGCTATGCGGGCGGTTCTCGCGGGCACTCAGGCGGCTGTGCTTGTGCCCACCACTATACTGGCCGACCAGCATTTTCGCAATTTTTCGGGCAGGTTCAGGGAATTCCCGGTGATAATAAGAGTCATTTCCCGTTTTGAAACCAAAGCGGCGCAGAAAAAAATACTGGAAGAGCTTTCACGCGGCAAGGTGGATATTATAATAGGAACACACCGGCTTCTCCAGAAAGACGTTAAATTCGCCAATCTCGGTCTGCTTATTGTGGACGAAGAGCACCGTTTCGGAGTGAAGGACAAAGACACCGTAAAAAGCATGGCCAAAGGCGTGCACGCCCTGATGCTTTCCGCAACTCCCATTCCGCGCACGCTTTACCAGTCGCTTTCTTCTCTCAGGGGAATGTCCGTAATTGAAAGCCCGCCCGCGGGGCGCCTGCCTATTTCCACTTTCGTGCGGCCTTACGACGACAGGACTGTTGTTGACGCCGTGCGTTACGAACTCGCGCGCGGCGGGCAGGTCTATTATGTGCATAACCGGGTGCGCACCATAGAAACCAAGGCCGCCAGGCTTAAAGAACTTATGCCGGAGATCAGGGTCGCCGTGGTGCATGGACAACTGCGCGCGGAAAGCGTTGAAAAACATATGTGGGATTTTTTAAACAGGAAATACGATGTTCTGCTGGCCTCCACTATAATAGAATCCGGCCTTGATATTCCAAGCGTAAACACCCTGCTGGTGGAAAACGCGCACGAGCTTGGTCTGGCCCAGCTTTATCAGCTGCGAGGGCGTATAGGCAGAGAAAAACAAAAAGCGTATTGTTATCTTTTTCATCCCGCCGGGATGAAAAAGAGTTACAAGTCACAATCCTCTGGAGGTGCCGTCTCAAGTGGCCTCTGGCCCACAAATGGCCAGGTCACAGGTCACAAGTCGGAGAAGATTCTGGCTTGTGACTTGCCACTTGTGCCATGTGACCGGCAGCCGGAGGCTGCCATAAGCGAAGATGCCGCTAAACGGCTTGGCGCCCTGGAGGAGTTTACCGAGCTCGGATCCGGGTTTCGCCTGGCCATGCGCGACCTTGAAATCCGGGGTGCGGGCGAGCTTCTGGGGGTGCGCCAGCACGGTTTTATAAATACCATCGGCCTTGAAATGTATATAAAACTTTTAAACGGCGAGATAAACCGCCTTAAAGGGCGTGAGGACCCTAGGCAGGTAAGCGAGCCTAAAATAGATCTGCTCATACCGGCGTTTATTCCGGAAGATTATGTGGGAGATGAAATGGAGCGGCTTAATTTTTACAAAAAACTGCTTAATGCCGGAGAGGGAGGGGTGGACAAGGCGCTTTTGGAACTTGAGGATATTTCAGGGCCGGCTTCGGCGCAGCTTAAAAATCTGGCGGAGATAATAAAAATCCGTAAACAACTCGGCCGCTGCCTGGTGCGCTCCGTTACGCAGAAGGAGGGGGGAATGGAAATATTGTTCCTTCCCGGGGCGCAGGTAAGCGCCGGTGCCATGAAAAAATGGCAGGAGCTTTTTGGCCCGCGTATTACTTTTCTGCCGTCTCGTCTTGGCGACGGGTTGCGGATAAAATTTTCCGGCGACCCCCTGAAATTGCTGAACCAGGTGGTAGCGGCTGTTTAACCTGATTATAAAGTTTTCGCAATAGGTTCCTATAAGATTCGGAGGGCAGATGATTGCCCTCCCGCCGCGTAGGAAACCGTCCGCCTAAGGCGGACGCCCGCTGAAATAGCGGGCGGTTTCCCTCCCATCCGCTAAGCGGCTTCAGGGCAATCACCTGTCCTCCTTTTGTCATTGTTCACCTGAAAAATAAAATATTATTTCCCGCCCTTATCATAAGACATCATAATCACCCACCCGACTCAACCTAACAAGGAAAACGCTATAGTCCGTACCAGATTATACGCTGGCGAGTCCTGATTTCTCGTGGTATAATATGTTTAAAGGCGGCTGGTGTCTGTATTCTATTAATCGCCAGCCGGCGATGATCGTCCGCCTTAGGCGGATGCGACAGAGGGGGGCGAATAGGTTCGACGTTAACTTGTTCTGCCGGATCAGCAGGCCATGGTTGACCAGGCCATGTAAAACAGGGTCAAAAAAACAAAAGCCAACTCCAACGAGATGGCCTGGGCGCACGCTTAAGTGCGCCTCGCTCGCAGACTGCCGCCCGCGCGGAATGTAGAGCGTTACAATGCGGGATGCTGTCTTTTGGGGCGCGCTTCGTCCCTGGAAGGCAAAAGACTAAACGGAGCTTGGCCGGTTATTGTCGTCCTGAACTTATGCCGGCCGAGACACACTCAGGGCTAAGCCTGTAGCGGTTCCGACAAGCTGTTGACGGACCCGGGTGCGAATCCCGGCGCCTCCATAAATTTTAAGACCAGCCTCCCTGTGGGGCTGGTCTTAAAATTTATGGTGTAATAATTACCTCTTATGTTCTCTACATAATATTAGAAGAAAACTAGAGAGTGTGGTACGGGTTTTTGGGACAAATAGCTTTTTGGACTTTATCGCTGATTGTGAATTTGGGATCGCGCGCAAAAGTATTAATTTGATTTTTAATATCAGGATAATCGGTATAACCATTTGTGCCGTCAATCCAATATTGAGTCGCCTCTTCTTTGGTAAAACCGCAAAATTGCATTAAAGCCACGGCGCTAATCATGCCCGATGCGTGCCAGCCATGCCAACAAGCATTATTTAAGGGCCCTTTAATGTTTCCCTGTATTATCGCATAAGCCTGGTCTAAAACCTTGTTTATATTTGAAGCAGAGTCAAGAACCGAAACTTGTCTGTATTTAAAAGTTTGTGTTTTGCCCCAACGGTTAGTGCAGGAGATATCATAAGGTTTATAGTTTGTGCTATACAGGTAGTTAGCGCCGGAGAAACCTTCCTGACATAAGTTTTCCATGCCTAACATCGGCAAAGGGTTTGTAATGCTGAGTTTGCCGTGTTTACTGTATTTGTTGTACATATTGTTAGCGCCGCTACGGTACATTACGCCATGCAAAACCACGCGGAGATTGCGAACTCCATATGCCGGCTCATATCCGTCCCCATGATCGTTGACTATTTCGTCCATTAAATCATTGCCGGTTTTAAAGAAAGGCGAATAAAGAGCTTTATATTTATCGGCTGCGGCAATAATGTTTTGTTGTGCGTCTTTATTCCCGCAGCCGTACATCATAAAGCAGCAAATTAAGGCGATTACGGGAAAATATAGTACCGGCAGTTTCATACGAAAGCTCCTTTTTACTTCTTGTCAATGGAACAACCCGCTCCCATCTCATCCCCCGCATGAAACCGCGCGGTGCGTGGGGGGGAATTTTATAAAAACGCCACCGCTTTTGTATTATAGCGCTAGGGGGGTGTTTTTGCAAATTTTTTTAGGCGTCGGGCCGGAGCCTGCCCCTGTTTCCCTTTTGGAACCTTTGGCTTATCGGCCAAAATGCTAAAATTTAGCCGCTATGCCATATCCCGAATGTCCGCTTTGCGGCGGAGAAGCCGGTTTTCTGTGCGGGGCGGCGTTCTACAGCCATGTTCCAATGGCGCTTTTGCGCGCTGGCGCGGACTTTTCCGGATACCGGTTCGCCAGTTCTGCGGGGATTTTGATATGTTGTTACGAGTAAAATGAAAGACAACAGGGCTTTTAATCTGCTGGTCGCTTTAGGGCTTTTTGCGGCTGTTTCCTGGCTGCTGTTCGCCCACAGGCGCTGGTTTTTCTGGATTTTTCCGGCTTACGGGTCGGTTTTCCTCTGGTTTTCATGGCGTCCGGAAAAAGAAGTGAAGTTTATTTTTCTTTTCCTCGCTACGGTTGCGGGTTTTATTATGCCCAGGTTTTCCCTGGGGGCCGATTCGCTGTCAGGCGCCGCTCTGACGCTTGCGGAAATACTTTCGCTTTGGCTTTTATTTTACGCCCTTTCAAGTTCTGAAAGCGGACGCGCCTCAAAGCGGGAAAAAATTTCAGCCGCTCTCGCTCTGGCCTCCGGGCGGGAAAAGAATCTGCGGGAGGAACTCCGGCGCTACCGTGAACACAAGGCGGTTCTGCTGGGGAAAATACAGCTTCAGGAGGAAATTGCCGTTTCCATAAGGCAGATGGCCCAGGCCTCCGGCGCCGCGGAAATAAAACTGGCTTTGGAAGCCAGGATGAAAAGTGTTTTTGCCGGCTGCAATTCCCGCCTTGACTCCGGAGCGCCCGCCGATTTTATTGAAACCTGGGTGTCGGAGCGTAAAATCCCGCTTTTAGTGCGGAACAGCGAAGAGGAAACACGGTTTTCCCGCTCTCTCTTCGGGCCGGAGCAGCGTTCACTGATGGCTGTGCCTCTGTATTTTTTCGGTTCCATGGCCGGATTCCTGCGCGTTTCCTCGCTTGAGCCCGGGCGCTTTACGCAGGAGGATCTGCGCGCTGCCGAGCTTCTGGCGACGCTAGCCGGAGTCAGTATGGAGAATATTTACCTGTTTGAAAAGGTGCGGGAGCTGGCTATAAAAGACGCCTTAACAGGGCTCTACACCCACCGCGCTTTTCAGAACAGGATTGAAGAGGAAATACTGCGTTGCGCCCGCGCGAAGGCGTCTTTTTCGCTTGTGATGGCCGATATTGACCACTTTAAGGCTTACAATGACAATTACGGCCATCAGGCGGGGGATGAAGTGCTGAAGGCCGTGGCGGAAATTTTAGCTTCGGGAGTGCGGGACGTGGATTTTGTGGCGCGCTACGGCGGAGAGGAATTCGCCATAATATTTGCCGGCGCGGATAAACTGCAGGCCGCGCAAGGCGCCGAGATGCTGCGCGAGCGCCTTGAAAGCAGGAGTTTTTCCTTTAATGGCCGGAACGTGGGGGTAACGGCCAGTTTCGGCGTGGCTGAATTTCCGTCTGACGGCGCCATAGCAAGCCAGTTGGTTCGAGCCTCCGACGAACGCCTTTACAAAGCCAAGGAAGCGGGCCGCAACAGGGTGGTGTATGTATAAAGCCGAACTTCTGGCCGTTCTTGTTTCTTCGGCGCCTCTCGTATCTTATTTTTTCGGCCGCTTCAACAATTACGCCGGTTTTGCGGCGGGGGCGGTCTGTCTCGGCGTTCCGGGTTTTCTGCTTCTGACTTCCGGCTCCGGCGCCGTTCCCGCCATAGCGCTTTGCCTCTGGAGCCTGTCGGCCCTTTTTTATTCCCTTGTGCTTAATTCGGCGCAGGAGCGGGTTCCGGCGGATATGGCCGGCATTTCGGATGAAATTGAAAAACTTGAAAAATCTCTTGCCGCTGAAAAATCCGCCCTGACACTCGCGTCAGGTTCCGAAAAAAAAGCCCTCATACTATATTCCACCATCAAGCTGCTGTCCGAGACCGTGGACCCTGAAAGCGCCAGGAGCAGGTTTTCCAGGTATCTGGCGGATTATTTTGAAACAGGGGATTTCGCCTTTTTTCTGAAAGATTTAAATTCCGGGGACGCCGCCATGGAACTTTTTGCCTCGGGCGGAAATAATTCAGGGCTCAATTCATGGCAAAAGCTCAACCTAGCTTTAACAGCTGCGGGGCGTGACACCGGCTCGCCCTGCGTGCTGGGCTCCGCCGGACCTTATGTTTGCGTGCCGGTGACTAATTCCGGAGAAATACTCGGGTTTTTCGCTTTCAAGCCGTCCGAGGACGCGTCTCCGGAACAATTACTCGCGGTCTCCGCCAAGTTCGTTTTCGATATTTCATTCGCGGTTAAGCGCATACAGCTTTTCCGCAGGGTGGAGTGGCTTTCCCTGACGGACGGGCTTACCGGGGTAGGCAGACGCAACGCTCTTGACGAAAAGATGAAAGAGGAAATACGCCGCGCCTCCGCGTTTAAGACCACTCTTGGCTTTATGATAGCCGATATTGACCATTTCAAGCGCGTAAACGATACCTACGGCCACCAGTTCGGCGACGCGGTGCTGAAAAAAGTCGGGGAGCTGCTGAAAGACGGCGTTTATGAAACCGATTTTGTCGGCCGCTACGGCGGTGAAGAATTCGGCATTGTCCTGCCAAGGGCCGACTTTGAGGGTGTTTTCAGGAAAGCGGAGTCCCTCCGCCTTAAAATAGCCGGAGAAAATTTTCAGCATGGCTTTGAAAGTGTTAAAATAACGGTGTCAATAGGCATAGCCCATTTTCCGCGCGACGGCCGCGATGCCTCTGAATTATTTGCCAAAGCCGACGCCGCGCTTTACGCCGCTAAGGAAGGCGGACGGAACCGCGTGGTGGACGCGGGCAGTGTATAGAGCCATAAGCAGTAAGGGCGCCGCGCCCGCCATAGGCAGAATGAATGCCATAGGCCAAAGGCCGTAAACCATAAGCTTATAAGGAAACTCCTAAAAAGCTTATGGCCTAAAGCGTATGGCTTATGGCATCAAAGATAATTTTGGAGGACTAAAATGGAAGTAAATAACACAAACAATCCTGTTCCGGCGCCGCAGCAGCCGGTTTCAAGCCAGAACGCGCCCAAGCCGACCCCGGCCACTCAGACAAGGTTTTGGTTAAAAGCGGTAGCCGCGCTTTATGCCCTGTCGCTATTGGCCGCTTTTGCGGTTATTTCAAGGTACGACAACGCCAGAAAGCCCAGGTCAAATAATAATGTGGATGTCTCCGAGCTTTCGGGCCTGCTCTCGTCCAAAAAAGCCGCGGTGGCCGTTATTCCTGTTTATGGCGTTATTTCACAGAGCGATTCTTCCAGGGTCTGGGAGCGCGGCAGCCAGCAGATAGCCAGAAAAATTAAAACCATGTCCGCAAAAAAAGAGGTGAAAGCCATAGTGCTTGACATCAACTCGCCGGGCGGTTCGGTAGGTGCCGTGCAGGATATCTACACCGCTATCAAGAGGGCCAGAAGAGAAACTAAAAAATTTTTTGTCGCCAGATTCGGCGATGTATCGGCGAGCGGCGGCTATTATGTGGCGAGCGCCTGCGATAAAATAGTGGCGCAGCCGGGCACCATTACGGGTTCCATCGGCGTTGTTTTTAACTCCAGCAACCTGGAAGGTCTATTGAAAAAAATAGGCGTCAGAAGCGAAGTGATAAAATCCGGCAAATTTAAAGACATCGGTTCGATGTCAAGGGAAATGACTCCCGAGGAAAGGAAGCTTTTACAGGCCATAATAGACGATTCTTACGCCCAGTTTGTGGACGCGGTGGCTGAAGGCAGGAAAATGCCGGTAGAGAAAGTTAAGCTTGTTGCCGACGGCAGGATTTTCAGCGGCCGTCAGGCCCTTAGTGAAGGTTTGGTTGATTTCCTGGGTGATTTGCCGGATGCCTTAAACCTCGCCGGCGAGCTTTCCGGACTTGGCAAGAACCCGCGCGTTATAAGGGACACGGATCCTTTTGAACAATTCTTTTCCCTGATGGACTCTAAGTTGTCTTTTTTGGGCTCAAAAAAATTTGAAGAAGCGCTGGATGTCTCTCCCAAACTTGAATTCCGCTGGTACGGAAGATAGAGAAGTACGGGGGGATGTAACCAGTATCCGGTATCCAGTAACCGGTAACTGCTGACTAGTAACCGATTGCTTTTATTTCTCGTTACCGATTTACCGGTCACTGGTTACCGATTACCGAGTCGTTACCGCTGTACGAGGAGATTGCATGGATTTTTTAGGCGCGCTTTCGGAGTTGGTTGACTCTCCCAAGGAAACTCTTGAAAACCCCTGCGGTATTGATTTATCCAGGCCGGGGCTGGCGGGTTATGCCGTTGGAACATTAAGTATATTTGTATTTTTAAGGATGGATTCGCTGGTGCCCCCGGGTATTTTTTCTTTCCTGGCCATGCTCACCGCGGTTCTGGCCGTCAATTTATTTTTTTCCGCCATCATTCACCTTTTTCTTGAAATGACAGGCGCGTCCGGCAGCGCGTTCAGATTATTTTCCCTGTTCGGGGTCGGCGAATTTGTCTGGATGTTGCTTTTGCCGTTTGGATTTCTGGCCAAGTTCGGTTATTTGAATTATTTTTTCTGGTTTTCGCTTTGTTTTGTCATTATCCCGATAGTCAGGATTATCTTTGTAAGGCGGCTTTATTTCGTTTCCAACAATAAAGCCCTGCTCGCCGTCTGGCTGCCTTACGCGGGCTCGGCTGCCGCTCTTATGGCGGCCTTCATATACGCCATAGTATGGATGGTCTGGCTTATAATTTGAGATGCCATAGGCTTTAGGCCATAAGCCATCGGCAGAAAAGCTGTAATAAGCAAAACTGCCGTACGCCATAAGCTGTATCTAAAACTTACGGCCTATGGCAGTTTTGCCTATGGCGCGGCAGGAACAGCCGCAGTATGGCTACGGTTAAACTTTTATGTCTAAAATACCGCAGATCAAAGAATATCAGGGCTTGCCGGTGGTGACGGCGGAAAAAATGAGATACCTGGATAAAATAGCCTCCATGGAGTACGCTCTGCCGGAGCTTGCTCTTATGGAAAATGCGGGCGCCGCCGTGGCCCGTGAGGCGCTTGTTTTTACCAAAGAAATTCTTTTGAAGGACTCCGCCGGCCTTAAAGTCGCGGTTTGCTGCGGACGCGGCAACAACGGCGGCGACGGATTAGCGGCCGCGCGCTATCTTAAGGCCTCGGGCGCCGCGCCCGAAGTTTTTATACTGGCTCCGTCCGAACGGGGCTATGGCGAGCTGACGGTGAAAAATATTGAGCGCGCTAAAACTGAAGGTATAAAAACAACTCTTTTGGGAAAAGAAAATATAGAAAATCTTGCGGAGGAATTTCTGCATGCCGACATACTGCTTGACGCCCTTCTTGGCGCGGGCTCGGTTGGCAAGCCCACCGGGCCCGTGCGCCGCGTGATACAGCTTATGAACAAAAGCCTGAAGCCCATAATAGCCGTGGATATCCCTTCCGGCTTAAGCCCCGACACCGGCCATCATAGCGGCGTTTTTATAATAGCGAGAACCACTTTTACGCTGGGTTTCGCAAAATCCGGCCTGATGGCCGCTCACGCCACGCCCAATACCGGAGAAATAAAAGTGCTGGACATCGGATATCCCAAAGAACTGGTGGAAAGGGCAAGGAGATAAGTTAAGTGCAAAGTGTAAAGTGCAAAATGTGATTTTTTGAAAGATCTGAAAAGGGTCCGCTATAACACTCTATGATAAACGCCGAAGTCAGGCTTAAACACATAATCCGCAGGATCCTGAAGATGTTAGCGCTTGCTGCGGAAAAGTTTATGAGCATAGACGGGCCGCAGCGGGCGGAGGCGTTCTCCTATAACGCGTTCTTCTCGCTGTTTCCCCTTATCGTTCTTTTTGTAACCATAGCATCGGTCTTTATTGACAGGGAGATGGCCGGTAAATTCATTATCGGCTATGTTGAAAGATATGTTCCGATCAGCGGCGACATGAACCATTATATCTTTGACACTATCTCCGGAGTAGTTAAAGCGCGCGGGCAAGCCGGGATGATAGCGTTACTTATGCTGGTCTTGGCATCCACACAGTTCCTTACCACTCTTGTACATGCGACTAACCGGGCCTGGGGCGTAGAGGGGGGCAACTGGTGGCGTCGGCCGCTGAAGAGCCTGGGCCTGCTCTGCATAATGGCCGCGCCTGTTTTTGTTGGCATCGGTGTGCTGGTATTGGGGCGGATGGCTAAGGACTTTCTACCCGATCGCGGTTTTCTTCTTTGGGGTCACAATCTGATCGTTTTTTGCCTGCCGTGGCTGACCGTATTCTTCAGCCTGAGTCTTTTTTACCGGTTGGCCCCGCGTCGGCGCACGCGTTTTTCGGAAGTCTGGGGCTCCGCTCTGTGCGCCGCTATCCTCCTGCAGGCGGCCCAAAACCTGTTTGTTATCTACCTTAAAAACTTCTCCGCTTTGAACGCGGTCTACGGGGCGTTCGGCGCGATCATGGCTCTGCTGTTGTGGATATACCTTTCCGGATGCATCTTTATCTTCTGCGCCTGCCTGTGCGCCGCCCAGGCGGAGACGCGCGATCAAAGAAGGGTATAGGGTTTTGGGTAAGGAAGTTTCAGAATAGAGGGGGGGGGAACTTGTGATAAGGGCCCTTATGTTTCCTACAGATTTTACATTATAGTAAAATAGAAGGAAGGGGAGCTCTTTCCGGAAAATTTTCAAGCAGCGGAAAGAGCGAAATTAAGGAGTTAGCTGAATAGATACTTCATTATGACAAAAACGTTCCATCTTTCGCTGCTGAGAGCATGCAATGAAAAGTGCATTTTCTGCGCCAAGGCCGGATATCCGCAACGTGAAATACCAATAAATGAATGCTTGGACATGCTGAAGCAGAAAAGACGCGAAGGGTTCGGCTTTCTCTACTTTGACGGCGGAGAGCCGACGCTCCGGAAAGATCTGTCCGCTATATGCGCCGGGGCGTTGCGGCTCGGGTACAGGCGGATAACGATCAACACTAACGCCACACTGCTTGGAGACGGGAAGTTTATCACGGCCCTTTCCCGTCTGCCGGGTGCGAAAAAGAATATTTTATTCTGTGTTTCGCTGCATTCGCATAAGCCGGCGGTCTCGGACAGACTTACCGGATTTAAAGGCAGCCTGGGAAAAACCCTGGCCGGGCTTGCGCGGATCAAAGAGGCCGGGTTCACTTTTTCTATCTACCACCTTATAACGGCATATAACTACCGGGACCTGCCCGGCTTCTCCCGGTTCGCTGCGGACAACTACCCGCAAATGCTGGACGTCAACTTTTCTTTTATTTTCCCGTCAGGGTCGGCGCTTGAAAATAAGGATATCTACCCTGAAATTTCGCGGGTCGCCCCGTATTTCGATAAGGCGGTGGCGCTGCTTGTGGAGCGTAATATCAATGTCAATCTCATATCCTGCGGGCTTGTTCCGCTTTGCATGCTGAAAGGCCTGGAAAAGCTTTTTATTAACAGCTATGAGGCGGAAAATGCTTCCAATTCACAGGTGGCCGACAGCGAAAAGACCGAAGATTTCCCATTTCACTCCAGTGACGAGATACTGAACCGCAAAATAAAACCGGCAAAATGCTCCAGCTGTGTGGTGACGCAGATATGCGGCGGGCTCTGGCATATTTACGCTGACAGATACGGTCTTGCTGAAATAAAGCCGTTCCGCCGCGTACCACCGGGAGCAAAACGCACCGGGGCGGAGAAAATAATGGCAACCCCCGAAGATAAACTTCAAAACATACTGGTGAGCGTCTATAAAGCGCGGTTGTACGGCGCGCAAAGGTTCGTGTTCTCTCCCGGTGTCCGCAAGCGCGCGGATTTTTTCGCCGTAACCAATTTTGCACGATCTCTCTTGGGAATACGTAAGAACCAGAAAAGAAAACCCCCCCGAAAATAAATAAAGGATCAACTGAACAAATAATACGGGATTTCGATCTCTCCGCGACCGATATGCGCAGCCTTGCCGAAAGCTTCAGATCTGAGGTGGAGCGCGGGCTGTCGGGCAGGGTGAGCTCGCTAAAGATGATCCCCGCCTATGCCGGGCAACCGACCGGCATAGAGGCGGGAGAATTCATAGCGCTCGATCTGGGCGGAATGAATTTTCGCAACTTTCGCTTGAGCTTAAAGGGCGGGGCAGGATCGGGAAAACGGGCATAATGAGTTTTAAGCCCGGCAGAAAAGAGATCTTCGGCAACGGGAAGGACCTGTTTGATTTTATAGCCTCGCGTCTCAGGATGTTTTTATCCAAGAAAAATCTTTCCGGATTCGAACGCGCCCTTGGAGTTGCATTTTCGTTTTCGGTAAAACAGACCGGTATCGCCAGCGGTAAGCTTGTATGCTGGACGAAAGGTTTCAGCGCTAAAGACGTCATCGGCAAAGATGTGGCAAATAGAACCCGCCCCGGCTTTATTTCGCTGGAATTTCTTATGGAAGACCTCTCTTAGTATAACTCCGGCGATATTTTCACCCAGCAATTTGTTGCCGTTGTCTGTGCAGTGGCCGAAATCGCCGGCGAATATATCACGGAAATATGCTGCATAGCCATCTTTCTTAACCGCTTCCCTGAAAATCTTCTCATTATCCACAAAAACAATGTCATCCGCCTGTTCTGCGAATATATTTTTTAACGGCGCGAGATTGCGCATGGGATATTGCACACAAACTAATCGTATCTTTCTTTTATCCAAAATAGTTTTAAGGGCGTGGTAATTATTCGTTGTGAACGGGGTGTATTCTAGGGTTGCCTTCGGGTGGTAAGGCTCTTCTGCCTGGCGAAATCGCCCGCGCTTCCAGTATATCCCTTCAATTCCATAGTATGCCCTGGAATTCCCCGGATTAAGTTTCAGCGCTTTTTTAAACACTTCTTCTGCCTGCTGAAATTTCCCCTGTTCCGTGTATAGTTCCCCAAGTTGATAGTATGCCCGGTCATTGCCCGGATTAAGTTTCAGCGCTTTTTTAAACACTTCTTCTGCCTGCTGAAATTTCCCTTGTTCCTGGTATAGCCAACTAAGTTCATGATATGCATCATCATTCACTGGGTTTATTTGCAGCGCTTTTTTAATATACATTTCTGCCTGCTGAAATCTTCCTTGTTTCCGGTACATCCATCCAAGTGCTAGGCATGTCCGGTCATTCCTTGGATTTATTTGCAGCGCTTTTTTAATATACATTTCTGCCTGCTGAAATTCCCCTTGTTCCCAGGATGTCCCCCCAAGTTGAAGGTATGCCCCGTCATCCCTTGGATTTATTTGCAGTGTTTTTTTAATATATATTTCTGCCTGCTGATATTTCCTTTGATTCCCTGGATTAAGTTTCAGCGCTTTTTTAAACTCTTCTTCTGCCTGCTGCAATTTCCCCTGTTCCCTGTATAGCTCCCCAAGTTGATAGTATGCCCGGTCATTGCCCGGACTTATTTTCAGCGCTTTTTTAAACACTTCTTCTGCCTGCTGCAATTTCCCCTGTCCCCTGTGTATTTCTCCAAGTTGAATGTATGCCAGGTCATTTCCCGGATTTATTTGCAGCGCTTTTTTAATATACATTTCTGCCTGTTGCAATTTCCCTTGGTCCAGATATAGCCTTCCAAGTTTATGGTATGCCTCATAATTCCCCGGATTAAGTTTCAGCGCTTTTTTAAACTCTTCTTCTGCCTGCTGAAATTTCCATTGATGATCCTGGTATAGCCTTCCAAGTTCAAGGTGCCCCCTGATATTCCGGGGATTTATTTTGAGGGCTTTTTTAATATACATTTCTGCCTGCTGAAATTCCGCTTGTTCCCGATATAGCGTTCCAAGTTGAAGGTATGTCTCATCATTCCCTGGGTTAAGTTCCAGCTCTTTTTTTAATTTTTTAACGGGTTCCGCGTTTTCTGTGTCCGGTCCTGTCGCGGGAAGAGCCGGGCGCGTGGTAAGCTGCGCTTGTGTGTTTTCGGGAGGCAGGGCCCACCTGTTGGTTTTGAAGGCCATATGGAATAGAAGCCTTGCCAATTTGTATGTTTTAAATAATTTGACAAACGATGCCGGTTTAGATGCGGGGGGCGTTTCAATCGGCAGGTGCGCCGCCCCGGGGTCATTTACCCCCATCATGGTCACCACCATGTCGGGATGATATTTATCAAGGTAAAACTCCACCTGGTTTAATATTGTACCGGTGTCTCTGCCTCCCCCTGCCTTATCTATCACGGTGAATTGTCTCCCTGCGCCGCTCCGGTTAAGGGCGGCTTCCAGAAAAGGCGGCCATTCCCCCTGCGTGGTGGATTCACCAAGGCAAAGTATGCGGTAAGCGCCCCCTTTTTTAATAGAGACGCGGTTGCTGTGCTCCTGAACGGATAGAAGCGTAAAACTGCCCAGACGCAATCCGGCTTCAAGAAGAAAAAAGGAGAAAAAAATACCAAGGAGGATAAGAAAAACTTTTTGAAAAAAGGTTGTTTTCAGTTTCATCTTACACCGCCTGCAGGAGTGTGTGTTACTTGATTGGCTCGTTCATATCAGCGAGAGGGAAATGTTTTTGCAAATTTTTCAGGCGTCCGGAAGTTTCAGATGGGGGGAGAACTTACGATAAGGGCCTTTATATTTACTACAGATCAATTTTGAAAGTTTTTCGGACAGTTCCAGCAGGCGGGACCGGAAGCGCGGCTGTTTGCGCTCAATTAAGGGCAAAAGGGTTTTCCTGAGCCAGTTGCGGGTGTGTTTTTCGTCTTCGTTCGTCTTATCTTTCCTGAAGGACAGACGGTTCAGCCGCGCGTACTCCATTATTTCCTTCCTGCTTACCGCGAGCATCGGCCTGATCACAAAAACGTTTTTTTTACCTTTCGCGCTCATTTTTCTTTTTACGGGTATGCCCAAAAGTCCTTTCGGCTCCGTGCCCCGCATCAGGTTCAGCATGACGGTTTCCGCGTGGTCGTCCGAGTGATGAGCGGTGGCGACAAGCGCGCACTTTTTTTTAAGCGCTGTTTTCAGCAGGAAACCATAGCGGGCCCGCCTGGCGGCGTGTTCAACGCTCATTTTCATTTTTTTCGCGAGCCCCGGCACATCCACTCGTGCCGTTACCGTTTCAAGACCGTAGCTCAAACCCAGGTTTTTTACGAAACTCTCGTCCGTGTCCGCCGCCCTGCCGCGCAGGCGGTGGTTTAAGTGGGCTACGCAAAGCTTTAATCCCCCGCCCCGCGCGTGTTTGGCGAAGAAATCGAGCAAAACAATTGAATCCGGCCCGCCTGAAACGGCAAGCAGAATGGAATCCCCTTTTTTAAAAAGTCCGCGGCGGCGCGAATGGGAATTTATTTTGTCCCAAAGCCTGAGCGTGGCCATCTTAGCGTGCATAGAGTGAATTATACAATTTTGTATAATTACAGCCATGCAAAGCTGCGAAATACGAAAAAAATTCCTTGGATATTTCAAAAAGCAGGGGCATCCCGTCATCAAATCAAGCCCGCTTATTCCCGAGGGCGATCCCACGCTTTTGTTTACCTCCGCCGGCATGGTGCAGTTCAAACCGTATTACCTGGGCCTTAAAACAGACCTTAAGCGCGCGGCTTCCTGCCAGAAAAGCTTCCGCACCACCGATATTGATAATGTGGGCCTTACTATACGCCACCTGACTTTTTTTGAAATGCTGGGTAACTTTTCTTTCGGAGATTATTTCAAGGCCGAATCCATAAAGTGGGGCTGGGATTTTTTAACAAAAGAACTGGGCCTGCCCGAAGACCGGTTTTATATCTCAATTTACGGCGGCGGAGTAGCTCCGAAAGACGAAGAAGCCCGTAAAATATGGGAGTCGGTGCTGCCGGAACGCCTGCATTCCCGTATTATTGAACTTGGCGACGACAGTAATTTCTGGAGCATGGGCGACACCGGCCCATCTGGCCCCTGCTCTGAAATTTACTGGGATCGCGGTGAAAAATTCTCCCACCACAACTGCCTGGGAGCCGGCTGTTCCTGCGACCGCTACATAGAGATCTGGAACCACGTTTTCACCCAGTTTAACAGGCGTTCCGATGGCTCTTTTGAACCGCTGCCTCGTAAAAATATTGACACCGGTATGGGCCTTGAACGCCTTGCGTTTGTGGTGGAAGACAAACCCTCGCCTTTTGACACCACGCTCTTTTACCCGATAATAGCGGCCTCTGCAAAAATACTAAAAACCGAATACAGCACGGGCTCCGGGTCCGCTTCCGCTTTCCGCATAATAAGCGACCATCTGCGCGCTGCCGCGTTCCTTATATCCGAAGGCGTAATCCCGTCGAATGAAGGCCGCGGTTATGTTTTGCGGCGCCTCGTAAGGCGCGCCGCGCGTTACGGGCGGATAATGGGCGCGGGTGAACCGTTCCTTTATAAACTGGTCCCTCCGGTATTTGAAATTTTCAGGGATGTATATCCGGAAATGCTTTCCGCCGAGCGCCAGATAGTTGACGCGCTGAAATTTGAAGAAGAAGGCTTTATTGAAACGCTTGAAACAGGGGAAGTCTTTTTGAAAGGGCTTATGGAAAAATATCCGAAAGGCATACCCGGCAAAGAAACTTTCAGGCTTTATGAAACTTATGGGTTCCCTTTTGAATTAACCCGCGAGCTGGCTTTGAAAAATAATATTCCGGTGGATGAAAAAGGCTTTAACGAGGCGCGCAAAGCCGCACAGGGCGTTGCCAAGGCCGGCTGGAAAGACTCGGGCGAGAAAAGTTCTTTTATTTTTCAGAGGGCGGAGGAACGCTTTTGCGCCACTAAATTTACCGGCTATGAGGAAACTGAAACCCCGGCTGTGGTGCTGGGCCTCATTAACCCGGCCGGGAATATCACCGAGTCTTTGTTAAAAGGCGCCGAGGGCTACGTGGTGCTTGATAAAACCCCGTTTTACTCCGAGTCAGGCGGCCAGGTGGGGGATACCGGGCTGATAATGGCGGACGGCTTGGAGGCCGCCGAGGTGCTGGATACGCAAAAGCCCATAGGAAAAGTTTTTTTCCATAAAGTGAAGGTATTGGAACCGTTAAAAACCGGTATGGCCGTAACCGCCGTGGTTTCAAAAGCCCGCCGCCGCGTAGCTTCAAACCATACAGCGGTGCATATTGTAAACGCGGCCTTAATGCGGGTTTTCGGCCCCGGTACGCGTCAGGCCGGGTCTCTTGTAACCGCTGATAAATTCCGTTTTGACTATACGGTCGCGAAAACGCCCACCAAAGAAGAGCTCTCAAAGGTTGAAGAAATATCCAACGCCGCGGTGGCCGAAAATTACAGGGTGTTTAAAATGGAGCGTCCTCTTAAAGACGCGCAAACTTTCGGCGCGGTAACCCTTTTAGGCGAAAAGTATATGGATCCGGCCCGTTTCGTGCTTGTGAACAAAGGCGGCTGGGATGACGCCAAAAACCGCTACAGCCTTGAGCTCTGCGGCGGCACGCATATAGACGCCCTGGGCGAACTTGTTATGATTAAAATACTGAAAGATTCCTCGGTCTCCCGCGGAGTCCGGCGTATAGAGGGCGTGGCGGGCCCGGCCTGCGTGGAACATGTCTCAAAACTGGCGTCAATCGCGGAAGAAATTTCTTCCCGCCTTGCCGTTCCGCCCGAAGAGCTGGGAACAAGGATTTCGCAGCTGATGGAAAACCTTAAAAAAAATCAGCCGGGAAAACCAAAAGCCGCGGCCGCGCAGGTTGAAAGCGCCGCGGAGGAAGTAACCCTGAACGCCTCAACCAAACTTGTTATAGTTGAGGCGGCGGGCTCGCAAATATCGGCTTTGCGCCATCTCTGCGACCAGCTTAAGCTCAGGTACAGCAACGCTTTGTTCTTTGTGTTTTCACTCGCTGAAGGCAAGATGTTTTTTGTGGTTGCGGCCTCTTCCGACCTTAAAAACGACAAGTTCAACGCTTCATGCGTGGCCAAGGAAGCCGCTGATCTGCTGAATGGTTCAGGCGGAGGCCGTAAGGATTTCGCCCAGGGCGGAGGCGTTTCACCCGCTAATTTGGGTTCTTATAAAACGCAGCTGATTGAAATAGTAAAAAAACATTTATAAAGCAGGCGTAGAGAGTCTAAATGTCTGGGCGGCGCGGAATGCGATAAGTCCGCGCGAGTACCTTCGTAGTGAGCGCGGTTACCCTGTAAAAGGGGTTTAGTGAGTGGTTCCGGCTTAATGCCGGAAAAGCGAGTGACGAAGGGGAGCTTCACTCCCTTAGAGTGGAGCATCCGCATAAGGCGGATGCGGTGTGGGATGAGACAGATGCGCCCGTGGTGAAATGGATATCACAGGAGCCTCCGAAGCTTCTAGTGCAGGTTCGATTCCTGCCGGGCGCAAACAGTTCTTGGGGTTGCCATAGGCAAGAAAGACTGCTATACGCTTTAAACCACACATTATATGGCGCGGCTGGAACAGTCGCAGGGCCTATGGCAATAGCCGTATCTAAAATTTATGGCTTATGGCGGGCGCGGCGCGCTTACGGCCTATGGCAATAGCCGTATCTAAAATTTATGGCTTATGGCGGGCGCGGCGCCCTTACGGCATACGGCAAATATTTTCATGCAAACCATCCTAGTTACCGGTGCCACCGGCTATATAGGCGGCCGCCTTGTTCCCAGGCTCCTTGAAAAGGGCTATAAGGTGCGCTGCCTGGCGCGCCACCCGGATCACCTTAAGGGAAGGCTCTGGGCCGCGAAAACGGAAATAGTGCCTGGCGATGTTTATAAAAACGAAAACCTTGCCGCGGCGCTCGCGGGGGTAGAAGTTGCCTATTATCTTATTCATTCCATGGCCGATGCCGCAGATTTTGAACGGCATGAGGAAATTTCCGCGCGTAATTTCTCCGCTGCGGCCGTGTCCGCCGGAGTTAAAAGGGTGGTGTATCTGGGCGGGCTTGGTCGAGAGGGCGTGGTTCTTTCAAAACACCTCGCTTCCAGGCAGCGCGTCGGCCGCCTTTTAGCCGAAAGCGGGCTTAGCATAACGGAGTTCCGTGCCGCCATAATAGTCGGTTCCGGCAGCATTTCTTTTGAAATTATCCGTTATCTGGTAGAGCGTCTGCCTTTCATCCCCTGTTTCCGTTACCTCAAGCGTACCCGCTGTCAGCCGGTGGCAATAAGGGACGTGCTGTCTTACCTTATAAACTGCCTTGATAAACCCGAAACAGCCGGCCGCAGAATAGAGATAGGCGGCCTGGGCACATATACCTACCTTGAGCTGCTTGAATTTTTCGCCGTGGCCAGAGGGCTCAAACGCTGGTTCCCCGATATAAGCTGCATGTCCGCTATTATTCCTTCCGCGGCCTTGAGCGCGGACATAATAGGTTTGCTTACCCCGATACCCAAAATATTTGCCCGGCCCCTGCTTGAAAGCCTTGAATATGAAGTGGTATGCACAAATTCCGACGCCCTGGCTCTTTTCCCCGAGATAAAACCGCTTGATTACCAGACCGCCGTAAAATACGCTTTAATGAGGATATCCGAAAACGCCGTTGAAACCACCTGGGCTATGTCGGTAATACCCGAGCAGACCAGGCCGTACGCTTTTATAGACAGGGAAGGGCTTATAGCGGAAGAGCGGACTCTCGGAGTGAACGTCCCCGCGTCAAGGGTTTTTGAGACTTTTTGCGGCATAGGCGGCGGCCGCGGCTGGTTTTACCTCAACTGGCTCTGGACACTGCGGGCGCTTATGGACAGGGCGGCAGGCGGCATAGGCATGAGGAGAGGCAGGCGACATCCGGATATTGCGGCGCAGGGCGAACCGCTTGATTTCTGGCGCGTGGAGCGAGTAATGGAGGGGCGGCTGATACTGCTCCGCGCGGAAATGAAGCTTCCCGGCAAGGGCTGGCTTGAATTTGAAGCTGTGCCCCGCGCGGACGGCGGCTCGGTTTTAAGGCAGACAGCTTATTTTGAGCCGCGCGGATTTATGGGAAATATCTACTGGTACGCGCTATATCCCATACATAAGATAATTTTCGCCGGGCTGATAGCGGAAATTAAAAAACGCTCCGAGAATAATAAATAAAACACCATATGTTTTACGCCATGCGCGGTAGGCGCGTCCAGGAGATTCTTAAAAGCTTATAGCCGAAAACAGTCAGCCTATGGGCGGCTATAACAACCCCGCAATGAAAGGCGTTTTATTCGTATAATTTATTTTCAGCCGCAGCCCGTTTTTTACGCCGGACAGTTTCGGCGGGGCTGTAGGGCGAAAGGGTAGCGGGTAGAAATAAGGAATTCCTTCGGAAAACCCTCCCGCCAAACAGCCGGCGGGTCCGCCTCTGGCGGAAAACCCTATACCCCTGACCCCTGTTATCTTACGGAGGTATTATGTGTAAAACATTTTCTATCTGCGCAATACTTGCTTTGGCGGTTCCCGCTTTTGCTTCGGACGCTAAAACCGACGCGGTTATGAACGCCCTCACAAAAGAGCTTGACAGATCATTCGGTGTTATGAAAAACGTTGAAAAAACGCCGCTTTATTTTCTGGGCTATGAAGTGATAGACACGAAGCAGTACGGCGTATCGTCTTTCATGGGCGCTACAGACGGTGAGCATGAAAGCGAACGCCGCCGCTTTGACATAGATGCCCGCTTTAACGATTTTAAGCTGGATAATACTCATCAGATAAAGGGGGATGCCTCTTTCAACTATCCGGTCAGCTACACGCAATATATACCGATGGAAAACGATGAAAATGCCATCCGGGCCCGCGTGTGGGAGCATACCGACTCCGCCGTCAAGCGTTCATACGAGGCCTTCACCAAAGTGAAGATGAATAAGGCCATTACGGCAAGCGAAGAGGACCCCTCGCCGGATTTCTCTCCCGCCAAGGCTGAAGTGTTTTACGAAACGGCTGTGTTCCCGTCTTTTGATCAAGACGCCTGGAAGGCCAGGCTCAACAAGTTGACCGGGAAATTTTTACCATATCCCTTTATTTACCAGGGGCAGGCCTGGTTCCGTGTTTCGTCCGATAACCGCTATATAGTCAACAGCGAAGGCACGCGTGTAAAAACCGGGAATGTTTATGTGAGTATGGGTTACACTATAACTTCGCGCACCGAGGACGGCATGGAACTTGTGCGCGACATGTCGTATTACGGCGAAACGCCCGGCGAACTCCCTTCCGACGAGGTAATTTTAAAGGACATGGATCGCTCAATAACCGAACTTAAGGCGCTTCAAAGCGCGCCGCTTGTTGAGCCTTACAGCGGCCCCGCCATAATTAACGCCATACCCGCCGGCGTGTATTTCCACGAAATTATAGGCCACCGCCTTGAAGGCCATCGCCAGAAGCTGGAAGATTCGGGCCAGACTTTCGCAAAAAAACTTAACCAGAAAATTACAGCGGATTTTATAACCGTTTACGACGACCCGAATATAAGGTCGTTTAACGGCACGGTGCTGCGCGGCCATTACAGCTACGATGATGAAGGCGTAAAAGCCCAGCGTGTTAACCTGATAGAGAATGGCGTGCTTAAAGGTTTTTTAATGAGCCGCTCTCCCATACGTGATTTCGCATCGTCAAACGGCCATGGCCGCAAGTCGGCCGGCAACCAGGTTGTCTCGCGCATGGGCAACACCATAGTTGAGGCTTCAAAAACCGTGCCATACTCCAGACTCCGTGAAATGCTTATTGAGGAATGCAAAAAGCAGGGCAAAACTTTCGGCCTGGTATTTAACGATATCTCCGGCGGGTTCACCTACACCGGTCGCGGCAGCGGACAGTCTTTCAAGGTACTGCCGCTTCTGGTTTACCGCGTTTACACGGACGGGCGTCCCGATGAAATAGTGAGGGGCGTGGATATTGTGGGCACGCCGATAGCTAACTTCAGTAAGATAATGGCTGCCGCCGACGATACCGCCGTTTTTAACGGCACCTGCGGCGCGGAGTCGGGCTGGGTGCCGGTTTCAGGCGTGGCGCCAAGCATACTGATGTCCGAAATAGAGGTGGAAAAGTCTAAGAAGTCGCAGGAAAAGCCGCCGGTGCTTGAGCCGCCGCTGTATGATAAATAAGTCAGTGGATAGTGATCAGTGACCAGTGGCCAGTAACTGATTACCGGATACTGCAGTAACCGGTAAAGCGGCTAATAATCGGGAAAGAAGGTTAAAGGTTATATGAAAAATATTTGTAAAAATGTTCTTTTATCGGCGCTGATTTCGCTCTCTTTCTGCGTTGCGGCGCCTTGTGCGGCGCCTGAAGGGGACGTTGTTTTTAAGGCCATGAACGATGAAATGGCGCGTTCCATGAATAAGCTGAAAATGGACAATCTGCAAAAACCGTATTTCATGGCTTACACCGTAAGCGAGGGGTCGTCCTGCCACATCAGCGCCACCTTCGGTTCCATAGAGGGGTTTGACTCATCCCCTTACCGGCGCGTGAAGGCTGAGGTCCGGGTGGGGGATAAAAAGTTTGACAATACCAACTACATGGGCGCCGCGTGGGGAGAGTACCGCCCCTCCGTGGATTACGGCATTGCCATGAACGATAACTATGACAGCCTGCGGTTCAGTATCTGGTCGCTTACCGATGCCGCTTATAAGGATGCCCTTGACACCTATTCAAAGAAAAAAGCCTTTAAGGAGTCAAAGAATATTGCCGAACTTTACGATGACCTTACCGACGAACCTGTTTATAAGGATTTTTCGCCCGCCGCAACCTGGCAGTTTGACGGGAATCTTTGGGCTGGGCGGGTTAAGCGGCTGTCTGCGGTTTTCATTAAATATCCGGCGGTAAAGTATTCGCAGGTCTCGCTTTCTTACGATTACGGCCTCTCAAGGTTTGTAAACAGCGAGGGTTCGGAGTTTAAAAAACCGTATTGTTCCGGCGCTATTAATATAGCCGGAGAAACCTACTCGCGTGACGGCTACAAGCTGGATGCCAGCGCGCGTTTCGGCTTCTGCGGAGCGGACGATCTTCCTGCTTTTGAAACTATCGTTAAAAAAGTGGAGGAAACAGCGGAGCGTCTTACCGCCATGAGCAAGTCCGTGCCTATGAAAGCCTACATAGGTCCGGTGCTTTTTGAAGAGAATGCCGCCGCCAGGTTTTTTGAGCACTTCTTTGTGAATAATGTTTCCAATCCCCGCGAAATATGGAAAGAAACCAATAAATGGTCCACTAACTCCGTTTACAGGCGCGCCGGAGAGCTTGTGGAACGCCTGGATATGCGCGTTATGCCGCCGTTTTTAAGTGTGGTGGACGACCCGTTTGTTACAGTTTGCAATGGCGTGTCGCTTATGGGGCATTACGAAGTGGACGACGAGGGGGTGCCGGCGCGGGAAGTGAGGCTTGTGGAAAAGGGCAGGCTTAAAGACATTTATCGTTCCAGAACCGCCACCCGCGATTTTAACAGATCGAACGGCCATGGCCGCGGCGGGTACCATGAATTTACAAGCGGCGGCCCCGGCAATGTTTTCATTGAGCCCGAAGACAACCCCGCCCGCGTAATGCCTTTCAGTGAACTTAAAAAGAAGTTCCTGGACATGTGCCGCGAGCAGGAACTGGAATATTGTCTGCTTGTGAAGGATATCGCCAGTTTCCATGGCTCTTTTTCCGCTTATAAGGTTTATGCTTCCGATGGCCGCGAGGAACCGGTGCACGCTATAGAGTTTATCGGCGCCGGCTTGCGCGCGCTACGCGATATTGTGGCGGTTTCAAAGGAAATGACAATTTATAATATGGCCTGGACCCCGCCCGCCTCGCTGGTGGCGCCTTCCATAATTGTGCAGGAAATGGAAATTAAGAAGACGGAAGACAAACCGGATAGGAAACCGTACCTGGACCACCCGTTTTTCGCCAGGTAATCTTTGACGGAAATAGGTCGTCTGATGGCTATCCCGCCACCCACTCGTAAATCAGTTACTCTGGCCTTGACAAGTCAAATATTTCCTGCTATACCATAAGTACGGTTGGTAACTTTGCCTTGAACATTCAGCGAATTGTGTCAAGGAAAGTTTATAGTTGTTTATACGTTTAATGGTTTGAAATGGTTGGGGCGAAAGAAAGCCGGTTCTCACGGGGGTTCACTCAAAGAACCGCTTATGTTTTCCGTAAATTATATTCCGGAGGTGGCAAGCTTATGAAAAATCAAATATGGTCGCGTAGTAAGATAGTCTGGGGCCGATATCTCGCGGTTTTTCTGCTTATTCCGTTCCTCTTGTTCTCATTTGGGGCCGCTGCTAAGCGCTCCGTGCCCGCCAAGCGATCTGCGGCTCAAAAAGCCAAGCCGAGATTGAAGCCGGTGCCGTGGCTATGGCAGGGCGGCACCAACAAAAGCTATATGGCGGGGATTAAGGGCCAGATAGATGAGCTGCAGAGTAGGAAACAATCGCTTATAGCCCAAATTGCTCAGACTGCGTCGGGGGCTACGGCCGATGAAATATCCATGGAACAGTCGGCCAGCGACGGAACGGCAACTACAGTTCAGGATGACCAGAAACTTAAGGCGTTTTCGGCAGGCATGAATTCCGACCAAACTACGACCGGGGGGTCATCGTCCGGCATGAGTTCCGGCCAAACTACGACCGGGGCGTCATCGTCAGGCATGAGTTCCGGCCAAACTACGACCGGGGGGGCATCGTCAGGCATGCGTTTCGGCCAAACTACAACCGGAAGCACGGCGGGCCGGGCGCCGACAACAGCTTTGTTGAGGCAGCAGGAGGCTGAACTGGCAAAAACACAGATCCTCCTTGACCAGTACAAATCGGCAGCGGGGCAAATGCAGGCCGCCACCCTGGGCAAAGAGGCCAATTACAAGGCACTGGTTGAGGGCAGATTGAAAGATTCGGGCGGTTTCTACGCCCAACGAGTTGTCCTTGACCAATCCGGGGGGGCCCAGATTATTCCCTCCGGCAATTGCGGTGATTACCCGCGTGAGTGGTGCGCCGCTCCTCCGGACTCCCTTATTACTTTCTGTGGGTCACGGTTTCTAAACCGTGAATGCGTGGCTTATGCCGCCTGGAAACGCTGTACAAACGGCAAGTCATATGGGGTAAGTGATGCCGGTGACTGGCCCGGCAATTCCGGGAGAGCGACCGTTGGCAGCGCGGCAGTCTGGAATAGAAGCGCTGGGAGCCCTTATGGACACGTGGCTTATGTAACGGCGGTGGGCAGTGATTCTATTACAATTTCGGAATTCAATTGGCATCCTTTCCTTTACACCAGCCGCGTTCTCAAGGTGGGGCGCCCTGGCTTCCCTCACAGGTTTTTGAATTAAGGGGCCTTGATAAGTCAGGTGTTTACTGTGTATCACATCGGTAACTTTGCCTTGAACATTCAGCGAATTGTGTCAAGGAAAGTTTATGGTTGTTTGTGTGTTTCAGGGATTAAGACGGCTAGGGCGAAAGAAAGCCGGTTCTCACGGGGGCACTTAAAGAACCGCTTATGTTCCCCGTAAACTATATCCCGGAGGCGGCAAGCTATATGAAAAATCAAATATGGTCGCATAATAGGATAATTTGGAGCCGATATCTCGCGGTTTTCCTGCTTATCCCGTTCCTGTTGATCTCATTTGGAGCCGCTGCTGAGCGCTCCGTGCCCGCCAAGCGATCTGCGGCACAAAAAGCCAAGCCGAGATTGAAGCCGGTGCCGTGGCTATTTGGGGCGAGCACAAGCAAAAGCTACATATTTGCGATTAATGACCAGATAGCTGATCTGCGGGATACGGAAAAATCGCTCCAGGCTCAGATCAGCCAGACTAGCGCCGCAATCGCTCAGGGTGCAACGGACCAGACGTCCGGCGAGCAGAATCTGACGTCCGGCGAACCGGATTTGACGTCCGGCGCGCCGACTCCGGCGCCTGATGAAATACCTCAGGCTCAGTCGGACAGCGGCAAAGCGGCAAACAAAGTCCAAGGGGGCCAGAAGCTTCAGCCGCTTTTTACCGCCCTGAATTCCGGCCAGACGACAACCGGAAGTACGGGGGGCCAGACTACAACCGGAGGTTCGGGTAGCCGGACACAGTCAGCTTTGACAAAGCAGCAGGCTGCCCTGCAAGATACGCAGTCCCTTATTGCCCAGTACAAGGAAGCGAAAAATCAAATGCAGGCCGCCACCCTGGGCAGCGAGGCCAATTACAAAGCCCTGCTTGAGGGCAGGTTGAAAGATTCGGGCGGTTTCTACGCCCAACGGTTTACCCTTGACCAATCCGGGGGTTCCCAGCTTGTTCCCTCTGGTGATTGCGGTGATTACCCGCGCGAGTGGTGCGCCGCTCCTCCGAACGCCAGGATTTATTTCGGCGGGGCAGGTTTTCTCAACCGCCAATGCGTGGCTTATGCCGCCTGGAAACGCTGGAAAGCCGGCAAGCCATTTGCGACAGGCAATGCAGGCAACTGGCCCGGCAATTCCGGGAGAGCGACCGTTGGCAGCGTGGCTGTCTGGAACATTACTAAATCAAGTCCTTATGGCCACGTGGCCTATGTAACGGCGGTGGCCAGGGATTCCATTACGGTTTCGGAATTCAATTGGCATCCTTTCCTTCACACCAACCGCGTTCTCAAGGTGGGGGGCGCTGGCTTCCCTGCCAGGTTCTGGAATTAACACTGATTCCTGAATCTAATCTGTCCGATGGGCCTGAAATCCCCTGTTGAAAGGGGATTTCGGGCCCGAAGGAAAAACCCAAAAAATTGATAAAAATGCCGCCGCCTAAATCTTTACCGCGGCCGCGTATATGGTTTTCAGGCAGTCCAGGTACTTTTTTCGCGATTCCGGCGGAAATCTGGCGTAGGTCAGCTCAACGGCCCGGCCCATGCCGTACATGGCGTTATCTATCGGAAAAAGAGTCTCGGCTCCGGCCGGGAGGAATTCTTTTTTTATTTCCATCCTCAAATCCCAGCCTGCCTGTAAATACAGCAGATACACCCATTTATTTTTGCTATAAATTTTTATTATCGGGCAGGGATATTTAACCGAGTTGGGCCGCATCTCCCAGGTTTGGCCCGGAGAGTCGCCGGTGACAGCCATTATCTCAGACCAGAATTCCCTGAAGGCCTCCCCGGCCTTCGGGTATCTTACGGAGATGTGGCGCAGAAATTTTTCAAACGCCGCGCGTATGAGAGCCGGGTCTTCGGATGCTTTGGGCTTGTTGCGGTTTTCTTCTTCCAGTTTCAGCCGCTCCATGAGCGCGGCCAGAGCCGCGGACCCTGTTTCAGAGGCCGGGGCCAGATACTGGGCGCGGAAAGTTATTCTTTCCCCCGCAACCGGCTGTATGGTGATGTTTTCTCCGGCGGTCTTTACCACCACGCCAAGCGCCCCGTTTATGGTGTTGCGCACGGGGGCGTAAATTTCAAATTTTGCGGATTCCATTGCCTGATAATAATACTATTTTTTATCCCGTCAGGAACCTTTAGCCGGGTGATAGAGGGACGGCCAGATAGGCGTCAGGGAATTTATAAAGGACTCGGTTATAGCCGTCATGGCCGACGGGATATCAAGCCCCTCGTAGCTCATGGAGGCGGACCATAGTATGGAGCCGGTCTGCACATCCACCATGCGCGAGACCAGCGCCACATTGGCCGTGGTGCTCAAAAGCTGGGAGTTAGGCAGGCCCATTACGGAACCTTGCGAGTATATATTGCTGCCGCTCACCTGTGTGACATTGGCAACCAGGGGGTCATTGGAAGTGTTCACCATATATGTGGTGGGCGGGGTGCTTTCCGCCACCGTGCCCATAAACAGGGCGTCCACGCCAAGTAGTTTCCCCAACTGCCTGGCCGTGGCGGGGTCAAAAGAGCTTGAGGCCGAGAGTGATTGCTCCTGCATGACAGCGTTGAGGCGCTGACGCTCCACCACATCGGCTCCGCGGGCGACAAGGCTTTGCGTGAGCATGTCGGCGGCCAGGTCACCCTTGGGGCCGGCAAACGACAGAACGGCTACGCGCTTTACCGCGGAAAAATCAGCGCGCGGATTTATGGCTATGTTCGGTGTGACGCAGGCGGCGCACAGCGCCAGAAAAGGCAGCATCAGCGGCAGTTTTATTCTCTTCATCGTGTTGTTCCCAGATGGTGAAGGTGTTTTATGGCAGTTTCGCGCAGGCGCGGCCCATCGGCATTCTCAAGGCAGGTTTTCCAGGCAGAGATGGCTTCGTCCCTCAGGCCTTTATTTTCGTATATCAGTCCCAGCATGTAATGGGCTATGGCCTTTTTAGGATCCAGCTTAACGGAGGTCTCAAAAGATTTCCGCGCCTCATCAATTTTTCCCAGTTTGGTATAGGTGAAGCCGAGCCGGATGTGCAGTTCCACTTTCTCCGGGTGCTGCCTGACGGCTTCTTCAAGGTCAGCCGCGGTTTTTTTTAGTTCCACTTCGCTTTGTTGATAGATGCCCTTATTCCCCTCCGTCGGGGGAGTCTGCGCCCGGGAAACAGGGGCTGCCGCCAGAAATAAAGCAAGTAAGATAAGTCTCATATACAATTACCCTCCACCGCTAGAATACGAAATTCAGTATTGGTTTACCAGCCCCCGCCCTTTTGCCCGATGCTGTTTAACTCCGTTGGCAAAAGGGCGGGGCTGGTTATATATAAGCATTTTCTAATTCAAACATGATGGTGAAATGTATCGTCGTTACTCCGTCGTAATTCTTTTGCTAAGCCTCCATTTCTGAATGTTTTTGTGCCTC
>MGTS01000009.1 GCA_001799565.1 Elusimicrobia bacterium GWA2_51_34 | reverse complement strand
CTTTTTCAAGATTGCGCCAATTTCACCATCATGTTGCGTTGGAAATGGGGATATTTTCACCATCATCTTGCATTGGATAATTCTGCCCCTTGATTTCGGCTCAAAAGTCTTGTAGGATATTTATGTCAGGGTCGCGTATACTCCTCCCTAACCCAAACCCCCAAGTAGTTCCAACCAATGGATATACGCGGCTCTGACTTTTTTATAGTCGGTGTATAAATAGTGGAATGGCGAAGTAGTAAAGTAGTTAAGAAACTCGACCGCTATCCACTAACCCCTGTTCGCTATTTCGCTAAATTAAGGATAGATTACATGAAATTGTTCATTAGCCTGCTTATTTCAGTTTTTATCGCCGCAAACGCGCGGTCGGCGGAGCTCACCATAGTGGAGTCCGTACCGGAAGAAACGGTTTACGGCTCAACTTTGACCGCGCGCCCGCTTGAGGTGTGGCTGGGCATGATAAACGGGGCGGCTAAAACGCTGGACATAGAGCAGTTCTATATAGCAACCGTGCCCGGCGAACCCATGGTGCAGGTGCTTTCGGCCATAAAGGCCGCCGCTGAGCGGGGCGTTAAAGTCCGCGTAATTGTTGACCGCGTAATGATGAAAGAATCAGGCGCTCCCCTTAGGGATCTGGCTTCCGTCTCCAATATTGAAACGCGCGTGATTAACTATAAAAAACTGGGAGGCGGAATCCAGCATTCAAAATTTTTCATCGTTGATTCAAGCGCGGTTTATGCGGGCAGCCAGAACTTTGACTGGCGTTCGTTGAAACATATACATGAAGTGGGGCTTAAAATTGAAAGCCGGCGCGCCGCCCGCACCTTTGAAACTATTTTTGAGGCCGACTGGAGAATGGCCGCTTCGGGCGGCAAAGCGGACGGTCTGGAATATTTAAAATCCCCCGTTCCTGAAGCCGTCACCAAAAAATATCCCGAGAAAGCCCTGCTGAACGGCCGGCAGATTTCTTACTACGCGGCGTTCAGCCCAAAGGGACTTAAACCCAAAAAGTTCAGTGCGGAAATAGACGCACTGACGGGGCTTATAAAAAAAGCGAAAAAAAGCCTGTCCGCGCAGGTAATGACCTACTCGCTTAAAGATTACGGCGGCAAAGTGAAATGGAGGGGGCTTGATAACGCTTTCAGGGAGGCCGCTAAAAGAGGCGTAACGGTGCGGCTTGTTTTTGCCGACCGGGCCATGGGCGGCAAGGCGGATTCGGATATAAAGGCGCTTTCCCAGGTTAAGAATATAACGGTTAAAATCTCCTCATTGCCCCAATACAGCGGAGGGTTTGTGCCGTTTGCCAGAGTTGAACATTGCAAATATCTTGTTGCCGACGATAAATACGGTTTTATCAGCACTTCCAACTGGAGCCGCGACTATTTTTATAATACCCGGGACGCGGCCGTGATAGTTGAGGGCGCTTCCGCCGTTGAAACGCTGAACGATATTTTCCACAAGGTCTGGTACGGGCCCTATGTTAAAGTTGTGGACCCCCTTAAGGATTATCCGCCTGTAAAGAAGCAGTAAGTAACTACTAAGGTGGTCAGAAGTCGCCCGCTATTCCAGCGGGCGTCCGCCTAAGGCGGACGAATTCTGGCTGTTGGATTCTGTTTTCCAGAATAACAGGCTATATTTGTATTATTTTTGTTCTGGATTGTAACAAGCTGAATTATGATAAATAATACCCCTGTGTTTCTGAAAAAGCCTGCGAAAAGGTTATAATTATAAGGAAGATTCCAGGGAGCTATAGGAGTAAACATCATGCCCAGTCAGACTGAGACCAAAAATACTGAAACTCAAAAGGATACTCAAGCCATGAATAAAGATTTCAAAGTTAAGGACATAACCCTGGCCGAATGGGGCCGCAGGGAAATAGAAATAGCCGAAAAGGAAATGCCTGGGCTTTTGGCCATACGCAGGCAATACTCGGCAAAAAAACCGCTTAATGGCGCGCGGGTAATGGGTTCGCTTCACATGACCACCCAGACCGCCGTACTAATAGAAACGCTCGCGGCTCTTGGGGCCGAAGTGCGCTGGTGTTCCTGCAATATTTTCTCCACCCAGGACCAGGCCGCGGCCGCCATCGCCGCTGCGGGCATACCGGTTTTCGCCTGGAAGGGCGAAACGCTGGCCGAATACTGGTGGTGCACCGACCGGGCGCTTGATTTTCCCGGTGGCAAAGGCCCGAACCTTATAGTGGACGACGGAGGCGACGCCACCATGATGCTGCACAGGGGCGTGGCTGCGGAAAATGACCCTAAAATACTTGACGTGAAAGTCGGCGGAGAGGATGAGCGGGAACTTAATAATTTCCTGAAAGCGGAGCTGAAGCGGAACCCGAAACGCTGGCATAATTCCGTGAAAGAATGGAAGGGGGTTTCGGAAGAGACCACAACCGGCGTACATCGTCTTTACCAGATGCATGAAGCGGGTGAACTTATGGTCCCGGCCATAAATGTAAACGATTCGGTTACAAAATCCAAGTTTGACAACCTCTACGGCTGCAGGGAGTCGCTGGTGGACGGTATTAAGAGGGCGACTGGCGTAATGGTAGCCGGTAAGGTTTGTGTGGTTTGCGGCTACGGGGATGTGGGAAAGGGCTCGTCCAGGTCGCTGCGCGGTTTCGGAGCGCGCGTGATAGTTACGGAGGTCGACCCCATCTGCGCTCTTCAGGCGGCTATGGAGGGCTTTGAGGTTTCCACGGTGGAGGACACGCTGGGCGTTGGCGATATCTACGTGACCACCACCGGCAACAAAGACATTATCCGCGTGGAGCACATGCTCAAAATGAAGGATCAGGCCATAGTCTGCAATATCGGCCACTTTGACAACGAAATACAGGTCAACGGGCTTAAAAATACCAAAGGTGTGACGATCGTAAACATAAAGCCCCAGGTTGACAGATATTGTCTGCCGGGAGATAAGTCCATATTTATACTGGCCGACGGCCGCCTGGTAAACCTTGGCTGCGCCAATGGCCATCCCTCGTTCGTTATGAGTAATTCGTTTTCAAACCAGACTCTGGCCCAGTTGGAACTCTGGACCAAAAAGATGGCTGTGGGAGTGTACAGACTGCCGAAGCATCTTGACGAGGAAGTAGCCAGGCTTCACCTTGAGAAAATAGGCGTGAAGCTTACAAAACTCAGCAAGGAGCAGGCTGATTATATCGGAGTAAAAGTGGAAGGCCCCTACAAGGCGGACCATTACCGCTATTAAGCCAGATTCCAATACTTGCGTAAGCGCCGTATCTCACCCCGCCAACCGTCCGCCTAAGGCGGACAGGTGGCGGGGTGAGATGGTGCTGCCATAGACCAATTAATGAGTATCCGCGAAAAGGCGGCAGGAGTCTTTTTTTGCTGACTAGCATGGATTTTGTAAATAACATCAAGATAAAGAGGACAAAAATGAAACGATATAAAAACCTTAGCGGTAATTCCGAGGTTGCGGCGTATAAAATCGCAAAAGATTCTGTAACAGTCGGGTTTACAACGTGTTCAGCTTATATATATTCCAATCAAAGCGCGGGCAACATCAATATAAGCCAGATGAAGTCCCTTGCGCTTGCCGGGAAGGGATTGGGTACTTTTATAAACGCCAATGTGAAAGAGCGATTCGCCAGAAAAATAAGATAATAGCGGCATCCCGGCGATGGCGAATACTATCTTCATCTATTGCGACGGCGCCTGCTCGGGTAATCCTGGGCCGGGCGGCTGGGGAACCGTCATCATATTACCGGAGAACCGTGTCCGCGAGCTCGGCGGCGGGGGGCGCCCTACGACGAACAACAGGATGGAGATGCGGGGCGCGATCGCTGCGCTCAGCGCCGTGCAGGACCGGCCTGAACCGGTCAGACTTTATACCGATTCCAGTCTGCTCATAAACGGGATTACCGGCTGGATACACGCCTGGAAGCGCAAAGGCTGGAAAACGGCTGAGGGGAAGCCAGTGGTCAACCGCGACCTCTGGGAGCGCCTTGACCGCCTGGTCCTTGCCCGGAAAGGGCGGCTGACATGGGGGCATGTAAAAGGCCACGCGGGTCACGAGATAAATGAGCGCTGTGACGAGATAGCGGTCGCCTTCTCCAGGGGAAATAAGCCCTGTCTCTACGAAGGTCCCGCGGTCGGCTGCGGCTATTCGCTGCTGGAGCCGGGGACTGAGCACTTGCGTGAGCCCGCGCCGCGTCCGGCTAAACCCTTTTCCAGGCCAAAGGCCAGGGGCGGGTTCTACCTAAGCCTCGTAGCGGGCCGTGTGGAACGTCATGCCACATGGCCGCAATGTCAGGAGCGCGTGCATGGCGTCTCAAAAGCGCGGTTTAAAAAGGTAACGTCCGCCGAAGAGGAGCAGGCTGTCTTAAAGCTGTGGGGAGCGGCCTGAGGGGAATTTAGCGGTCCGTTTTTCCCGTCTTCCGCAAACCATCCAAAAACAGAAACTTTCTCGACGAGACCTCTTGGATTTTGGGTGTCTCAAGACTGCTAAAGCATGGGTTCGCGGGTCCTGCCGCCGGACCGGAACGCGGGGACAGCCGGCCACACAGTGGCCGGCTTCCACCACTAATCTTCGGCGTGTTAAGCCTCAGATTCGTGAAGGCCCCGCTTATCCGGCTCCGGCGTCACCCGCTTCCGTTATTTCCGTCTTATTTCTTATGTTTAAAAAGCCAGAGCAAAAGCACCCGGCTTGCGCGGGTGCTGGGGGGGCTGGATAAGCAAAACGCTCCGGAACCCGCCGCCTGCGTAGCGCGGCGGGCGAGGTTGCGAAGTGCGGGCACTGTGTGCCCGACACTGGTTTTGCGTTCCAGTCCCCGAGCAGGACCCGCGCCAGTATAGGATAGACTGCTGTCTAAGATTATGGGTGTCCCATTGTGGAAGACGGGAGATTGTGGGGAGCGGCCTGAGGGGAATTTAGCGGTTCGGTTTTGGCCGAAATCTCCCAAAAGGCGAACATTGCCAGGTATAAATCGGCGGCCGGCAAGTACCAGTTGACAACCCAGGTTATTTTCCTATATTCTTGACCAGATCTTCGGCCAGATCGTCGGTGATAGACATGATGGCTTTCTGTATGATGGCTTCAGGTTTGGCCAGTGTGCCTATCTTGCCGCCGAAAGCGTGCTTTTCAGAGGACTTCGCTTTGCCGGTGGCGCGGCCGGCGCCAAGCAGTTCGCCGGTTTCAAGGTTCACCAGGCGCGCTTCAACGCCTACTTCCACAATGCGGTCGGTTTTTTCGGCGATCTTCACGCTGCGCCACTCATCCTTCACGGAAACAGCGGTAACCGAACCCAGCACGGCGTAGCGGGCGCCTATCTGTTTGCCCACCTGGGCCGCTGTATTTGAATCCACCACTCCAGCCGCGGACAGTTTCAATTCCGCCATTGCCGCGTCTACGCGGGCGCGCTCAAGCAGGCGTATCCTGCCGGTTTTCATAAGCGAAGCCGTAAGCGAGTCCTGCAGCCCGGTGACACTTGATGAATACTGTGCGTCCGAAGCCGCGTAAATAAAAGGCATTACGCAGGCCAGAGGGCGCTGTTCAAAAGGAATCCCGGCGCTTGAGCAGGCTGCGGCCAAAAGCAGAGCCGGCAGTAACAGTTTCAGATTTTTCATGGTGTTTTTGTCTCCTTGGTTTCGTTTTCTATACCGGATTTGGGATGTCTATGAACAGCGTCTCAACTTTGAATTTTGAGCGGAGCAATTTTTCAAGCGCCCAAATGCCGGTTTTTTCGGTATTATAATGCCCGGCGGCTATAAAATTAATTTTGTTTTCACGCGCCATCTCCTGCACGAACTCCGAGACCTCCCCCGTCACATATAGGTCCAAGCCCGCTTCTATGGCCTGGTCAAACATCCTCTGTGCGCCGCCGGAAACTACGCCTACAGTTTTTACGGACGCCGGCCCGAAACTATAGCAGAGGGCATCAGCCCAAAGCGCGCATGAAAGTGTTTTGGCTATTTTGCCGGCGCTTTGCGGCTTGGGTAAAACGCCGGAAAGACCTATTATTTCCCCGTCGTAAGTCCCGAAAGGTTTCAGCTTTTTAACGGCCAGGATATCCAGCAGGCGCGCGTTGTTCCCGATTACAGGGTGCTTATCCAACGGTAGATGCCAGGTGGCAAGCGACATCGAGCTTTTAAAAAGCAGTTCAAGTTTTTGTTTAAGCGGGCCCCTGAAAGGCTGGGACTTGCCCCAAAGCAGGCCGTGGTGGACAATAATGAGGTCGGCGCGCCAGGCGGCGGCTTCTTTTATCAGTTCAAGCGAGGCGGAAACGCCGAAGGCGATCTTTTTCACTTCCGGCACGCCCTCAAACTGCAGGCCGTTCTGGGAGGCGTCCTTGATGTTTTTGCTGTTCAGATATCTATCCGCAAAATCTATTATTTTGTCCCGCTGCATTCAAATATATTACCAAATTTTTAATTGCTGTTAGCGCAGTTTTAAGGCGTAAAAGTAGCCATTTGAAAAATCCGCCGCGATGTAATCGGTGATGAAATATTTGTCCCCGCCTTCGGGCGCGAGCATCATTGCCGCGTAACCCCACGAGAGCGGGTTTCCCCCAAACAGGGTTTTGGGCGCCCGTACGGTTACGGCCCCGTTCTCCAGGCGCGCTGCCGCCTGTCCCAGCAGCTTCGGTCCTTTGTGCGTCGCAAGGTAAAACGCGGCTACGCCGGGAGAAACTTTAAGGGCGTAGTCCCAGGCGTTATCAGGGAACAGGCGGCCGTCCGCGCCCGCAAGGAGTTTTGTGGAGCCGGCCCTGGGCCTGTGGTTTATATCAATGTAAAGGTCAAAACGCGCGTAACTGAAACCCGCGTCGGAGCGCTGTGAATTGTCCGTCTGAAGCGGATAAAACTTAAACACGGTGTCAGTTTTGCCAAGGGCCGTTTCAAACGCCGCAAGTTTCCAGACCTTATACGGGTCCGAGTCCTTGGAGAGCTCGGGAGAGCGGGCGGGAAGTTCCGGCGTTCTGGAAGAGTTAACGGCTCTGAAACCGGCGGTGTCAACAATTACCGAAAGCTTATCCTGTGCAACTTCATTATCCAGCGCTCCGGCAAGGCCGGAAAACAACCAGACTGGCGGGTTTTTTTTCATAAGACGGTAAACATCGGAAAGGGAGTTTTGCGTTTCCGTTTCGGCCTCCCGGTTCAGGTCTGAGTCCGCCGAGGCCAGACGCGCCAGTCTTTGCGTATCTTCGGCCGCGAAGTAAGCTTCAAAAGCGTCCCGCGCCGCTTTGTAATCTCCCTGCTTTTCGTTCAGGTAACGCATCAGATCGGAGCGTGTTTTGGCTAAAGCGGAAAGGGCGCCGGTTTGGGCGGGGGCCGCGGCCCAGGGAGTGTAATCCCCGCTCCAGGGGAGAGCGGCCGTCAGTTCAGCTGCCGAGGCGGAAGTGGACGTCGCGAGTTTAAGGGCCTGTGAGACCGTAAGCCAGCCCCCGTCCGGTTTGGTTTTCAGAAAAGACAGCAGTCCCCTTCTGGTTTCCGCCTGCTCTCCGGGCAGGGTCTCGTCAAAGACAGTGAAAGTTAAAGCGGCGCCGGGCGCCGGCTGCGATGAATATTTTATAAAAGGAATCGCGTAAAATCCGCCGAACTCAAAGACTGAGGCGGCTGTAGACACAGCGGGACCCATGGCCGTCCAACTTAGCCCTAAAGCTTTAGCGAGCGGCAGATAATCCGCTAAAAATCCGCCAGGCGGATTAACCAGTCCCTGCGGCGGGAGCGTAAAAGTTTTAATATGGGCGTCTTTCGCCTGCGTCAGGCGGAGCGCCAGAAAATACTGGTCGTTTGAGGCTATGGGCGTGGAGGGTTTATTGCGCCACGAAACGCTTTGCTCTCCCGGGTAGTAAAAAAGCGGCAGTATGGGGTCTCCCTGCGCCCGCAGGGTCGGTTCAAGGCGGCCATTGGCCGAGAGTTTTTTTGCTTTTTCTTCCAGGGGTTTGGGCAGTGAGCCAAGGGCGGCTGTGAGTTTAAGGTCTTTGCCGGTTTCAAGAAGGTCTAAAACCTCTCCCTTATCAGAATCATCCGCCGGGATCCAAAGCAAGGCCTGTTGGGCGTTCGCCGCCCGGCAGAAAAACAACAGGAATGAAATTGTCAGCAAAAGTGCGCGCATTATAGTCTCCTGAGATAATGTCAAGGTTGTTTAGGCTGTAGGCTATTAGGCTGTTAGTCAGATCGGATTCAGGGCTATGCCAGTGCCGTATCAAGGCCTATGGCCATCAGACGGCCTTACCTAATAGTCTAACTGCCTATCCGCCACCACAACTTTGGCGGACCCGCCGAGCTGTTTGGCGGGCAGCCTATCAGCCTAAGCAGTTACCTTATTTCACTGTCAGCAGCGAAACTTTCCGGCCCAGATCCATGTCGGTGTCTGGGTTCATGGGGTCCAGCACGCTCTGTCCGTCGATGTTGTAAAGGTAGCGGTAGATGCCCGGCGGAAGAGGTACTATGGTCTCCCAGACATTGCGGCTTCTTTTTACAAGTTCCAGCGTGTCCGGATTCCATTTATTAAAATCAGCCGCCACTTTTACTTTTTTAGCCCCGGCCAGCTTAACTGAAAATTTAACAAAGCGCAATTCGGGCTGCGGCAGGTCGCCGTTGCTTGCGCCGTGCTGCCGCATTTCCGGCAGACGGGCCGTTCTTGAAGGCTTTATCGCGGCGACGTTCCATGAATTTATGAACTTGAAATATTTCTGAATGGCGTTATTAAAAAGCACGCTGGGAACGCTTATCAGGGCAAGAGCGGACATTGCGGCGATAAGAAGCAATGCTTTTCTTTCAATCATCGCTTTCCTCATTCCAGCCTGGCGCGGATTTTGCACTTTACCCCAAATCCCTCGGCTAATTTTTTAAAGGCCGTCATTTCAATAACGGCGTACATACGCATGGCGGCTCGCCGTAACCGCAAAAAACCAGTTCGTCAAAAGATTTTTCCGCGTAAGCCTGAGCCGTAAGCCGCGCCGTTTCCACGGGAGTCGGTTCAAGGTTATTCAGGTTGAAGCTGTTGCTTGGCATTATTCTACCATTTATGAGGATTCGTGAAAATTTGCAATTTGCCCCAAGTGTTGATTATCGGATTGTATTTTTAATATTATATACAACCGACATTGCGATGCGGGCCTGTTTTTGTTTTATGTTGTTTTGCGGAGGTTTCTAAATGAGTTCCCATCAGTCAAACCAGATTTCTTTTGGCACGGATGGTTTCAGGGGCATAGTGGCCCGCGATTTTACCTGCGATGCCGTAAGAAAAATAGCGCAGGGTATGGCGGATTATATAGCCTATAAATATATGCGCAGCCCGGATAAGCCGCAGGTTATTGTGGGCTACGACCGGCGGTTTATGGGGGAGCGCTTCGCAAGGATCTTCGCGGATATTCTGGCGGCTAACAAGCTTACGGCTGTTCTCTCAGAGGGGCCGCTTCCAACTCCCGCCGTCAGCCTGCTTACTACAAAGGGCTATGGCCTTGGCGTTGTGATAACGGCAAGCCACAACGGGCATATTTACAACGGAATTAAAATAAAGCAAAATGGGCGTTCGGCGCCGCCTGCCGTGACAGCTGAAATTGAAAATTACTCGGCAAAAGCGGTGCCCATCCGTTCACTCCCCGTTCCGCCGGCATCCGTAAAATCCTTAAAAAAGGTTTATTCCGATTTCCTTAATTCTAAACTGCCGGCCGCCGCGATAATGGCCAGGCTGAGCGGCCCCGTGGTGGTGGATTTTATGCACGGCGTCGGAGCCGAGCTTTCGGAGGAGATCTTCAAATCAAAAAATGTCATAAAGATCCGCGCCGAACGCGACCCGTTTTTCGGAGGCATGGCGCCCGAGCCGGTTGAAAAAAATCTTGCCCCTCTGATAGAAGCCGTAAAAAAGAATAAGGCGCTTTTCGGCGTGGCTCTTGACGGTGACGCCGACCGCTTCGCGTTGGTGTCCGACAAGGGCCAGTATATGACGCCCTGCCAGATAGCGCCCATGCTTTTTGAATACCTTCTTGGCCGGAACCATTCCAAGGGTAAGCTTGTGCAGGCTGTTTCGGTGGGCTATCTTACCAGGCGCATTGCCAAGGCGCATAACCTCCCTTTTGAAGAAACGCCGGTGGGTTTTAAGTACATAGCAGAGAAAATGCTCACCGAGGATGTGTCTTTCGGTGTAGAAGAATCCGGCGGTTACGCTTGGAAGGGAAATCTGCCGGAACGTGACGGCTTGCTCACTGCCCTGATGTTTATGGAGATGGCTGTTAAAACCAAAAAAACCGTTTCACAGCTTTACAAAGACATAGAATCCAGATATGGAAAATCTTTTTTTGTCAGGCGGGATTTCACGCTTGAGAAATCCATTCCCAATAAGCATTCTTTTGCCGTTAAAATTAAAAAGAAACTTCCGAAAACTCTTTTCGGCAAAAAAATAGCGGGTACCAGCACTATGGACGGGCTGAAAATTATTCTGGAAAACGACAGCTGGCTCTTAATGCGTCCTTCTGGCACCGAACCGCTGCTTCGAACCTATTCCGAGACAGACAGCCCTGAGAATACAAAAAAATTTCTTGATCTCGCGCTTAAGCTTGTGGAACGCAAATAAAGGCAAAAAATGTAACTGCGCGGGTGGATAGGCTGCCCGCCAAGCAGCCCGGCGGGCAACCTGAACGATTTGAGCAGCATAAATAAAAAAGACAGATTAAGGAGGATGTATGGACTTCAAAAGAAAAAGGCTGGTGAGCTCGGAATCGGTGACCGAGGGCCACCCTGATAAGGTTTGCGACCAGATTTCAGACGCGGTGCTTGATGAGATAATGAAGAAGGACCCGGCGGGCCGCGTGGCCTGCGAAACTTTCATTACCAGGGGCCTGGTGGTGGTGGGTGGAGAAATTACAACTAAAACCTATATTGACGTGGACACTCTGGCGCGCCAGGTGATAAAGGACATCGGATATACCCACGCCAAATACGGGTTTAACTACGAAACCTGCGCGGTTGTAAATGTTATAGGCCGGCAGTCACCTGATATTTCCCAGGGAGTGGATACCGGCGGCGCCGGCGACCAGGGGTTGATGGTCGGCTACGCCTGCGATGAGACCCCGGAATTCATGCCAATGCCTTTAGTGCTCGCGCATCGTTTAACCATGCGTCTTGCGGAAGTAAGAAAGAAAGGCATCCTGGATTATCTCGGTCCCGACGGCAAATCCCAGGTTACAGTTGAGTACCTTGACGGCAGGCCCGGACGCATTGAAACAGTGGTGCTTTCCTCCCAGCATACCGGGGATATCCTGGACAAGACCGGAATGCACATTACTGAATCGGCCAAGCGCGAAATTATTGAAACGGTGGCCCTGCCGGCGCTTGACAAAAAACTTTTAACCAAAGATACACGGTTCCTTATTAATCCAACCGGCAAGTTTCTGATAGGAGGTCCCCAGTCCGACACCGGCGTTACAGGCAGAAAGATAATAGTTGATACCTATGGCGGCGTGGCGCCTCACGGCGGCGGCGCTTTCTCCGGTAAAGATTCCACCAAGGTTGACCGTTCGGCCGCTTACATGGCGCGCTACGTGGCAAAAAATATAGTAGCCGCTGGTCTGGCACGGGAGTGCACACTGCAGGTCGCCTACGCTATCGGCGTGGCCGAACCCGTGGGCCTTTATGTGGATACCCGCGGCAGCGGTGTGATCGCGGATGATAAGCTTTCAAAACTGGTGCTGGACTCATTTGACTTCACGCCCCGAGGCATGATAAAGAACCTTAAATTGCGCGAGCCTATCTTCAGGAAAACCGCATCCTACGGTCATTTCGGCCGCATGGACGCGAAGTTTGAGTGGGAAAAGTTAAATGCGGTTGATATGCTCAAAAAAAAAGCTCTGGGCGGCCTTAAGGTCCGCGCCGCGGTGAGGGTTTGATGTATCACGATTTCCGTGAAAAGGGGGCTAGCATGAGGGTGTTGATAGTTGAGGACAACGCGCTTACGCGCCATACCATTAAAGCCCTGCTGAACAAGCTGGGCCATGAGGTGGTGGGCGAAGCCGAGGAATCGGTGGGAGCGGTGCGCTGTTTCACCGAGTTAAAACCTGATGTGGTATTTTTAGACCTAATTCTGCCGGGCAAATCCGGAGTTGAAATATTTGAGGATTTGCGTAAGATAAATCCGAAGCCTAAAATAGTGATTCTTACCGCCGTGGAGCAGGAGGAAATAGACCGTCAGCTTTCCAATAAGGGGGCTGACGCCATAATGCGCAAACCTTTCTCTTTTGAAGAGTTTAAGACTTTGCTCAAAAGCATCTCCTGAAGACGGTATATGACGGATATAGGCAGAGGCGCAGGAGAGAAGTCAGAAGGCAGGAGATAAAAGTCGGATCGTTTCCTGACGCCTGCTCTCTGACTTCTTTAATCGCCTCAACCTTAACCTCAGTCTGTTATCCGTTGTCTGTCGCTTTTCCTACCATGAATACCAACAGCATCTTTGAGCGTGTCGCGGCCGCCGGCCTTGAAAAGTGCGTGGATAAGCTGTCAAAAATATCCGCTGGCCACTGGAGCCTGGCGGATACAAGCGTGTCCTGTGGAACTTTAAACGAGATAATGCTGAAACGCCGCTCAGCCGCCGGCGGAGCCGCCGTGTATTTTGAAATTGCGGGCGACTGTCCTTTCACCGTCATGATGATTTTTCAGGCCAAGGATGTGAAACTTATTTCTAAATGTTTTCTCGGTTTTGCCTTCCCGCGCATGGCAGAAATCAATCAAGCCGAAGAGCTTCTGCTTTCGGAATTAGGGAGCATTATTCTTAATTCGCTCGTGAGCGCGCTTTTCAACTCGGTAAATCGCAGTTTTATCCCTTCCGTTCCAAAGTGTATAAAAGGCGAGCCGCTGTTTCTGCTTGAGGCTCTTTGGGCCATGCTGGACAAAGAACATAAATATAATTTAGTTTCCATGGATATAAACCTGCAATGTGACGACACTGTTACCCGCGCCGAAGTTATATGTGTTGTGCCCGGCAAACTTGAGAAAGAGCTTGTAAAAGCCGCCGGTATGCTTTAAAAATCACCGGTGAAAAATATGTTTAAAAAAACCATTTATTTCGCAGCCTTTTTTCTTTTGTTTTTCTCGTTGGCCCGTGCCCAGGTGCGGGTAACATCCATCTCCTGGGAGTCTTCGGCCCCGAAGGCAAAAAACTGGACGCCTTTCGCGCCCGTAACGGAACTGAAACTCGGGGCTACCCGGAAAACAAGGGATAAGCTGCGCGCGGTTTTTACCGTGCGCAACTCTTCGCGGGCCGCGATGGAAGGCCTGGTCCTGCGCTATGCCCTGCGCCTTCGTCTGGTAAAAGACGGGGATGCCCCCGAAAACGGGGTGTGGGGGGTGCCTTTTCGTGTTGAAGAACTGCGCCTCGCCAAGGTCCCGGCGGGAGAATCAAGGCAGGTGCGTGCCATACGTTTTGAACTTAATGAGCAGATAAAAAAGCTCTCCGGCACTGGTTTTTGGTTTGACGCCCTGAAGTTGGAAGTGATGGTTGAACCCCGACGGGGGGAGGAGCTTTCCGGCATAACCCAGGAGTCGGTCCTGGCTGTAACAGCGGCAACGCCGGCAACCGGTAACCGGTAATTCGGTTACTTCTTGTTTCTGACCCTGTAGCCGTAAATTTGAAAAAATATCTGAGCTGTTTTTTATAATTCTTTACTGTTTACCGGTTACTGATTACCGATTACATTGTTCCCTGCACCCCTTTATGCTTGACATTAAATTTTTGCGTTCCAATCCTGAAAAAGTCAAAGCCGCCCTCAAAGACAGGGGAGACCGTTACCTTCCCGCGCTTGAAAAGATTTTTGAGACAGACGCTCTGTGGCGCGGCCTCCTTGCCGAAACGGAAGAACTGCGCTCCAAACGCAACGGGATTTCCCAGAAAGTTCAGGAATTTAAAATAGCCAAAAACGAGACTGAGGCCGCCCGGATTATGGCAGAGGCCAACACGGTTAAAGAGGCCATAAAAGGAAAAGAGGAAAGGCTTTCCCTCCTTGAAAAAGAGTTGAATGCCCTGCTTTCAGGTCTACCGAATCTGCCGCATGAAAGCGTGGTTAAAGGCGCCGGCCCGCAGGATAATAAAGAGGTGTTAGCGGATGTGTCAAACCGGCGCGAATTTTCTTTTAAGCCGCTTGACCACCACGCCCTTGGCGAGGCATTGGGTATATTTGATTTTGAAACAGCCGTCAGGCTTTCGGGCGCGCGTTTCGCTCTATTGAAAGCGGCGGGCGCCCGCCTTGAGCGGGCCGTCATTTCTCTGATGCTTGACACACACACCTTAGAGAACGGTTACACCGAAATTTTTCCGCCGTTTCTTGTGAACGCTGAAACCATGGCCGGTACCGGCCAACTGCCTAAATTTGAGGAAGAGCTTTACAAAATAGCGGCCGAGCCGCCTATGTATCTTATCCCGACAGCTGAAGTGCCGCTTACAAATATGCACCGTGGAGAGATACTTAAAGCGGAAAATCTTCCGCTTAAATACACCGCCTGTACCGCCTGCTTCAGGCAGGAGGCCGGCTCTTACGGTAAAGATACCCGCGGCCTTATACGCAACCATCAGTTCAATAAGGTGGAACTGGTGTGGCTTGTAAAACCGGAAGAGTCCATGGATGCCCTGCTGAAGCTTCGCGCCGATGCGGAGAAAATATTACATATACTCAAGCTCCCTTACAGGGTACTTGAGCTTTGTGCCGGCGACATGGGCTTCTCCTCGGCTAAAACCTATGACCTTGAGGTCTGGATGCCGGGCGAAAACCGGTTCAGGGAGATTTCTTCCTGCTCCAATTGCCTGGATTTTCAGGCACGGCGCATGAACACCCGCTTTAAACGCGCTGACGGCAAGAAAACTGAATTTGTGCATACCCTGAACGGCTCAGGCCTTGCGGTAGGACGCACCTTAGCTGCCATACTTGAGAATTACCAGAACGCGGACGGTTCGGTTACCGTGCCGGAGGCTCTTCGCAAATACATGGGGATTAACGTTATAACTTTATGAAAAAACTTTTAATTGTTCCGTTTCTATTTATAAGCGCCGGTGTAATAGCCGCCCCCAAGGTTTCCGAGCCTCTGGCGCCGGAACTAAGGGAGCTTTCCAAAAAGGGAATAGACGCCATTTATGCCGTGGATATTGAAACCGCTCGCATGAATTTTGAAGAGGCGGTGAAAAAATTTCCGGAGCATCCGTTCCCCTATTTTGGAGTGGCCATGGCCAAATGGGCCGCGTTTGAGTATCTTGAAGATGAGTCGGACCCAAAACTTGGCAGAGAATATTCGGAGCTGACCGATAATGCCATAGCGGTGGCACATAAGTGGCTTAAAGTGCATCCGGGGGATGCCAACGCCCACCTGTGCCTTGGCGGCATGTACGGCCTGCGGGCGCGCCTTGCCGTTTTGCAGCACCGCTGGTTTGCCGCGTATTTTGACGGCAGGAAAGCTCTTTCGCATACCAGAAAATCGTTGGCGATAGATCCCCAGCTTTACGACGCCTATCTGGGGCTGGGTATGTACGAATACTACGCGGGCACGCTTCCCGGAGTGATAAAGCTGCTGGCTAAACTTATTATGAGCGGTAACGCCGGGAAAGGAATAGAATACCTGAATATCTGCAGGGAGAAGGGTTACTTTAACGCTCTGGGCGCCAAGCTGCTGCTCATAGAGATTTATACGCAGACCGGCAGCAAGTTCGCGAATACGGAACTGGCTGTTAAATGGTCGCGGGAACTGTTTGCCGCTTTCCCGTTGCAGCCGCAGATGCAGTTTGTGGAGATAGTCGCGCTTTTTGAGGATAAAAAGTACGAAGAATCCCGCGAACAATCGCTTGATTACCTGAAGGCGGTACACGAAGGCCGTTCCACTTATCGCAGGCGTTATCTGCCCCGTGTGCTTACCGCCATAGGCACCACCTATCTGGTGGAGAAAAAATACGATCTGGCCGGGGAATATTTTGCCAAAGCCGCCGCCACCATTAAAGATAACCCGGAGATCCCTCCGGCGCGCTGGGCCGTGTGGGCCATAGTGCGTCTTGGAAATGTTTATGACCTGAAAGGCGAACGCGCCAAAGCGGTTGAGCTTTATAAGGAAGCGAAGGCTTATCCGGACGATTGGGGATTTTCCGAATCCATAAAAAACTACCTGAAAAGACCTTTCGCCGAGACGGAACTGCCCGGCACGCTTCCTCCGCCATAAGGTTTGAGCCGCAGGCTCAAACCTGTCACAAGTTACAGCGTGCAAAGGGCACGCTGTCTCAAGTCACAAGACACAAGTCACAAACCAATTTAGTTTCAGGTTGAAAGTTTCAGGTAAACTCTTATTCTTCACTTGTGACATGTGACCTGTGTCTTGTGACTATTCTTTATGGAACTTTCAACAATAATATTTCTGCTTTTAGCCGTAACCGCCTGGGGCTTTGGAGCTTTTTTCGACAAGATGACGCTTAAATACATGGATGCCTCCGGGGCGTTCTATATCAGAACGCTTTTCATGCTGGTCCTTTTTATACCTTTCCTGCTGTGGAAATATTCGCCGGTGCGCCAGGCGCTGGCGTCGGCGGGCAGGCTCGCCTCTATTTTTGTGCTTTCAAGCGTGCTGGTAACTATGGGAGGAGTATTTTTCTACCTGAAGGCGATGAGCGGCGGAGAAGCCTCAAAGATAGTTCCCTTAAGCTCCACATACCCCTTTGTGACATTCGCGCTGGCAATGGTTTTTCTCGGGGAAAATTTTACCTTGAACAAGCTGATAGGCACCCTCCTCCTCTCCGGCGGTATTTACTTCATTTCCAAATAAAGGGCGGATCCGTAAGGCGGCCCCGGACCGAAGTGCCCGGAAGGCGGTAGGTCCTAAAACAAGGGCGTTAAGGGACTTAAGGCCGTTGCGAAAAGATTTCAGGCGCGCTATTCTATTACATATGGCAGTATCCGGTGTTTAACTCAAAAAAGGGGTCAGATAAATGAAAAGAATGGCGGCAATATTAGCATTGGTGCTGGCGGTCGGTATTAATTTCGGTAATGCGGCTCCCATGGTTTCGGGTAATCCGCAGCATAAACCGGGTGTTCATCAACAGTCCGATGGTATAACGGCGGGACAGGTCCTTGGAGCGATTGGGGACCTTATTGATGCCGCTACTGGTGCAGATAACAACGGCTGGGGCAATCATCAACAGCCCGGTGGACATCATGGCGGGCCCCCTATGTTTCCCGTGCCGCAGCCCAGTCTTTCCCAAATGTGCGGCGGTTCCAATGTGTTCGGCACTTATTATGCGGGAGGTGGATGTAATACTTTTGGTTGCTGGCAGTCCGGCGGTGGATGTAATACTTTCGGCTGCTGGCGGTACGGCGGCGGCTGCAATACTTTCGGCTGTTGGCAACGAGGCGGCGGTTGCAACGCTTTCGGCTGTACGGGGAAATGGGAGGGACGTACAGAACCTTGTGAAGAAGGCCATCATCAATACCCCGGTGGGCATGACGGCGGGCACAACGGTGGATATTACCCTCCTTCCCATTCCGATGAGGGAATAATGCAGGCCGGCAGAGTATGCCGTAATATATTTCTTGAAGACGACCAGATGGACTGTATGGATGTGGTGCATCGGGCAAGGTTTCTCTCAGCCTACGCCGTAAAAGTCTGCGGCGGTATCTTCTTTGACGACGAAAAAATACTCTGTCTGCGCACGATATCCGACAGGAGGATCTCCCGTGACGAGGCCGGGTTCTGCGGAGGCAAGTTCCTTGACAGTGACAAGATTGAATGTTTTAGAAGGTTCTCTAACTAAAAAATAAGGAATTATAGGTAATATACAGGCATCCTCCTTGCTCCGAACCCGGACAGGAGGATGCTTCTATTTTCTTTCAAAATCACAAATTGTGCTTTTAGCGCAGGCCGAAGACTTAAGGCGTATTGCGGCTGATTATGACCACGGAAGAATTTGAACGTGCGGCGGCGGTGGCCATACGGGCTTTGCCGGCTTTTTTCAAGGAGCGGATGGTAAATGTAGCGGTTATTGTCCGCGCGCGCCCGACGGAGGCGCAGTTGAGGAAATTAGGCGGCGGGCTTTTAGGGCTTTACGAAGGGGTTCCGTTATTGGACAGGGGGCATTCTTACAGCGGAGCTATGCCGGATAAAATAACTCTTTTTAAGGATAACATCGAGGCCGTCTGCCGGGATGGGCGGGATATCAAGAGCGAAATACGCGATGTAGTAATGCACGAAACAGCCCACCACTTCGGAATCACCGATAAGGAATTGCGTGAAAAAGGTTTATATTAGGGGCTGCTGCCCGCCAAACAGACCGGGCGGGTCCGCCTCTGGCGGAAAAAAGTCAGCAGCCCCGTGATTGCACAGATTGAACAAAACGATTTCAGTGATTACTTATTTCTGCGACTTTCCGAGCAGGAACTGATTATTCCCCTGCGCGTGTAACCCGAAGCGCCGGTTATTTTCACCTTCACAAAATCCCCCGCCTTAAGCGCGGGAGTTCCTCGCGCGCTGCCGTAGGCCATAGGCAGAAAGGCTGCCATATGCTTTTTAGGAGTTCCCTTACAGTTTATGGCCTCCGGCATACGGCTTATGGCGTGCGCGGCGCCCTTATGGCTTATAGCGTTCGTTATCACTTCCACTTTCCCGTCAATATCCGGCGCGTCGCGGTATGTGCGGCCAAAGATAGGAGAATCCATTAAAACCCTGAAAGTCTTTCCTTTCAGAGCGGTGTTTATATCGTTTATCACAGCGCTTTGCGTGCCTATCAGGGAGTCAAAACGCTCCGTTTTAACCTCGTCGGATAACTGTTCGGGGAAAGAGGCGGCGGAAGTTCCTGTTTCCTGCGAATATTTAAACACTCCTAAGTTGTCAAAACGGGTTTCCTTGATAAACTTTTCAAGCCGGGAGAAATCTTTGCCGGTTTCTCCGGGGAATCCCACTATAAAATTTGTGCGAAGCGCGATATCGGGCACTAAAGCCCGGATTTCCCGGATCTTTTTTCTTATGGAGCGTTCAGAGGAACGGCGGTTCATCCTTTTTAAAATTTCGTCGGAAATATGCTGAAGCGGCATGTCCAGGTAGTGGCAGATAAGACTTGAATCGCGCATTAAAGCCAAAGTGTTTTTTGTCAGCCTTTCTGGGTAAATATACATTAACCTGAGCCACTCCAGGCCTTCCGTTCTTTCCAGGCGCCTGAGCAGTTCAAACAGTTTTGGCCTGCCGTAGAGGTCCGTGCCGTAGGAAGTGGTGTCCTGGGCTATAAGCGAAATTTCTTTGGCGCCGCTTGAAACCAGTTTTTGCGCCTCTTCAATGACGGCTTCCATCGGTTTGGAACGGAAGCGCCCCCTTAAGGAAGGTATCAGGCAGTAGGAGCAGTGATTATCGCAGCCGTCGGCTATTTTAAGGTAAGCGCTGTGCGGGGCGGTAAGGCGCGCCTTAAAAACGGGCGGGTAAAGTCCGGTTCCATGGGGTGGGAGGACGGCTTTTTTCTCCCGCAAGGCCGAAACCACTTTATCCAGGGCGTTTACGCCTATCACGGCGTCAAGTTCGGGAAAACGCTTTAAAATTTCTCCCTGCAGGCGTTCCCCAAGGCAGCCCGCAACCGCCACAGTTTTCAGTTTGCCCCGTTTTTTAAGCGACAGAAAATGTTCAATTTCCAGTTCGCTTTCATGCGCGGCAGAGCTTAGAAAAGCGCAAGTGTTTACCAGCGCGATATCAGCTTCCTCCTCGTTATGCGTCAGTTCGTACCCGGAGGCCAGCAGTTCGCCGGCCATTACTTCCGCGTCGGTGAGGTTTTTGGGACATCCCAGACTGACAATGAATACTTTTTCCATAAAATAGGGTAGAGGGTAAAGGGTAGTGGGTAGAGGGTGCCGAAATAAGGAACTCCTTAACCTATACCCTAACCCCTATACCCTGCTTTTAATGTTTTTCCGCGCGTTTTATGATGTAATAGGTAAGCAGGCCCAGAAGAGACATAACACATACAAACGCCAGGAAGGCCAGCCGTGGGTTTGTGATGCCGGTAACCGTACATAGTTCCGACATCCCGCCCACCCCGGCGAAGAAACTAGGCACTGCTACGGCTATAACCACGGCGTTCAGGTTCTTCATCATCACATTAAGGTTGTTGCTTACTATGGAAGCGCGCGCGTCCATGAGGCCGGCCAGAATATTGGAATAAATCTCAGCCTGCCGCATGGCCTGGTTGTTCTCTATTATGATGTCGTCCAGGAATTCCACGCTGCGCTGTGAGAGTCCTATTTTTTCCGTGTTATGCTTAAGACGGTCTATTACATAGGCGTTGGCGTTTATGGCGTTCAGATAATATACCAGACTTTTTTCAAGCGTGAACAGGTTTAAAAGATGCTTGTTTTCCATGGAGGCGTTTATCTTCTGCTCTATTTCTTCGGCTATCATGTTTATCACTTTCAGGTGCTCCATAAAATGGAAAATGGAATTATATAACAGCTTAAGGAATACTTCCCGCAGACCGCTTACATGCTTGAAATACTTGCCCGAAAACATGTTGATATCTTCCGAAAGGGCGAGTATAAGCTTGTCTTTGAACAGGAATACGCCCATTGAGGACACCTTGAAGAGAAAGTGGTCTTTTGAGGAATAGTTTTTAGGGCGCTTAAGGATCATCTCAAGATGATCCGGCTCAAATTCAAGGCGCGAGGGCTCTTCGGGGTCGAAAGCCGAGGCCAGATTGTGTTCGTCCAGTTTGAAGTTTTCCAGCAGCCATTTCTTTTCTTCGTCGTTCGGGTTTATGACCACAAAAACGGGGTTGTCCCCGATTTCCGATAAAACCAACTGATCGTTTTCAAACTTGTATTTTTTTATCATAAAGAGCGCTATGGGGCGGTTTTTGTTCCGGTTTTAAGTTTTGTGGCTGCGGCCGCGCCTATTTCCGAGAGGTTTTCAACTACCGTCACTCCCGCAGCTTTAAGCGCTTCCACTTTGGAGGCGTGCGTGCCCGCGCCCCCTTCCACTATGGCGCCGGCGTGTCCCATGCGGCGGCCCGGAGGGGCTGTTTTCCCGGCCACGAAGGAAAACACGGGTTTAGTCATGCTTTCCTTAATATAGCGCGCCGCGTCTTCTTCGGCCGCGCCTCCTATTTCTCCTATCATGACCACGGCCTTTGTCTGGCGGTCAGCCTGGAAAAGTTTAAGCGTGTCCACAAAATTCATGCCCTGCACCGGGTCGCCGCCTATGCCCACAACCGTGGACTGACCGAGGCCCTGTTTTGTCAGCTGCCATACAGCCTCGTAGGTAAGAGTGCCTGAGCGCGACACTACACCTACGGAGCCCTTTTTGTGTATATAGGCAGGCATTATTCCGGCCTTGCATATCCCCGGGGTTATTACGCCGGGGCAGTTGGGGCCCACCAGTATAATGTTTTTTCCTTCGGCGTTAAGCCTTGTAAGGCGGCTTTTAACTTTTACCATGTCCATTACCGGTATGCCTTCAGTAATGCAGATGATGACTTTAATGCCGGCGTCGCAGGCTTCCAGTATGGAGTCCGCGGCGTACGGCGGCGGCACAAAAATCAGCGAGGCGTTGGCGCCCGTTTTTTCCACCGCTTCACGCGCCGTATTGAAAACCGGCACGCCCAGATGCTCTGTTCCGCCCTTGCCCGGCGTAACGCCCGCAACTATTTTAGAGCCGTAAGCAAGACACTGTTTGGAATGAAACGACCCTTGGGCGCCAGTAAGCCCATGCACCACTATTTTTGAGTCTTTATTTAACAGTATGGACATATTGATCTCCAAACATTATTTCGTCAGTTGGTGAGTGCAAGAGTTGGGAGTTAAGAGTTGTGACGCTCTTTAACTCCTAATAACTCCAAAACTCTCTAACTCTTCAACTCTGAAACTGGTTTTTCGCCGCGGCTACCGCTTTCTGCGCGGCTTCCCAAAGCGAATCGGCCTGTCCGATCTTTATACCGGACGCGGCGAGTATTTCCCTGCCTTTCTCCACATTGGTGCCTTCAAGCCGCACTATAAGGGGTACGCTTATTTTAACTTTTCTTGAGGCCTCAACCACCCCGGCGGCGATATCGTCGCATTTCATTATGCCGCCGAAAATATTTATAAGTATCGCTCTCACCTTGGCGTCTTTCAATATTATCTGGAAGGCCTTTGTTATCTGCTCCACGGTGGCGCCGCCGCCCACATCCAGAAAATTTGCCGCGTTGCCCCCTGCAAGTTTAACGGTGTCCAGCGTTGCCATAGCCAGTCCCGCGCCGTTTACCATACAGCCTATATCGCCTTCTAGGCCGATGTAATTTATGCCTATAGCCTTGGCTTCCTTTTCAATTTCCGAGGCTTCATGGTCGGGTTTTGAGGCCAGATCTTTATGACGGAACAGAGAGTTGTCATCAATGACTATTTTGGAGTCTATGACCGTCAGCCGGCCCGCGCGTGTTATTGCAAGGGGGTTTATTTCAACCAGAGCCGCGTCCTGCTCTATAAACAGTTTTACCAGGGTTTTCGCGAGTTCCGTGAATTCGCAAAAAACGCCTTTCGGCATTTTAAGGTTAAAAGCGAGTTCGCGCGCCTGAAAGTCAAGAAGGCCGCAATTCGGGTCCACGGGAGTTTTAATTATAAGCTCTGGCCGGGTTTTGGCAAGCTCCTCTATGGACATGCCGCCTTCGGCTGAAGCTATAACCACGGGCGCGCCTTCCTTGCGGTCAAGCACCACTGAAATATAAATTTCCCTTTCAATGTCCGAAGCTTCCTCAACCAGCACTTCCTCCACCGTAAGCGCGCGCCCCTGGGTCTGGTGTGTTACAAGCTGCATCCCGAGCATTTTTTGCGACAGCTCCCGGGCCGTGTCGGCGGTGCCGGCTATTTTTACTCCGCCCGCTTTGCCGCGGCCTCCGGCAAGCACCTGGGCTTTTATAACCCAGGGGCCCTGGCCGTTAAACTTCAGTTTCTCAGGACTATCGCCTATTTTAAGCACGCCTATTCTTTTAAGCAGGGGCAGACCGTATTTCTCAAAAATTTCCTTGCCTTCGTATTCCAACAGTTTCATAAAGTCTCCTCAAGGTTAAAACGATTGCAGGGCGCGGTTGATAATCTTTCTGTATAATTTGTAGTATAAATTCAGGCGTCAAGTCCAGTTCCTTTTAAACGCGGCTTGCCGCAACATGAGGTGCAAGATGAATAAGTCCTCCCCCAAAAAAGAAGTTAGAATAAATGAATTAAATTCCATAACTATCCGTTTCGCCGGAGATTCGGGTGACGGCATACAGCTGGTGGGCCACCAGTTCGCCAATGCCACCGCCATAGCCGGCAACGACCTGAGCACTTTACCGGATTATCCGTCGGAGGTGCGGGCGCCTGCCGGCTCTCTGGGCGGGGTAAGCGGCTTTCAGCTGAGTTTCGGCGATAAGTCGGTAATGACGCCCGGAACCCGGCCTGATGTGCTTATCGCCATGAACCCGGCGGCGCTTGCCGTTAATATAAAGAACATAGATAAAGGTTCCGTTATAATCGTCAATTCCGACGCCTTCAACCCGGGCGCCCTTGAAAAAGCCGGCTACAGCGCTAACCCTTTGGAGGACGGAACGCTTGCGAACTACAGGGTTATGGCCATCCCTGTGAACACGTTCACCGAAAACACGCTAAAAGATTCCGGGCTTGCCAAGCCGCAGATCCTGAAATGCAAGAATTTTTACATGCTTGGCATAATGTACTGGATGTACGGCCTGCCGCTTGAGCCCACCATCAACTGGATAAAGATCAAATTTAAGAAAACGCCTGAATTGGCCAAAGCCAATCAGGAAGTCCTTTCGGCCGGCTACGCCTACTCCGAGGCCGCGGAAATATTCGACGCCAGGTTCCAGATAAAGAAAAGCCCCGTAGCTCCGGGGAAGTACAGGAATCTTACCGGTAACGAGGCGGCCGCTTACGCGCTAATAACCGCCGCCAAGCTTCTTAAAAAGAAACTTTTTTACGGTTCCTACCCGATCACGCCGGCCTCTGAAATACTGCATACTCTTTGCATGCATAAAGCCAATGATGTGGTGGTTTTTCAGACGGAGGACGAAATAGCCGCGATCTGTACTTCCATAGGCGCCGCTTTCGCCGGGTGCCTGGCAGCTACCGGTACCAGCGGTCCCGGTCTCTCGCTTAAAATAGAAGCCATGGGCCTTGGCGTCATAGTGGAACTGCCGCTGGTGATAGTGAATGTGCAGAGAAGCGGCCCCTCAACGGGACTGCCCACAAAGACCGAACAGTCTGACCTTCTGCAGGCCGTTTACGGCCGGCACGGCGAATCGCCGCTGGTGGTAATTGCCGCCGCTAGTCCCGCTGATTGCTTTACCACAACGCTTGAAGCAGCGCGGATAGCCGTGAAGTACATGACGCCGGTCATCGTGCTTTCAAACGCGTACCTTTCAAACGGTTCGGAGCCGTTCCGGATACCGAAGCTGAGGGAATTGCCCAGGTTTGAAGTTCCGCCGCTGCCGGAGCCGGGGCAGTTCAAGCCTTATATGCGCAGCTCCGAAACCCTGGCGCGTCCCTGGGCGTATGCCGGCCTGAAAGGCTATGAACACCGTATTGGCGGCCTGGAAAAGGCCGACATCACCGGCGCCGTCAGCTATGAGCCGGAAAACCACGAGAAGATGACCAAGTTAAGAGCCGAAAAAATTGCGCGCGTGGTGGCGGAGATCCCGCCAACCAGAATATCAGGCGCGAACGAGGGAGAACTTCTGGTAGTGGGCTGGGGTTCCACTTTCGGCGCTATCACCCAGGCCGTAACTGAAGCCAGGGAGATGGGTTTGCGGGTATCTTCCGCGCATATCAAATACATGAACCCGCTTCCGCCGGACCTGGGAACTGTTATACGCAGGTTCAGGAAGGTCCTGGTGCCTGAGGAAAATTTAGGCCAGTTCAGGATGATGCTGCGCGCCAGTTATCTTATCGAACCTATAGGGCTTAACAAGATCCAGGGCCAGGCGCTTAATTCTGATGAGATCCTGTCTAAGATAAAGGAAATTTTAAGAGGCAACTGAGGCTAAGTAATAGCAACGGAAAGCCGTGATTAATTGAGCAACAGAAAGCAAAAGAAAGTTATTGAACGCAAATGAAGGTAAGAATTGCCATAAAAACTTCGCATCACTTTCCGTTGCTCTCTGTAGCGGTCAGTGGCCTTCTGTTGCTATCGATTTGATTTTTAGGAGATTACTACATGGAAAACATAAAACTTACAGCGAAAGATTTCGCGCCTGATTCTCCGGTCAAGTGGTGTCCCGGCTGCGGTGACTTCGCCATACTCGCCCAGGTTCAGAGGACTATGGCCGCCATGGGGCTGCCGCATGAAAAATACGTGGTGGTTTCTGGCATAGGCTGCTCAAGCCGTTTCCCTTATTATATGAACACCTACGGTTTCCACTCCATACACGGCCGGGCGCCCGCGGTGGCATCGGGCATAAAGCTTGCAAACCCGGAACTCTCCGTCTGGGTAGTTACGGGCGACGGCGACGGCCTTTCTATAGGCGGGAATCACGTTCTGCACGCTATAAGAAGGAATATCGGTCTGAAGATACTGCTTTTCAACAACCGCATTTACGCGATGACAAAGGGTCAGGCCAGCCCCACCACTCAGCAGGGGACAAAGACCAAAACTTCGCCCATGGGAACCATAGATTATCCCTTCAATCCGGCACGTTTCGCTATAGGGCTTGACTGCGCGTTCGTAGCCCGCGGTCTGGACACGGATATGGCGCTTACAAGCCATATCCTTGAGCGGGCCGCCAGGCACAAAGGTACCGCTTTCGTGGAAATATTCCAGAAATGTATACCTTTTACCGATAAGGAATTTGACGGTCTGAAAGATAAGGATAAAAAAGACGATTTCCTGATAAAAATAGAGCACGGCAAACCGCTTGTGTTCGGCCGTAACAGGGATAAAGGCATAATTTTCAGGAATTTCAGGCCCGGTATAATAGAATTCAAGCCCGGCAATATACCGGACGACGTGGCCGTTTACGACGAAACCAATGCCGAGATGGCCTACCTGATAAGCGGTTTCCAGGCGCCGGAATTCCCGATCCCGCTCGGCGTGTTCAGGGCCACGGAGAAATCGTCATACGAGGAGCTTTATTATAACCAGGTAGCCGCTGTGGGTGATACGAAGAGCAACGAGCTGGAAACCCTGCTGGCGGGCCCTGACGCCTGGGAAGTAAAATAAAATTCGCAAAGCGAATTTTATGAAGTAAGAAGTATGGGCAAGGAATTAAACTTTTGTGACACCGGGGAGAGATCGGCTTAATTTGGCGTTTAATCTGACTTAATATTCAATCCCCTTTAATTATTTTATAAATCAGCCAAATATATTCCTTTTCCGGTATTTCTCTTTTCATTAATTTCAGTTTAAGATTTTTGGTAACGCTGCTGAACACGTTATAAGATGTGGTCCCGACAATTAAGGGATGCACCAGTAAACTAATTTCGTTTGCGAGCCCCTGATTTAAAAGCAGGCTGGACAATATCCTGCCGGTATCAGTCAGTATTTTCTTTACTTTGTACTTTGCTGAAAGAAGCTTAAGTGATATTTTAAGATCAATGTGCTTTTTACCTGTAATGTGATAGTCATAATTCCTTTCTTTAAGATGCCTGATGTAAGAAGCAGAAGTTTGATTCGACACCAATACTATAACGTCTCTACAAAACTCAAACCTCCTACAGGTGTGCAGCAGGCCTTTTAAAGTCCCGCCTGTGTCCGGTATTACCCAATAAGGCAGATTTTTATCTCTTTCTGGTTTTTCAAAATCTGTTTTCTCTTCTTTGGGTACGCCGCTTTCATAAAGTTCTACGCCTGTTTTTATGGTATTTGAGCCTATAAGGTGCGCATCCGGCTTGTAACTGCCGGCAATCCGGTAGTGTAATTCCATGTTCGGCATAAAATTCGTCAGCGAACCATCAAGGCTAATCGAATTATGTATGATTATTTTCGGCAACATACATTTCTTAATCTTTTCACGTTTAGAAAAATTAGCGGAAATCTTCCCTTACCGCTATAATACAAAAAGAGGCGCGTCTTTCTAAAATTTAAAAAAGTTCCACCGCACCCGGTGGTTGCCGGTAGGGCAAAGATATGAGAGTCTGTCAGTAGTCGGCTGGGGAGGATTCTATGCCTGGTTCAAAAAATGCGTCCGTTATTTTAGCGGACGCTTTTTTTGAATGTATTTTATTTTCCTCAGCACGGTGCCGGGAAAATAAAATTCAAGTATTTCCAGATATTTTTTGTCGTATTTGCCGGCCAGCCCCGCCGCGCCGGACTGGCACAGCCCTATGGCGTGGCCCCAGCCTCCTCCGTAAAACCAGTAATTGCGTATCCTGCCGTCCTTGAAGCGGTTTATTTCTATTTCAAAGAGCGTGCTTTTAAGCGGGGAAAAACCAAGCAGGTTCCGTATAAGGTGCTCTCTGGTTACGGTTATGGTTTTTTTAGAGCCTACCAGCCTTATAGAATTAACATTGCCGGAACGGCTGCGCCGCAGCGGCACAATTTCGCGCAGGTCGCCTATGGAATAATCCCGCTTCACGCGGAAGTCCAGGTCTTTGTGCCGTATGATTTTCATCCAGCGGTATTCAGAAGCGCGCACCTTGCCGGGATAATTGCAGTTAGCTTCCGGGTTCCCCGTAAGCCAAAGGTGGAAGTCCCATGGCGACAGCCCTCCGAGCGGGGTAACCCCACCACCCGGACGCTCGCCTACGGCGGGCTTTGCAGACGAGGCGGCTGTAGCCGCCTGTCCGGGTGGTGGGGTAACGCTATCGGGGTGGTCGGTGAGATACGGTAAATCGCCCCAGCCGCTCACTTCGCCGGAGGCCTGTATCCAGCCGCCGCAGTTTGAATGGTAAAAGGTATAGGCGGGTTTGCCGTGATAAAGCAGCAATTCCCCTTCGGTGTCAAGCACCGAGCAGTTAGTTGAGTTGGCCTCATTCGCCATGCCTCTGTATGCCTGACAGTGCTCTCCATCGCAGATATGGTAGCCGTTAGCCTTGTGCGCGCCCCCGCGCGCCCGGCGTATTATGGCCTGGGTGCGGGCTATTACGGCCTGGGCTTTCAGCGCCTCGTATGGCCATTGCGACGAAACCTCGCTTGGCACTACTCCCATAAGATACTTTTCCATTTCAATAATGTTCACCACGCCAAGACCTCGGCCGGGTATAGGGTAAAGCTCTATGGCTTCGCGGTACTGCCGGTCGGAAAAAGCAAACCACGGGTTTGCGCATTTTCTTGAGCTCTCAAAAATTATGGAGCCGTTTTTAGCATCCTTTGAGGCCAGAATTATGGGGCCCTTGAACCGGCCGTAAACTTTACCTTTGGAGTCTTTTAATACTGTGCGCCCTTCGGAGTACTCGGCCGTCCATTCCTCGTCAGGGGGGAGTTCCGCGTATAATTTGCCGCTTGCCTTGCCGGTTATGGTAAGCCCCTCAAAAGACTTGAATTTAAGGTGGTTATTCCTGCCCTGTTTACCGGTTTTGCCTGTGCCTATTCCAACGCGCATTTTTGCCGACTTTGACAGGCTGTTTATTATATCCACCGGCTCCATGGAAAGCGGGCGGATTATTTTAAAAGGCGGGCGGATCTCTTCAGGTTGTTTTGTAAGTTTGCCTTCCAGAACTTTTATAGCCTTGGAGGCCACCGGGTGGCCGGGCGCGTAGTCAAGCACCCGGCGGTACTGGTTCCATGCTTCGTTGAATTTACCGTCCCTCGCGTAAATGCCGGCAAGCGGCAGGCGCGCTTCGGTGAAAGATATGTCTTTGCGCAGCGCTTCTATCAAAGAGGCTTCGGCTTCCCTGTACATCTTAAAATTCATGTAGTTCCAGGCGATAATGTAGTCCACCCCGGCAAAATCCGGACGCAGCTGTTTGTAGCGGCCAAGGAGCTCAACTGTTTTGTCCCTGTTATCAAGGTTAGAATAAACGCTGGCAAGTCCAAGAGTGGCGCGTTCGTGATCCGGCGCAAGCGTGAGCGCCAGTTCAAAGTCCGTCTTGGCGGCGGCGTAATCGGCCAGATGGAATTTCAGCCAGCCGGTTTCCGCCTGAATGTCGGGGGTTGCCGGAGCTATGGCCGCCGCCTTGTCCATGGTCTGCGCGGCCAGGGAGTATTTTCCGGCCTGGCGCCAGCACATGGCGGCGTTTAAAAGCGGCGCGGGGTTAGCAGGCTCAAGCGCGGACAGGCGCAGATAACCTGCCGCGGCTTTTGTTAAATCGCCTTTAAGATAGTCGGAGTAGGCGTTTGCCACTACTGCATTGGCGGATAAATTATCCGCCAATGCGCCGTTCGGAGCCTGCGCCCTGGCTGTGAAGCGTCCATTAAAAAAAATGGAGGTAAAAATAATCACAATGCGTATCATCAAAATTTTATAATGATATCGTATGAAATTATTAGGGCAGCGAATAGGGAATAGCGAATGGCGAATAGGGCGGGAATGCGGATTCTAATGGTTTTTCTGTTTTTTATTCCATGCTTTGCTATTCGCTATCTTGCCATTCGCTATTCGCTGGTTTTATATGACTGATTCCGAACTGATTGCGGCTTTCAAAGCCGGCGACATTGAGGCCCTGGGCGTTCTGATGGAACGCCACAAGGCGGCTGTTTATGGTTATCTGCTTAGCCTTACCGCCCGGCCCGATGCCGCTGACGACCTTTTTCAGGAAGTTTTCCTCAAACTTGTGCGTAATCCCGCCGCCTACCGCGAAAGGCCGTCTGATGGGCATAGCCCTTTGATACACCCCTTCCCAACGGCTGAGGGGACACCGCACAGCGGTTTCCCCTCCTGCGCAAGCATTGAGAATAAATTTAAAGCCTGGTTGTTTACCGTTGCCAGAAACGCCGCCATGGACTATTTCAGGCGTGAGAGTTCCAGGCGAGCCGAGCCCCTGGAAGGGGAAGACGGCGGCTGCGGTGCGCTTGATAAAGCGGTTTCCCCGGAGCCTGGGCCGCAAGAGGCCCTTGAGAAAAGAAACTTGGGTGAACAGATAAGCCGGGCGCTGGAGCGGCTTTCATCCGAGCAGCGCGAGGTTTTTTACCTGCGGCATTATTCAGAGCTCTCATTTAAGGAAATAGCCGGGATACTCGCAACGCCGATAGGCACGGTGCTGGCCCGCATGAGCCGGGCGGCGGCATTCCTGCGCAAAGAGCTGGCCCCGCCACCCGGACAGGCGGCTGAAGCCGACGTATCTGCAAAACCGGCCTCCGGCGGGCTCCTTGGTAGCGGGGTGGAAAAAGGGCCGCAATAAAACAAGGGTCTCCTGCGTTACATATTAAGGAGCCTTTGTAACTGCTCAGGTTGTTTAGGCTGAAGGCTGTTAGACTATTAGGTAAGAAGCAGAGGTGAAAGTTGTAAGCCATAAGCCATAAGCTGTAAGGAATTCCTTACCGCCTATGGCCTAAAGCGTATGGCCTATGGCAGAAATTAATACTTCTATGAACTGCGGATACGGGGAAAAGCTCATCCTTTACTTCTACGGCGAAGCCGGCCCTGAACTTGAGGCCTGTGTTGAAAGCCATCTCAAAATTTGCGCTTTCTGCCGGGCCGGGCTTACCGCTTTGTCAGCGGCGGAGGACTGGCTTAAAGCCGGGGCCGCGCAGCCTTCTTCGGCCGCGGTGGAAACGGTGATGAGGCAGGCCCGGTCCGCGGCTGAGACACTGTCCGCCTTAGGCGGACGCGGGCCTCTGGCGCTGTCCGCGGCTGAGACACTGGCCTGCCGCGGGCCTCTGGCGCTGTCCGCGGCTGAGGAAAATACCGGCAGGTTTTCTTTTAATCTGGCGCAAGCCCTGTCTGCCGGCGCTTTAACGGCGGTACTAGCCGCAATGTTCGCATTCTCCGTTCGCGGAGTAAACCCGGAACTGGCCTGGAACAGCGGGCTTGATTCGGGGCTGGACGCGGTTGACTACTCAATCTATCAGGCGCTGTTAGAGATGGACGCGTACCAGGCCGATTGGGAATACAACTATAGTCTGCTTGAGGCTGAAAGTAGTCAGGCACTGGGATAAAAAAGGAGAATCGTATGAAAAATAAACTTGTAATGTTGTTTGGAGCGCTGGCGCTGATTACCGCCCCCGCCATGTTTTTGCGCGCGCAGGAGGGGCCTGAAGGCGAAGATGCCGGAGAAATTGAGGCATGGGAAGGTGGACGCCAGCCAGGCATGGCGCCAGGCGGAGCCGGTCCGGCGCGGGCCATGAAACATAAAGCGAAGGGAACCATGCACATGGCCTGGATGGAAAGGGACGAGGAGTCGGGTCCGGGCCGCATGACCGGCAATGTCCGCAAGATGATGGGTGGTCAGAACTTCTTATCGGAAGAGGAGACCCTGGCGGTCATTAAAAAACACGACGCTGTCTTCGCCAAAAAGGTGGAAGACTTGAAAATAATAGTCCCGCCTAAATACCGCATGGTTTTGCAGATGGCCGGCAGGCTATTGGCCGCGTCCAAAATAGAGGGGGATGAGGCAGCTGAAAAAGACGCCGTACGCATGCTTGCGCTTGAGTTCGGATGCAAGGAATTATCGCTGAAGTTCGATAAAGCGTCCGACGCTGGAAAAAAGGGAGTAAAAGAGGCCCTGAAGGCGAACCTCTCTGAACTCTTTGACCTGAAATCTAAAGGTCAGGAACTGCGCGTTAAGCGTATGGAAGCAGGCCTGATTAAGCTTAGGAAAAATCTTGAAAAACGTAAAGTCAATAAGGATAAAATTGTTGAACAGCGCCTTGGGCAGCTTACCGGCGAAGGCTACGGCTGGTAAAAAAGGGTATAGGGTTTAGGGTAGAGGGTAGAGATTAAAACCCCCGCAGTCTTTTAAAGACTGCGGGGGTTTAATTCGGGTGTTTTTTTATCTGCTCTTCTTTTGCTCTACCCTATTTCATCAACTTGGCCGCGTCTATCATTCCCGCGCCTTCCTCAGTAGGCGTAAGGCTCAGGCTGGAAGCCGATTTTGTGAGTGTTTCCCTGACCGCCTCCGGGGTTTTTGCTCCTGCGGCTGCTGCCAAGGCCGCCAGGCCCGCCACGTGAGGGCAGGCCATGGAGGTGCCGGACAAAGTTGCGTATTTTCCGTCCTTGTAGGTTGAGTAAACATTTACGCCGGGCGCTATAAAGGCTATTTCCTTTCCTCTTGAAGAGAAATAAGCTATCCCGTCCGTTGAGTTGGAGGCGGAAACCGCTATGGATTCCGGATATTTAGCCGGGTAGTTTACCGGCCCGGAATCGTTGCCTGCGGCGCAGACTATTGTGACGCCGGCCAGGTTTGCCGCCGTAATAACTTTTGCCATGGCGTCCATTGCCCCGCCGCCGCCCAGGCTCATGTTTATGACATCCATTTTGTTCTGCGCTGCCCACTCAATACCCGAGATGACGTTGGAATAGGTGCCGGAGCCGTTCTTATCAAGCACTTTCACGGCGTAAAGCCTGGCCATGGGGGCTACGCCCGCCACGCCGTTGGAATCCCTTATCGCGCCTATGGTGCCCGCCACATGCGTGCCGTGGCCGTGGTCATCCATCGGGGTGGCCGTGGAGATAATGGTGTTATAACCGCCCGCGTAATTGGCTTGCAGATCAGGGTGGGTGTAATCTATGCCGGTGTCTATAACGGCTACCTTAATACCCGCGCCTTCGGTGAAATTCCAGGCGCCGGAAGCGTTGACGCGTTTAACACCCCAGGGTATTTCTTCTCCTGCGGGGTCTGTCGCCGGCCTGATGTCCGTAAAAACATGGGTCTCCCAGCCTTCTCCCGCGTGTATCATGGAGAGGGCGTTTTCAACACTGGGAAAAGGAGTGGCGTTCATGGAGACTTCTTCTATCCACTTTATATACCTGTCTTCTTCCACATTGGTTATGCCTTTAAGCGAATAGATGCCGGCGTCTTTAACACTGTCCGGGAACACCGCCACCAGGGCGTCTATGATTTGAAACTGTTTTGTAACTCTGCCGCCCAGGCTTTCCACGCTTTTCACGATGGGGCCGCCGCGGTAGGCCGTTTCAAAACTTATAATTTTCTGCGAGGCATGGGCGTAAACCACCGGTATCAGCAGCGTTCCGGCAAATATTCCAAGTATTTTTTTCATTTTTCCTCCGACCGCGGATATGGTAAACCCAAATATAGGACTTTTGTTCTACGAAAGTCAATAGAAATGAGTGTCAAAACATTTAAGCGGGGCTTTCTATTTAATTGTTCGCGGCGTCCAGGCGCAGTTTTCGTGCCACGCCGGCTGTTTGGGGGGTATTCGTCAGGGCGTTCTTAACGTTGGGTTCCTTTAAAAGCCTGGTTATCTGCGGATTGGAAGCCAGAATGCCGTCCATTGAATCAGGGTCTTTCATCAGGTCCCGCACCGCTGTTGAATTCAGCATGGCGGAGACAAGCGAACTTGCGGCCACGGCGTTTAATATCTGCGGGTCCGCCAACGCCGCTTTTACCACACTGGTTTTTAAAAAATTACTCACTACGGAGGTGTTTAAAAGGCAGCTCCGCAAACCCTGCGTGCTGCCAAGCGCCGCCTTTACCGTGTCCCGCGACATGAATCCTTCTACCACGAAGGGATTGTTGAATATTGCGCTGACTGCCTTTGGATTATTTATTGTTTTGCCCACCGCGTAGGTAAGATAACCCTTCATGGCGCCGGAGGCTCTCTGTGCCTGTTCCTGCGCGGCGTTTCTCGGCGCAGGCTGCCGATAACCGGCCGTGTTTTTTCGCTCCAGCGGCTTGGCGTCGGGGCCGTGGCTGGAGCGGTAATTAAGAGAAAAACCGGTGTCGGCCAGTTCCGGGGTGTAAACAGCGGCGCTTGTTTTAATTTCTCCTTCGGGGGAGCTGAAAATATTTTCTTCGTCCTTGGAAATGTTCACGTCTCCTGAATCCACCTTTATAGTCCATCTTACCAGAGGTATGGCGAGAAGGATATAAACAGGCGTAAGATACAACCATATTTTCCAACCTGATCGTTTTGTTTCCTGCTCCATTTTTTGCGTTCTCCACCGCCGTTTGGCACAGTGATAATATAACAATGAAACTAATCAATGTCAACACCGCTGCCCGGGCTTCCGCGTACGACGGATATACGGCAAAAAATATCCGTTTTAAGCGAACGCCCGGCCAGCATTTTCTAATTCAAACATGATGGTGAAATGTATCGTCGTTACTCCGTCGTAATTCTTTTGCTAAGCCTCCATTTCTGAATGTTTTTGT
>MGTS01000008.1 GCA_001799565.1 Elusimicrobia bacterium GWA2_51_34 | reverse complement strand
ATGGAACGTGGTGGTAACCACCGGGGCATTTGGCCAGACTTTGAACGCCGGTTTCACGATTCAGCTGATGCAGGTAGACTTTATTACGCCTTCGGCCGGTTATAACACCGGTTCTGTTAATATCACCGACCTGCACGGGGCAGGTTTTGTGGCCGGGTCTACCGTGGCGCTTACCCGCGACGGCGAGGCGGATATTCCGGCTACCGATGTGAATGTGGTAAGTTCCACCCGGGTAACCTGCGCGTTCGATCTGACCGGTAAAACTACGGGCCAATGGAATGTGGTGGTGACCACTGGCGGTCCGGGCTCGCTTTTTACCACTTTGCCGAACGGTTTTTTTGTGAATGGGGTTACCATTAACTCAATAGCGCCTGATTCCGCATACAATACCGGACCGGTGGTTATCACTGATTTGGAAGGAGGGGGGTTTGCCAGCTATACAACTTTGGTAAAGCTTGTGCGTCTAAACCAGTCAACTATAACCGCGACAGATATTCATGTCGTAAGCCCGAACAAAATTACCTGTAAGTTCGATTTAACCGGTAAAGCGACGGGTTATTGGGATGTTGTGGTTACGAGCGGCGCGTTTTCCGACTCCCTGATGAACGGCTTCAATATTAAACTGGGGAGTATTGCTTCAATCACGCCTGCTTTTGATTCCAATCTCGGTCCCTCAAACGTGGTCATCTCCGGGAACGGGTTTCTCAGCGGTTCCGTAGTTACGCTTTCCAAAACGGGCCAGCCGGATATAATCGCCGGCAGCGTTAATGTTGTAAATTCAGTTCAAATCACGTGCGCGTTCGATTTGACTGGAAAAGCGACGGGCTACTGGAATGTTACAGTGACAAGCGGCGCGTTTATCTATACGCTTGATAACGGTTTTGAAATCAAACCGATGACAATTACCTCAATTGCGCCGGACTCGGGTTACAACAGCGGCCTGGTGAGAACGGAACTGGCAGGGAGCGGATTGTTGAGCGGTTCCACTGTCAAGCTCTTCCGGAGCGGCCAGGCCGACATAAACGGAACTGATGTGAATATTACGGCCGCCACGCACGCGGTCTGCACATTCGATCTGACAGGTAAGGCCACCGGCTACTGGGATGTCGTAATTACCAGCGATTCGGTGGATTCCACACTGGCCGGCGGTTTCTTTGTTAATTCGCTGACTCTCGCCTCTATCACCCCGGATTCGGGATATAATGCCGTCCAGGCGGATATCTCTGATCTGCACGGGACAGGATTCGCTGCCGGCGTCACGGTAAAGCTGGCCAAAAGCGGGGAGGCCGATATTCCCGCGACGGGCGTAACTGTTGTGAATTCTTCTCAAATCGCCTGTTCGTTTGATATTACGGGAAAGGCGTCAGGTTATTGGGACGTGGTGGCCAGCACGGGCGGCCCCGGTTCGCTTTCCACTAACCTCACAAACGGGTTTTTGGTGAATTCAATCAACGTTTCGTCCATAACACCCGATTCCGCCAATAATTATTCTTCCGTCAGCGTAACCGACCTCCATGGCGGCGGATTTACGGCTGACGTTTCGGTAAAGCTGGCCAAAAGCGGGGAGGCCGATATTCCCGCTACAGGCATAACTGTTGTAAGTCCTTCTCAGATCGCCTGTTCATTCGACATTACGGGAAAAACGACGGGTTATTGGAACGTGGTTGTAAGCACGGGCGGTTCCGGCTCGCTTGCCGCCGCTCTGGCAAACGGTTTTTTTGTGAGTTCTTTCAATGTCGCGTCCATAACGCCCGCTTCCGGTTATAATTCCGGTCCCGTCAGCGTTACCGACCTGCACGGCGGGGGATTTTTGGCTGGAGCTTCGGTAAAACTGGTCATGGCAGGGGAATCCGACATTACCGCCACAGGGGTGAACGTTATAAGTTCGTCTCAAATTGCCTGTTCATTCGATATTATGGGAAAAGCGCCGGGGTATTGGGATGTGGAGGTCAGCACAGGCGGTCCCGGTTCGCTTTCCGCCGTTCTGGCGCACGCTTTTGAAGTTTCATTTCCGTTAACCGAAACGGTGGCGGTTGACACGATGATCGATTCGTCAGTCACCCTTAAACTGGAAAGTGGTGATGTTCATATTGAAATACCCGCCGGCGCGTTCATCCGGGATATCTCGTTGACAGTTTCAACGGCTTCGGTTCCGGCTGCCGACAGGGAAACAGTCGCGGTATCCGGCATCGGAGTGCAAATCAGCAATAATAGCGGGTTGCAGCCCGTCAAACACCCGGCAATAACCATTTATTACCGCCCGAGCGATATCGCCGGACTTGATGAAACTAAATTAGTCCTGGGCAGGTATGACCCGGTGAATTCCAGATGGCTGCCGCTGCCTTCCACGGCTTATCCCTACGAGAACAAGGTCACGGGAACAACGGACCATTTTTCCGTTTTCAGTTTAATACAGCTTAAGGCGGCTTCAAATTTAAGTTCTATAAAAGTTTTTCCCAATCCGTTCAACCCCAACAAACATACACAGGGCTTGACAATTGATAACCTTACGCCCGAGGCGGAAATCAGGATATTTACCGTGGGCGGGGAGCTTGTGAAAAAAGTTGAATACGCTACCCGGAGCGGCCGAGCCGTTTGGAACGGCAAAAATGAGGCAGGCAGGAAGGTGGCTAGCGGAGTTTATATTGCCCTGATAAAAGCTTCCGGCGGCGTCAGGAGAATCAAGATCGCGGTGGAGAAGTAAGGGCTCGTGACAGAATAATATGAACATTTGGCTGAATCGATTTTGGAGCGAGCCGAAGCGGCGTGAAGCGACACGTACTACATGTACGTTAGCGGAACGCCGCAAAGGCGCAGCCCAAAAGCGGCCAGCCCCCCGGGGGAGGCCCATCTTTGTGACACTGGCCTGTCGCGGGCCTCTGGCGCTGTCCGCGACTGAACCGGCTGCCGCGTTGCTCCTCAGTCATCCGCCTAAGGCGGACTCCTTCGTCGCGCCTTGCATCCGGCTCAAATCTGGGCCTCCAAATGTCCATATTATTCTGTCACGAACCCTAACGGAAAACGAATTAGAAAATGGCTTATAAAATTTCAGTGTGTTTAATTTTGTTCTGCGCCTGCAATATGCCCGCGCCTTATGTTCATGCCGGCTTTTCAAAAGACGGCGTGGGAACCGCTTCGTCCCAGATCCTGAAACTGGGAGCCGGCGCCAGGGCGGCCGGGATGGGGAACGCGTTTGCCGCGGTTGCGGACGACCCCTCGGCGGTGTATTGGAACCCCGGGGGGCTTGCCGGGGTGAAGAAAGAATCTGTGTCGTTTATGCACGCCATTTTGATAGAAGATATTTCATACGACTGGCTGGCTTATGTCCAGCCGCTCTCCGCCGGGACATTCGGCGCGGGAATTCAGCGCCTTTCCTACGGCGATATTATGGAAACTGATGAAACCGGCCTTGACGCGGAAAATTTTACGCCAGGTGAAACGGCCGGGACATTGTCGTACGGCGTCGGTTCCGGTAATTTCGGTTTCGGCGCCAGCCTTAAATATATATCGGGCAAAATCAAAAAGTCCGCCTCGGCGATCGCCGCGGATATAGGCGGGAAATACGGTATTTCACCGGATGGCGGTTTTTCGCTGGGTTTTGTCCTACAGAATATCGGCGGAAAAATAAAATATGTTTCGGAAAGCGACCCTCTGCCGCTCAATTTAAAAATTGGAACGGCCTATAAACCGGGAAACAACTGGACTGTGTCCGCTGATACCGATATGCCTTCCGACAGCGCTTTACGCTTCAGCCTCGGAAGCGAGTATGGCATGAAGCTGGGCGGCGGGTTAACGATCTCCTGGCGCGCGGGTTATAACAACTGGACGCAAGATCTGGGCGGACTGGCCGGATTCGCTGCCGGTGTCGGCGGAAATTGCGAAGGGCTCGCTCTGGATTACGCTTTCGTTCCTTTTGGCGGCCTTGGCAATACCCATAAAATAAGCTTGTCAATTGATTTTTGAGATAACTAAAAAGTAAATGTTTTCCGGTATCGGTCCGGTCAATCCCGGGTTTTTCTGCAACCTTTTGTTAACATTTAGTTCACGTACGGTTAATACCCTGTTGTTAAACTAAGGAAGGGTGGATGCGTAGAGGCGTAGATGCGTAGAGGCGCAGGGAAGAGGAAACGTGGTTCCCAGCCCCTAAATTGCCATGTTGCTGCGCCTCTGAATTGCTAAGCTGCTATGCCTCCAAGTTGCTAAACTGCTACGCATCCAATAACTGTTGACACTTTTTTATGGACCCTAAAGAAATAGACCGTCAGCTGGAGGAAGTGTGGAAAAAAGTTTCCGGGCGCAGTTACGCGCCGGACGCTCCTTCTGTGCCTCATGCCGCCGGGGTTTCGAATTTTGACACGCTGAAATTGATGAAAGACAACTTTTCAAAAGCCGAGGGCGAATGGCGGCGCCTGCTTGAAATGAAAGAAGCCAATCTGCGCGATGTGGCGGCCCAGCTTGAAGAAACCAAGGCGCACCTGGGGGAAATTAAACAGCATTACGATCTGGCGCGGGAGAAACTGATAAGCGAGGAACTTTCCACGGCCCTTAACCTGGAAGAGTCTAAAAAGACCCTGGCTGTGCAGAAAAAAAATCACGCCGGAGAAATAGCTCTTCTAAAAGAAGTGCTGGAACGCGCTAAAACTGAAATTCTTTCGCTCGGCGAGCGGCTGGACGCTTTGCGGCGCGAGCGCGATGACTGGCAGAAAAAATTTTGCGCGCTTTCCGTTTCGGAGGCTGATTCCAAAGACAAGGCGGCTGGTCTTGAACATAAACTTGGCGACGCCAAAGAAGCCGTGGAGCGTACGCTTTCCGAGCTTTTAAGCGAACGCAAGGACCATCAGGACGCTGAAAATAAAATAAAGGCGCTTGAAAAAAACACAAAAGAACTTTCAGCTTCTCTTGAAACCGCCAAAACCAACTGGGATGCTGAAAGAACGCAGTGGCGTGAGCTTTGGGATCGTGAACGCTCGGTTTGGGAAACACATCGCCAGGAATTCGCCGTGTGGGAGGAGCGCCTGCGCTCTGAGCGCGAGGCCTGGACAGCCAGGATGCGCGAAGAGGAAAATAAAGGGGTCCAGGCCGCTTCCGGCCTTTCAAACCTGCTGAAGGACACCACTGAGTGGTCTGAGAAAGTAACCCGGATATTGAAACTTTACGCTTTAAAAGGCGTACAGCTGCCGCAGACTTTTGTGTCGTCCTCGGTTGCGGCAAACACCATGCCAAAAAAAGTTTTTACAAGAATGGCGGCCGCGTCCCTTGCCGCCGTTTTAATTATGGGCTCCGGCGCCTGGTGGCTGTTTAATTTCAGGGCCCGGGTCCATTTAAAGCTTATCGGCAGTTATGCCCTTGACGCGGCGAGTCCCTCGGCACTCGCGGTTTCAAAAGACGGGCTTTGGGTGGCTGACTGGAACAAGGGTTTGATACTTAAGGATATTAAAGACCTGTCTACCCTTAAAATTTTTAACGGCGCGGGGGGGGGGCCGTTCCGGCCGGCGGCCCTTGCGGCCGCGGCTGACGGGCTTTGGGCTCTTGATATGGCCCAGCTCCGTTTCGTTAAAGAAGACTTTGGAAGCGGAGCCGCGCTTGAATCGGTTAAGACCCCAGGCCCCGCTCCGCAGGCTCTGGCTTATGACGGATATAACCTATGGTCTTTTGACGCGGCAAGCGGCCTGCTTTATAAGTATTCCCTTGATCCGAAGGCGGGAGTGTCGGCCAGCTTTGAAATTCCGGGTCTGAAGAGTCTTTTAGCCATGCAGTGGCGCGGCTCCGAGCTATGGACGCTGGATTCGCGCAGTATCCTTACGCGCCACAACTTTGAAGACGGCGCTTTCAGCCTGATTTCAAGCCAGAAACTTAAAAATCCGGCGCTGGCTTTCAGGGCGGAGGACGCGGATTTATGGACTGTGGAAAAAGTGGGAATTATCGGCGGGTATGAGTTAAAGAAATACGCGCTTAAGACGTACTAAGGAAAGGCAATTGTTCAGGTGGATAGGCTGTAGGCAGTTAGACTATCAGGTAAGAAGTAGAAACACAATTGGCTAACAGCCTAATAGCCTACAGCCTATAGCCTTCAATGTTGATTCGCTGTTCATAAAATGGCAGAATTGCAAGTCGGGAAATACGAGGAGCGCTCCTTTACCGGGTGGATTTATGGTAAATAAAAAAATTTGGTTTTTTGCCGCTCTCGCTCTTGGGCAGTTTTTTACCTTGAATGCTTCTGCCCAGAACCTTTATGTGTCCAATATGGATGTAAGGTCCAAAGGGGTGGGCGCCAACGCCCCCGGCAGTACCGGCTTCTGTAATGACGTAAGAGGCGATAGCAGCGCATCGGAAGGTTCGGTTGCATTCCTGACGGCCAGCGGCAATGTGTGGAAGGACTCCTCGCTTATTGAATTTGAAAGGCCGCGGACGCAGTATCCGGGCGCTTGTCTCGGCCTGTGCGTCCAGCTGGTCTGCATAAGCACGTCCGGCGCTGAAGGGTTCGGTATAGATGAACTGACTTATGAGATTTTTAAGTTCAAGGAAGGCACCAATCCCCTTGACCCCTCCAGCTCGCCGCCGATCAAAACTATTTCCATGTATAATATCGGCCAGTGTAAGAGCACCGGCAACAGTCTTTATACCATAGTCAATCCCATCACCAACCTCCCCTGGTTCTGCGCGGCGTGGGACGGTTCCTACAACCTGAGGGGCATGTTCGGCAAGAGCAACGGCCAGTTCGGCTTCAGGGCACACGTGAAAACCAACCAGGTAAGCCCGACGGCAGGCAACATTTCCATAGAGCAGACGTCGGCCTATCCGGGAATGAACCAGATCCCCATACAGATAAATGTCACAAACATTCATGATGTGCGTTCAAGCCCCACGGTGGTGGGTAAAGTGACCGGTGTGGCCGCCCAGCCGTACAATATACTTTACAGGCTTTCAAAAGACGCCACTACGACCATAAATATCTATGACGCCGATGCCGCGCATCTGATAGGGGGGTCTGTAATGCCCTTAGTGCGCAGCGTAATAAGCAGCGCGCCGCGTGTAGGCGAGGGCATTCCTGACGGGACGCTTACAAACGGGGATTTCTGGGATGGCCGCGATTCTCACGGGGATATCGTGCCCTCCGGGAACTTTTTGGCTCAGATAACCGCCGCTTCAAATGATCTGTGGCGGCGTGATGATTCAGAGGGCGCGGATCATGCCTGGCCGCAAACCGTACAAATCGGCCTTGACCCCCTGCAGATTACCGATGTGGGCTCAAAGCCTCTGGGCCCCTCTTCAACGGAGCTTGCCGTTATAAGCTATATACTCACCGAAGCAGCTACCGTATACGTGGATATTTATACGCCGGGGACATCCTTCGACAACACAAATATATCGCCTCCGAGCGCCCCCATCGGCGGTACTCTTGTGAGGCGCTATATTGAGGTAAAAGAGAGAAGAGTGACGGCTGTAACCGCCTGGGATGGCCGAGACAGTCAGGGAAACATCGTTTGTGACGGGGATTATGTGTACGCGATATACGCCTCTCTGCCGTCCGGCGCCGATTATGTTCCCGGCGGGCTGATCTGGACGCGGAGCACCAGGGTGGGGACGGCGACGGTGATGCGCGGCCGTGTGGTTCCGTTTGTGGAAAACACTTCAACCTTGATCGGTTCTTCTCCTACTGTTATGAATCTGGACCCTTTCTATTTTCGCTACACGCCAAAGCGCGACACTCTTGTAACACTTAATATTCTTGACGCCGGCAATAACTCCGTGCGCACTCTTATCAGCAGCGCCACGCGGACAAATATCTCCGTCCGTGAAATGTGGGACGGGCGCGGTGATGACGGTAAATATGTGCCAGGAGGCATCTACCAGGCCCAGCTTATAACCAACGATCAGCTGCAGTGCGCGTGGAACAGGATATCAACCGTAACAACCATGGGCTTTTCAGTCGACATGTTCCGCATAACGGATGTTAAAGTCTCTCCCTTGCTTAGCGGCAGTACCGATATAGCAATGATTGAGTATAAACTCTCGCAGTCGCTGTATACGGATTTTAGCGTGTATGACACGAATGTTGTTGTAAATCCATCCAGCTGGCCCTGGACGGGCGCGCAGTCGCCGGGAGTACCTGTGTACAGGATGACGGGTATGGGGCCGGGCCGCTATAGGATAACACAACCCTGGGAGGGGCGCGATAAAGACGGGCAGCTATTGCCGGACGGCAGCTACCCGTTTACTTTGGTGGCTTACACCACGGGTACGACGCAGACTATATACGCGGTGGACAAGGTGTATGGCGCTATTAATATAGCGCGCGGTCAGATAGCATTTTTGCAGTTTGAGGTAATACCCAACATCCCCACTATGTACAATTCTTCCGACGTAGTTAAGCTGCCGCCTTATGAGATTTCCTATGTGCTGACGCGGCAGTCTTCCGTGACGGTGCAGGTGCTCGCTTACGACCAGTCTGCCCAGGGCCGAGTGGTGGCTAACGTTATCAGCGGTCAGACCAGGGACGCGAACATGGTGTATAAAGATTTCTGGGACGGAAAGACGGACCTGGGCAGTTTTGTTCCGGGCGGGCAGTATGATGTCCGCGTTACGGCGCAGGATATTTCCAGGAAACTTACAGGGCGCACCACGGCGCAGCAGACCATAGACGTATATCCCATGCGGATATACGATGTCGCCATAACGCCTTTGACGCTGGACCAGCCGGCGGTCATATCGTATCAGATATCGGAGCCTATGAAAGTTGTAACGAAAGTGTTTTACCCCGGCACTTCTTTTGACAGTTCCGGTAAAGCCCATCCGCTGGAGCCGGGTTCGGTTGTGAAGCGGATAATAGGCGTAAGACCGCCGCGCACGCAGATTTCCGAATACTGGGATGGCACTGATTTGACTTTGTCCAAGGCGCCCGACGGTAATTATGTGTTCAAGCTTTACGCCTCCACCAATTCGGACGCGATAAGCACGTTAGACGGGGACCTGTCCGCCACGCTGTGTCCCGGTAATTCCTGCCTTGCCGACGATGTGGTAACCGCGAACATCCCTTTAACCAGCGGCGGCACGGCGGATCTGTGCGGTGATTTCAGCGGCGGTTCTTTCTTCGCGCCCAACCCCTACGAGGGGAAAGCCGGATGGTTCCATATTCCGGTCATTATAAACGGCAGGATAACCCTGAAGATTTACAACCTGGCCGGGGATTTGGTGTATAAGCATGATTTCGGGGAAAAGGGCGCGGGTGACGATCCTAAGGGCATAGTGTACCTCTGGCCCAAGGTGAATTCGTATGGCAAGACGGTGGCCGGCGGCGTCTATTTTGCTGTAATCAGGTTTGAGGCAAGTTCGGGCACGCGTGATGTGTGCCAGGTGGTCAAGAAGATACTTATTCCTTGAACTGTCTGCCATCGGCCGTAAGCCATATGCCATAGGCCATGGTCTTTTTAAGGTTTATGCGTACGGCCTATTGCTTAAAGCTTATGGCAATAGCCGTATTTAAAACTTAGGGCTTATGGCGGGCGCGGCGCCCTTATGGCAGAGGAAAGCCAAGTGGCCCGGCGGTCCGAATTGTAGTTAATGCGTCATGTTTAGGAAATATTTATGAAACATGTAAAACCTAAAATAGGTATATGGGAAGGAAAAAAAACGCGGCGGCCGGAACACCCAAAAACAGATATGTTCTGCTGTTCGTTTTGGCCTTTACCCTTTACCCTCTGCCCTCATCTTTTCTTTTAGCCTCGGACAATAACGTCGGCACTTATGGCGCGGTGTTTTTAAAAATTCCCACCAGCAGTTCCCGGGTGCAGGCTCTTGGGAACTGCGGCGTTTCCCTGGTGGAGGGCGCGGAAGCCATGGGCGTAAACCCGGCTGGTATCGCCTCCTCGCAGATGAGGGAGGTTTCTTTTTCTTACCTTAGCTGGCTTCAGGATTACGGCGGTCAGTATCTGGGCTACGTGCACCCCGTAGGCCAATCGGTGGTGGGGCTTAGCGTGGAGTACTACGGCACTAAAAATTTTGATGTGCGCGATCAGGAAGGCGTGCCCCAGTACGGTACCGATGTTAAAGTGCGCAATGGCTACGCGGCGCTTACGCTCGCCAAGAGTTTCTTTCTTGAAAAGTTCCTGGTCGGCGTGAGCGCGAAAGAGGTAATGGAGGATAACTACGTTAAAAAATATCAGAACCTGGTTTTTGACGCGGGCGCGGTGATTAAGCTTGGCCGCAAGTTTTCTTTGGGCTGGGCGGGTCAGAATTTCTCCGGCAAGGCCAAAGAGGTGGTAAAAGTACAGCGCCTTGGGCTTGCGTATTCTTTTAATTCTTTTCTTACCGCCGCGCTTGAACAAAAAATATATTCGGACAGCGGCGCGAAGACCGGCTTCGGAGTGGAGTTCAATTTGCCGGAGGAAGTGCTTCAGGTGGGGCGTGTCAGCTTTCGCGCCGGTTATACCGCGGCGGACAATCACGGTAAAAACATGGATGACAAGACCCTGGACACCCTGGGAATGAAAGACACCTCCGGCTGGGCTTTCGGCATAGGCATTTTTAGCGCCCAGGCGCTGGGTTATGGCATGGGCCTGGATTACACTATGGTGCCTTACGGAGCTTTGGGCAAGGCGAGCCAGCTGGCGCTTAAATTTCAGTTTTAGCGGCGCAATGCGCTATAATTGCCATAAGCCGTAAGTTTTAGATACGGCTATCGCCATAGGCCGTATGCTTTAGGCCATAGACTTGTAAGGAGTTCTTTACGGCCTACAATATGAGGTTTCTGCGTACAGCCTACGGCCTAAAGCCTATGGCAATCTTTCTGCCTAAGGCTTACGGCTTACGGCGTCGTTACGGCCAGACGACCGTAGAGTATATACTGGTTACCGTCGCGCTTTTGGTTGTTTTTGTGGGTCTTTACCGATCCCTGCAGTGGTATCTCAAAAAGGAGTTCAGAGCGGGCGGAATTGTCGTGATGAGGATGTACAAACAGTCCCCAAATTAGATAAGCAATCATGATTGTTCAGGGGGATATCCTATAGCCTGGACAAACTGATTAGTTACAAACCGGAGGATAAAGTAAAAATGAAAAAAATATTCAAGAACAGGCTCGGCCAGAATACCGTGGAATATCTGTTGATGTTGGCGGTTGTGGTGGGCGTTGTTCTTATAGCCGGCATCGCGCTTAAAAAATATATGCCGGCCCTGTTCGGCCAGATACAGGGTATGATTACCGGTGCGGCCAACTCTCTTGGCGCTTCCCAAGGCAACAATTAAGCTTTAACGAGGTAGAGAGTTTCCGCCACAGGCGGACCCGCCGGTTGTTTGGCGGGCAGGGTCTGGGGTTTTAGGGTAAGGAGTTCCTTGTTTCTGTACCCTCTGCCTTTGCCCCTCTAACCTATTGTGGAGGGGAGGTGTTCGTGATTGTCATGGAAGCTCCAATAGGCTTCTTTGAGCTTTTTACAGGCGCTTTCGCGCATAGAGTGCGCAACGCCGCGGGTAAATGTTCTTTGAAAATAATGAAAGCCGGGCAGATCCAGCCCTTTTGGCTGGAGAGGTTGGGTTCCAGGTTTATGTCCGGCTTACATAACATCCGTCACTCAGCCAAAAGAGCTGGACAGGTTACAGTGGAACTGCTGTTGGTACTGCCGGTTTTCATGCTGATGCTTTTTTTCATCATGGAAGTAGGTAACCTCGCTTATCAGACCATTCTGGCCCACCACTGTGCCTATGAACTGGCTCGTATAGGCTCCCTGGTGGCGGGCCCGAGTGGCGGTGGCTCCGGAGGTGGAAATCAGTTGTCAAAAATGAACGCCGTGCTTAAAGAGATGTTCCCCAATTCCTCAAGTATCCAGCTCTCGGCTTCAACGGAAAAAACTCTCTATGATAGGCAGTCCAGGCAGCGGGGGCAGGACCTGGTGGTGACGCTTGTTTATCCGGCAAAACTGATTTTTCCAGGCTCAAGTTTTTTTTTATCCGATGCGCCAAGGACTAAGCGCGTAAAAACGATAAAGGTGACGGTTATGATGCCTATAGAGACGCCATTGCGTCAGTAAGCAGGAAAAGAAAACAGGTAGCAGGTTATAGGCGGAGGGCAGAAGTGGATTAAAGATTCAAGTTACATCTTATTTCGGCCTGCAACCTGCCGCCCGCAGCTTGTGGTTAAGGTTTACAATATCTGCGTTTTATTAGGAGAATATATTATGGAAAAGAAAGGCGTGCTTTTACCCTTGATACTGGCTTTGGCCGCGTCCGCTATTTACTGGTTTGTGCTTACCTCTAAGGAGCGCGCGCTTGCCCAGGCGCACGAGGAAGCCTCGGTGCTGGTGGCTAATTACGAATTGCCGGCGCGCACTATTCTGAAGAGTGACCTGGTTGAGGTGGTTAGAATTCCGCGTATATATATGCAGCAGGACGCCTATGAAATACGCAGTAATTCCGATATTAAGCTGGTCAATAACCTTGTGACCGCCATAAGGATCCCGAAAGGCAATCAGATAACGCAGTCGGCGCTGATCCCGTTAAGCCCCGAGGCGGGCTTAAGTGTTAAGGTGCCGCCGGGATACCGCGGTTGTATGATGCCCCTGGAAAACGACTTGATGCGCCTTATTAAGCCCGGCGACAAAATAGATGTGCTTGTCACCTTTGACGCCGTTATGGGCGATAACCGCAAGGAAAAGGTTACGGCTACCATACTGCAGAATGTGCTGGTGCTGGGAGTCGGCGTAAACCTGGGGCAGGGTCTGTCCGCGGCACAGGCCAAGGCCAAGTCCGGCCAGGAAGCGGCGGATCAGGCTTTTTCAGAAAAAGGGGCTTTGAGCCTGGCGCTTAATCCGAACGAAGCGCAGTACCTCGCGCTTTCAATGAGGCAGGGAGATGTTTCGGTGGCGGTGCGCGGTCTTGGCGACGTGGAACTGCACCCCATGGAGATAGCGAGTTTCAAGCGGCTGATAAAGTAAGTGGCTAGTGATTAGTGGATAGTGGCTAGTGTAGGAGTTCTTTATATTTTTAATCATTAGCCACTAGTCACTAACCACTCGCCGCTAACATTGAGGAGATGGCTATGCGAAAATTTTATTTTTTAGTGGCGACCCTGGCTTTTGCGCCTGCCGCTTGGGCGCAGAAGGCCGAGATGGTGGCGGTATCAGCCGATATCGTGGAAATCAGCGGCTCACTGCAGAAGACGCGCGGCTTTTCCTGGAACCAGTTCTTTGATTTCACTGAGAAGAGCATTCCGGGCATAATGACCGTCGGCAATTTTGAGCGTAAAACCGCTTTGAGCACTTCGCTCAAACTGCTTGAAACCGAGGGTAAGGCACAGATGCTTTCAAACCCGAAGATCATCACCAAAAGCGGCACCCAGGCTAATTTCACCGTGGGCGGGGAAGTGCCGATTCCCTACGCCAACAACCAGGGCGTGGGCGCGGAGTTTAAGAAATTCGGCGTTATTCTTACCGTGCTGCCCGTGATACTCGCCGATAAAAAAGATACAGTGGACGTGCAGCTGCAGCTGGAGGTTTCAAACCCCGACTATTCAAAACCGGTGACTGTTTCCGGAACCACCATCCCGTCCATGATAACCCGTCAGATACAGACCGAGGTTGAGCTGAAGAGCGGGGAAACTCTTGTTATAGGCGGCCTGAAGCGTAGTAACCGCAATGTGTCAAAGAACAGAGTTCCTGTACTCGGCAGCATCCCGCTGTTGGGAGCTCTTTTCAGTTCAACCGACATAGTGGAAGAGCAGAGCTCGCTGTTTTTGTTCGTGACGTTCGATATTATAAAGTGAGTGACAACAGTGTACTGCCATAGGCCGTATGCCATAAGCCATAAGTTTGAGGAGTTCCTTATAGCCTATGGCCTATGGCTTAGGGCTTAAGGCGTATGGCGGAAACCATGGAAAAGCAGAATACCGCTTCCAGAGTTATAGCTTTCTCGGGTCCCAAAGAGGGCGTGGGAAAGACCTCCATTGCCCTTAACCTTGCCCTCGCCTGGGCCAGTCATCAGAAACGCAATGTCCTTATAGTGCCTTTGGACCCGTTGTGCCGTCAGGAGCATGCCGCCCTGTTGGGCGTCAATCCGCCGTCGTTGTCCGAAATTGTCCAACTGATGGGGCGGGAATCCGTGGGGGCCGTGGGCGCGCTGCTTCGGGGGAAAATACCTATTTCACAGTGGGGCGTGGGTGTGCTGCCGCTGAGCAAAAAACGCCAGGATGTCTCAAAGATGTCTCCCGAGCTGATTTTGCCCATACTTTCACGGCTCAACCAGTCTTTTGACATTTTTATAGACGTTGACTCCTATTTTCCCATGCAGATTTTCGCGTTTGATATTTCAGATCTGGTTTTCTGGGTAACTAATTCAAATGTCAATTCCCTGAACGCTTCCGCCGCCACTTTCCGCGAGATAAATGAACTTCATTTTCCGATGAACAGGTTCGAGCCGGTGGTGAACCTCTATGACATGCCGGGAGCGGTGGAGCCCAAAGAAGTGGAAAAATTCTTCACGCAGCTGGGCCGGCAACCCCTTGCCTTCATGCCCTGGGAAGACGCCATGCCCGGTTGCGCGAACCGGAACAAGCTGTTAATAACTGAACAGCCAAATACCCAGTGGGTGCATGTTTTGCGCGTGCTGCTCGGCCGCCTGACCGAACTGAAGCCTTCTGAAAAACAGTGGGTTTCAAACGTTTCTTCCCAGGAATTCGCGCACGGTTCCGACATGCTCTGGCGCCAACTGGAAAAAACCGGTCCGGCGGCTCCCGAAAAGCGGGAATCCGGAACCTATCAATCCAACGCCTTAAGAGTGGATGTTCCGCCTTTCTGGGAAGAATTGAAAATGTCGGTGCACCGCAATGTGGTGGCGGCGCTTGAAACTGAGCGCGTAAAAATAAGCGACGATGTGGCCGTCAACGCGGAAACCCGCAAAAAAGTGGACCTTATCATCAACGGGCTCCTTCAAAAAGAAACTTCCAACCCTCTTACCAGGGAGCAGCGGGTTAAGTTTATAAATGAGCTTCTTGACGAGATCCTGGGCCTTGGCCCGCTGGAAGAGCTGATGCGCGACCCGGCAGTAACCGAAATCATGGTAAACTCGGCTGACCGTGTGTTTATAGAAAGGGCTGGCAAGCTGACGCTCACTAAATACCGGTTCAGGAGCGATGACCAGATCATGCAGGTTATTAAAAGGATAGTCGCCCCTCTTGGCCGGCGCATAGACGAATCCGTGCCGCTAGTGGACGCGCGCTTGAAGGACGGCTCGCGCGTAAACGCTATTATCCCGCCGCTTGCGATTTCGGGGCCGACTCTCACTATACGGCGCTTTTCGGCTAAACCCTTTACCGATACAGAACTTATAAGAAAAGGCAGTATTTCCCAGACCGCGGTGGACTTTTTAAAAGCCTGCGTGAAGCTTCGCAAGGCCGTCATCATCTCCGGCGGCACCGGCACCGGTAAAACCACTTTCCTTAATATGCTTTCAAGCTATATTTCCGAAGAGGAGCGCATTGTTACCGTGGAGGATACGGCTGAATTGAGGCTTCAGCAGGACCACTGGGTGCGCCTTGAAAGTCGTCCACCCAATATAGAAGGCAAAGGCGAGGTCAGCATACGGGATCTGGTAAAGAACTGCCTGCGTATGCGCCCCGACCGTATAGTGGTCGGCGAAGTCCGCGGTTCCGAAGCTTTGGATATGTTACAGGCTATGAACACGGGCCATGAGGGATCGCTTGCCACTATTCACGCCAACACTCCGCGCGACGCTCTTACCCGTTTGGAGGCGATGTGTCTTATGGCGGGCGCCGACCTGCCTATCTGGGCGCTTCGCGAGATGATAACCTCGGCTGTGCACCTGATCGTGCAGCTGACCCGGTTTTCCGACGGCACCAGGAAAATTACCGCCATTACTGAAATAACCGGCCGGGAAGAAACCCAGATACAGACCCATGATCTTTTCAAATACAAACAGACAGGGGTGGATGAAAGCGGAAAGGTTATCGGCGAATTTAACGCCACCGGTGATCCGCCCAAGTTCTTTAATGATTTTCAGGCAAACGGTATGAACGTGCCGATAGATATGTTCTGGACGGAGGAGCAGAAGAAGCAGAGGGCTGGCAGGTAGAGGAAGTAACCAGTAACCAGTAACCAGTAACCAGTAACCAGTAACCAGTAACCAGTAACCAGTAACCAGTAACCAGTAACCAGTAACCAGTAACCAGTAACCAGTAACCGGTTACCGGTTGATAGAATGCGCGGTTAACAGCTTTTTTTATGAAAAGATTTATACTGATTTTTATTTTCCTGGCGGCTTTTTTTGAAAGCCCCCTTTCAGCGGGTGTTTTGACCAAAGCGGAGATGTCCGAGGTGTCCTGCGCCGCGTTAAAAATGCAGCTTTTTTATTATTATCTCGCCCCCGAAAAGGATCCCAAAATACTCAACTACGCGATAAAATGCGGCGGCGTGTCTTCTGAAGTCAAAATGCCGAAATGGCTTGACTCCGCTGTGCCGGCGATGGTTTCAAGAAAAGTCTGGCGTGATCCGGAAGAAGGGGATATCAGCGAAGCCGCCCTCTGGCAGACGCCGGTATCCATCCTGTACGAGTATCTTGAGCTTACCCGCAAAACCTTTCCGGTTGAGGCCGGAGGCGCTGAAATTCAGCCCGTGCTTTTGGTGAAGGAATACGCCGACATACGCATCCGCTTCCAGATGTCTCTTGACCGCCTTTACCGGGCCCGTACGCGGGACTATTCCATGGGCGATTCCATGGACGGACGCGGCCGAGCGATGATGGCGGAGTTTAACCTGATCCTGAAGGAAATGGAGTCTATAGCCGACGCCATTTCAAGCGGCAATTCCGCGCGTTACGCCGCCGCCATTACCGCCACGGCGGTGTTCACGCAGGATTCTTTTTTCATGCTGTTCAAGGAGCCGCGAAAATATGCGGTTCCGCCGAGAGAATCAAAAGCCGACCAGGTATTGGGTTCGGCGCTTACTGTGTTAGGCGTGCTTCTGATGTTTCTGGCGGTGCGCCTTTTCTTCGCCCTGAACGGTGAAAAAACAAACGTAATAATGGGCGACTATTCCAAAAAGTTAGTCAAGTGGACCGACGCTTTTTCCCGCCAGTTTATCGCGATAAACGTAAAATATCTGGTAGGCGTGCCGATCGGGATTTTCGCGTTTATCGGCCTGCTCACCTTTAATCCGTTCGCTTTCCTTTTTTTATCCGGGCTGGGAGTTTTTGTGGGCATGCGTATGCCCAATTTTGTGCTGAATTATATGAAAGTCAGGCGCGGAAAAAAAATTGACGGTCAGTTGATGGACGGGCTTATACTGCTCTCCAACTGTCTGCGTTCGGGGCTTGACGTGGTGCAGGGTTTTGAAATGGTTTCCAAGGACCTCATCCCGCCGATATCCGACGAGTTCGCGCTTGTTATAAAAAATTATCAGCTGGGCATGACTTTCGAAAAAGCCCTGGGTGTTATGGAAGAGCGTGTGGAAAGCAGGATGCTGGCCTACATGATACGCGCCATCGTTCTTCAGCGCCAGATGGGCGGCAACCTTACCAAGGTTTTTGAAAGAATAGTGGTGGATATAAGAGAAGAGTCGAAACTTGAAGAAAAGACCAAGGCTATGACCGCCCAGCAGAAGATACAGTCCATAGTGGTGGGCATCATGCCCTGGATCATGGTTGGCGTTATGTTCCTGTTCCAGCCCGAAACCATGATAAAGTTTTACGGCAGCCCGCTTGGAATGGTGACCTTCATAGGCTGCGCCATATGGATTTCCATAGGCATGAAAGTGGTTTCAAGTCTCGGCAAGATAAGGGTGTAATCATAGCGCAAAGCGCTATGATTGCCATAAGCTTTAAGCTGTAAGCCATAGGCTTGTAAGGAAACTCCCCAAAAGCATATGGCTTATGGCGGGCGCGGCGCCTTTACGGCCTATGGCAAACGAACGTTCCGCGTTTTAATAAGGGTTATTACAGGCGCTTGATATGGATAAAATTACCGGCATTCTTCTTCTGGTGGTTTCGGTAGTGGGTTCTTTTGCGGTTTTCTCGGCCGTCCAGAGGTTCTTTTCCCCAAGAGAAGATGAGCGCTCTCCGATTTCGGATGTCAGCGACATGGAGGGCAAGGAAACTTCAGTTTTCAACAAGCTTGAGGGTAGTAAGAATTTTTGGGACAGGCTGGACCTGCTGCTGGTCCGGGGCATGGGCCAGGAAAAAAAACTTGAGCAAACCTACATGCTTTTGGGCAGCCCCAGAAATACCGATCCGTTAAAGATGCTGCATTTAAAACAGGTTTTGGCCGTGCTCCTGCCCGCGCTGCTTTTCGTGCCTACCCAGTCGCCGTTCGTGCTTATTTTTGTGCCTCTCGGTTTTCTTCTGCCCGATGCCGCCTACTATTCCAGGAAAATACGCGCCCGCCAGGAAGATATAATCAGGAACTTTCCCACTTTCGTGGACCTTTCGGCTTTGATGATAGAATCCGGCCTTGACTACATGACGGCTTTCACCCGCATAGTGCAGATAGCCCCGGTTAAAACAGGGCTGGAGCTTGAAATGGAACGCACCATTAATGAGGTGCAGCTGGGATATTCACGGCGTGACGCTTTAAGGCGCCTGTCTCTTCGCACCGGCCTTCAGGAGGTGCGTTCTTTTGCCGGTCTCATCATACAATCCGACGAACTGGGGACGAGCCTGGTGGAACTGCTCAGGAATTATTCTACTGATATGCGTTTCCGCCGTCTTAACAGAGCCGAAAAACTGGCGGCCCAAGCGTCCACCAAAATGCTCATCCCGCTTTTTATCTTCATCTTTCCTACGGTATTCATTCTGATGCTCGCGCCTATGATCAGCGATCTGATAACAGGGGGGATGCCGTTTTGAAGAAGCGAATAACGAATAGGAAGATGGCGAATATATGAGTAAACTAATAGCAAATAGTGAGAAAGTGAATAGTGGTAATCAGGAGACCCCTGCTGTTCGCTATTCGCTATTCGCTTTCTTGTTGTTGATTTTCGCCTCTACCCTAACCCCTAACCCCTCTACCCTTCTTTTCGCCCAGGAGAGACTGAAGGTGAAAAGCGAGGAATCGCTTTTTCTGAATTTGCAGAAAACCGGCCTCGGTTCGCTTAGCGAGTTTGAGGAAAAAAAGCGGTTTTTAGGCACTGTTCAGATAGAGAAAGAAAAAATCCAGCGGAAAATGCTGGAAAGCATTTACGAAAACGCTTTTGCGTATTACCGACAGGGCAGCTACGAAGAGGCCCATGATCTGGCCGCTAAAATACTTTCCATAGACCCCAATTTTAACGACGCTTCCATGCTTCTCGAAGCCGCTGACCAGCTGCGCGGGGGGCAGCGCGCGTTCATGTCTGAAAAAATCATGATTGAAGACCGCTTTAAAAGCGCTCTGTCGTTCTATAACGAAGGCCGCATAATTGCGGCGTATAAAAAAATGCAGGAGGTGGAGAAACTTTCTCCCAGCAATATTAAGGCCAAATACTGGCTGGGGCGCATGAAGGACGACTTAAAGCAGTATTATTTTCAGGAAGGTGAAGCCGCGTACAAGGCGCGGGATTTAAAAGGGGCGCTTGACAACCTCTATAACGCTCTGTTCATCAGGCCCAGGGATACCGTTACCGTGCAGTGGATTACACGTATAGAAGATGAGTTGCGGCAGGAACGGGCCAACGACCGTTTGAAAGCGGCGCTTGAGTTTTACGCCCAGGGGAAGCTTAAAGCAGCCTGTGAAGGCCTTGCACAGGTTCTGGAAATCCAACCTGGTGATTCCAAGGCAAACAAGCTTTTAAACGAAGTCAAGGGTGAAATAGAGCGAAGTTATATTTCAAGCGGGAAGAAACTCTATTCCGCCCGCCGCTATACCGCTGCTATGGACGAGTGGAATAACGCGAGGCCTTACTCCGCAAACAGTTCCTACCTTGACAAATTAGTGGCCCGCGCCAGAGAGCAGATGAGTATTGAAGCCGGTGAAAAGCGCCGCCGCTCGGAAGAAGCCGCACGCCGCGTTAAAGAGGAAGAAGCCAGACGAAAAACAGAGGAAGAGGAAAGTAAGAAGGCCGCGGAGGAGGCCAAGCGCAAAGGGGGGGCTCTTGAGGAAGCTAAGGCTAAGCCGCAGGGCGTAACAGAGGAAAATCGTTTGGCCGCCCAGCTTCATTACGTGGAAGGCCTCAAGTACTTCCAGAACGCTAATTATGAAAAGGCCCGCGACGAGTGGCTGATAGCAAGACAGCTTGATCCCAACGACTCCGACTCCGCCGCCGGCTTAAAACGTATAGAACAGACCCTGGCCGGCGGGCGGTAAATAGAGGACTGGAGGATTAGAGGAATGAGTTCCTCATATCTTTTCCCGTCTAATCCTCTACTCTTCTAGTCCTCCAATCCTCCAGTTTCCGTCCTTTTGTAATATTTCCGAAATGCCGGTCCGGTATAATTTATCAACAACTATGCGACTAACGGTTAAATGGCTATTATGGTTTATCGGCATAGGCATTTATGTAATGTGCCTGGGCGGGGTTTTTTATTATAACCTTTTCAAATGGACCTTTGATGAAAAACTTAAACAGGATGTTCTAGACACTGTAAAGGTTTACGCCCCCACCATCCGTAACGGTCTTTTAAACAGCCCGAAGGCTCTTACTCTGGATGAGTACGACATTATGACTTCGCTGGCCAAAGACGAGCGCGTTACCTCCATACTTTATCTCAGCCGGCAGGGAACAGTGCGCTGGCATAAAGAATCCCGCTTTATCGGAGTGCCATGGGATGAATTCCAAAAAACCGTTCCGCCGCCCACCGACGCGATAAAGCAGGCCTACGATTCCAAACTGCCGAAATCCCGCCAGGTGGCGGACGAGCCTTTCTACGAGATAGCTATTCCATTTTCCGTGCGCGGAGATATTATAGGCATAATAGACCTGCTGGTTTCGCGCGCCGGGGCCAAGGTTCTTATAGGTTCCGCCATGCGCAAGTATGTTTTCGGGGCTTTGGGCGTGCTGTTTCTGCTGGGCCTTCCGCTCTATTTTTTCTTCCACCATTATGTGATTTCACCCATGGGCGCTTTGCGGGATAGTGTTGAGGCCATCTCGCTCAAGAATTTTGACCTGCGTTTTCCGGCTAGATCCGACGAACTGGGTGATTTGTCTCTTTCCATTTCCCGCTTTTTGGGCAAGATGAAAACTGAGATAGACTTAATTTCTAACCGCGATAAAAAATATAAAGAGGCTGAGCAAAAATGGTGGCGTTCACTTTTAAGCATTATTGTGCCGGCCAGCAACTATGTGATAGTGGTGGATGAAAACAACAACATCCTTTACGCCAACTTTGAACTGGCCGGCGGCATGGATTCCGGAAATATACACCTGCTGGACGTGGTGGACAGCCAGCAGCAGAACTTGCTGCGCCTGGTAGGGCAGGCCTTCGAAACTCCGGACCAGAGCGTGGAGGGGGAAACAGTTTTTAAGAACCAGAACCTGAATGCGAAAGTCCTGCATGTGGGCGAGTCATCGGGCATTAACCGCACTCTCATCCTTTTCTCTCCAAAGTCGGGGATAAGTGTATAATCCAGTAACCAGTGACCGGTAACCAGTAACCGGTTCCCGCCGTTTATTACCACGCTTGCTTTTCCTCAAATAATTGCTAAAATTGAGTGTAATATGTAGACAAAGACCTGTTAAGGTTTTGTCAGCTTTCCATTTATCCGGTTGTGGAGGGAAAAATGAAACTTGAAATAAGAAATATCAGCGTGAGCTCTCTGGTCGTTTCTTCACTGCCGCTGGTGATGTTCGTAATTGCGATACTTGGCGGCGTTATCACTTTTATGATAATACCAAATCCACAATATATGCCGGCGAGTGCCGCGCAGAAGCTGCTTACGGTAGGGTTATTCTCGCTATTTTATGCGCTGCTTCAGATGGCTTTGTTCGTTTTTGTAGCCTTCATTTATAACATCTTAACCGGGGTGCTCGGTATGAGAGGCGTTTGCTTTGAGCTTGAAGAAGTACACGATCACGAATAGTCTTATGCTGGTAAGTTGTGGAGATCGCTGGTAGGCGGGTAAGCTGGTATGCTTTCAGAGCCTACTAGCCTACTAGCTTTCTTGTCGCTTAGGAGCCAATGTGAAAATAAACATCCTTTTTGCCTCAAAAGACCTGTCACGGGCTTCATTGATACTTGAAATGCTTTCCCGGCAGGGCTACTGTGTGATCACCGCTCATCGTTCAAGGGAAGTGATGGGGATGCTGGCCGAAAAGACTTTTGACCTTGTAATGGTGGGGCAGAATCTGGCCGACGAGGAAGGTCTTTCTTTTCTGCGCAACTTGCGCGCGAAGAATAAAAATATTCCTGTTATCGCCATACTAGAGTCGCCGGACACCTATCTTGACCATATGCCATCGGGGCTGAACCTTGAAACGCTGGCTCCGCATGGCCCGGCTTCAGGGGGCGCCCGTCAGGCGCCGAAGATCTCCTATAAACTTGCGTTCTTCCAGCTTGGAGCCGACGAGTGTCTCGCCTACAGCCAGGATTTGCACGAAAGCCTGGCAAGGATACGGGCCGTGGTGCGGCGTACCGTTTCAACCCAGTCCGATGAGGTTCTAAAGCTTAATGAGATTGACCTTAATATGTCTAGTTATACCGTTAAGATTTCCGGCAGGGAAATAACCGTCACCGCCAAAGAGTTTGACCTGCTTTATGTTTTTCTCAGTTCCCCCAACAGGGTTCTTTCAAGACCGTACCTCATAGAAAGGGTGTGGGGCTATAACTATTTCGGGTCGCCCCGCACTGTAGATGTGCATGTGAGGCGTCTGCGTTCCAAAATGGGCAAAGCTGCCAGGTATGTACGCACGGTCCCCTGCGTGGGCTATAAACTGGTGCCCAACACAAAATAACGCGTAGCGTTATTTTGTCACAGGTTTCAAGTCACAGGTCACAAGCCAGAGTTATATTGGGAGATATTAAGTTCGGTAAGACCCCAAATACTTGTGACTTGTGACATGCAACTTGTGACTATTTTACGGAGGTTTTAAATTATGCCCGCAAAGAAGATTTTAGTAATAGACGACGACGCTCATCTGCGCGAGAGCCTGTCCGAGGTGCTGGATCTGGAGGGGTTTATCTGTTTTGAAGCCGGCAACGCAAAAAGCGGAATAGATTCCGCGAAAAAAAACAATCCGGACGTGGTTATACTGGACATACAGCTGCCTGACTCAAGCGGCTTCCAAATCTGTCAGGAGCTGCGCAAAATGTCCAGGGAATTCGTCCTTATAATGATGACCGGCAGGTTTTTGTCGGCCGAGGAAAAAACCCAGGGTTTCAGCCTGGGGGCTGACGAATACCTTACCAAGCCCTTTGATATTGCGGAACTTTGCGTAAGAATACGCCAGCTTCTTACAAGGAAAGGCAAATGACCACTCTACAGCGCCACATGAGCACAGGAGCACAAGTTACAAGCAAGAGGCTCAAGCAAGGAGCAAGAGTACAGGCACACAAGTCACAAATAAGAAATACTTATACTGGTGTTTCTGCGCTCCTGTGTTCCTGCGTTCTTGTACTCCTGTGCTCCTGTGCTCTTGTGGCCGCGCCTGTCACCGCGGGGGTTAAACTTGAACTTTTTTTTGAGGCCATGGACGGCCAGGGCTGGCAGGAATTTTTTCTTATTGACACCGTGCGAAAACGTGTTGGGAACCCGGAATTGAAAGTCTATCCGCTGGTTGTAAAGAATGCGGGGGGTGAATTTGAAGCTAAACGGGGCGAGGCGGAGTTGGCTGAATCTATGCGCCTGGCGGTTCTTGCCGCTGTTTATCCGGAAAAGCTGCTTACTTATTTAAACGCCAGATCGCTCAGCCCTATGGCCGACGGGTGGCGGGATGCCGCTGTTTTTAGCGGCCTTGACCCGGCGGAACTCGCTAAAAAGTCCGAGGTTGAAGGTCAGGCGGCGCTTCTGGCCGCCTATAACCGCTCCCAAAAAGCCGGCGTTAAGAGCGCGGCTTTCCTGATAAACGGTAAAGTTTATTCCGGCCCCTTGCGTCTTCTGCCGCTTTTAGAGGCCGTAAACGCGGTTCTGCCGGAACACAGCCGCGCGGCGCTGCCCAAGTCGTACATTAACAGAATTAAGGTGCAACCGCCGCAGCTGCTTGTGGTCCTGAGTTCCGGCCCTTTCTCGCAAAAGAATGACGCGCTGCTCGGAGTTTTTGAAAAATATTTTGAGGGAATAAAACCGGAATTCCTTGACTATTCCTCGGCCGTCAGGGCGTCAAAAATTCCTTCGCTTGATTTTACGCCCGCCTACGCCATTGAGGCCAGTGCTGCCGCGAAAGAGCGTCTGGATTCTGAAATAAAGGCCGGCATTTTCAGGGAGGCGGAGGGCTGGCTGGTTTACCACGACCGTCAGCGCACCGGCATGTATCCGGGTCGTGCCTTGCGGCCCAATACACTTGAACTTTTTGTAATGTCCTACTGTCCGTTCGGCACGCAGGCCGAAAACGCTTTGCTTGAGGCAAAAAACAAGAATCTTCTGCCGGCTGGCCTGAAACTGGAAATACATTATATAGGTGACGCTGAAAAAAAACAAAACGGATCATATAATTTCCAAAGCCTGCACGGCGCGCCGGAGTGGCAGGAGAATCTGCGCCAGCTTGTTATCGCGCGGGATTTCCCTGATAAATTTTACGGGTATCTTATGGAGCGGAATAAAAATATTACCTCCGTTCCCTGGGAGGATTCGGCGGCAAAGGCCGGTATTAATTCAAAAAAAGTCGCCTCCGCGGCCGCTGCCGGAGAAAAACTTCTGGCTGACGATCTGGTTATCGCTAACGCGCTTTCCATAAGCACGTCCCCTTCTTTTGTGTGGGAGGGCAGGTTTTTTATGGTGGGGCTAGGCGAACTTGTCAAAATCCCCGGCTTTGAAAAGATGTCGTTGCCCGACTCCGGCGGAGCCGGCTGCGCTAAGTAGTGATTAGCGAATAGTGGCGGAGTTCCTTAAATAAAGTTCCGGTTCCTCCCCTATTCGCTAACCCCTATTCGCTATTCGCTGCGTTTATTATATGACCGAAGCGCCAAAAAAGAAAGGCCGGCTTTTTTATAAATTCCTCTTCATTTTTCTTATAGTTTCTCTGGTGCCGTTGGGCATTGTGGGCTATTACCTTGTAAATCTCAGCCAGATTACCCTCAATAAAGCCATCTCGCGCGACCAGGAAGCGCTGGCCGTCGGGTTTGCCGACACGGTTTCAAGCTATATTATAAATTTCCGCAATGTGCTTTTTGATGCGGCTCACATGGAGGACTTTTCCTCCATGAATGTGGCGCGCCAGCAGGCGCTGGTAAATCACATAATGCAGCTGCACGCCGCCTTTCTGGAAATTTCCGTCATAGACGCATCAGGCATGGAAACGGTGCGCATAGGCCGTTTTGTGCATGACAACAAGCTGCGCGATTTTTCTAACGACGCTCTGTTCGCCAAGGTAATGAAAATAGGTGAATTTGTGGGCGGGCTGGAAAAATACATGGGCTCCTACCCCGCCATCACCATGGGAGTACAGATAGCCAACGCGGCTTCCAACCAGGGCGTGGGCGTGCTGGTGGCTAAAATGAGCCTGACCGGCCTTTCGGGCATTCTGAAGACCGGTTTTCCGGAAACCACCCACACGCAAGCCGCTGTAATTGACTCCGCCGGCTTTCTTATAGCTCATTCGGACGCGAAGGAAATTTATAAGCCCGATGCCAAGCTCCCCGACGACATTTTAAATATCCTCCTGCGCAATGACGCCAAAACCGGCGGCGGGGAGATAATACTTGATTCCACCGGCGAGCGGGTACTGGGGGCTTTCGCCGAAGTTACCGACCTTGGCTGGGTGGTTTACATCCAGCGCTCAATTTCAATAGCTTACCAGGCCTCAAACGACATGCTTAAGCGCACCTGGCGCATGATGCTGGTGGTAACTATTTTCGTGCTTTTCCTCGGTTACGCGGTTTCTTTGGTTATCACCCAGCCCATACAGGCGCTCCGGGCCGCGGCCATCAAGCTTGGAGAGGGGGACTTTGACTATCTGCCCGACCTTTCAATGCCGAACGATGAAATAGGGGAGCTCGCGCACACTTTCATGCAGATGAGCGAGTCGCTGAAAGTAAAGACCGCCGAAATAATGTCGGCTCAGGACGAGCTTCAGCGCCTGAACCGCAGCCTTGAAAACAGGGTGGAAGCCCGCACCAGAGAACTGAAATCCGCGCAGGACGAGCTGATCAAGAAAGAGCGGCTGGCCGCCATAGGGCAGATGGCCTCCGTGGTTGGGCATGAGATACGAAACCCGCTTGCCGTCATCAACAACTCCACTTACTTTATAAAGACGAAGATAGGAACCATCTCGAACCTGGAGCCTAAGGTGCTGAAGCACCTCTCCATCATAGAATCGGAAATCAGGCAGGCAAACGGCATTATAGATGAAATTCTGGGTTTTGCCCGGACAAAGGAGCTTAATGCGAAGCCCACTTGCCTTAACTCCTATATAGACGACCTGCTTATGTCTTTCCCCGTTCCGGCGCACATACAGCTTGAAAAGACTCTCGCGCCCGGGAACCTGTATGTGAATATTGACACCGACGAAATGACGCAGGCGTTGCGCAATCTTATCAAGAACGGCATAGAAGTAATGCCGGAGCAGGGGAAGATTTTTATACGCACCGTGGTCAGCGCCCCCGACACTGTAAGAATTGACATTGAGGATACGGGGCCGGGCATTCCCAAAGAAACGCTTGAAAAAATATTCGCGCCGTTTTTTACCACCAAGGCCCGCGGTACTGGGCTCGGACTTGCCGTTGTGAAAAAAATTGCCGACCGCCACAAAGGCCGTGTGGAAGTATCAAGCGTTGTGGGTAAGGGCACCTGCTTTAAAATTTTCCTTCCTATTGCCATTTCCCCTGTAAATAAGTAACAATAACATAGAAAGCAGAGATGCCAGTAGGCTTGTAGGCTGGTAAGCTAGTAGGCCTAAAACACATGCCCGCCTGCTTTTATCGGTGCCGTTAAGCATACCAGCCTACCCGCATACTAACCTACTAGCAACATAGTTAAGCACTGTATTAACAATGGAAAGTAAAATCTTGATAGTTGACGACGACGCCCACCTGCGGGAAACCCTGCGCGATCTGCTTGAAATGGAAGGCTACAAGGTTTTTGACGCCGCCAGCGGCGCTGAAGCCATGCGAATGGTGGTATCGGATTTTTTTCATGTTATCCTGATGGATTTTAATCTCACCGACAAAACCGGCATAGAAGTGATAAAAGACATCCGCAAATTAAATACCGACAGCCAGATACTGATGATGACCGCCCACGCCTCGCTTGATACCGCGGTAAAAGCCATACAGGAATCCGTTTACGATTTTCTTATAAAGCCGGTGGATTTTAATTATCTGCGCCGTGCCATTAAAAAAGCGGAAGAAAAACTTTATCTGGAGCAGGAGAATAAACGTCTTATAGACATGCTCAAGCATAATAACGGCGAGCTTGAGCGCCTGAACAATATGAAGTCCAAGTTTATGTCCATGGCCTCGCATGATCTGTCAAATTCTCTGATGACGCTGCAGATAAGCTTTGAGATGCTGGCTTCCACCATTGAGCCCAATGAAGACCAAAAAAAGAAAATGGATTTCATCAACACCAGCATCGTGCAGATTTCGCGCCTGATAGGTGACCTGGTGGACTGGGCCTCCATAGAACAGGGTAAGTTCCGGCTTGAAAAAAATTATTTTGAGATGGATAAAATGGTGGAAGAGATAGTGACAGGGCCCAGGGCCCGCGCCTCGCAGAAAAACATAGAGGTGGGTACGCAGGTTGCCGCCTCCGGGCTTCGGATGGTATGCGCCGACAAGCGGCGTATAACGCAGGTGCTTTTAAACCTGCTTGAAAACGCGGTGCGCCATACACAGCGCGGTGGAAAAATAACGGTACATGTTGATCCCCTTGAAGACGCTGTTTGTGTTTCCGTAAAAGATACCGGTGAGGGCATAGACCCCGTGGAGCTGCCTAAACTTTTTCAGAGTTTTTACCAGCCGGCGGGCGGCAAGTCGCCGCATGGCCGCCTCGGCCTCGGGCTTTCTATAGCAAGAGAGATAGTGCAGACGCACGAGGGGAAGATCTGGGTGGAAAGTCCGGGCGTGGGCAAGGGTGCGGCTTTCAAGTTTACCATACCTTTCGCCAAGGAACCGCCGTCCGCAGAGAGCGCGCCGGTAAAGGGTAAACAGTGATTAAGCGATTGAACAATTAAGTTTTTAAGAAATTTCCCGTGTTAAACTTAATCACTCAATCACTTCATCACTCAATCACAAGCAAGGAGTCTAATTATGGCAAGCGCTAAAAAAACAGTAACCGTGCTGATAGCCGACGACCAGACGCTTTTCAGGGAGGGGCTGAAAGATCTGCTTGAGGATGAAAAAGGGGTTACGGTGGTGGGCGAAGCCTCAAGCGGGCCCGAAGCTGTTGCTCTCGCAAAGAAGCTGAAGCCGGATGTTATTTTAATGGATATCAAGTTGCCGCAGATGGACGGTGTGGCCGCCACCCGTATCATCCGCAAGGAATGTCCCCAGACCAATGTGCTTATTCTTTCCAGTTTTGAAGATGAGGCGCACATAACCGAGGCCATACAGGCGGGAGCCAATGGCTACCTTTCAAAAATGCTGCCGGCTTCTGAACTGGTTCATGCGCTGACTACTTTCAACAGCGAGGGGGTTATGATACCGCAGCCCATAATGGGCAAACTTATCGCGGGCCTTAGGCAGATGGGTACGCCGGGCTATGTGGGCGCGCCTGACGCGCTTACCGCCACAGAAATAAAGGTTATGGCTTTGCTTGGCAAGGGCAAGTCAAACAAGGAAATAGCGCAGGCGCTTGGCTGCAGCGTGAAGACCATAAAAAACCACCTGAACAGCGTTTTCCAGAAACTTGGCGTAAATAACAGGACCGAAGCCGTGGTAAAAGCCATTGAAAAAGGTCTTATCTCTTCGGACGAAGGCCGTTAGTCGCAAAAGGGTTATAAAGTTTAAGAGTTAAAGAGTTTGGAGTTAAGCCGGAATTCAGAACTCCCGACTCACAACTTTCCAATTTCTTAACTCTCCTGCTCTGCTGTCAGAAGGCGTCCGCCTTAGGCGGACGCTTTTTTATGTGTGAATGGCGTGAATGTCCGTAATTATTTGAATGATGGCCGATTAATAATAACGCAACACCGGGATGTTACAATATAAAGGCTTGAAAAAAGACCTTTTGGGTGGTATAACATAGAATAGTGAATAGGGGTTAGCAAATAGCGAATAGTCGGAAGCGGAAAGCTGTTAAGAATATGACTATAAAAAGCTTTATGAAAGCGCTGCTCCTGTGTGTATTTCCGGATGCCTGCTGTTCGCTATTCGCTATTCGCTTTTGTTTTCCCTATACCCTATACCCTATACCCTCTACCCTTCGCAAGGGCCAGACTACCGTTGAATATCTGCTGATGCTCGCGGTAGTGGCAAGCGTGGCGCTTGCAATGGGCATATTGTTTCACAAGAAAATTCTCGGCGGCCTGTTTACCATGGTAGGCATGATCATAGGCGCCGGGCAGCCGAAGTGAAAAATGCCATAAGCCGTAGGCCGTAGGCCGTAAGCCATAAGCAGAAACAGGTGCCATAGGTTTTAAATCGTAAGCCGGAGTGGACTGTAAGTGAAATTTAAGGTAAAGAGCTTCGTTAAAATGAAACATGTAATAGACCAATTCAGCCCTTTCCGGCTGCGCCGGAAAGGGCAGATCCTTATTCCCTCTCTTCTTGTTATTCCATCTCTGCTCCTTTTTGTTTATCTTATTTTTGAAACCACTAAAATTTCGCGGGAAAAAATCCGCCAGCAGTTCGCCGTTGATTCCGCCGCTTTCATACAAATGGGGGATTATACGAATCTGCTGAACCGTACCGCGTATGTCAATGGCGCCTTCCCTTACCGCATTTTCAAAGAGCAGTACGAGTGCCCCCCTGACAGAAACTGGAGGACAACCGAAGACGGCGGCAGGGAGTGTACATACGACATGCTCTACAAGTCCGGCGCTTTTCCTAAATATAAGGGTGACGTGCCGCGCCAGCCTGCGCGGGACCTTAGCGGTAGTAATAAGTGGGAGATAGCGTTTGATGAAAGACATCGCCCTGGCATCAACTCAAATCCTACAACTATGGCCACCCTTAATAACAACCCTCCTCCCGGCACCGACATCCCGCACGGATCCGATGTCCTTGAGCTTTTCGCATACGAACAGGTCAAAGACGTGATTCTTGACTGGGAGTTGGCCGTCAACATTTATGGTTTTTATCTCCAAGTTTATACTCTGCTCGGCGCGGTTGAGGAATCCCAGATGACGGTGTTTGAGCGGCTGACTGAAAATTTTAATTTTTTCCGTAAATCATATTTTTTAAACGCTAACACCAAAGAGTGCGTGAATAATCCCCAATCCTGCGGCAATGACGGCATAGACAGCCCCGGCGGCTTCAAGGCAAATAAAATGGCAAGGCCCAAGAGCATGGCCATGTACTACATAAACAATATAAGTTACTTCGCTAAGACTATGCCTGGCAAGCCATATGGCCCTGACAGTGTGATAGTTTGTGACCCCATGACTCATTTGTCGTCGTGTTTGTCGCGCGCGAATCCCCCAGCGCCCATGTCGGCTCCCGGCCTTTTTCAGTTGGCCACTGTTACCGCGGGAGCGCTTTCTGCCCTGGGCCGCGGCTATCAGGTTTACCAGGGTTGGGATGCCCCCCCAAATTATTTCGGCGTTGATTTTAACAGCCTGGCCGCATGCAACGAAACGGGACGCCCCTGCGTGCACGCGATGGTAGCCAGCCAGTGCTCCGGCCTTGGCGGTGGAAATAACTGCGTCTGGCCTAATCCCACGCCGAAGTATCAAACAAGGCTGTATCCGTAAACAATGCCATATGCCTTAAGCCGTAAGCCATAAGCCTGAACGTACTGCGGGTGAAATTAAGTGGAGATTATGACTGAAAATGAAAGTTATTACAGGTAAATTTCTCAGAAACATATGGCCTATGGCTTACGGCTTATGGCATCCTTCCCGCTTATGGCCTATGGCTTACGGCTTATGGCGTCCTTTCCGGCGTGGCCGGAAAGGACAAGCAATGACCGAAGTCGTGCTGCTGTTTCCGCTTTTTATGATAATTGTTCTTCTTACGGCAAAGATTTTTGCCCTGCTGGTGCTTGTACAAAAAATGGAAATCGCCTCGTTTTACGCGGCCAGGCGCTGGCAGCTTGAATCGCATTTAAACGCCGATTACGCCGGCTGGGACCAGGGCACGCTCAGGCCGGATATAGAGAAAAAAGTGAAAGCCTATATGGGTTTTAACAGCCCGTCCACTGCGAAATTCCTTAATTTACGCGCGCTTAATGTGAACGTGGTAACCACCCAGGTATGGAATGTGGTAACGCTTACGGTGGAAACCAATCCCGCGGGAGTGAAGATTTTGTGCAAGTATCCGAAGCAGGCCATATGCGCCGCTCCTTACGGCACGGCCTGCAATGACGGCTATGACTATCTTTGTGTGGGGGGTAAAAAGCTTGAAGTGGTTAAATATGTGCCCAGCCGCGACAGACCCATACAATTTATACTGCCGGGTATGAAATAAGGGTAGGGGGTATAGGGTGCGGAAATCGGTAAACCCCTTGCCCCCCGGCACATAATTTTGCCGGGCAGCGTTAAAATGAGAGCGTGAGCCCAAGTGAGTAGTAGTCGCTTTTGGCTCCACCGCCGCCGGGGTTGAGGTTTTCCCAGCCCGCGGACACCTCAATCGCGCCTATTATCTGTGAAAGCCCGGCGCTGACAGACTCCGAGTCCGGCTGGTCTAGCAGATAGTATGTTTTGGTGTAACCGGCCTCAGGGGAGAGCGGCAGCGAGGAAAATCGTATCCTGGCGCTTACTGCCTTGTCCTGGTAGCCGCTGGCGCCTATCCCTCCTATGTCTAACGGGATTTTTCTGTCCAGCGCTGTTATGTCCGTGTCGTAGACTGATTTAGTAAAACGGCCGCTCAGGCGCATTCCGTAAGCCCGCACCGCGGTGGTCAGGCCGTAATCGGTCTGTTTAAGTTTAAAAGAGCTTGTCAGGGCCGAAACGCTGGTTTTTTTCCCGTACCCGGTGCTGACAGTGGTTGTTGAAAGTGAATAGGCGTCCTCGTGCGAAGTCAGCCCGGCAAAACAGCCCAGGCTTAAGTCCTCCAATGTGGCGTCGTCCGCCCGTTTTCCCAGCGGATTAAAGGTCAGATCCGCGTAGAGGGAAGATTTCTTATAGCCGCCGGTTTCCGGCATCACGGAAACCTCCGCGTTGCCGCGCCAGAACGGCCTGTCCAGGCCGGCGCCAAGCGAGTAGGTGGAATAGCGGTCCGCCCCATCGCTGATATAGGTATTAAGCGATGGGCGCAGGTAATAATTATCATTCCCGGCCTCGCCGAAGATATTAAAGCCGCTGTAGCCGCCGGGCCCGGCGCTATAACGGGAGCCGGCGTCAAAATAGGCGCCGGCCTGTACGACAAAAATCATTAAAAAAAGAATCGCGGTTAATTGTTTTTTCATGTTTCCTCCCGGCCCCCCCTGTGCACACCGGGGGGGGCCGCGCGGTTTGGTTTATTTGTGTTTCCCGGCAGCTTTTCTGTTTTCTGAGCGGGCGGCGCGGCGCTCTGATTTTTCGGCGCGGCGTCGTTCTTTGGCCGATTTCTTTTCCTGTTTGCGCTCCTGTTTCTTCAGCGCCTTATCATCCCCTGCGCCTGATTTTTCCTGGTTCTTTAAGGTTTTTTCATCGCCAGAATTTCCAATTCTTTCCCGTGCCATATTGCGACCTTCCTGGCCATTAACTCCGGCGGCCACATCGGCGCGATCAAGCCCCTTGTTCGCGTTTACAGCGCCTTTCATGGCGCTGGTACCCTCTTGTTCTTTTGTCTGAAGCTTCTCCTGAGCCCGCAGTCTGCTTTGTTCGCGGACATAGTTCTGCGCATTCAGCTTATCCTGAGCCTGCAGTTTGTCCTGAGCCTGCAGTTTGTCCTGAGCCTGCAGTTTATCCTGAGTCTGCAGTTTGTCCTGAACCTGCAGCTTATCCTGAGTCTGCAGTCTATCCTGCTCTTTAGCCGCGTCTTCCGCCCTTAAAGCCGTCGGCAGGGTAAAGCCGACTGTCAGCAGAAGTATCGCTAAGCGTAAGGTATTCTTGTTCATATAGCCTCCATTGTTTTGCGGTTCTGTTACCGCCTAACATACAGACGCGTCAGGTGCGGTGAAGGTTTAGCCCGAAAGTTGCAGTTGACTGCAACTTTTGCCCCGGAGGGGCCGCCCTTTTCCGATGGCAGGCAACGCCGGTGTATGCAAAATGCGGAACGAACAAAAAAATGCGTTCAAAAATAGCTACTGGCCGTAAAAGGGCGGGGCAACCCAGCCCTTTTGCCCAATGATTCACGATCACCGGGCAAAAGAGCTGCCCTCTGGGCGAATCCTTCAGCTGAAGGATTCGGGTTAGTTGCGGCGGCGCCCGCCGCCGGAGGAACGCCTCTCTGCTTTTCTCTCCTGGCGGTATTCCTTGCGCAAGTCCTCGCGGCGCTCCTTGGAAAGTTTCCGCCATTTCTGGAATTTTTTTACAAGTTTTGCCCTGGCGGCTTCCGGCATGGCTTGGAAGCGGCTCCAGCGCCCGCGCAACTCCGCCTGACGCTCTTTGGGCATGGCATGGAAACGGGCGAACTTTTCTTTAATCTCCGTTTTTTTAACCGCGTCCATTCCTTTCCATTTCTCATAATTTGCCAGCACACTGGCTTTTTCAGCCTCGGGCAGTTTATTCCAGGCCGCCTGTTTATCTGCCTGCGCATCTTCAGCCGCCCGGGTGTTTGGCGCGCCGGATGTTATAAACATAAAGGTTAACAGTATAAATTTAATGTTTTTCATAAGGCCTCCAGGTAAAAGTAGAGATTTTTGCTGTTTCAGTGGAAATAAAGGCGGCAGGCGCGGCGGTTGAAACTGTCGGGGCTGTGGAAACCGCGATAGAGCCGTTCTCCGGGAGCCCGTCTTCAAGTATTTCAAGGTTTGTCAGCAGTTCGAAGTCGCTGAAGAAATCCAGATTGGCCAGCACCTCGGCCGGCGCGATTACGGCGGCGGCCATTGCGGCGGCCGCCAATGCGCCGCTTAGCCAGAATGTTAAAAACTTCTTTTTCATAATTCTTCCTCCGTTACGGCTTCAAGCACGTCCATGTCGTCAAGCAGGTCCAGGTTTTCAAGGAAGGCTGTGCTTACTGCCTGCGGCGCGTCTGCCGGCGCATGGCGTGGTACGCGGGCCAGCACAAGAACCAGCATGGCGGCGGCCACAGCGGCGGCGGGGGCCAGCAGCCATGGGCTGCGCGTCAGGCCGCGTTTCTCGCCGGCGGCGGCCATTATCTCCGCTTTTTGCCTGGCCCAGAATTCATCCGGCTTTCGCGCGGCCAACAACAGGATCAACTTCTCGTCTTTATCTTTACCTTTCATAAATATTCCCCCAGTGAAGCCGTCAGCTTCTTTCTGGCCTCGAACCAGTGGGCTTTAACAGTGCCCTCGGCCATGGTAAGCGTGTCCGCTATCCCGGCCATGCTGATTCCCTGCGCCCGCAGCGTTGCCACTTCCCTCTGGCGCGGCGGCAGGATGTCTATGGCCGCCTGTACCCTGCGCTCCATGTCGGCGGCAAGCGCCGTCTGCTCCGGACGGTCCTCCGGACGGTCAGGGAGAATATCCTCAAGTGCCGGAGCATCCTCTTCCCCGTTCCTGGCCCCCAACCCCACCCATGAGCGTATTTTTTTCCATCGCCAGTAGGACCGCACCTTATTGGTTGCTATGCGAAAAAGCCAGGTTTTTAAAGAGCTTTCGCCGCGAAACCCCTTAAGATGCTTCCATGCGGAAATGAAGGTCTCCTGTGTGATATCATCCGCCGCTGCCGCGTTGCCGGTCAGCCGCAGGGCCAGTGAATAAATCTGCCGCTGGTGCTTGTCTATCAGCAGGGGAAACCTGTCTTCCGCAATTTCAGCAGGCGGTCCTGCCGGATTTAAATTTTCAATCATTTTAATTATCGTTTCCACATTATTACTGACGCCTGAAGGGGCGAAAAGGTTTAGCCTCCCGCATGGCATTACGGTAATTATATAAATACCGGACTGATCATTTTTCACGGCACAGGCGCTGGTTGCCGCACAAGGGCCTGCCGGGACACAAATCGGGTATCCCATATATGGTGTTGCCGTATATACCCTGTGGCTTTCCGCCGGAGGCGGACCTGCCATGCCTGAGGCGGACGTCTGCCTAAGGCTGACGCAGGCTGTTTGGCGGGAAAGCTTATGGCGGGCGCCGCGCCCTTATGGCCTATGGCTTATGGCGGCATTGTGTTCATTGCCTTGTCAAGGCCCAAATCCTCCGCTAAGGTGAATACGCAGTAGGAATTACCTCCAAGTACAACTTTTAGACTTTAAATTGGTGATTTTCCCC
>MGTS01000007.1 GCA_001799565.1 Elusimicrobia bacterium GWA2_51_34 | reverse complement strand
CCGGTGGTTACCACCACGTTCCATTGGCCAGTAGTTTTACCCGACAGATCAAACGCGCAGGTTACCCGGGTGGAACTTACCACGTTCACATCGGTAGCCGGGATGTCCGCCTCGCCGTCGCGGGTAAGCGCAACAGTAGAACCCGTTACAAAACCAGCGCCGTGTAGATCGGTGATATTAACAGAACCGGTGTTATAACCGTCCGAAGGTGTGATAAAATCCACCTGCATCAGCTGGATCGTGAAACTGGAGGTCAAAGTCTGGATAAACGACCCGGTGGTTACCACCACGTTCCATTGGCCCGTTGTTTTACCGGACAGATCAAACGCGCAGGTTATCTGTGTGGAACTGACCACGCTTACTCCCGTAGCCGGAATATCCGCCTCTCCGTCTCGGGTAAGCGCCACGGTAGACCCGGCCACAAAACCCGCGCCGTGCAGATCGGTAATATTGACAGAACCGGTGTTATAACCGTCCGAAGGTGTGATAAAATCCACCTGCATCAGTTGGTTCGTGAAACCGGCATTCAAAGTCTGGCTGAATGCCCCGGTGGTCACCACCACGTTCCATTGGCCCGTAGTTTTACCCGACAGATCAAACGCGCAGGTTATCTGGGTGGAACTGACCACGCTTACTCCCGTAGCCGGAATATCCGCCTCTCCGTCTCGGGTAAGCGCCACGGTAGACCCGGCCACAAAACCTGCCCCATGCAGGTCGGTGATATTAACAGAACCGGTGTTATAACCGGCCGAAGGCGTAATGTCGACTACCTGCATCAACTGAATCGTGAAACCGGTGGTCAAAGTCTGGCCAAATGCCCCAGTGGTCACCACCACATTCCATTGGCCCGTTGTTTTACCTGACAGATCAAACGCGCAGGTTATACGGGTGGAACTGACCACGTTCACGCCGGTAGCCGGGATGTCCGCATAGCCGTCGCGGGTAAGCGCCACCGTAGAACCAGCCACAAAACCAGCGCCGTGCAGATCGGTGATGCTGACCGGCCCGGTGTTATAACCGTCCGACGGCGTAATGGCGATTACCTCCATCAACTTAATCGTGAAACCGGTGTTCAAGGTCTGGCTGAACGATCCGGTGGTCACCACCACGTTCCATTGGCCCGTAGTTTTACCTGAAAGATCGAACGCGCAGGTTACCCGGGTGGAACTTACCACGTTAACATCGGTAGCCGGGATATCCGCCTCTCCGTCGCGGGTAAGCGCCACCGTAGACCCGTCCACAAAACCAGCTCCGTGCAGATCGGTGATATTGACAGACCCCGTGTTATAACCGTCCGACGGAGTAATGGTGATTACCTGCATCAGTCTGATCTCGAAAGCGGTGGTCAAAGTCCGGCTGAATGCCCCGGTTGTCACCACCACGTTCCATTGGCCCGTTGTTTTACCTGACAGATCGAACGCGCAGGTTACCCGGGTGGAACTTACCACGTTTACTCCCGTAGCCTGGATATCCGCATAGCCGTCGCGGGTAAGCGCCACCGTAGACCCGTCCACAAAACCAGCTCCGTGCAGATCGGTGATATTGACAGACCCCGTGTTATAACCGGCCGAGGGTGCGATAGAATCCACCTGCATCAGCCGGATCTCAAAACCGGCGTTTAAAACCTGGCTAAACGACCCGGTTGTCACCACCACGTTCCATTGGCCCGTAGTTTTACCGGACAGGTCAAACGCGCAGGTTACCCGGGTGGAACTTACCACGTTAACATCGGTAGCCGGGATATCCGCCTCTCCGTCGCGGGTAAGCGCAACAGTAGAACCCGTTACAAAACCAGCGCCGTGTAGATCGGTAATATTAACAGAACCGGTGTTATAACCGTCCGAAGGCGTAATGTCGACTACCTGCATCAACTGAATCGTGAAACCGGTGGTCAAGGTCTGGCTGAACGATCCGGTGGTCACCACCACGTTCCATTGGCCCGTCGTTTTACCGGTCAGATCGAACGCGCAGGTTATTCGGGTGGAACTTTCCACGTTCACTCCGGTAGCCGCAATATCTGCTTCGCCGTCGCGGGTAAGCGCCACAGTAGAACCCGTTACAAAACCCGCGCCGTGCAGATCGGTAATATTGACAGACCCCGTGTTATAACCGGTCGGCGGCACGATAGAATCCACCTGCATCAGCCGGATCTCGAAACCGGTGTTCAAGGTCTGGCTGAACGATCCGGTGGTCACCACCACGTTCCATTGGCCCGTAGTTTTACCTGAAAGATCGAACGCGCAGGTTATCCGGGTAGAACCGACCACGTTCACGCCGGTAGCCGCGATATCCGCCTCGCCGGCGCGGGTAAGCGCCACAGCAGAGCCGCTTAAAAAACCCGCGTCGCTGTGTAAATCTGTTATGTCTACAGGCCCGGTATTATAGCCGGAATCGGGAGTTATTGAATCTACGTATGTTTGAGCTTGAAGCGCGGGAGCGATAAAACCGGCAGTGACACACAAACTCGTTAAAAAAACTATCTTTCGGGAGAAGTGCTTTTTTATATGCATCCGCATATCAATTTATCGGCGCAAGCGGTATTTTTACTATTATGCGGATAGAATAAGTTGTTACCCCAGGTTCTCCACGCGCCATAAATTTCGGACACAAAAAAATTCACACAAAGCCCCTGTTTATGTGAAGTGTCGGGCTTTTCCATAAATAATTCCAGCTGATAAACCCCGGGCAGCCTGGCGGTTAATAGCCTAACAGACCCCGCAGTTCTATTGTCGCCTGTGAAATATCTATGCCCGTATCCTGATACTGCCCAACCAGGCGCTGCAAAGTTCCTTTAAGCGCTTCAGCCGGCGCCCCGCCGCTTTTAAGTTTAAGATAACTCTGCCAATCACCCGCAAAATCAAAACGCAGAGAATTTAATTTGTCGGATTTCCTTTTTTCCGCCAAAACTTTAAGTTCCGCCTCGGCTTTACGCTGACGCCCTATCACCGCTTCCAGCTTCTCCTTGGCGGCCCTCACTTCGTCTTTTTTCTCCTCTGAAGCGCGCAATTCTTCACTAAGCCCGTCTATCTCAATTTTCAGCAAGGCCAGCTGGTCTTTCAGAATATTCTCCCGTTTGGCGGACTCATCCAACGCCATTACCAGGTCTTTGCGGTATTTTATCTCCTGACGCATGAGGCGCTCGTATTCGGGCTCTATATCCCTGTCGCCAAAACGCAGGGTAAGGGTTAAAGCGTGAGCCGTTTTTATTTCGCCGGTCAGGGGCATAGATAGCGAATATGAAATTTCGGAAGCTAGGCGCTTGAAACCAAGGCCCAGGCTGACCGCCGAGGCCCGGCGAGCCAGAAAAAGGCCTGTTCTTGAAGCAAAAACACCGTAACGGTAAGTGCGCCAAAGATGTTCAACTCCTGAGGCGAAGCTGAAATTGCCGGGCAGAGCGCCGGACGCCGTCCTCTGCGCCGCCTCAAAAATAATCGTATAATCCTCGTGCTTTTCAGCGGCGCCCAGGCGAACGGAAAGAGGGGCTTTCTCTTTAAGCGTACCTACGGCAAACGAGGGTTTATTAAGGTTTAAAATTGAAAATCCGAGCGTTCTACCCTCACCTGAACGCAAAAGCGCCCCTAAATCCATGGCCGCTCCGGCTTGGGACTCCCCCCCTTTTACCACGGCCGCCTGTAAAATTTTAAAATTCACGCCAAAATCAATCATGCCTGAGTTTGTCTTTAAAAACTGCCAGGTACCGGCGGCGAACGACATCGTTTTTTCAGTCAGAATACCGCCGTCATCGCGGTAAGAGCCGCCAATTCCCATAGTGCCAAGCCGGCCGTAGGACATAAGAGGGAAAGCCGCTCCGACCGAATACGCCTTAAAATCCGCCGGTCCCTGCCCGACACGGAAAGAAGAAAGAAAATCCGTGTTTAGAACAAATTTTCTGGCTGAACCGCTGAGCGCGGGGTTAAGCCCCGCGCACCCCGGCGCCTCAAGAGCGGCGCCCGAATTGGCAAGCCCAAGGCTTACCGCGCATGGCGGCGTGTCTTCAAACATTGCCAGGCAGGGAACGGCGGATAAAATGGCAAGCAAAGCCGCGAATAAAAGCGAATAACGAATAGCGAATAGCGAATAGGGGCAAAATCCCTTACCTCTGACCTCTGACTTCTGGCTTGTGACTAGTACCCCCTGACCACTGACCACTGACCACTGACCACCGGCTTCAGTTGTTGACATTATATTTTTCTCCGGAATCGGCGTTTTTTTCCCGTGCTTCAGGCGCGGTGGAGCCTGGAACTGTCGCCCCGCCACCTGCCTGTTCCGCTTTAGGCGGACTTTCCGCGGCTGACTCACTGTAAAGCGCCGCGCTCCCGCGGGAATGCGATTTTACCCAGTAAAGCGCGTCGTCCGCCTTTTCTAGAAGCTTTTCCTGTGAAACGGCGTCCTGCGGGAAAGTAGAAACGCCAAAGCTTATGGAAATTTGAAGCTCGCGCGTTTTAGAGAACGGCACTGGAATGCGGACCTCCGAAAGTTCTTCAAGCAGACGCCGGGCAAATTTCATGGCTTCCGCGCCGGTCGCCTGGGGAAGCATTATAATAACCTCATCGCCGCCATAGCGGCAAGGGAAATCTATCTTTCGCAGGTTTGAAAGTATAACCCGCCCCATTTCCTTAAGCGCGCAATCGCCTATCTGGTGGCCATAGGTATCGTTGATCTCCTTAAAGTAATCAATATCGCCCCATATAAGCGCGAGCGGCTGCTTAAAGCGCTCGGCGCGGTAAAATTCTTCCTGGAAGCGCTGGTTGAAATAGCGCCGCAGCGGCAGCTTGGTAAGCTCATCGTAAAGCGAAAGCTCTTCAACCTTATCAAAGAGCCGCACATTGTCAACGGCCAGCCCTATCTGGCCGGCGAAAGATTTTAGCAGCACCAGGTCTTCCTGCGCGATACGCTGCTGGCTTAGCAGATTGTCAACTATAAGCAGACCTATGGTAGCGCCCTGCACCGCCAGCGGCAGATAAAGCACGCAATCTTTATAGCGCTCCATAAAAGCGCCGGAATCGCGGCCAAGCACAATGTCCGCAAAACGGTGGGCGCCGGGCTCAAGCGGTATTTCCTCATAGGCGATGCTTTTTATCTGACCGCGGATATCCGCGCTTAATTCGCCTTTTAGTTTTTTATTTTTCTCATCTATCAGATACAGCCTCACCCTGTCAAAACCAAAATAGGTCTGAATACCGGCAAGTATGCGCCTGAAACTGTCGCGTACCCGCAGACTGCCGGCAAAAACCTCGGTAAGCTCGGTTATTGCCTCAATATTCCTTGAATATTTTTTGTTCAGGGAGAAAAATTCCGCCTTATAATAGTTGCGCAGGAATTCCCCGATAAAGGCCATGGCCGCCGCGCACTCAGACGGTGAAAAGCGCTTTTTCCGCAAGTAGCGCTCCAGGCGCACAAACCCGGTGGAAACAGCCGGGGAATTTTGCAACGGAGCGCCGCTGTAATCAAGCCTGAAAGGGATCGCGGCAAAATATCCGGCGGGTCCTTTAAATGGAACAGGCTGAAGAGTTTTAAGCGCTTTAAGCCAGACGGAGTCCGTCCTCCTTAGGCGGACGCCCGCTGAAATAGAGGGCGCCCCCGGCATGGAGTTTTCCTCATGCTCAAAAACCACTCCGCGTAATAACCTCAGGCGAAGGCGCAGATGTGAAGTCTTTTCATCGTATTCGTAGAAAGAAGCGCCGTCCAGTTCAAACCGGCGCGAGGCGGCTTCCAGCGCTGCTTTGAAAAAAGCATCCTGGCCCGCGTAATAGGCCTGAGAATAATCGTTCGCCTGTTCTTTGAATTTTTTAGGCTTCTTCATTGGTTAATACTATTTCGCTAGTAGGCTAGTAGGCGAGTAAGCTGGTAGGCGTGTATGCTTGGAGGCCTGCTAATTCAGGAACTCCATAGAAAGCATACCAGCCTACTAGCCTACCCGCATACCAGCTTCCCATCCTTAATACAACGACAACAGATAATCCGCTTCACTCTGGGCCATAATCAGTTCACGGGTTAAACTGTCAATCGAATAATCCTGGCGTGAAACAGCAAGCGACATGTTCCACAGTATCCGCTCAAAAAGCATTTCTGCGGTAGGGTAAACCGTTATGTTAGGCCGCAGGCTCGCTCCCGCGAAAATCCGCCTGTAAAGCGCGCCGGAAGAGGGCGAACCGCAGCTGCGATGCCCCCTGTCTAGCCGCTCTTCAAAAGCGGTTTTATTACACGGAAAGGCCAAAAAAGCAGAGGCGAAATTACCTGAACGCTCCGGCTTTAACAGCCATTTAAGCAGAGCCCCCCCCTCTTTAAAACCGGCTGTCCCGGAAAAAATAGCCAGGTTGCTTATATTCACGGGGAACGATGAGCCGCAGCCCGGAAACAACAGCATGTCAAACGCCTCTTTTTTTGCGCTTTTAGAGGAGCAGAGATCCCTTGGTGAAAAAGCAAAAACGGACCGGTCGGCGAAATAGCCGGCCCCCTCAAACAAGGAAGGGGAAAACAGCCTGACATGGCCGCTTATGGCCAGATCAAGCATATCCTGAACGCCTGCCGAAGTTTCATCTTTATTGAAAGAGGCACGGTTTAAGTCCTGTGAAAAAAGTCCTCCGCCGCGGCTCCAAACCCTGGGCAGAACATTGTCAAGCCCAAGAGAACCGGAAGACCCTGAAAAACAAAGCGGATAACAATCAGCGCTCCTGGAGCGGCGCGATATGCAAAGCTTTTCAAGAACCGATATAAATTCTTCCCAGGAAAAGCCGTTATCCCCAGGATGCCAGGACCGGGCTTTTAACGCGCCTCGGCGGCAAAAAAGAGACGGAGCTTCCATCCACCATGGGGCGGAGAAAACAGCCCCGCCGTCTCCGGGCGCGAATTCTCTGGTTATAAATCCCGGGCAGGCCAAAGGGTTGAAATCGTCTGAAATTTTTGAAAGGTCGGAGAGCAGACCGAGTTTTGCAAGAAGCGCCGTCCAATTGTGCGGAATTTCAATAATATCGGCAAGCGGGTTTCGCTTTGAGTCGCGCAGATGGGCAAAAATATTTTCCCAAAGGCTGCTCCTGGTCTTAACAGCAAACTCCGCTTTTATCTCCGGAAAATGGGCGCAAAACTCCGCAAGCATTTCCCTGAAAGCCAGATGCTTTGAACTGTCCGAATCTGATAAGAGCCAGATTAGCATAGTCAAGCCTCAAGTCACAGGTCACAGGTCACAAGCAAGAAAGATTAACGATTTAAGATTAAAGACTGTTGGGCTGTATGTCCTTTTCCTTCCGCTTTCAACCCTCAGCCGAACGCCTATCTTGTTTCCCACTTGTGACCTGTGACTTGTTACTTTTTTTACTGCCATGCCGCGCTGTCAAGGTCAGGCGCTATCTCAACCGGGCCGGGGTCCGCTTTGGCCTCAAGCCTTTTCATAGCGCATAAAGCTATCATGGCGGCGTTATCCGCGCAATAATTCTTTTCGGGAAAACGCACTTCAAATCCTTCAAGCGCGACAAATCCGGCGCGCAACGCCCCGTTAGCCGAAACACCGCCGCCCACGGCTATGCGTTTAATACCCAACGACCGGGCGGCCAGGGCCGTTTTCTTAACCAGCGTTTCTACAACCGCGTCCTGAAAAGCCCTGCATACCATCGCGCTCTCAGGGGGAGAAAGGCGCCCGCCACACAGCGCCGACGGGCAACTTGTCCGCCCATGTTGTAGTGGCGGACGCGGGCCCCGCCCTTTTGCCCGATGCTTTCCAGAGCAGTTGGCAAAAGGGCGGGGCAGCCCTCCGCGATAAAAATCCTGTCCCAGCTTTTCGGCCAGATAGTAGCTGACCGCCGTTTTAAGCCCGCTGAAAGAGAAATCCCAGCTGCCGGGAAGGTAAGGCCTTGGAAACTTCAGCACGGCTTTCTTTATTGAGGCAGCGGCGCGCTCAACGGACGGGCCGCCGGGGTAGGACAGGCCAAGGAGCTTTGCCACCTTGTCAAAAGCCTCACCCGCGGCGTCGTCGCGGGTACGGCCGAGCACTTTATACTTACCATACCCGTCGGCGCGCCAAAGCTCGGTATGTCCCCCTGAAACAAGAAGGGCCACAAGCGGGAATTTCAGTTTTTGCTTTAATTTTTCCCCCTCGTATTCACAAGCGAGCAGATGGCCTTCAAGATGATTAACGCCGATGAGCGGAACACCCAGAAGCTCCGAGGCTGCCTGCGCGGCCACCCGTCCCACCATAAGAGCGCCCGGAAGACCCGGCCCCCTGGAAAAAGCCACAGCTGTAACGGCAGGCGTTTTGCGGCGTTGCCTGTCTCCCGTTGCCGCACGCGCCAACGCTGTCTTCAGCACCAGGCCTATCTTTTCAAGGTGCGCCCGGCTAGCCAGCTCAGGCACCACGCCGCTATAGCGGCGGTGCAAAGCTATCTGGGAAAAAACCACATTGGAAAGCAATCTGCCGCCCTCAAGCACTGCCGCAGCGGTTTCGTCGCAGGTGGTCTCCAGGGCAAGTATTTTCATAAGTAAGCAGGTAGTAGATAGTAGGTGGTAGGCAGGGAATCGGTGTTCCTTATTCCTACATTCTACCTGCTACATACCACCTACTTGCCGTCACTTCCCGGGTCTCAGATTCCCCAGCACTTCCCTGGCTTTTAAAAGCTCAAGCGCTCTGTCCAGCACCTCGTCACGTACCGCTTCGGCTTTCTTCGGGCCTGCTTCCCTGGTATTTACCGTGGCGGCTTTGCCTTGTCGCGGACCGGCTGCGTCAGGCACGGCCTTTTTTCCCTTTTTATCATCCGCCTTACCGCCGGGATAAAGAATTTCGTCCGACTGCAGAATAAGTTTCTTTTCGGCTTCAAGAGCTACCTTAACTTCAATATCGGGGGTTATGCCGCCGGAGTCTTCTTTAGCATTGCGTTGTATTAAACGGCCGTTTGGAGTGTAATACTTGGCTATAGTAAGACGCAGGGCGGACTTATCGGAAAGAGGGATCATGGACTGCACGCTGGCCTTGCCAAAACTGCGCTCACCTATTATTAAGCCGCGTTTATTATCCTGCACGGCGCCGGAAACTATTTCGGCCGCCGACGCTGAATAGCGGTTGACCAGAATAATAAGGGGCACATCGGAGTAGGGCGCCGAAGCGCCGGCGCGGAATTCCTGGTGATTTTCCGGCTTGCGTCCCTTGGTAAAAACGATCATCTTGTTTGAATCCAGAAAAAGTTTTGAAATATCCACCGCGGCGGACAACAGGCCGCCCGGGTTATAACGAAGGTCAATCACCAGTCCCGCAACGCCATGTTTTTTAAGGTCTTCAATGGTTTTATTAAAATCCTCCACCACATGCCCGGTGAATTCCGTTATTTTGATATAGCCGATCTTACCGTCAAGCATACGGGACCTGATGTTTTCGGCCTTTATTATTTCGCGGGTAAGCGTAAGGTCTTTATTTATCCAGTCTGCATTTTTGTCTTCAGGCTCGCGCGCGATAGTAATATTGACTTTGGTACCGGGCACGCCCCTCAGCTTTTTTATGGCCTCTTCCATCAGCAGGTCTCTGGTGGATTCTCCCTCTATCTTGACTATTTTGTCGCCGGGGAACATTTCCGCCCTGTAAGCCGGGGTGCCAAGGAGCGGTGTAACCACCGTCAGCCAGCCTTCCCTCATGTCCACTTTTATACCTATACCGCCGAATTCGCCTTCGGTATCGCTTTTCACCCTTTTATACAGATCCGGTTCCATGAACTGCGAAAAGTCGTCAAGCTCGCCAACCATACCTCTGGCGGCCCCGTATACAAGCTTTTGGGAATCAATGTCTTCAACATAGCTTTCACGTATCATCTCCATAACATCCACTATGACCTTCAACTGCTGGTACGTATTGTCGATGGCCATATTTACATAAGGAAAAACTGCGCCCATGGCCAGAGCGACTGTGGTAATGAAAACTATTTTTTTGAAATTTCTCATCTTCTTCTCCTAAAAGGCAACAGGTAGCAGGTTATCGGTAACAGGCAGAGGACCGCCGAACAGCCCGGCGAGTCCGTCCGCCTTAGGGGACCCCGCTGAAATAGAGGGGACCTTCGGCGGAAAGGCTTAAATTACTGCCTCGCAGCCCGCAACTGATGCCTGATACCTGTAACCCACCCGTCCACCTCGGGCGGACGGGTTAATAAACACATTATACCTTAGTTTTTAAGCCATATCATAGGATCCAACGCCCGTTCACCCTGGCGGATCTCAAAATAAACCGTTCCGCCGCCGCGGCCTTTTTCCAGGCCGACCCCCTGGGTGTCCGCTCCTGAAAAACCGAGCGCAGTTTCAGTGGAGACAAAATCTCCCTTAGCCGCGGACATTGAGCTTAAAAGACCGTAAATGGTAAAAAAGCCCTTTTCATGGTCCACTATAACAACATTGCCATAAGTTCTGAAAGACCCAGCGTAAATCACTTTCCCGGCCATTACGGCAAAAACCTGGGCGTTTATAGCGGTATGTATTCTTATTCCCTCGCGCACTATCCAGGTTTTAAGCGCCGGAACTTCCTCGCGGCCGAAACGGCTTATAACTGTCCCCTTTGAAGGCCAGGGCAGGGAATGCCTGGGTAAAGGCAGGTCTTTTGAGCCGGTTTCGCGCCTGTAAGGGGACTGTTTTTCAAGTTTCTTTACCAGCCGTTTAAGCCCCTTGGCCGCGTTTTGCAGATTTTCCAGCTCGCGGGAAAGCCGCGCCTGCTGTTCGCGGGAGCGTTCAAGCTCGCCAAGTTTGCTTTTCACCGCGTTTTTCTGTGCGGATAGCTGTTTTTCAATCAGCACCTTGCTGACTTTAAGCTCACGGCCGCGGAGCTCAAGCGTCCGCATATCTTTGTTCACCTTTATGGATTCGCCCCGCAATCTGGCGATGAGCGCGTGTTTTTTTATAATGGCGGAGTTAAGAAAGATGCTCTTTGAAATTTCCATGTTCCCGTAATAAGGACAGTCAATATCATTCAACAGGGCATAAACCGCTATTTCGCCGTGGAAATCCGAGGCAAGACTTTTACGGTTTTTTTCAAGTGACTCGTATTTTTGCTTTGATTCGGAACTTTTAGCCCTTGAAGCGGATAAACGAGTCTCAAGTGCGCGTTGACGCGCGCTGTCCTGTTTTTGCTGTTTTTTAAGGCCGTCTATCTCGGAACTGAGGCGGTCTTCTTCCTGCCTGTAGCGTTCAAGCTCTTTTTTCTTTTCTTCCAGCTGCTGGTTTATTTCCTCAATACCTTTCTTTTTGGCTGCAACGCGGTCCGTCTCCTGACCCGCGCATAAAGAGGGGACTAAAAGCGCCGTCAGCGCCAGCAGCGGGATTAAGCCGAGTTTTACTATTGGAATTTTTGACATGTCAGGATAAGGGATAGAAAGCCTAAAGGCACAAAGGGGCAAAGACACAGAGGCACAAAGTGAAAGAGCTCCTTATAACTTCTCCACTTTGTGCCTTTGCTACTCTGTGCCTTTGTGCCTTTTTCATCAACGCTCATTTTTCCATTGACATAATACCCATCCGCCTAAGGCGGACACGGCCGCTATAGCCGCGTGCCATAACGGGTTGGGCCATACCCAGAGAGAGCTGAGATATTTTACGGGATAAATCAGGCCGTAGGCGGCAATCGTGGATAAACCCGCGCCGGCTGCTCCAGCTGCAAACCAGACGCTGTCTTTTTTAAGAGCGCAAAACAACCCGGACAGGGTTTTGCGGTAGGAAAGTATCATGACGGACATCAACAGGAACGCGCAGGCTGCGGCGTAAAAACCCAGGGTTATTAGCTGGGCGTAGAACAAAGCGTGTAAAATGGCGTAAGCCTCAAGCGGCTTGTATCTTATGTCAGCCACGCCAGGGACCTTCCTGGCCTCTTCCGTCCACAAATCCACCCCGCCGAGGGCATCTTCTTTTAACTTGATCTCCCAAGTGTCCGGCAACGGATTTCCGCCCACGGCGAGCACCGAAGAAACCAGCTCGGGGTCGTCTTCCTTCAGCTTTTTAAGCCGTGCTTCTTTGTCCACAAAAACCGCGCTCAACGTACCTTGTATGTTTTTAAGCCCATTCTCCACTTCAGAGGCTGTCACTTTGCCCCTCTCGCTTTTAACCGCCACTATCCGGAAATCGTCCTTCAGTATAAAGGCGATCTGGTTCATCTGCGCACGGATGAAAAGCAGAAGTTCGGCCGAAAGCCCCATCGAAAATGCCAACAAGAACACAACCCGGTAACCCTTGCGGCCACCCGATTTTTTACTTTCATTACGATGTTCTTCCATAATCTCTCCTGCCTGGCGCTGAAGTAACAGCCCTTGCTAAAACCAGATTATAGCTTTTTTCCCAAAGGAGGCGCCCGGAGATAGAGTGTGGAAGGCTGCGGCAATCTAGACAGTGAAACGGTTATGACCGCTTCCCACCCGGTTACAGTGCTGATTCCACCGAGACGACGAAAGGCGAGCGGGAAAGTTCGCCCACCATCTCAATGGAGATACTGCCGGTAACATCAAAGGCGGTAAATTTTGAAGAACCGCCGGGTGACGGCAGGCGGGAAATATTTTCAGACACGAACCCTTTGTCGGAGCCCAGATTTTTAATAAACCGGCTGACAAAAGCGCCGGAATCGTTCTGGCAAGGCACTTTCAGAGTGAATTTCACACGGGTTTTGAGCGGCACGCCGAAGCTTTTTTTCTCCACGGACATTCCAGCCACTTTTGGATTCTTATAAATTGCGTCAAGCCTGGCGGACTGCACCCAGCCGAACACTACTATTTTTCTGGCGTTTTTCAAGTAAAGGGTTTTTTCACCAGAAAACCTGAAACCCGCCGAAACCGCAATTTCCTTAAGCATACCGCTGTAGTTTCTTTCTTTGGGCAGGATTCTCACAAAAACATATTCCCCGGGCAAACTGCCTTTCCGGCCTAGCGGTTTCACAAAAGAGGCGATCGGACCCGAGTCCCCTGCAAAAGTGACTTTATAATAATCCGCGGGCAGGGCGGGGAGGTCCGAATGACTGGAAGCCGTTTTGTGGGCCAAAGGCCTTTGGGACGGCACCTCCTGAGGATTGGCCGTCAGGCCGGTTAGACGGCCATAGGAAGCATTTTGCGGAGTTAGCGGAGCGGACCTGATTTTTTTAAGCGACGGAGTTTCAAGCGGGGACAGGGCGTCCCTGAAACCACCTCTCGCTTTAATGGCATTATTTGGATTAAGGTAGCCGTACGAGGTTTCAATAAAATCCTGATAAGCGGGGTCTGTATAAGGGGAGGAACCTATCAGCCTGGGATCGTAACCGGGATTTTCCTGCGCCGCGCTGTTGACATGAAAAAAAGCGCTGATAAAAACAATAAAGAGGATTTTTTGAACCATTTTTTTCTCCGTTGCCCCACCACCTGCCCGGCTTGTCCGCCAAAGCATATGAGTGTTTAGGGCAAAATAACGAAAAAAGAGGAAGCAGGAATAACAATCAGTTATTCCGTTTCCCCTGGTTACTCCGGATTCCTCGGCCCGGAGGTGGATGCTCCTTTGCCTTATCAAAGGATTACAAGGTACTAATCGGCAGTGCCGTAACGGGACTACCCCGTCAGCCGGCCACACCTTACTCTTATTTTACACTTAATCGTGAAACACGCCCAGGTGCGTTGGACCCGCTAAACGGAAGGGATTTGGCCTATGCGCAGATAGGCCTTTCGGGCAACAGTGAAAGTGGTAAGGGTAAGTAAACGGCAAGCCCTGCTATTATATTTTCACGCAGAGTAAACCCATCCGCCTCAGGCGGACGGCTTCCCCTGACGGGGCAAAAGCCAGACCTGGGCCAGTTTATAGGAAATGAAACCAAAAATTATAATGAGCAAAATACCGGAAACCACGACACGCCGTGCCCAGGCGGAACCTGTATAGGCCGGCATGTCAACCGCATCCATAATTTCGAAAACCCACCACTTGGTTCCACTCACCGCTGAGACCGAAACCAAATAGGTGCGCCCCCTGAAAAACACTTCGCTCGTGAAGCTGGAAAACTCTTTATCGGAGGCCGACGCCACCATTTTAGAAACTTCAGGAGTGGCTTTCAGCCCCGGGGTAATTGTGGAACGGCCCATGGAATCAGCTATTACCTGCCCGCCGCCGTCTAAAAGACCGAAATTCCCCCGGGAATTTCTGCCCATAAGCCTTGTTACCTCTCCAAGATAGGCAAGACTAAGCCGGCCCGCCAGAAAAAAATCAGGTTTAGCGCCCCTTGAAGCAACAACCGGCTCTATGAGCAGTAGCGCCGGCGGCGTATAATCGCCGAATTCCACCGCGCCGGCGGATTGCTCATTTTGGGCAGCCATCCTGAAAACGGCTTCTTTTGAATAATCCACGGGGTCCTTAAGGGAAGCGGTTCCCGCCCGCGCTATTTCCCGGCCTGAACGGTTCAGCACGGAAAATTCGGAAAAAACACTGGGATTTTCCCTCATCTTTCTTTCCAGAAAAACTTTTTTTCCGGAGAGCGAAGAAGCGGAAAAATCTTTAACGGCGGTTATCTTTGAAAGATTGTAATTAACGGTCAGCACCGACGACAGAATACCGGCGGCGGTCTTTGTGCGCAGTTCAAGGTAAGAAAGGGTATCTTTCGTAAGCAGTCCCCTGGCGCCGTTTAAAAAATGGGCGCTTAAAATAGAGAACGGCAGAAGAAACATTAAAATTACCGAAACAATAAACTTATATTCGTTCTTTATTTTCATGAATACTCCCCGTAGGAAGCCCCTTCCTTCCTGGTTCAATTCTAGCACATTGCCCGGCGCCCATAAACGCCCCGCCTAGGCTTGTCGGCTGTTCCAACTCATTTTTTGTATCATATCATTTATGACGGACGATATAATTGAACTGGAATTTAAGAAAATAGTCGGCGAAGGCAAAGCGCTGGGGCGGCATGACGGCAAAGTGGTATTCTGCTACGGGGTGCTGCCCGGCGAAACCGCCAGGGTTAAGGTAACCTTCGAAAAACGGAACTTCATTGAAGCGGAGCTCCTTGAAATAGTCACTCCCTCGCCAAAACGCGTGCCGGCCAAAGAAGACCATTACATAAGCTGTTCACCATGGCAGATAATGAATTACTCCTGCCAGGCCCAAACGAAAAAAAGCCTTATTGAGGACCTGCTTTATCAGACCACCAAAGAGACCATACGGCTGGATAAATTTTACGAAGCCAAAGAACTTTTCGGCTACCGCACAAAAATTGAGTACAGTTTCACCGAACACGAGGGCAAACTGGCGTTTGCTTTCCACAAACGCGGCAACTTCAGGGAAAAATATATATTGAACAACGGCTGCATCCTGATGAGCGAAAAGACGAACGCTCTCGCGCTTGAAATACTTGAGATATTAAATAAAACCGGCCTTTCAACGGCGGATTTAAAAACCCTTATTTTCAGGGAAGCCAAGCGCACGGATGAGCGCGTGGCGGTTTTATTTCTCAAGCGCAAGGATATAACTTTGCCTGAAATAAAACTGCCCGGGCTTAACGGTTTCATGGCGGTTTACTCAAACCCCTTAAGCCCCATGAGCGTGGCGGACGAGATCCTTTCCGCGTGGGGAAACGATTTTGTGACCGAAAAAGTGGGCGGCACGGCGCTTTCGTACGGTTTTGATTGTTTCTTCCAGAACAATATTGACCTTTTTGAAGAAGCGCTTAAAGAGATCCGGGAAGCGACTTTCAAGTGCGGCAAGCTGATAGACCTTTATTCAGGCGTCGGCGCCATAGGCCTGTCGCTTAGCGGCATGGCGGATAAAATTTACGCGGTGGAGTCGGTACCCAACGCCGCGAAATACGCGGCTTTGAACGCCGCCAACAATAACGCGCCGCATTTTGAAATACTATGCTCAATGTCTGAAAAGGCCGACGCGGCCTTTCTTGAAGGCGCCGACATCCTTGTGCTTGACCCCCCCAGGGCCGGTCTGCACAATAAAGTGATGAAAAAGATAATGGAACTGCTCCCGAAAAGGATAATCTACTTATCCTGCAACCCCATCACGCAGGGACGCGATGCCGCCTTCTTCCTTGAAAAATACAAACTTATCCGCGCGGCCGGCTTTGACTTTTATCCCAATACCCCCCACGCGGAAACGCTCATGGTGTTTGACAAGGCGTGAATTTTTGCAACTGCTCAGGTTGTCAGGTTCACGGGTCAGGGTTCACGGTTATCTTTTACACAGGCAAGTGAGATAATTGATGGATCTGCGAACGATAGCATGAGTGCGCCTGGCTTAAGCGTAGACATCTTGAAATTCAACCGTTGAACCGTTCCAGACTGCTTGGCGGGAAACCGCTGAACCGTGAACCTGAGTAGTTGCGATTTTTCAGGTTTTAAAATCAGAAACGCTTACGGTGTAATATCTGGTACCGCATGGGTATCCGGGGTATGGGCCGCAGTTTTGGCCGCCGTCACCGCGGTCACTACTGGGACGCGCCGGCGCGGTGCTTGTGTTTACGGAATTGACCGGTCCCTGTAAATTTTTTGGTTGTTCCCGGGCGGAAGGCTGCGCGGGCTCCATAACGGCTTTATTGCTTTTGAAGCACGCGGCCAGGGAGGCAAGCGCGAGCGCGGCAATGCCCAAGGCCCCTATTTTTGTTATCTTATCAAGCTCGCAGGCATTCAGGCCGGTTTTCGCGCCAAGTTCATAAATTTTCTTCATTTTAGTCCTTTTAGTCCTTTGCCGCGAACCGATTCCCCGAAAAAACAAGACCGGCGGCCGCTTGAAAGCTGCCGCCGGTAAACTGCCGGCCTCCGGCAATGGAATTTACTGAACACAAAATTCTCGTATTCATATTATACGACTTATTTTGGCAGATAGCAGATACTTTTTAAGGCAGAAGTCTTCGGCCGCCGCGCGGGAAAATATTTTTATTTTTTGAGCCTGACCCTGCCCTTTTGCCCTGGGCTTTTTAACTCTGTTGGCAAAAAGGCGGGGCGGGGATTTGCCGGAAACGAGGCAATTTAAATAATTAAGACCTGTGTCAAAAACCGAGTTAAAATCCTCATCGGTAAAAATGCCGTTAACCGCTTTTTTTAGAAGTTCCTCCATCAGATATCCCTGGAAGTTCCCTTCAATCAACCGGTCACAAACCGCTTGGCGGCCGAAATCCGCTCCGTCGCCGGATGGTTTCAAACCAAAATATCGGCTGGCTATTTCAGCGCTGTAAACCGCCTGTTCAAACGCCTCGTCCGGACCTTTGGCTGAAATGAGCGATTTTATCACCTTTTCCTGGCCGGAAATTATCACTTCATTCTCAAAACAGGCAATATTTCCATGCAGCAGACATTTTCGCAGGGCGGAAGCCAAATCCGCGTTTTTGGAATCATTTTTAACAGTCCTAAAACGCAAAGCCGGCCGGTCCCTCTGAAAATAAAAGCCGGCAGATTCAATTATTTCAAAACCGGCCTCCTTCAGAAGTCTGGCCAGCAGTTCACCGGGGAAACAATAAAGGTGATTCATGCCCGGCGTCTCGCTGCCGTATACCCAGCCCAAAACGGCCTCTTTTTGTTCCGGACCGCCATTAAGAAAAATTTCAAAAGCCCTGGTTATGTCGGGGGTTTCAATAAGAAGACATCCGCCAGGACGCAAAACCCTTCGGCACTCGCTTAAAAAATAGCCGGTTTTAAAAAAACCAAGGTGCTCTATAAGCTGTAATGCCGTAATTTCCCCAACACTTGCGTCGGCAAAATCCAGATCATGCGCGGACATTATTTTATCCGACGGCACGTCCGGATTTGAGTCTATGTTGATATAGCCGGCAAGGCGGTTATAGCCGCAACCGATGTTCAATTTCATCTCTCGCCTTTAAATATTTCCGCCAGCTTACGAAGCCCGGGGCCGCCTGATAGACTTCTAAATTTCAGCATTATTCTTCCAAGCGGGCTGCCGAGCTCTTTGCGAAAAAGACGCTGCTCTATTTTCCAGAAACAGCAGGGGTCATTGTGGAAACTCCCGGTTTTCATGAGCGACATCTCGTTGCAGCCGCCTTTGCAGGAGTCAAGATATTTACAGGAAACGCAGTTAGAACCCGCCTGTTCAGGTTTAAAATGCCTTGAGCGGGCAAAAGAGCCGGGGTTGTTCCACAACTCGTAAAGGCTTATTTTCCGGACATTGCCTTCCACATATTTATCGTCATTTATGGAAAGGCAGCCAAGAATCTCGCCGTTGCTGCGCACACCCAAAACTGAAATCCCGGCCTGGCAACCCGCCCACTTTTCCTGAAGCGAGGTGTTTTTAAGCATTATTGAGTTAAATCCCAGATCATGCGCGCCTATGACCGGCATTTCATCCGCGGGATAATTGCGGCGGGTGGATTCTACAAACAGGCCCACTGAATAAAATTCCTCTTCGTCCAGAAGGAGATCTTTTGAAAAACGGCGGCCCTCGGAGCCCGCGGTCTGAATCTGCCAGGCGATGCCCCGCCCTTTAAGCTGGGCACGCATTTTTGCCAGCTCACCGATATTCAGTTTGTGCACGGTAGTTATCACACTTACAGGCAGATTATGCTTGAGCGCAAGTTCGATGAACTCCCAGGAATCGGCGTAAGCCCCGGCGCGGCCGCGGATACGGTCATGCAGTTCCGCCATGGCCGCGTCTATGCTTACGGCCACGACACGTGGCGCGAGCCGCGCCAGTCTTTTTATTATTCCTTCGTCAACAAAAGTACCGTTGGTAATTACGGAGAGCTCCATGCCGAGCTCTTTAATTTTGGAGGCAACTTCCCAAAAGTCTTTCCGCAAAAACGGCTCGCCGCCCATAAGGGCCACGCCCATGCAGCCGGTTTTTTTCAGGTCTTCGCAGAGTTTGAAGGCTTCTTCGGTAGTTAATTCATCGTCCCGTTTTTTACCCGCGGATGATCCGCAATGAATGCAGTTGAGGTTGCAGGCCAGCGTGAATTCCCAAACACAGCAGCCAAGTTTATATGATGATACATCCATAAATTAACGATTACGGTGATAGGAAACAACGATTACAGTGATAAATTCACAGCATCAGGCGCCGGACTTCACACTTGGCATTGCCGAAGTTAACAAGAAGGCCTACTTTTAATCCGGAAGCTTTTAAATATGAAATCACCTGTCGTTCGAAAATTTTAGGCAACTTCCCCATTACTGCCTTGATTTCAAGTATAACACTACTTCCAATTAAAAAGTCAGTCCGGAATGTGCCAATTTCAGTGCCGCCAAAGCTCACTCTAAATTCCTTTTCACATTCGAAGTTTATGGACATCTTTGAGAACAGTAGTTTAGAGCATTTTCATAAATCTTCTCATTAAATCCAGGGCCAAGGGCATTATGCGCCTCATAACACGCTTTAATAATTCTCGCCGTAAACGTATCGTCTTTATCACTGTAATCGCCGTTGTTCATCACTGTAATCCCTTAATGATGTACCATAGAAACTCAAGATTACCTTTGGCGCCTTTTATGGGGGAGTCCATCAGGCCTTTTTCTTCTACACCTTTGATATTTGTAAAAACAAATTCCTTTAAATCCCCGATAGCCTTCAATCTTAAGCCTTCAGTCTTTACTATGCCTTTGCAGAGGTGCTTAGGCTCAAGCTCAAACTGCGGTTTGACCAGAGCGACAACCCCGGCTCCAGGGGCTATAGCATCAAAAACCGGGCCCAATATAAGTTTAAGGGAAATAAACGACACATCTATGGCGGCAAGTCCGGGTTTTTCCGGGAACAAATCGGGCTTTAAAAACCGGGCGTTTGTTTCCGGGATAAAAACCACTTTGGGGTTGTTTTTTACTTTCTCGTGAATCTGACCTATACCCACATCCACCGCGTAAACTTTTTTGGCGCCTTCCTGTAGAAAACAGTCGGTAAAACCGCCGGTGGCAACTCCCACATCAAGACAGACTTTATCTTTGGCGCTTATTTTGAAATTATCCAGCGCCCCTTTGAGCTTAAAACCGCCGCGCGAAACATAAGGGCAGTCCGGCCTGACCAGCTCAATAACATCGCCCTCACGTACCGCCTGCCCCGCTTTATCAGCCGGCTTGCCGTTTATGGTAACCAGCCCCGCCATAATGGCGCGAAGCGCCCTCTCGCGGCTTTCAAAAAGCCTCTGTTCCACGCAGGCGACATCAAGTCGTTGTTTACCAGACATTATTATTTTTATCGCTGTGATCGCTGTGGCTAATCACTGTTATTTTCCTCAAACTTTTCCAGTTTCAATTTACCTTCAGCGTCTTTTTTCAAAACTTCAATTTTGCGCTTTATTTCTTCCAGTTTTTCGGAAAGTTCTTTTGAGATCCCCACCCCTTCCTCAAAAAGGGACAGGGATTCCTCTATAGGCGTGTTTTCGTCTTCCAATTTACCCACTATCTCTTCAAGTTTGCCCAGTTTTTCCCCGAAACCGCCGGTCTTTTCTTTTTTTACCATAAAGTCTCCTGTTTCGGCCCATCCCCGCCTTTTTCTCCACTTGTGACTTGTGTCTTGTGACCTGTGACAAAGCCGGATTCCCCGGAAGGGGAATCCGGCTTTATTACTTCCGCCTCGGCACGCCCTTCCGCGAACTGCAAAGAAAGCCTGTCACCCGCGCGCAGGCCAGCGGCTTTTTTCACGGCTTTGCCGTCGGCTTTTTTAACTATGGCGTAACCTTTTTTAAGCGGAAAAAGCGGGCTGAGGGTTTTCAGTTTTTCTCTTTGTAAATTCAGTTTTTCTCCGGAACGCCGTATTTTTTCCGCGGCGCCGTCAAACAGAGCTTCCACCGCGGTGTCTAAGCGCTGCACCGGCCTTTCAAGCAGAAACAGCGGATTTACGAGTGCCCGGCTAGAGGCAAGACGGCGGAACTTGCCGGAGAGGTTTTCGTAATAAATACGCAGACTTTGGAGCAGTCGTCTTTCAAGCCCGGCTATATTGTCGGCCAGTTCCACCTTGCTCTTTACCACCAGTTCCGCCGCGGACGAAGGCGTGGCCGCGCGCAGGTCGGCCGTAAAGTCGGCGATGGTAAAATCAGTTTCGTGGCCCACGCAGGAAATTACCGGTATTTTTGAACCGGCGATCGCCCGCGCCACTATTTCTTCGTTGAATGCCCACAGATCTTCCATGGAGCCGCCGCCGCGCCCCACCAACATTACGTCTATATCCGGGAAATTGTCGTTCAGGTCTTTTATAGCCTGCGCTATTTCTTCCTTTGAGCCCGCGCCCTGCACTTTTACCGGCGCTATTATTATGTGTAAATTGGCGTAGCGGCGTTTAAGTATTGAAAGGATGTCGCGTATGGCCGCGCCCGTGGGCGAGGTGACTACCGCTATTTTCTGCGGCAGGGCGGGTATAGGCCGCTTCCGGGCCGGGTCAAAAAGGCCTTCCGCCTGCAATTTTTTCTTTAACTGCTCAAAAGCCAGCTGCAGGGGCCCAAGGCCCGCGGGCTCTACCTCACGCGCCATCAGCTGATATTTGCTCTGCTTGTCGTAGGTGGTAATATTACCGCGCACGCGTACCAGCAGGCCGTTTTCCAGTTCAAATTTAAGGCCGGCGGCAAATCCGCGGAACAGGACGCCTGAAATATTGGAAGTCGCGTCTTTCAGGTCAAAATAGGCATGGCCCAGGGACGAAACCTTAAGCCCGGAGATTTCCCCCTCCACCCAAATCTCGCGGTAGGAGGTTTCAAGCAGGGACTTTATACCCCGGCTGAGTTCGCTGACTGTGTAAATTTTAGGTTCCATGATGAGTCAAGTCACAAGAACACAGGAACACAAGTCACAAGTGTTAAAACAAACAAGAACAAAAGCTATTCTTTGAAAAACTTTGTATTCTGTGCCCTTTCCTCTCGGTGGCTTACTTGTGCTCCTGGGTTCCTGTGCTCTTGTGCTCTGCTTTAAGCCGCTTCATGCGTTTGGCAATTTCTGCCTCAAAACCCTGCTCAGCGGGCCGGTAAAAAGTTTTGGGCTCCGGCATATACTCCTGTTCAATGTAGTGATTGGGGAAATCGTGCGGATACTTGTAACCCTTGCCGTGGCCGAAGGCTTCGCCGTCTTTGGAAGCGTCGCGCAAGTGCATGGGCACGGAACGGACTTTTCCTTTTTCAGCCTCGGCCATGGCCTCGTTTACGGCCAGATATGAAGCGTTGGACTTGGGCGAGCAGGCCACGTAAATAGCCGCCTGCGCAAGTATTATTCGCGCCTCCGGCATGCCCAGCGCCTCCGCCGCCTTGAAAGCGCTTTGCGCGAGCACCAAAGCCATAGGGTTTGCGTTGCCCACATCCTCCGAGGCGCAAATAAGTATGCGCCGCGCCACAAAACGCGGGTCCTCTCCGGCAGCCAGCATTTTGGCCAGCCAGTAAACCGCGGCGTCGGGGTCGGAACCCCTCATAGATTTTATGAAAGCGGAAATGTGGTCGTAATGTTCATCTGAGCTTTTATCATAGCGCAGGCTGCGCCTTTGTATGGATTCTTTTGCCGTGTCAAAATCTATTTTTCTTACGCCTTTGGAGTCCGGCTTTGTGGTGACGGCGGCAAGTTCCAGGGCGTTTAAAAGGCGACGGGCGTCGCCTATTGAATTTGAAACCAGATAGTCGGCGGCTTCTGTTGAAACCTCAACTTTCAGGCTTTTAACTCCCAGTTCAAGTTTAAGGGCGCGGGCCAGTATCTCTCGCAGGTGACTTTCTTCCAGCGGCTTGAACTCCACCACTATAAAACGCGAAAGCAAAGCGTTATTGATGTAAAAAAACGGGTTTTCCGTGGTCATTCCTATTAAAATGACTTCGCCTTTTTCCACGGAGGGTAACAGCACATCCTGCTGTGTACGGTTAAAATGGTGTATCTCGTCAAGGATAAGCAGCACGCGCTGTTTTTGCGCTATGCCGCCGGAAAGACTTTTTGAAAATTCAAGTATTTTTTTAAGCTCGGCAACGCCAGCGGTCGCGGCGTTAAGCTCAAAAACCCTGGCTTTTGTTTTTGAGGCTATATATCGCGCTAAAGCGGTTTTGCCTGCGCCGGAAGGACCGAAGAATACCGCGGATTTGAGGCTGTCCGACTCCACGGCGCGGCGCAACAGCTTACCTTCGCCCAATATGTGCTCCTGCCCGGAAAAATCCGAGAGCTCCAAAGGGGCAAGGCGGGCCGCCAGGGGAGCGCCGAGGGAACACCGCGGCTGCGGTATTCCCGCTCCTTCGTTCTGTTCATCTTCAAAAAGCCGGTCGGACATAAGCAAGTTACAAGTTGCAAGTCACAGGTCACAAGAACACAGGAGCACAGGAGCACAAGCAAGCGGTTAAAGATGACAAGTTGCAAACTGCGTGGGAATAAACAACAAAATCAAATCTATAAAGCCGAACTCTGCCTGTTACCCGTTACCTGCCACCTGCTACCTCTTAATTTCAAAACAACCCTTTCTCCATTGTTTTTTCCAGCTTCTCCACCAGCTCGTCTATTTTTTTCCCGTCGGCCTCGCTGTTGACTTCGGATTTCCGCTTTAAGTTATATAGTTCTGCGGCAAATTCAAAGGCGGCAAGCGTGGCCAATGTAGCGGTGTCGGGTATTGTTGTTTTTTCTTCTATCCGTTTTATTCTTTCTTCAACCTGGCCGACTATTGAGCTTATTTCTATGGGAGAAAGCCCGTCGGCCGCGACATTCATCTGGCGGCCTCTTATTTTTACCCGGGTTTCGGTATTAGTCATCGGTTCCATCCTCAAATAAACCAGGCTGCAATTCGGAGGCTTTTTCTATCCGGGCGCAAATTCTTGAAAGTTTTCGTTTGATGCCGGCTTTAAACGCTTCCAGCTCTCTGGCGCCGGTAGAATTTCTGGCGGACTTGCCGCGCTCAGCGCTAAGCAGCTCCACCTGCTTTTTCAGCACGGCATTCTCCTCTTCAAGCCGGGAAAGAAGAGCGGTGGCGTTTATAACAAGTTCTTCAAGCCTCTTAATCTTGCTGTACATGAATTGATTATAGTAAAAAACTGGAATTACTTCGGAACTCGGGGCACCTCTGCGGCGTTGCCGCGCGTATCATCTTTTCTTTTTGCCAGCCGCCGCCGTCTTCGCGCTTGTTTTCCGGTTTTTTGTTTTTTTAAAAGTTGGTTGCGAAGAAGCCGCCGGTTTGGCCATAGGCTTGACGGCGGGCGTGTAAAGTATTTTTGTGCCTATGAAAGTATTTTCAAAAAGTTTTTTGGCGGTGTAGGCGGTTACGCCGGCGCAAACGTGGGTGTACGCTTCATGCAGTTCTTGTTTGAGCGGAGGGCCATGAATAACAAGGGGGCTGTCCGTGAATATTACAAACTCCCCGAGTCCGCCGCTTCTGGGGTCCTTACCGGCCTGGGGCGGCTCCCAGGATATCTTTCCGTCTATTTCCTCAACCTTACCCCGCTGCGGCTGGGCAAAACGCTCTTTTGAGACTACGCGGGCGGAAGGCGGCATATTTTCCGTCCCGTTTCCAAAAAGCCTGAGCGGGGAATAAGAAAACGGACAATCCTTCAGCGAGTGGTCTCCCCGCATAATACTTATTTTCCCGGTCTCTTCGTTTATTTCAAGGTATGTGGTCATTATCTCCAACTGCTTTTCAAGAAGACGTTTTTCTTCCTGGAGGGAAACTCCGGCGTCATAAACGGCTTTGCTGGATTTGGCCAGCCCTTTGAGCTCTTTCTTGTATCTGGCCGCATCTTCCAGCCTAAGTTCCTTTAGGAAGCGTAATTCTTCCAAAACCGCGCCGGAGGTTTCCAAGGAGTCTTCCATGCGCTCCACATCCGACTGGACAATTCGCAGCCGCGCGGTTATTTTAGAATCACCAAACCACAGAAAGGCCGCAATCCCCGCGCCAAGCGCGAGAACATAAACCCGGGGGATTTTTTTCTGAAGCGTTTTTTTAAGTTCCATTATCGCCGCAATCATCAGAATTTTGGAGAAGCAGGTAGTAGCTAGCAGGCAGGATGAATAACTCTTAAGTCTTTCCGCCAGAGGCGGACCCGCCGGTTGTTTGGCGGGTTCTCTTCTGACTCTGCCCCTACATACTACCTACTACATACTGCCTATTCTATCGTAATTTAGTATATATACACCTTTGTTCCGGTGGGGACGGTGTTGTAAAGTTTTTCCAGGTCCCGGGCGCCAAGCCTTATACACCCGTGCGAAACAGAGAGCCCGAGGTTTGTTTCATTTTTTGTTCCGTGGATCAGGTATCCATTTCCAATATTAAGGGCGTATTTACCCAGTTCCCCTTCCACTACGCGAGAAGGGTCCTGTGGAGGCGGGATAGGCTCTTTATTTTCCACGAACGCCCAATCCGGCTTTATCCAGGCCGGAGTGTCTATTTTTGTGATAACCCGGAATTCCCCGCGCGGGGTGGCGAATTGCCAGGTGCGGCCGGTTTTTTTGTCTTTTACTATTCCGCCGCGGCCAACCGAGCAATCTGCTTCCAGGAGTAGGCGGAGGCCTTTTTTTAAATACAGCTTGTTGGCTTTGGTATCAACTACGATATGAAGCTTTCCCCCAAGCCTTCGGCCCGCTTCTTTTCTAAGCACGTACACTTCTTCCGCTATGGCTTTCTGGGTCCGTAAGTATCCTTTATTTTCCGGGTACATGGCGATTAAGCCGCTAAAAAAAGCCGCGTCATCCGCTCCGGAACGCACGTCCTGCAAAAGTGCCGCTGCCTCCCCGGTGTTTAAAGCCAGAAGGGCCGAATCCGCATCAAGCTTGCCGGAAGCTTTATACAGCGCCGCGCCATGGTTAGCCGTTCTGACGAGAATAAAGCACAGAACAAGCAGCCATATAAGAAACATGGGCCGGCGCAACATTATCTTGAGCATGAAAAATGAATCCTGCCCGATGGAACGGGCCTTTATTCTGCTGACCTTGTCTATTCTAGTAAACCCCGTCAGAGAACACAAACTCACTCACAGCCGCTGACAGCGCCCTGGCAAAACATACGTTTCCTTTTTCCCCGATTGGTTAATCCAGACGGGTAGAGTCAGTCAAGGCCCCCTCCTGCAGCGGCTCCGACCCGCACTTTGCATTCTCGCTCACTTTTAAGGCCGTAAACAGCCCGGCTATTGAAAGCAGCGAGGCCGCCATGAAAACCGATTTGTAACCGTAAGCCGCCCACAACAGCCCCCCCAAAGCCGGAATGGACATGGAAACCAGATGATCCATGGTGATGCCCAACGAAATTGTGGGAGCGATATCGGATTTATGTTCGGCTATTTTGTTGAGATAGGTCGTGCGCGCTATCCGGGTGGCAAACATCAGGTTATCAAGTATGAACAGGCAGTAAAGCGCCCATTTATCCGCGGAAAAAGCGAACCCCGCGCATATAGCGGCAAGGATAAAGGCGTCAGCTATAAACATTTTCCGCTCGCCGAACTTATCCACCACTATGCCGAAAGCCTGCCGGAAAATCACGCCGAGTGATGCCGCCGCGAGCATCAATACGGCCATAACGGACGGAGTGACGCCGTATACCGTAACCAGCACCCAGGGCGCGAACGTAAGGAAGATCTGCTTCCTGGCGCCAAAAAGTATATTAAGAATATAAAAATATCTGTACCGGGCGCGGAACACGAAACGCTTACCGCCCGGCGCGGCATCGTCTCCGGCGGTTTTTACGCGGGAAAACAGGAAAGCGGAACCGAACGAAGCGAGCGCCGCTATCAGAAACGCGGTTTGATACACGCGCGCGCCGACCGCCTTTGCGAGCACCCATACAACTCCCGCGCCCGCTATGGCGGCAAGATTGGTCACGCCGCTTATCTGGCCGAGCCTGCGCCCGTGCGACCCGTCTTTGGCGAGCCTTAGCCCCATAACGCTTTCCACCGTCATAAAAAGATGTCCGCCCATGCTCCACAACAGCATCCAGCCCATCATTACTTTTACCGAGGGCGAGAGGAAACCCAAGCCTAAGACCCCGATCGCGGAAAGGACGCCCGTGATAACGGCCCAGGAGCGAACAGGGAGCGCCGCCAGCAACCCGGTTACAAATATTATCAGGAAGCCGGGAAATTCACGCGGAAATTCAAGGAAACCGCGCTCCCCGGCCGACATGCGGAAGTTGTCATTCAGGTAGTTGTTAAACGCCGTGGAAAGGATGCCTGAATTGATACCCAAAAGGAATACTCCGGCGAGAAAAGCTTTAAGGATGGGGTCGGTTTTATTCCAGCGGTCAGACAGGTTGCGCATTTTTATAATAGGAATAATGATTACGCGGATTAAAACAAATTGCGCGGATAAAACTCTTATTGGGAATCGCTGTAACCCCGCCACCCGTCCGCCTAAGGCGCACAGATGGCGGGGTAATCGTTTTTTTAAATCTGTGTAATCATTGTTCCTGCTAATTCCAGTGGCTCTGGCCTGCCCCGCCCTTTTGCCCTGGGATTTTTAAATCTGTTGGCAAAAGGGCGGGGCCTGGCGCTGTCAGCGGCTGAGCAGGAACTATCTATTTCAACTGCTTATTGATGTGGGCCCAGGCATTCTTCAGTTCCACCGTCAGATGCTGCAGTTCAGCCACGCTGATAGTATCCAGTTTCGCGTAGCGCTCCGCGACCTTGTCCACAATTCTAAGGTAGGTTGCCCTGTCTATGGTTTTCATTGACTCAATTTTTTCCAAAACTTCACCTTTCATCTTAAGCGTCCATCCGGCGATCTTCTCTCGGTTCCTGGCGCCTTTTTCCCCATAAAGGAAATAGGCGCCCGCCGCGGCGATAGCCGCCAGGCCGATCCCAGCCCCTAAAATCTTTCCGGTTTTTTTCATATTCACTCCTGTATCCATTGTTTGGCAATTCAGAGGTTGGGGACATACTGCCAGGCATCCACAACCGCCTCTCCCTGCGCCTCTACACATCTTTGCATCTAAATTGCCGCCCCTTGTGCCTCGCAAGCCGGTTGCCGAACCGGCATTCGTAAGGCTATAATACAAAAAAGGGCGGGAATAGCTGAAATTCAGCAATCCACTTCCCCCCATCAGGCGGCTGCGCGGACAGGTTCTTTGCCGTCCCACACTGAAACATCCAGGCAAAACCGATGAATAATGAGCGTAATGCCCAATCACCCTCTCTGTACCCGGCTCCGCCACATACAGGACCGCAAACTCAGTTCAAAGCCGGAATAATCCCTAATATTTTTTCCGCGACTGCAGGCGCGATAGGGGATTTTCCGTTCTCAGCTCCTCCGGCGCTGCGGGCAGGGTTATGGCTCGCGCTCGCATTTTTTGCGGCTTTCATAGTCTATCCCGGCGGCTGGCTTTATCCTCAGGATGATGCAACTTTGTACGTGATTATCAGCAAAATCATATCACTCGGCAGGCCGCTGCTCCATAAACTTTCTCCTACGGGTGAATCGGCGATGCCGCTTCTGGGAGTAGCCTCGCTTATGGCCGGCAACGCTACCTACCCGGAAGTTCAGGCGCTGTGGACAGCGATCTCCACGGTGATCTGCGTTTTGGGCTATAGCCTGGGCAGTATTCTGGCGGGGAGGCTGGCGGGCGTGGCGGCAGCGGCAGCGCTTTTTGCCGGCCAAACATATTCCACCGGTTTTTTTGATATTGAACAGCGGTTTTATTGCCTGATTTTGATGCTGGTGGCCAATACTCTGGCGTTTTCCGGCTTCTCGCCACGGGTACGAAGGCTTACGGAAAGTTGCGCGATTGGAATAAGTTTTCTGGCGCGTTCAGCGCTCTGCTGGTTTCCGGCGATGCTGGCCGCGCTGGAACTCGCGGGCGCAAAGCGCGGCGGGCTGAAGAAACGTCTGGCCTCAGCGGCCCTTACGTTGGCGGTGCCGTTCCTGTTTTTGCTGCCGTGGATTATATATAACGCCCCGGCCGGCGGCAGGTTCGCAATCTTTGACGGGCGGGGAGATTGGAATGTGGCCACGGGCGCAATGGGGATAGTCTCAACCTTTGAAGGCGACTACCGCAAGCTGGCCGGAATTGCGCCGGGAGAAAATGCCGCGCTATGGGCGGCAAAGCGGATAATCACGCATCCCGCGCCCTACGTCTCCGGAGTGGCGAAAAGAATATGGTTTGTATTCTCTATGCAGCCGGTAATACTGCTTTGCTGGTTGACTTCCACCGCGCTGTTGTGGCGCAGGCCGGCCTTCCGGAGGGTGAACCTTTTGGGGATTTATTTCATAACGCTGCACACGGCATTCTCGGTAGAAGAACGCTATCTTCTCGCTATACTGCCGCTGCTGGCCGCGATCGCCGCGGCGTCGGTATTTGCATCTACGGCGGAAAGCCCGGAGGCGCGGAAAGAAGGCCTGTTTTTTCTTGCGGCCGGCGCCCTGCTTCCAGCCGCGGTAAGCCTGTTTTGCATGTTTTTGCTGCTGCGCGCTCCAGGAACCACAGCTGAAAGCGACAAACTTCAAGCCACGTGGCGCGCCCTGAACGGGTATCCCGACAATGCCTGGCTGCTGCGGGAATACGGCGAGCTTCAGCTGCAGGCCGGAGATTACACAGGCGCCTACCGCAATTTTGGCAAAGCCGTTATCCTGTCCCCGGCCGATGCAAACGCCAGGATAGACCTGGCGACAGCGGCCTTTCTTAAAAACCGGCGGCATGGCCGCCCATCCGCCGGATCGGACCTTGTCAAAAAACTGTTTTCAAGCGGAAAGGAATGGCCCTCTTACCACGCCTCCCGGCATATTCTCAGCGCGCTCTACGAATTGGACACAGGGCAGGAACAACAGGCGGCGCAAACCATAAGGCTGGGAAGGCTGTTGCTCAGAAATGAAATAGGTTTCCGGCTTAAATCCGACGCGACGCAGGAGGAGAGGCTGCGTTCGTCCGACTCCAGGCTGATCAGCAGATATCTGCCGGCGCTCTTGAAACATTTCCCGGCCGTATTGAAAGAGAAACTGTGCGGAAATTTTGTCTTTATTTACGAGGAAGGAAAACTGCCTCAGCAGATCTGCACGATCTGGTGCGGCAACATGCTGCGCCTTGAACAAGGGAACTGGAAAGAATTTACTTTTGAACCGCGCGACCTGATTCCCGCGCCGCAAAAATATCCGGCCGGAGATCCGGCCGCCAGTTATGCCCCGGACCGGAATGTTTTACGGGATATCCTGCACGCCATGGAACGGGCGCGGATCGGGCATAAGCGTATCCTGCTTGAGATCGGGGGAGATTGGTGCGTCTGGTGCGGAAAAATGGACCGCTTTTATAAAGTCTACCCGGATATCGCGGCTTTGCGGGACCGGAATTTTATCACGGTAAAGGTTTATGTTAATCAGTCCGGGCCGCCGCCGGCGGCGATCTCAATCTATCCCCCCTTCACCAGTTGTCCGCATCTGTATATTCTAAGCGCGGACGGCGCCATGCTGCAATCCAAAGACACTAAAAGCCTTGAAGCGGGTGAAGGGTATGACCGGATTAAATTCCTGGCCTTCCTGCAGAAGTGGGCGCCTCCGCACAATTCCAAAAGCGCAATCCGACGCTCCGCTAATCCATAAATATAAATCGGAACAGTTTATTTATATAATTTAGCTATGCCGCTAAAACGCCTTTCAAAAAACCACGAAAATCTCATAGAAAAACCGTTCAGAAAAATCCGAGTGTACGGCGGCAAGGCCGTATCCCTCAGGGCGGATGAAATAACGCTGCCGAACGGTAAAAAGGCCACGCGCGAATTTATGGAGCATCCCGGCGCGGTGGCCGTGCTGCCGGTGCTTGATGACGGCAGGCTGGTTTTTGTGCGGCAATATCGCTACCCGGTCGGCCGCGTGACTCTTGAAATTCCGGCCGGCAAGCTGCATTCTCTCAAAGATTCCCCTCTTAAGCGGGTCAGGGCGGAGCTTAAAGAAGAAACCGGCTGTACCGCGAAAGTTATAAAACCCCTGATGGATTTCTGGCCCACCACGGCATTTTCCAATGAATTGCTGCGCATTTATCTGGCATCAGGCATCAGGCACGGGCGGGCGAACCCCGACGAGGATGAGTTTTTGAGAATGGAAATACTCAGTTTTAAAAAAGCCTGGGCCATGCTGGAACGCGGAGAAATAAAAGACTCAAAAACCATCATAGCCCTGCAGGCATACAAGATAAGAAAGGGCACAAGTCACAAGGGCACATGAGCACAAGTAAGAAGCCGATAAGAAAGAACACAAGCCACAAGAACACAGGAGCACAAGTAAGAGACCGAAAAAACTTGTGTTCTTGTACCTGCTTTAACCTCTTGCTTGTGACCTGTGACTTGTGTTCCTGTGCTCTTGACTGTAATAGGAGAACCTGATGAAATTCACAGAACTCGACCAGCTTTGCGTTAACGCCCTTCGCGTTTTTTCCATTGAAATGATCGGAAAAGCTAATTCCGGCCATCCGGGCCTGCCTTTGGGCGCGGCCCCGATGGCCTACGCTCTTTGGGCCGGCCATCTGAAATATTCCCCGAAAAATCCGGATTGGTTTGACAGGGATCGTTTTGTGCTTTCCGCCGGGCACGGCTCGGCGCTTTTATATTCGCTTCTGTATTTTTACGGCGCGGGGCTGACAACTTCCGACCTGGAGAATTTCAGGCAGCTTGACAGCCTGACCCCCGGCCACCCGGAGCGCGGACATACCGCGGGTGTTGAAACCACCACCGGGCCGCTCGGGCAGGGGTTTGCTAACGCCGTGGGCATGGCGCTGGCCGAGAAAAAACTCTCCGGACTTCTTAACGACCCGGAAAATAAAATTATTGACCATTACACCTACGCTCTTGTGGGAGACGGAGATTTGATGGAAGGCATATCCTACGAAGCCGCCTCGCTTGCCGGACATCTGAAGCTTGGCAAGCTTATCTGCCTTTATGATTCAAATTCAATAACCATAGAAGGGTGCACGGACCTTACATTCACGGAGGACATTAAAAAAAGGTTCCAGGCGCAAGGCTGGCAGACGCTGGAAGTGGCGGACGGCAACAACCTGGAACTTATTGATAAAGCTATTAGCAAAGCCAAAAGAGAAACGCAAAAACCCTCGCTTATCATAGTCAAAACACACATAGGTTTCGCAAGCCCCAAGCAGGACACCTGCGGCGTACACGGCGAACCCCTTAAAAAAGATGAAGTTGCGCTGACCAGGCAGAAACTTGGCTGGCCGCAAATCCCCCCCTTTACCGCGCCGCCGGAAGTGCAGGAGCATTTTACTACGCTGGCGGCTAAAGGAGAAAGGGCCCGCAATAAATGGCTTAAGCTGGCGGCGGCGCACCAGTCGGCCTGCCCTCAAAAAGCCGCCCTGCTTCAAACTTTTTTAGACGGCAACCTGCCGGACGACCTGCTTTCACCTGAAACTGCCGGTTTTGACAAACCCGCCGCCACCAGGGAGGCCTCGCACAAGGCGATCAACCAGCTGGCGGCGAAGCTGCCTAACTTTACAGGAGGCGCCGCCGACCTAGCCCCCTCCACAAAAACTGATTTCACCGCGGAACCGGAGCGCACGCTTCATTTCGGCATCAGGGAACACGCCATGGGCGCCATAGTAAACGGCCTTGTTCTGCACGGAGGGCTGCGGGCTTTCGGCTCAACTTTCCTTGTGTTTTCCGACTATATGCGCCCTTCCATACGTCTGGCCGCGTTCATGGGAATCCCCTCTATTTTTGTTTTCACGCACGACAGCATAGGCCTGGGAGAAGACGGCCCCACCCACCAGCCGGTGGAACACTTGATGAGCCTGCGCCTTATACCCGGCCTGACCGTGCTGCGGCCCGCCGACGCCTATGAAACTTTTTATGCCTGGGAAATGGCGCTCCGTCTGAATAAACCGGTATGCCTGGCACTTTCAAGGCAGAAACTGCCTGTTCTTTCCGCTTACGCGGAAAGAATAAAAGCGGGAGTGAAACGCGGAGCCTACGCGCTTGAGGACGGTGGCCCGTCCCCGGCGGTGGAATTTATCGCTACGGGCTCGGAAGTCAGCCTGGTACTTGAAGCCGCAAAAATATTAAAAGCGCGCGGCATCGCGGCAAGAGTGGTGTCTATGCCTTCGGCAGAAATTTTTAACGCGCAGGCCGAATCCTACAGGAACTCCGTGTTGAAGCCGGGAACGGCGAAACTTGCCGTGGAAGCCGGAAGAACCCAGGGGTGGAAAGACATGGCCTGCGGCGCACACGCCATGGGCGTTGAAACCTTCGGCAAATCCGCCCCGTCCGAAAAAGCATACGCCGCCTTCGGTCTGACCCCGGAAAACATAGCGCGTGAAGCCGAAAAATTACTAAAAAATTAAAATTTTGACGCTATTTCAAGACCGTCCGCATTTCAATCCACTCTCCTCCTCGCGGATAAACCCTACAAAAAGATACAACCTTTTTTATTAAATTGGGCAATCACTGATTGCCTAATTTATCAGCAAATAAATATCCTTTTTTTGCAAACGCGGTTCATCCCCACACGTGTGGGGAACATGCAATCCGACATCCCGCACAGCGTTTTTTTCACGGTTCATCCCCACACGTGTGGGGAACATAGTTTTTCTTATACATGGAATCCTTGACACACCGGTTCATCCCCACACGTGTGGGGAACATTTCCTAACCATGGCCGAAAAAGTTATTTTTCCCGGTTCATCCCCACACGTGTGGGGAACATTTTCCTGACCATAGCCGAAAAAGTTATTTTTTCGGTTCATCCCCACACGTGTGGGGAACATGGGGTGACATAATTGGTATCACCTGATGCGGTTCATCCCCACACGTGTGGGGAACATGTGATGGTAAACGCGCTTAAGCGTGCAGTCGCCGGTTCATCCCCACACGTGTGGGGAACATTTTAACAGTATTGGACGACTGAACCCCGATTACGGTTCATCCCCACACGTGTGGGGAACATACCGGCATTGACGTACACATCACCGCCTACCTCGGTTCATCCCCACACGTGTGGGGAACATGTATACAGGACGCATCCATAGCAACACAACCCCGGTTCATCCCCACACGTGTGGGGAACATTCAAGTTGCCGATTATCAGCGTACGGAGCGCGCGGTTCATCCCCACACGTGTGGGGAACATATTGTGCATATCTTAACCCGCGGCGGATCCACCGGTTCATCCCCACACGTGTGGGGAACATTCCGCACCGATGTCCAGCGTGGAGCATACGGTCGGTTCATCCCCACACGTGTGGGGAACATAGAGGCCCCGTTTTTCATTACGCATAATATCCCGGTTCATCCCCACACGTGTGGGGAACATGCCTGTACCGTGAAGGTTCCCGCCGGCTGCACCGGTTCATCCCCACACGTGTGGGGAACATGGCCCGAGGCCGGGCCGGACCCCCCCCGTCGGCGGTTCATCCCCACACGTGTGGGGAACATAAAGGTGGTGGCGCGTGGCTGTTCTTAAAAGTCGGTTCATCCCCACACGTGTGGGGAACATTCAAAAGTCTTTCCATGGAGATGGTGCGGAAACGGTTCATCCCCACACGTGTGGGGAACATAATTGCCGGTATCGTTGATTTCTCCGGCGTGGCGGTTCATCCCCACACGTGTGGGGAACATGGATTGGCAGGCACGACGTGCGAACGCACGGTCGGTTCATCCCCACACGTGTGGGGAACATTCTCCGGCGTGAGGAAGCCCGCCATCATAGGGCGGTTCATCCCCACACGTGTGGGGAACATATAAACGGCACAAGCATAGCCCTGCATGAAGCCGGTTCATCCCCACACGTGTGGGGAACATTAGAAGGTGAGACTGATGTTATGGGAATTATTCGGTTCATCCCCACACGTGTGGGGAACATACTAGGCGACTATCAGCACTTTGTAAATGCCGCGGTTCATCCCCACACGTGTGGGGAACATGCGAATTTTCGTTGTTATTGTTTTGCGCGGGCCGGTTCATCCCCACACGTGTGGGGAACATAACGAACAAACGGAGTCCGCGCGCTCGCGTGGCGGTTCATCCCCACACGTGTGGGGAACATACCGGTTGGGAAGCTCATTCTCTGGGTGATTACGGTTCATCCCCACACGTGTGGGGAACATGAAATTTTGAACGGCGCGGCGTGTGTGGCGGTCGGTTCATCCCCACACGTGTGGGGAACATGCACGAACGATTTAGCGGCGAGCGGTTCGACTCGGTTCATCCCCACACGTGTGGGGAACATCCAGGGCGCGTCTGAAAAGGCGCCAGTTAAGGCGGTTCATCCCCACACGTGTGGGGAACATGGGACAACCTCTTCACACATAATGGGTACTAACGGTTCATCCCCACACGTGTGGGGAACATTCGTTACGATGAGTATCGTCAGCGTGAATCATCGGTTCATCCCCACACGTGTGGGGAACATATATGGGTAGGATATTTGCGTCGGACCCGGCGCGGTTCATCCCCACACGTGTGGGGAACATTTTTTCGCCGCCGCCGCCGCCGCTACCGGTTCATCCCCACACGTGTGGGGAACATCGCAAAAATAGTGCCCGGCGGGTTCGATATTTCGGTTCATCCCCACACGTGTGGGGAACATCTCCGAACTGAACGCTTAAAAGACCGTTTCGACGGTTCATCCCCACACGTGTGGGGAACATAAAGGTGGTGGCGCGTGGCTGTTCTCAAAAGTCGGTTCATCCCCACACGTGTGGGGAACATTGGGAGACGGTAGGGACGACAGCGCCCGGCTTCGGTTCATCCCCACACGTGTGGGGAACATGGATTGGCGGGCACGACGTGCGAGCGCACGGTCGGTTCATCCCCACACGTGTGGGGAACATAGTGAAAAAAATGGCTGGCCAGCGTTGTATAACGGTTCATCCCCACACGTGTGGGGAACATAGCCCACGAAAGGCGCACAACGCCGGAAACATCGGTTCATCCCCACACGTGTGGGGAACATCGCTAATCCTACGCTGTCGTCGGCATTTATTACGGTTCATCCCCACACGTGTGGGGAACATGGGACAACCTCTTCAACAAGAATAGGTACTAACGGTTCATCCCCACACGTGTGGGGAACATCTCCAGAGAACCAGCCGGGTCAATATTCAGCGCGGTTCATCCCCACACGTGTGGGGAACATGTCGATAAGGTCAGTCGGACTATCCTGCTGACCGGTTCATCCCCACACGTGTGGGGAACATCGGCACGGCCAGGGAGTCATATAATAGCTGGCCGGTTCATCCCCACACGTGTGGGGAACATAATTACCCGCCGCGCTGATTTCTCCGGCGTGGCGGTTCATCCCCACACGTGTGGGGAACATCTGAGGCCACGGAAGAGAAGAAGTAAAATAGTCGGTTCATCCCCACACGTGTGGGGAACATTCATTCCAAAGCAAATCCTGAATAACAACAGACGGTTCATCCCCACACGTGTGGGGAACATTTTATGCAACTCAACCATCATTTCATCACGAACGGTTCATCCCCACACGTGTGGGGAACATAGTTCGGCGAGTTGCCAGAGTTTTCTAGCCCGCGGTTCATCCCCACACGTGTGGGGAACATGTATTTGTTTCGGTCCGTTCATTCTTCCCTCTCGGTTCATCCCCACACGTGTGGGGAACATCTAAGCGGCCGTTTGCCGTTACTGATGAGCATCGGTTCATCCCCACACGTGTGGGGAACATGAAAACTCTGGAATCTGACCTTTCAAATGATAAGGTTCATCCCCACACGTGTGGGGAACATTGGGCAGGGGGGGAGTTTGCACAATATATATACGGTTCATCCCCACACGTGTGGGGAACATATCATATCGTCACGGAATTTCATTTTTATCTCCGGTTCATCCCCACACGTGTGGGGAACATTTTGCGCGGCCACGTCCGAGCTACAGGTATGCCGGTTCATCCCCACACGTGTGGGGAACATTGTCGGGCTTCAATTATTTCTGCAAGGCCACCCGGTTCATCCCCACACGTGTGGGGAACATAAAAAAAGAGAGCCTGCATTACGGCGGGTTCTCGGTTCATCCCCACACGTGTGGGGAACATCGCGCAACGGTTTTTTTTTATAAGGTCGCGGGCGGTTCATCCCCACACGTGTGGGGAACATAAAGGTGGTGGCGCGTGGCTGTTCTTAAAAGCCGGTTCATCCCCACACGTGTGGGGAACATACTTCTATTTGCGCTTAAAATGCCCTATAAACGCTTTGTAAGCCTAAAATCGTCCGGTAGCCGATTTTAAGGCCTACCAAATTGTCAAAGAACCTACTCACTAGATTTCTCCTCAGGCATGAAAGAAACCAGCTTCAGGCCATCCATTTCAACAGGTATACGCCTGTTCTTACCCAAAGTAACCAAATCAAATCCCGACTCCGTTTGGGCATCCCAAATCATAACAGCATTCCCATCTTCCAGGCCTTTTTTAACCTGGGTCCAAATCATTTCCCTGACCTTCACAGAATAATTACCCACATACACACCAGTCCTAGCCTCTAAAAGCCAAACCGCAAGTCTCCCTCTTAGCCGGGGCGGAGCATTTTCAAGCACGATGACCATCATCACCTAAACTCTCCTTATTCGGTATGGCCGGCCCGACAACATAGTCAGGATCTTCCGGCACAGGAATTCCCCCCGCCGCCAAAATCTCCTCAATGCCAGGAATGATCCGCATAAGCAATTTTGTGGTTCTAAAAACCTCCCGGCAGGCATGACGCACCGCCTGTTCCGGATTGGTAGGTTTTTCAGAGGCGATTTTAAAAGCCACTGGCGCCACTGTCTCAAACTTAAAAACATCCGCTATATCATAAACAAACGAAAGCGGTTTGCCGGTATGTATAAATCCAATAGCCGGAGCATACCCAGCGGCAAGCACTGCCGCCTCGGTAATACCATAGAGGCACGCTGTAGCTGAACTCAAACACCTGTTTGGGATATCACCACTCCCCCAATTTTTAGCATCATAATCTCTATGCTTCCATTCCACACCATACCGCTTTGCCAGCAATTCATATATCTTTCTGACCCGGACACCTTCTATGCCGCGCAACTGCTGTATGCTTCTTTTGGCCGGCGGTTCCTCCTGGAAACGCATGGCATACATTTTTCTCACTACTTTCAACCGCAAATCCTCATCCAAGGCAAGTTTTGCCTGGTAAAGCAGTCTATCGGACCTTGCACCGCCCGGCTGGCCGGACGAGTAAAGCCGGACACCGGCTTCCCCCACCCACACAAGCAAACACCCCACTCGCGAGGCTAAAGTGACCGCCGCATGAGAAACCCTTGTTCCCGGCTCCAACATAAGACAGGTGATTCCGCCGACCGGGATGTGCGTCCTGACACCGGTTGCGTCAATGACCACAAAAGCGCCGTCCAGAACATCAAGCTGACCTTTTTCAATAAAGGCCAATGACACCCGCTCTTTTATAGTTATAGGCGAAAGAGGCGGGAGAACAGGCTCTGTCATTGTTTCTTCCTTTCCAACTTCTTACGATTTTCCGGAGTTTGCACATAATTTTTTGGGGAAACTACGCTCCTGCCGATTTCTTTTTCTGTTTGTTTTCTGGCATTTCCGGCAACGCTTCCGCCTCTCTCCGCCACCTTTTTATTTTTCATAAATGTATCCGGCTTCTCTTGCTGGGAAATTTCGGTTGTCACTCGCTCGCCAAGCATATTGAAAATCAACTCCAAGTCATCCATATGGTCGCGCAAATTTTGCCGTTCCAATCCCTTCAGTTTTTTATATTGGCTAGGCGTCACACCGAAAGTGGCTTTAGAAATTTCGGCAGTAAGAATTTCATATTCTTTTTGTTTTTTTACGCCCCGCTTTTGCCATTCATCCGTCAATTCTTCGCGAATAGCAATTCCGCGCATCCGCTTTTCTATCCAGCTTTCAGAATACCCTTTAAGTTTATAGAGCAACCTGGTTCTTTTGGCTGCCAGTTCAGGGTCTTCAATTTCCTGCACTCGTTCATAGCCTACTTTTGCCAGCCATCGTTTGAACGGTTCGGCTTTGGGAGAGGAAATAGACTGTATAATCCGGAATATCCCCTCTGTATTGGCGCAGTCGGTTTCGTATTTTTTACCGTCCGCTGATTCCAATTTCAGTTGTAGACAAAATGTCGACAACTCGGACCTCTCCTCCGTTTTTACCCTAATTTTCATTTTATACCAATAATCACGCGGATTAAAACTCTCCGTCAGGGCCGAGACCACATCTACAATTGAAAACCACCACTCATTATTATGAAGGATTCTCCTTATTTTTTTCCCTTTAAAAACAGCCATTTTTGCATCCATACCATAATCTCCTTTTCAGAGACTTGAATTATAAAACCGGAGCTACCGACAATAAACCAAGCCCCATGGCTTTCGCATGCCCTATTCCGTTCTGTAAAGCGGCCCGGAATTTATCCACATCAACAACAGTTAACATTCCGTCATATAAAACTGAAAAAACACGGATTTCAGCCCCATTCCTTCTCCTTCCGGCCAACATCCTCTCCTGGTAAATACGGACAATAACCCGACGCTGAGCCTGTTCTGTGAGGTCCGGAGACACGCTATACGGCAGAGCAAAACCATGTTGTTCGCGTCCTTTACGATCTATCCATAATTCCTGTTCTGGCAAACGAAGTAGCCCAAAACGCTTACTGTTGCGGGTAACAGTTGGGTTTGCGCGCAGACGGAACCGGAACAGTTGTCCAGACTTCAGGGAGTTAAGTTTTAAGTGCTCAGCAATATTAATACCGTCGGCAGGCGTTTCAGCCAGCCAGTCGTTCAACCCCATGCGCGACCAGTCAGGAAGCGACCGGCTTTGGATTAAAATGCGGGGGTTCCCATTGGAATCCGCTTCCGGCTCAAGCCGCCATAAAAATTCACCTTCTGGACATTTGCGGTCAGCAGTTGAAAACGCGCGGCAAAGAGTGGAATGCAGTTCATACGGATCTGCAATATCCCGTCTTGCTTCCCTGCTTCGCGGGTTGAGATGTATTTTATGCAGAAACATTGGAGGCCTCCTGCGGGAACGGTATCCATTCGGAACGGACAAACCTGGCGCCAAAACGCCTCTCGGCAAAAGAGGATAACGGCTGGTCCATCTTAAGGACTCCGGAGCCGTCAGCGGACTCAAAAGAAAACAATAATTTCTCTGGCCGCTTTTCCCATTTCCGCTCTGAAGTAATCCAGGGCCATCCCATTAAGACATCCTTCAGCGGAGCGTTCTGTACCCCGTTTTCAATCCATACCGGCTCCGATGGCACATAGGATTTGCGCCCTAATGCAGGCGGCCAGACGGGATTGCGTAACGCCGCATTAAGCCGTAGCAATAAACCAGAATCCCCTCCCTCAAACCCAACCAAAAAAGCGGCGTCAGCAATATAGTCTCTCTTTGTGACAGCCGTCTCATGGATTTTTGCGCGGTCCGCAGAAATAATATGCTGTGCCGTCTGATAATCATACTTGGGAACGCCGGGGCGGTCATGCCTTACACCCATGGACAAGCACGTTAAAGGCTCAAGTTCTGTCCAGTTTTCCTGGTCAATTCCCATGGCGGCGGCCAGGAGCCCTATAACTCCGGACTTGCTGGGCTCTTTGCCGGTATCGCGCTGATCAAAACGGCTGGTAGTGCCCCACGACTGCATGGGGCCTGCCAACTTAAGCAGCAATGTAGTCATAGGTCACTCCTGTGCGGCCGAACAAGCCTTATCAAGAAGCTCTTTCAATGCCGGCAGAGTTGTTCCCAGGTCATCCGACTTGGCATTAGTAAGGTTTAGGATGAATGTTTTTTCTTCTCCACCGTAAACTGTTCTTAAAGCCTTAGCTTTTTCAATAAGTTTTTCCGCCGATTTCCCCGTTATCGACTCGCCTTTCCGCGCGAAAAGGGCAGTTTCAAAAGCATTAGCCAGGTTGCGGGGCGCGGTGTTGCGGCGCACGGAAACAGCCACAAACTCCGGTGGGTTGTGGGCCGCGAAGGTATTCTGTTTCCCGGTAGGTTCGGCAACCACAAACCCTTCCAGGAAAGCGCGCAGTCCCCTGGCGGCCAGCTCTTTATCGTCTTGAAGATTTTCCACTAATTTTCCCCAATCCAACACTGCATAACGGTAGAAACAGGCGGAATTAAATTCAACCGTGCCCATCATATCAGCGCCGGAGCTGTCCTCCGGCTTAAGGTCGTCGACTGCGGTATAGAAGTCGAACTCTCTTTCAACGGAATGGGTTGAAATAGCGTGTGCCACCTGGCAGGCGGCATTCTGGTTTTTTTCCGGCATATCCGCAAGCATACGCCCGAAAAGCGCCACATCAACGGCCTTCCCGCCATTAAAAATGGCCCCGATTTGCTCTTGAACTTCTTTTGGAGCGCCACCGGCGGCTTCCTTTTTCTTATTTCCTTTCTTCCTCCCATTTTCTCCGGTTTCTTCTTTGACAGGTATAATTTGATCCCAGTATTTATTGATAGCCTCGGCTAATGCCGCTATTTCTTTTTGTCCAAGGAAAAGCAAGTATTGTGTTTTACCCCCTTCCGCCGCTTTAAGCTTAACATAAGACAACGCAATTTCCGCCTTGGCCAGGACTTCAGAGCCGTCACGTTTTCCCTTAAGTAAATCGGCGATGGCCTGATATAGTCGCTTAGTCCGAACAGCAAGGTCATCAGACTTAAAAAAGCCTTCATCTTTTTTCTGCTCAAAATACCCTCGCACCGCGCGTTTTAGGCATTGGCTGGAGATGCGGGCGCGGCGAGTGCCTCCGAAAAAGGCGTCTTTGGGAGCCCCGGAGTCATCCCTGTTCAGGTTTGAGGGAGCGAAGTTCTGCAATGCGTGGATTTCGATTAAGGTTTTCATTTGTTTATTTCTCCTGTGTGTTAAGTTCTGTTGTATCACTCACATTCCGATAGAAGTCGCGGGCCCAGGTATTCTGGGTGCGCTTCCGGTCGTCATTCCAATACAATAACCCGGTTAGCAGCGATTCATAGTTGATGGGTTGTTCTTTAAGCAGCGCCATCATCTGGCGCAGTCGGTACGCCAACTGGTCCTCGTTGGCATCCAAGAGGGTTATAAAACGGCGCTCTGTGCTTGCGGAATTTGTTAGTTTTGCGCAAGCTGCTCCAATAGACTGCGGAACACCGATCTTCCCTTCCTGCCAATGCGCCGCCCATAAACCAGCAACAAGATAATACATTTCCCTCCTCCACTGATTCTCTTCGTCTTTTAGAAACGGTTCAACATAAGGATATGCGGGGACATACGCTCCCGGCTCAAAAGCCAGACTGCGGCGCAATACGGCCCTGGCTTTTCTGCCTTCAGCATTCAATTTTTCCAGCCACACAATAAAACCACTCATTGATTTACCTCCTGCTTTTTGCATTTTTCCATTTCGCCATCCAATTCTTTCACTTTATCCCGCACCGCGCCTTCGGCTTTTACAAGCGCGCGGATTGCCCAGGCATCTCCCTCTAAAACCGAAGCGGCATATTGTTCCCAAACCATCTTTAAAGTATCCCGCACATGGTTCAGCCACCGACAACGGATTTCATCGGGGTCACAGTCGGCCGCATAGTCTCCTAATACTTCATGGAAGTGGGACTCCAGTATGGACCAATAGCGTGGAATTGCTGGAATTTGTTTTATGAATTCACTTACATCTCTTTTATCCGGCTTTCTTTCCCCTCTGCTTAAAAGAAATTGCGCGAAACAGGAACACGCCATCCACAGGACTTTTTGAACGTGGTTCGCATCTTCAAGAAGCTGGTGGATTTCAGTCCGAATAAAACGATCTCCCGTCAACTCCGACGGCAGGACAAAATGTTCCATACGCCAAAAGCTTACATTCGCGCTTGGTGGTTCATATCGCAAACCAAGAGCCAAAACCGACTTCGGCATCTTATCAACCTTACTTCCAGCCAATTTAATAGCATTTTGAATCGTCAAAGGGGCAAACCCGGAATCATCAGGCAGTAAAGAATAAAAATCACGCCACACGCCTTTATCTTCTCGGAACTGGACAGGCAAGACGCCATGAATTTCACTGAGCCTATATGCCTGCATAGGGTCATGATTTTTTGAGGAATTATCAAAACCCTGCCCGGAAACAAACCGCATGGTTTCCACACCGGGTGCCTGCACATCCTGAAGAAGTATCATCCTGGACTGCCATGTGTAGAGGTCCGCATAGCCAGACGCCATACGTTTTGAATTTTTAAGTGGAAGTTTTTCCGGTTCACGCTCCCACAAAGCCGAATCACCAGCCATCACATTGCGGTTTGGGTACGGAACCAGACTATAACAGAGTGTCTCATGCAACTCCCGGCCTAATGGTATACACATTATTGCGTTTGAAGACGGGGACGGGTAATAACCCCGGCCCCCGCTAATTGAGAAATTCATTGTAGAGAGCAAACAACGAGCGCACGTTTTTAACTCCATCTCACCAGGTTTTTTTGCATCGGTATGATCAAAAAGGACTTTATTGGACGGGGCATTATATTCAGCTGTCAGTTTTGTCCATGGTTCAATCTCATCTTCTGGGATATGCGGATTTTGTCCGAAAGGATACTTTTCATCAAACAACCAGAATCTATTGCGCCATTTCTCCAGATAAGTCTTTATCTTTTCTTTCGGCAGACCTGTCTTAAACAGATTTTTGGCCTGGTCTATGTCCGTCGGGCCTTCCAGCGCGCGGTAAAGCACCGCCAGCAAGAAGCGATGCAGCGCCGCAACAACCAGCGGGGACTGGTCTTCTATGGCCGCAATCTCGCTGGAGCGCAGGAGCGTATCCATAATTCCCAACTCGTTGCGGGTCCCGTTCAGGAACCGTACAGGGATCCATTTTTCATCAATAAGATTAAATCGGCTCATTTGGTCTCCTTTGTTTCATAAACAAGTCCCAAATCTTCATCAAGACGCACGGAGGAATCCACAGCCCAGCGCCCATTCTGATCCAGAACCAGCGGGAAACAGTTACGCAAAAGCGGTGATTTCTTCCAACTTTCCGGGACTCCACTGCTTTGAAGTTTTGCGACAACTCCCTTGCGTGACAGGCTCAAGGCCCGAAGAAAACTGGCTTCCGCCTGAGCCTCTGACAACGGGACTTGGTTGAAATTCTCATCCGGGAATACAGGTATTGCGACAGCAGAAGTGCCGCCGAGCCGGGTTTGGGCCATTAAGGTTTTATGAACACCTGGCTCATCCTCATCATAAAGGACAAATTTTTCCGGCTGATTCCAGGATGCGTCATCGGGAAATCCGATTATGGCCTGGTTGGCCTGGCATTGCTCGGCAAGAACCTCTCCCTCTTCATTAATTCCGGCCTTCTCCAAGCGTTCCCGCAACGATTCTGGGACATCCGCCTGTCCTTCATATACCGCCTGCACCAAAACATCAATATCATCCGGCAGTTCCAGGTTCTTGCGTGTACGGAGCAGGCCCCAAGTACGCAACAACAGGTCTTCACGATATATGGCGCTCCACCATAATGGCTTTTCAAACGACGGCGGCTCTTCCCCCGCAAGCCCCGCAATTATAAGCGTAGGTTCAGGTACGGGCCGAGGCCCGCGCACGTGACGCCATAAACGCCCGGCCCGCTGAAGAATGAGGTCAATCGGCGCAAGGTCGGTTACGATCAAGTCAAAATCCAAGTCAAGGCTTTGCTCGGCGACCTGCGTGGCGATAAGGATTTTTCTACCCTTCCGTATTCCACTTTTGTTAAATAATTCCAAAACCTGCTGCTCGCGTTTCTGCCTGCTGTCGGCGGGAAAACGCGCGTGAAAGAGTAATATTTCCGTCCCGTCGGGAAGCCGTTTCCCGACACGCTGCCCATCGCATTCCACAACCACGCCGTCAGGGAAAAGACGATATAAGTCCTGCGCCCGCTGTACCGTGTTGACCAAAACCAGCCCCATTCCGCCATTGGGAAGATGCCGCTCCAGCGCAGCCTGTATATCTGCAAGGTCTGCCGGGATAGCAACCAGCCGCAGCGCACGGTGGAGTGACTGTTCCGCTTTAAAATGCACCTGCTCAACCTTTGCCGCGCCGTGACGAAACACAGAAAGCCGCGGGTATTTTTTCTCCTGCTCAGGCAGTTCGACATTTACAACTTTAGCCAGCTTGCGCCGGAAAGATGGAGACAGCGTAGCCGAAAGTAGCACCACCGAAGAACCCATTGCTAGAAGCCAGCGCAACAGATGAACCAAAAGCGTGCCCGTGTAGGCGTCATAGGCGTGGATTTCGTCAAAAATGACCACGCGATTGGCAAGCCCCCAGAAACGCATAAAATTGTGGCGTACTGGCAGGATAGGCATCAAAGCCTGGTCTACTGTACCCACGCCGTATTCAGACAGGAGAGCCTTCTTTTTGGACGTGAACCATTCAGCGGCGCGGACTTCGCCGCCATCGCCCGGATCACCAACTCCGGAAAGGCGAAGATTTTTGAATGTATCGTTAGACAGGACTGAGCCATGCAGTAATTGCATATCCAGCCTGCGCTGAATTCCCTGGCGGCACAAAAACTCAAGGGTTCTCCCGAACATGGCATTGCCGGTTGCTTTTGTGGGCATAGCCACATACAATCCCCTGTGGCCGAAACGGCGTTGCAATTCCAGATGCGCATAGAATGCGGCCTCAGTCTTTCCCTCTCCCATAGGAGCTTCCACCAGCAGAATAGCCGGTGATTTAAGTTTTTTTAATGTTTGCACGACGGCTTTTTGTAAAGGGCGCGGTGCAAAACCCAAGGCCTGTTTAAATGATTTAGACACAGTTGAAAGCGGGGTGCGCGGCAGCCAGCCTATTTCATCAAGGGTCTGTTCCGCGATTAATCTGCGTTTTTTGAACCATGCCGGGAGGTTTAAACAATCCTCTATATTTCCGAATGGGAAGTGATTTTCGTCAGAGGCTATCCAATCGGAAAAGCTTGTAAGCCCGGCCAACGACATAAATTCCGGACCGGAAAGAGTTTGTTTGGCAGGCGGGTGGTCCGGTTTAAAAACCTGAAATATCGCCTCCAGCATGGTACGGCGGGCTTCCGGCCAACCATTATCGCCTATAGCCCTTCTATTTCCGCTAAGGCGGCCCAAAATAGTGGGAGATGCTCTATTCCCATGATGGCAGCCGACAGCGTCCCCAAGCAAATCCGCTAAATCCTGCGGCCATCCTTTTTCTTGCAGCAGAGCAGACAACGCAATTTGGCTCACAAAAGCATGGTTGATTCTGGTGTCCGGGCTGGCTGGCATTTTAAGACCTGTTTGTGGCGCATCCGCCCATTTGGATTGGAAACCTGGACATGCTTTCCCCAAGTCATGACACGACAGGACCAGTAACAACCATGGGCGGGCATCACTCCAACTCATCCCAAGGCATGCCGCAATGGTTGTTTTGGCGGCAGCGGGCTCCCGTTCCAGAACCGCTTCTGCCACAGCGGCAACATCCAGCATGTGAAGGATAAGCGGGTGCCAAGAACTAGCGTCTTTTTTTCCGATCTTGGCCCAGATGTTACATAAATGTTCATCCAGCAGCTGCCAGGCACTTTGGGGCGCGGGGGTGCCGTCAGGATTAGTTTTGGTGTGCGCGTAATATTTTTTCTCTGACATTTATTTTCGTCTTTGCCGCTGAAACTTATACAAACCCCGCTCTTTTGGTGCGTAACTGCGGGAGCCATATAACCCAAGTGCCATCTACACGCCTTTTGCCGTGGCCAAAAGGGCGGGGTAAATATCCTACCACATCAACGCGACAAGGGTGTGTCGCGTTGATTTTGACTGAATTTATAAAAACCGCCATTGACTTTGGCTTAAAATGGGGTATAATATATATGAATCACGATGAGAGGCAAGCCAAAGGGTTCCGTCCCGCGGTAATGCCTCTCTTTCATTTATACTCCAGTTTTCCCCTTAAATCGTTCATAAAAACAATATGCGGCATCAGCTTTCTAAAAAGCGAGGAATATTTGTTCCGGTCGGGAATGAGCAATTTCAACAATTTATCCTTGCGGACCAAATAATCAGCAAGACAGAAAAAATCCCCGTCACTCGTAACAATGACGGCTTTTTCATAGTTTAGGAATTCAATCATTGAATGAAGGACAAGTTCCGCGTCCACATTCCCCTTAACGCCACCGCCAGGAAGAGCCAGGGTTGGCTTGAATATAAGGATAAAACCCTGCTGTTGAAGGTTAGAATACAACGACTGGTTTTGCGGGATATACCCAATAAATAAAAAAGCTTTGGAAACATGATACTTGTCTTTAAGGTAGACCCTGAATTTCAAAAAATCCAGCCTCCAACCCATATTCTGGACTGCCAGGTTAAGATTTTGGCTGTCTATAAAAGCATAATTGTTCATAACAAATATCCTACCACATCAACGCGACAAGGGTGTGTCACTTTGATTTTGGCTTAAAATCGGCATTTCCGGCTATTTTCAATTTCCCCCCTGGTTATATTATGCCTCTTTAACACACCGGACTCAAATATTTCGCGCGCTTTTCTTTAGCCGTGAAACCGATGCGTTTTTTGGGCTTTTCCGGCACGGCCATTAATTCCCGGATCACGTCAAAGACTATTTTAAACTGCGTGTCGTATTTGCTTTCCAGTTTATCAAGCCGACGCGCCAAATCTTTATGTGCGGAGATGATTTCCATAAGACGGGTGAAAGTGCGCATTATCTGGATATTCACGTTTACCGCCCGTTCGCTGTTTAAAACACTTGAGAGCATGGATATGCCGTTTTGCGTAAAAGCGCATGGAGCTTTGCGAAGCCCCATTTTAACCCTGGAATTGGAAGTCACAAACTGTGACTTCCAATTACGCATTTCGGCCTTTGTCAGACGGAACATAAAGTCTTCCGGGAAACGTCTTGCCTTCCGTTTCACGGCCTGGTTGAGCGCTTTTGTTGCCACACCGTAGAGCGCCGCCAAGTCGCGGTCCAGCATTACCTTGCGGCCGCGCAACAGAAGTATTTTGCTTTCTATTATTTCCACCGGCACAATTTCTTTCATAGGTTAATCCTCCCTAAACAGGCCGGCGGCTTCGGCGAAGCGGCGGGCGAGGGAGGCAGTGTTCTGTAGAACAGATATCCAAAGGGTATGTACAATTTGTACCCCCCTTTGGAAAGAACATCTCTCTGGAAACTCCGCCCGGATTGGTTTTGGTGTGCGCGTATATTTTCTCTTCCATTATTTAATATTCAACACATTGGCCGCCATAACGGCCCCATGCTCCGTGAATGCGTACGGAGGAAACCGGAGATTCCTTTTATATGCGGTCGCAAATTGCGACCGCATCACCGGCCGGACCGTTTTCACGGTTTGCGCGGCCAAATCTGCGACCTCACGTTGAGTAAGCCGAAAAGCAAAATCTTCCGGAAACTTATCCTTATTGCGCTTGACCTGCTCATTAAGACGTCTGGTAGGTACTCCATAAATAGCGGCCAGGTCGCAGTCCAAAATCACTTTTTGCCCCCGTATCAGACAGATCCTTTTCTCAACGGTACCAGGTTGAATAATATTTTGCATAATATTCCTTAATAAACCTCGCCTTTTAGGCCGCCTGGGCGAATTTCTTTGCAAGAGCGGCGACATTTTGCAAAGGGTCCTTCAATGGTTGCCGGTCGCGCTTGGGGCGCGGTGGCACCGTACGGATTGTTCCCTTTTAAACTCATTGCGCTCAAATATTCCGCGCACTTTTATTTGGCCGTGAAGGCATAAGGACGCACCCGGCGGCCGCCAGGGGAACTTGACATCGCAGATTGCGATGTCAAGTTTGCGGTTTCCTGGCGCATAAGCTGAAACATAAAGTCACCGGGAAATTGCCTGCAATATCGCGTTACCGCTTCATTTAACCGATTTGTCACCTTAATATACTAGCAGACGACCGCGACAACCTCATGTCGTGTTGTTTTGGGCCGGAAAGCAATATTTAACGTATTTTTTGGATTAATTTCCGCCGCGAGTTCCCGTTTTTTATTTTTTAGATTGTATCGGAAAAACCCGGTCCGGTGGCCGACATTGATAAAACTTTCTCATTTGGATTGTATGAACCGCCCCCCCGCCAAAACCGCGCCATCCATCCAAATTCCAACGGGAATTTGAATTAAAACACCCTGGCTTTTTTCAGGCCTAAAAGCGAAAAAAAGGCAAAAATAACCAGCGGCCCGAAACCGGCTATAGATGGACGAAAAAGCTCCGCTTCGCCCAAAGACTGGCCCATTATTATCACCGCCCAGAATATAAAACCCACCACCACGGCCAGACCGAAGTTTAAAACGCGGCTTCCGCCCCGGATGAGCAGCACCATCATGGCGCCTATAAGAGCCATTACAAGGTTGGCAAACGGGGCGGCCAGCTTGCAATAAAGGATGGTAAGCTCGCTTACCACAGGCGCGCCCACGGCACCCAGGCGTTTCACACGCCGTAGAAGATCCGCGATTGAAACACCCTCCGGCACCAGCCGTTCAAGCACAAGACTGTCGGGCGGAACGGTAATATCAGACTGATAAGACGCGAACCTGGAACTTGCGGGTTTTAAACTGGCGTCATAATTTATAAACACCCCGTCCTTAAAAACCCAGCGGCGGACTGCCGCCTGCCAAATGGCCGAACGCGCGCTTATTTCAATAAATAGCCTGCCGTCACGGTAAATATTGGCTATCACGCGCTCCATGGAGTTTTCTCTGCCGTTAAAAATATGCGCGGTCACAAAAACACCTTCCCCCGCGGAAAAAACGACGTCTTTTTTTATCAATTGCTGCCAGTTTTCCTTTCCGCGAAGCTTGCTTTCAAAAAGAAATTCCGAACGCATATAAAACCGGGGCGCGACGGCCTCCTGCAGGACCAGTTGGAATACACCGGCCAGGACCGAACAGAGTAAAAGCGGTTTAAGCATTTCAAACGGACGCCAGCCTCCGGCCATGCCCGCTTTCCATTCGCCCCGCGCAAGCATTCCGCCTAAAGCGAACAGAATTCCCAGAAGAGTCGCCATGGGCGTCATTTTTACAAGAAAAAAAGGCAGCCGGTAAAGCAGATACCTGCCAAGCAATCCCGACTCGGCGCCGGCTTTCATAAAGGAATTGAGTTTATCAAAAAAACTGCCGAACAAAAGAAGCGCCGTGAAAACCCCAAGCCCCAGGGCAAAAGGCCCCCAGAAATTTCGCGCGATATAACGGGTCAATGTCCTGTTCATAAGCTAAAAAAGAAAGGGATCAGAGGCCAGAGGTCAGCAATCAGATTCCGCTAACCTGAATCCTGTATTTCAATATAGTTGCCATGAAGGAATCAGGTAAATAAAAATATCACAATGCCTTCGCAGGTGCCGTAACAAGGGCCCATGGCCATCAGACGGCCAGGATTCCCCTCAGTTGCGGGGCGAAAACCAAGCGCAATGCCGCCAGGTTTTAGAAGGTGGCCGTCTGATGCGCATAGCGCCTGATACGGCACGGACATCGTCCAGTATGCCGCGCGAAGCGCACCTTGAGCACTGCGAAAGGGAAAGTTGCAACAGCAACTTTCAGGCTAAGCCGCCGGATTCTTACGACTGCCTTATACGCGTGCGAAAGTCCGCTTCGGAAAACAAATAGTGCGCCTGCTGATCACCCATGCTCCTGGTTAACCAGATCCGTTATGGCTACCTGACTTGCATGCTCCGTTCTGTCCCAAAACGCTCTGCCCCTCAACATGCCGGCCACAAAAACCGGCAGACGCAGGATGCCCAGGGCCGGCTGAAGGAAATAAGCGATAAGAAGCTCCGGCCGGGCCTTTTCCATCACCAAAGCCGCTGCAGGGTATAGCGCAAACGGCAGCATGGCGGCAGCCTTCATGGGGAATTCCACACCAGGCAGTTTGGCATACAACCAGACAAAAAGATTAAAAGAATCTCTGGTAATCCAGATAAGGGCGGCGGTAACGGCTATAAGACCAAGCCGGTAGGCCTGGGCGCAATACAGGGCGCCTTCAAACGATCTGATGTCGCCTTTTTTTACGGCCCTTGAACACAAAGCTAAAAGGTGCCTGCGGGCGGTATCAAGCGAACCGCGCGTCCAACGCACGGCGCGGCGCACATACTGCTCAATGTTGACCGGCTCCTCGTCATAAACGATGGCGTCTTCAGCCCAGACTATGCGCACACCCGAGCGTATGAGGCGCATCTGCATCTCAAGGTCCTCGGTCAGACATTGTTCATCCCAGGGAAACCGCCCGGCGACTGAGGCGGAGAAACACATGCCTTTGCCGTGCAGCGTGGCCGACAGGCCTAGCGCCTGTTTAGGGCGCTGAAAGAACCTGTTCGTAACTATGTGGCCGGCGGCCAGAATACGGGCCAGCCAGCAATTCTCATTTTTTGCGAGCTGGCGGCCCTGCGCCGCCTCTGCGCCGGCGTTAAGCTGGTTATTCATTGCTTCAAGGAAACCCGGGTGCGCCAGGGAATCAGCGTCAAAATAGCACAAAGCGTCATACTTTTCCATGGCAAGGATCTTGTCGGAGGCCCACTTGAGCGCCCTGCCTTTGCCGGCTTTAAGCCCGGAACCCGAGTAGTCAAGCGCCGCAGCGCCAAGGTCTGCCGCTATAAAGGCCGTACCGTCGGTGCAGTGGTCGGCCACTACGAAAACGTCAAACAATTCGCGGGGGTATGCGATTTTAAGCAGGCTCTCCACGGAAAATTTAATTACTTTCTCCTCGTTGTAAGCAGGCAGAAGCAGGGCGAAACGCAGTTTTTTAAGCGCGTACGGAGGCATTGGAATCCTCCAAAAACCGCGGAAACTGAGAACCAAGTATAAAATACCGGATATAATAAGCAAAAACTGCGCTGAATTCGCGAGAAATGATAGGATAAATTGCCCCTTAATTAAAATAATTATTAACCGATGAAATATTCCGATTTTATTATAACATAAAACATAAGACTGCCCCACGGCCGAGAATTATCCAATGCAAGATGATGGTGAAAATATCCCCATTTCCAACGCAACATGATGGTGAAATTGGCGCAATCTTGAAA
>MGTS01000006.1:6584-129005 GCA_001799565.1 Elusimicrobia bacterium GWA2_51_34 | reverse complement strand
CGTCCAGGTGGATTGAACTGTACCGGGCCAATGAGGGGAATGTTCAGCGCGGCGGCGATGTGGAGCCCGGGCAGATGATATTGATACCATAGCAAAAGGAGCTTCGCTCCTTTTGCTGTCACAAGCCAGCTTAGTCTCAAGTTTCAGGTCACAAGTCTCAAGTAAAATCTCATTCTTCACTTGTGACATGAGACCTGCAACTAACTACACCTGTGACCTGTGACCTGTGACATGTGTCCTGAGACTTTATACTACCCATGGGCCTTTTGGCCCTGAGCTGCTGGGTATATAGCCCTTGAAAGTCAAGTGTGGAGTGAGTATAGTATCTTTGTGAAATCAAAAAGAATTACATTAGCATCCTTCCTGCCGGCTCTTATTCTGTCCGCGGCGGCTTTCGCTTTTGCGGAGAACAGTTCCACATTTAACATACTGAAGGACGCGGCCGGTATTGCGAATTACACTAATGCGGTAAAGAATGGCGGCGCTTCGCAGCCTGCCGTACCCGGTTTGAATATGGAAGCCGTTTCCGTCCCGACCGGCGCGGCGGACAATTCCGCGGGCGGGAAGGATGCCGCGTTTTTGGATATGGTGGAAGGCCAGTCGTTCCAGTATTTCCTCAAATGCGCGAATTCCGCCAATGGCCTGGTGCTGGACAAGGCCTCCAATTCAGGATCCCCGGACTTTAAATATTCTCCGGCGTCCATAGCGGCGGTGGGTTTTGGTCTCGCGGCGATTACCGCGGGCGCGGAACGCGGCTGGATCGGCAAAGGCGAGGCGGAGAAGAGGGTAAAGACCACGCTTAAGTTTTTCAGTGAAAAAATGGAGTCGGAGCACGGTTTCTTCTATCATTTTGTGGATATGGAAACGGGCAAGCGCGTATGGAATTGCGAGCTTTCTTCCATGGACACGGCTTTATTTCTGGCCGGCGCGCTTACCGCCGCCCAGTATTTTGAAAACCCCGAGATAAAAGACCTGGCTAAAAAACTCTACGAACGGGCGGACTGGAAATGGATGGCCAACGGTTCACAGTTCCTGTCCATGGGCTGGACTCCGGAAAATGGTTTTCTCCCTCACTTCTGGAGCGATTACAACGAGAGCATGGTAATGTACATTCTCGCCATGGGTTCTCCGACTTTCCCCCTGACCGCGAAAAGCTGGACGGCGATCAGACGGCCGCGGGGTAAATATAAGGACCATGAACTGATTATCAGCCCGCCGCTGTTCACGCACCAGTTTTCCCACGCTTTTATAGATTTCCGGAACAAGCGGGATGCTTTCGCGGATTATTTTGAAAATTCAGTCCAGGCGACCCTTGCCAACCGTCAGTTCTGCATTGACAGTTCCAAATCTTTCAAAACTTACGGTAAAGACTCCTGGGGTCTTACCGCAAGCATCGGCCCCGACGGATATATGGCTTACGGAGCTCCTCCCGGCCCGGCGCTGCACGACGGGACCGTGGCGCCGTCCGCCGCCGCGGCGTCAATAGTTTTTACGCCGGGGTATTCCATCTCCGCAATGAAACATTTCTATTTCAGGTATCGCGATGAGTTGTGGGGAAGTTACGGTTTTACGGATTCTTTCAACCTTGACAGAAATTTCTTCGCGTCCGACGCGTTCGGCATTAACCAGGGCCCGACCGTGCTTATGATTGAAAACTACCGGAGCGGACTGATCTGGAAGTTATTCATGTCGCGGCCCGAAGTTCAGAAGGGAATGAGGGAGGCCGGGTTTGACGGAGCAGCGGCAAGATCCGCCGTCACCTCCGGGCCCCCTGTGGAAATGGCCGCGTATTTTCTGCACAAGCGTCCGTTGATAAAAGTGAAGAACATCAGGGACGATCTTAAGCCGGAGGATCTTAAGTTGGCCGCCGGGGTATGGAAAAAAGCTAAAAAGGCCGTTAAACTGGACAACAAACATCTTCAGAACGGCTTTAACCGCCAGCCGGATTACAGAGTGAAAGCGGACCTGCTGGCAAACAGCCGATTTTTTTTTTAAAAATTGAAGTGCGCGACAGCGAGCTGATCTCTTCTCATCCAGAGGAACGCATGTATGAGGATGATTCTCTGGAAGTGTATATAGATTCCACCAACAACAAGTTCGCCTGGGGCGGGGCGGACGATTACCAGATCATCGTCTCTCCGGCTCCGGGGGGCGGCATGCGCGCGCGCGAATTTTTTCATCCCGAAAGAACGGCCGGGGCCTGCGGGATAGTGGACTCTTCGGTTACCGCCCGCGGATATGAGGCGGTTCTGGCGCTGGAACGGACGGTATTCGGCATAGGGGCCGGCCGTGTGGGGTTTTCTCTGGCGGCCCGCAATATTGACCGCGTTTTGAATTCGGACGCCAAGTTCAACTGGTTCTTTCTGGCTCCGGCCACGTATCTGGGGGAGATCCAGGTGAAAAGAAGGGGATAGGGTGTAGGTACGATGGTAATTGATAGCAACGGAAAGCAAAAGAAAGCAACTGAATGCCGTAGAAAGTAAGAGGGCCGCATAAAACAGCTTTCTTACCTTCAGTTGCTTTCCGTAGCATTCAATAGCCTTCTGTTGCCATTGAGTCTAACAGTCTTCAGCCTAAACAACATGACTTTTAAAAACACCCTTGCCATTGCTGTCCTGTTGTTCCTGTGCCATCCGCCTAAGGCGGACGCGCAGTCCCGGCAACTGACCGTGTGGGCCATGGGCGCGGAAGGGAAGCTTATACGCCAGGCCGCGGAAATTTTTGAAAGAAGAAATCCCGGGGTGAAAATTGTCACGCAGGCTATTCCGTGGACGGGAGCGCATGAGAAGCTGGTGACCGCGGTTGTGGGCGATATGGCGCCTGACATCAGCCAGATGGGCACCACCTGGATGCCTGAATTCCGGGCCATGAACGCGCTTGAGCCGCTGAACGGATTTATTTCCTCTTCCGCGCTGGATACAGGGGATTTCTTTCCTGGAGCGCGCGAATCCAATGTTCACCGGGAGCAGTGGTACGGGCTGCCCTGGTACGTGGATACCCGTGTCATGTTCTACCGCACCGATCTGGCGGCGCAGGCCGGATACAATAAGTTTCCCGAAGACTGGGAAGAATTTTATAAGTTTTCCAGAGCGCTGAAGCGCTCTAAGAACGGAGGCTACGCGTTCGCGCTGCCGACTAACGACTGGCAGATATTTTTAATGTTCTATTGGCAGAACGGCGGCGAGCTGCTCAAGGCCACGCCAGTGCCTTATCAGGGCCTATGGCCATCAGACGGCCAAAGCGCCCCGCTCACGGCCGGAAAATTTGAAGAGACGATAGCGTATCTGAAGCGGTTCTTTGACGAGAAACTGGCGCCGCTTGAGGGCGGTCACGATACGGACCTGCTTACGGCGTTTGAATCCGGATACTTCCCGGTGTTTATCTCCGGGCCCTGGATGATTTCCGAGCTTGAAATTTCCAAACCGCAGCTCAACGGACGCTGGGCCACGGCTCCGCTGCCGGCGGGGAAAAAGCGCGCGTCCTTTATGGGCGGCTGTAATCTTGTGATGTTTAAAAGTTCGCCGCGCAAGGCCCTGGCCTGGCAATTCATGGAGTTTATGGCCGGTCCGGAAATGCAGGCAAAATGGTACGCCGCGAGCGGCGATCTGCCCTCCAGCAGAAAAGCCTGGAGCGTCCCGTCCCTTTCCGGAAATCCGCGGCTTGCCTCTTTCAGAAAAGAGCTGGACACGGCCAAAGCGCCGCCCCAGGTGCCGGAATGGGAAAACATAGCCGGCAATATAAACGACGCGGTTGAAGAAGCCGTCTTCGGCAAAGTGACAGCGCAGGCTGCCAGGGAAAAACTTTCCGCCCGGATAGAAAAGATACTTGTAAAATCGGAGCGGCAGCAGTCCGCGGCGTTTAAAATAGCCTTATCGCTGTTGTTGTTCATGGTTCCCGTCTGCGCCGTTGTTCTCTACCTGCGCGGCCGGCGCGCTTCGGTCGGCGGTAAATGCCAGCCGATAGCTATTTTGTTTCTGCTGCCCGCGGTGTTAATACTCGCGGTTTTCCTTTTCATCCCTATAGTCGCTTCTTTTATAGCCAGCATGACCAACTGGAACATGTACGGGGTAAACGACTGGACTAAAATAGTTTTTGTCGGCCTGGAGAATTACGTTGGATTATTCGGCGACCCTGTTTTTCTGGCGGGGCTGCGCAATACCCTTGTGTTCGCTTTTATAGGAGTTCCGGTCAGCGTCGCTCTTTCGCTCGCCATGGCGCTTGCGCTCAATGCACAGATACTGCGTGCCAAAGCTTTTTTCAGGGTGGCGTATTTTATCCCGGTTATCACCACCATGGTGGCTGTAGCCATAATCTGGCGCTGGCTATATAACCCGGAGTTCGGCCTGTTTAACCTGGCGCTGGAGCGACTGGGCTTACCCGCGCAGAGCTGGCTGTCCAACCGCTGGCTGGCGCTTCCGTCGCTGATACTTATGGCTGTCTGGAAAGGATTCGGGTACAACACCATTATATTCGTCGCAGCACTCCAATCCATTCCAGACTCGCTTTACGAATCCATAGCCCTGGACGGGGCCAACAGCCGGCAGGAATTCTGGTATATAACGCTGCCCATGCTGCGGAACACGGCCTTTTTTGTAATAGTAATGACCACCATAGGCTACCTGCAGTTTTTCGCGGAGCCGTATATCATGACCGGCGGCGGTCCGCTCAACTCAACGATGTCCGTAGTGCTTTACATGTATCAGCAGGGGTTCAAATTTTACAATCTTGGCTACGCTTCGGCGATGGCCTACATTCTTTTCGGGCTTATTTTCGCGTTTACCACCCTGCAATTCCGGGTTCAGAAAAAGCTTGAGAGGACTTTTTAATGGCAACCGTAAAACGGTGTTCGACCGCCTATAAAGCTGTTTTTTACGCTTTTATGGTCGTATCCGTAATCATCACGCTTTTCCCGTTCGTGTGGATGCTGTCCACCTCGTTCAAGAGCCCGGGCGAAATTTTTACCAGACAGCCCACCATCCTGCCGCAGGTCTGGACTCTCGCCGGGTATAAAAATCTTTTTGCCGCGGTTAACATGTGGTTGCATCTCTGCAACAGCGTTATATACGCGGTAAGCCTCACGGCGCTTTCTGTGCTGTTCAACGCCATGGCTGCTTATGCCTTCGCCAAGCTCAGATTCCCCGGCCGGGAAAAATTGTTCGCCCTGCTGCTGGTCACCATGATGGTTCCGGGGCAGGTTACCATGCTGCCGGTATTCCTTATACTGAAATCAATGGGCCTGCTAAATTCTTACGCCGGGCTGGTCCTGCCCGGCTCGGCCGCCGTTTTCGCGATATTTATGATACGCCAGTTTATGATGGATATTCCGGAGGAGATACTTGAGGCGGCCCGCATAGACGGTTTTTCGGAATTCGCTATTTTCTGGCGGATAATGCTGCCTTTGTGCAGGCCGATAATCGCCACGCTTACCGTGTTCAGTTTTATAGGCGCGTGGAACGATTTCTTGTGGCCGCTGATAATCATGCTGCGCGAGGATAAATACACTCTTCCCGTGGCTTTGGCGAGTATTAACGGACAGTACAACACGGACTGGGGACTTCTTATGGCGGGCGCCGTGGTGGTGGTGGCGCCTGCGGTACTCGTCTTCCTGCTGGCGCAAAAACATTACATAAAGGGTATAGCCGCCGGCGCGGTGAAAGGTTAAAAATGCTTAAGAATAAATACGGTTATTTTTCCGACGGCGGAGCTTCCTACACTATTACCGACTGGCGCACTCCGCGGCCATGGATAAACGTGATTTCCAACGGGCGGTGGGGCGTTACTATTTCACAGGCCGGCGGGGGATACTCGTGGCTTGAGCATTCTATGCTTAACCGGATAACCCGCTGGCAGCAGGACACAGTGGGCGATCATTGCGGAAAATTCCTGCTGCTGCGCGATAATGATACCGGGCGTTCCTGGTCTATAACGCCGCAGCCGCTCAAAGCCTCTTTCCAGAAATACAGCTGTGTCCACGGCATGGGCTACACGGTTTTCAATACCCAAGCCCTCGGAATAGCGGCGGAGTGGACCATTTTCGTGCCGCAGGATATGAATTGCGAGGTCTGGACCCTCAAGCTGAAAAATGTTTCGGGTAAAAAGCGCAATATTTCGCTTCTCAGCTATATTGAGCTGCTGCTTGGAGTCTTTCCCGACTGGCACCGGGAATTCCACAATCTTTTTGTAAAGACTAAATTTGACAAAAAAAACAACGCCGTGCTTGCCGATTCAAATCTGTGGACCGCGCCGCTTCCGGGCGACGCCGGCTGGAATAAGGGGTGGCCTTTCACCTGCGTTTTCGCTTCCAGCGCCCGGCCTTCAACGTTCACCTGCGACAAGGAAGAGATATTCGGCGCGTATAATTCATGGCATGACGCGCGGATACTGAAAGAGGGCGGTTCTTTGTCCGGGCGAACCGGTATGGGCTTTGAGCCGGTGGTCTCCATGAAATTCGACATGGAACTGGCCGCCGGGGCCTCTAAAGAAATTAATTTCATGCTGGGAGCGCTGAAACACGACACTTTCAGCGCGGACTATCCCGCCTACATAAAAGCTTTAAAGAAACCGCGGGCGCTGCTAGAGGAGACCAAAGAACACTGGCTTGAGTTATGCGGCCGGTTTAAGGTTAAGACGCCCGAACCAGCCATAGACGCTTTGGTAAATTACTGGCTGAAATATCAGACCATCTCCTGCCGGATGCTTGGCAGGACCGCCTATTACCAGTGCGGCGGCGCGTTCGGCTTCAGGGACCAGCTGCAGGACAGCCAGATCTATCTGGCGCTTGAGCCGGCTAAGACCAAAGCCCAGATAAAAATGCATGCGGCTCACCAGAAAAAAGACGGTACCGTACAGCACTGGTGGCATCCGATCTCTGAGGAGGGGCGGTTTACCGATATTTCCGATGATCTTCTGTGGCTCCCGTTCGTAGTAGCCAATTATCTGCACGAGACGGCGGATTACGGGATACTTAAGGAAAAAGCGCCCTATTATGACGGCGGAAACGGGACCATATATGAGCACTGTCTGGTTTCCATAGAAAAAGTTTTTAAACGCCTGAGCCCGCGCGGGCTTACGCTTATGGGAGAGGGCGACTGGAACGACGGCTTGAATGGTGTGGGTGTAAAGTGGAAGGGCGAATCCGTGTGGCTTGCGCAGTTCTTTGTGCACGTGCTTAATTCTTTCGCGGTAATTTGCGCCAGGGTGGATAAAGGCGCCGGGCGGGCCCCGCCCTTTTGGTCTGCGTCTTCATCCAAAAGGGCGGGGCGGGCCGCACGCTACAGGCGTGAGTCTAAAAAGCTCAAAAAAGCGCTGCTAAAGTACGCTTTTAAGGACGGTTGGTTCATGCTCGCCACAAAAGACAGCGGCGAGATTCTGGGAGTCAAATCCTGCAGGCAGGGCAAAATACATTTAAACCCCCAGACCTGGGCGGTGATAAGCGGGGTGGTGGAGGGCGCGCAGGCTAAAAAACTGCTTCAAGTAACCGAAGCCAGGCTTTACCGCGATTACGGCGTGCTGCTGTTTACGCCGGCATACTCGGTGGTGGACAAACACATCGGTTATCTGACCAGATACGCGCCCGGCATACGGGAAAACGGCGGTGTTTACACCCACGCGGCCACCTGGGCCATCTGGGCGCAGGCGCTGGCCGGCAATACCCAAAAAGTTTACGACACCGTGGCCCGGCTGTGCCCGCCCCTGCTGTCCATGAAAGATCCCGACAAATACAAAGGCGAGCCTTATGTCACCCCCGGCAATATAGAAGGCCCGGAATCCATTAATGAAGGCAAGGGCGCGTGGACCTGGTACAGCGGTTCTTCCGCCTGGCTGTTTAGATGTATAACAGAACGGCTGCTTGGCGTGCGCGTAGAAAACGGTAAGCTGGTAGTAGATCCCAAACTGCCCGCGCAGTGGAGCGGGTTTACTATGGAGCGGCTGGTGCGCGGACGAAAAACCCGTATAACCGTGAGTAAGCCGGCAGGTGTGGTGAGTGACAAATATAAGGTTATAACTACTCTGGTTGTTTAGGCTGTAGGCTATTAGGCTGTTAGCCAAATCTGATTCTTACCTAATAGTCTAACAGCCTACAGTCTATTCACCGGAGTATTTACAAATTAATATGGAGACAATGTGAAACCTTTTCCACCAAACAGCTCAGCCTCGGACAGCGCCAAGGGCCCGCGGCCGCCTAAGGTGGACAGTGTCACTGGCGGACCCGCCGAAGTAGTAGTGGCGGGAACCATTCCTGAAATGCGCGGCGGGAATTTTATACTGGACGGTAAGCCGACTTTTATTTACTCCGGAGAGCTGCATTACTTCAGGATTGATCCCAAGGATTGGCCGGACAGGCTTGCCAGGGCCAAAGAAGCCGGCCTCAACACCGTGGCCTCCTATATCCCCTGGCGCTGGCACGAAGTGAAGGAGGGGATATTCGATTTCAACGGTAAAACGCATTCCCGCAGGAACCTGGATAAATTTTTGCGGCTGGTCTCTGAAAGCGGCCTTTTCTTTGTGCCGCGCATTGGCCCGGTTTCAAACGGGGAAATGATGAATGAGGGGCTGCCCGACTGGCTGTCCGAGAGATATCCGGAAGTTTTCCTGCCCGCCAACGAGGGCAAGACCATACACCATCAGTCCCCGCCCGCGTATAACAGCCCCCAATTCCTCGTCAAGGTGCGGGCTTGGTATGAAAAGCTGGTTCCAATGCTTACCGGGTTGCAGTATCCGCAAGGCAATATCATATTCTTTCAACTGTGCAATGAGATAGGGATGATAAACTGGCTTGGCAAGATAGGCGATTACGCTCCCTATTCCGACCGCATGTACCGGAACTTTATTAAAAAACGATATAGAAGTATAGGGAAACTCAATTCGGCGTATAACGCTTCTTATAAGGATTTCTCCAGGATTAAGCAGCCTTTAAACAAGCTGAAGGGGGGGAACCTCCGCTGCCTGCTGGACTGGGGCGACTATTACAAGGAATATTACGCGGTTTACTTTAAAAAACTCAATTCCATGGTGAAAAAAATGGGAGTCCGCACGCCAGTGCTAGCCAATATACCGCAGTTTTATGATTATGATCTGCGGGGCCGCGGGCTGTATTCCCCCGCCACTACGATAAAGTTCGGAAAGTTCGCGGAGAAAGTTCCCGGAGTCATATTCGGAGGCGCGTACCAGATGCGCCGTCTGGATTACGAAAATTTCCATGACATAGCAATCACATCCGCCGTGGTCAAAAGCATAACGCCCGAGGGGTCGCCTGTTATCTGCGCCGAACTCCAGACAGGCGTCTTAAGCGATAAGCCCAGGCTTTATCCCGCTGACGTGGAATTAAATCTAAAAACCACTTTTATGAGCGGCGTTAACGGCATGAACTGCTATATGTTCGCCGGCGGCACTAACGAGGGCGGGCTAGGCCAGTTCGGCCTTTATCATGAGTGGCAGGCCCCGGTGGCTTCCAACGGGCGGCTGCGCAATCATTTCAAAAACCTGATGAAATTCGGGGAGTTTATAAACGGAATAGGCGCCTGCGCGGCGGAGATGGCTCCCGCGGTCGACCTGGACCTCGGATTTTACAGCGAGTATTACAATACCGAGTACCTTGACGGACCTATGGCCGATAAGATATTCGCGCTGCGCAATGAGTTTTTTTTCGACGGCCTCGCCCGCCAGGCATATCTTACCGGCTATCAAACCGGCCTGGTTGACATTAAGATGAGCACTGTTATAAAGGCACCGGCGCTGGCGGTTTTCTCAACCATGTTTATGGACGCGGTTTCCCAGCGGAAGCTTTTTTCCTATGTGAACAGCGGGGGAAAACTGCTTTTTTGCGGCGAGGCACTTCTTATGGACGAGGGTTGGAAACCCTGTTCACCGTTCCTTGACTCACTCGGGCTGAAGGCTGAAAAAGTCCGCGGGGTCCGCACTGTGGAGTTCCTTGGAGTGGAAACCTATCTGCACAACCAGGATATAAACACATTCGGCAGCCTGCTGCCAGGCGACAAGGTTATAGCCGTTTATAAAAATAAACCGTGCGGGATAGTGAGAAAGGCGGGAAAGGGCGCTCTGTGCCTTCTGGGTTTCCATTTTTCCGATAAATTCGACTATTTCAAACCCGCTTTCGACGCTGTTTGCCGCGAGCTCGGTGTGCGCAAAAGCGTTGAGACCGGGGCCTACGACCTGGTTACAATGCTGCGCAGGGACCGTGAGTCCGGGTTCCTTCTAGTAGCGAACTACCATGACGATATTAACCCGGGCCGGATCGCATTGGATTTTAACGGGGATAAGATAGAATTCCCGCTGCTGATGAGGAACAGGTCCGCTGTTATAGTGCCACTGCATTATAAACTGCCCGCCTCCGCCTCAGGCGGAAAGACCGGCGGTATGATCCGCTACGCTACCTGCGAGATCACCTCCATTAACCGCACAAACCGGGGACTGGAGATCAGTTACAATACGGCGTCTATGGAAATGGACACGATAGCTCTTACCGGGGTTACTGTCTCCGCCGCCACTGCGGAAGCGGCCAAAGTGGATGTGAGCGGAGGAGACGCGGGTTTCATACTTAAAATACGGCACAAGCCGGGATACACTGGCGGAAAATTAACGATTTGTTACTAACAGCTCAGGTAAATAGGCTGTAGCAGTTAGACTATTAGGTAAGAGTTTGATTTGGCTAACAGCCTAATAGCCTACAGCCTTCACCCTAGACAATCTGCGTAGTTGCGCTTAACCGAGGAGGAGCACTTTATGGCTGAAGTGGAATTGAGCAATATTTCCAAAATCTTTGAAGGCGCCGTGCGCCCGGTTTTGAGCGATATTTCATTTACAGTTAAAGATACGGAATTCGTTTCGCTGTTGGGGCCTTCCGGCTGCGGGAAAACAACTCTGCTCAGGATAATAGCCGGGTTGGAGGAGCAGACCTCCGGCAATGTGGCGATAGGCGCGCGCGACATGAACCGGGTCGCACCGCGCGATAGGGATATGGCTTTCGTGTTCCAGAACTACGCTTTATATCCCCATTTTTCCGTGAGGGATAATATTTCGCTGGGCTTGCGGCTTAGAAAAATTGCCAAAACCGAGATAGAGGCCCGTGTGACAGCCACCGCCGGAATGCTCGGCCTTGATGCGCTGCTCGAGCGTAAGCCGCGGAGCTTGAGCGGCGGACAACGGCAGCGGGTGGCGCTTGCACGCGCGCTGGTACGCAACCCCAAGGTCTTTTTGCTGGACGAGCCGCTTAGCAACCTGGATGCCAAGCTGCGGGATAAAACCCGGGGTGAGCTTAGAATGCTTTTTAAGAAAGTGAAGGGTACGGTTATTTATGTAACGCATGATCAGATAGAAGCCATGACCATGTCCGATAAAATAGTGATCCTGCAGGATGGGCGGATCCAGCAGATCGGCACTCCAAGTGAGATATACGAATCCCCGGCTAATATCTTTGTCGCTACCTTTATCGGGACGCCACAGATGAACATTTTGACGAAAAAAGAAATGCGGGCAATAGGCTGCTTTTTAACAGGCACGGAGCCTGGCCGGGAAGATCTTGCCTGCGGGATCCGCCCTGAAGATGTGGAAGCGTCTGCTGCTCCGCGCCAGAACTGGATAGAGGGGGCGGTGGATTTGTGCGAGCCTGCGGGCGCGCTTACGACGCTGACTATTTCCGTATCGGGGACCACGCTCCGCTGTTCTACTACGCTGAAATGGCCGACAGATCAAACTAGTGTATGGTTCACTTTTCAGCGCGAACATATACATTTTTTTAGTTCCGCTGAAGGCGCCCGGATAAGTTCCGGGACCTGAGTTTGTGCTGTCTGATAACCAGAAGTATCTTCAACGCCCGACTCTTGATAATTAATCAGGCAATGATATAATATCATGGTGCCGCAAGAAAAAAAGAATACTTCGTGGAGCGTTTCCGAGAAGACTGTTTCGGAACTGGTGTTCGGCATTGCCCATCAAATCCGTAATCCCCTGGCCATAATCCGCAGCCAGACCCAGCATCTTCTTTCGCTGGTTTGCGAAAAGGAATACCGGCATATTCCGGAAACCATTATCCACAGCGTTGATTTTTTAAACCATCGTCTGGATGAGCTGGTTGATTTTACCAAGCCTGTGGAGCTTGACCTGCGAAACTGCGCTCCGTCGGAGATAATAGAACATATTCTGCCTTTGATCCGGCTAAGATGCGAGCTACAGAATATACGGAGTGAAACACATTATGAGAAGCCGTTTTTCCCGGTCCGGGTGGACCCTGACCGCGTTCAGGAAGCTTTGCTTCAGATCGCCCTTAACGCGATAGAGGCCATGCCGCACGGGGGAGAATTGAGCATTCGTGTTTTTCAGGATAAGGTTGCAAAAAACACCTTCTTCCAGATTATTGATTCAGGAGTCGGTATTTCGCAGGAGGATCTGAAAAATGTGTTTTCTCCTTTCTTTACTACAAGGCGCGAGAGCGCGGGGTTGGGCCTTTCAATAGCCCTGAAAATATTTGAGCTGCACGGAGGGAGCCTTAAACTGGAAAGCGTTTCCGGAAAGGGAGCCACTGTAACCGGAACGATTCCGGGCTTGTGAGTAAAAAGTAAAGTGTAAAGAGTAAAGAGCGAAGAGCGAAGGAAGTAGACGTAAGGTGGCAGGCGTAAGCCGTAAAAAGTATGTAGGGAAATACTTAATTCGGTTCTTGGTTCTTACCCTTTACGTTTCACACTTCACGCTTTACTCTTTAACGGGTCCAGAGGGAGATTGGATGAGTAAAATTCTGGTGGTAGACGATGAAGCCGACATGCGCAGGGCGCTTAAAATGGTGCTGTCCCACAACGGTTATCAGGTGGAGGAGGCCCCCGACGGGCCCACGGCGCTGAGGCTTCTGGAAAGCGGCCTGATGGACCTGGTCCTGATGGACATACGCATGCCGGGTATGGACGGCCTTCAGACCCTGCGCAGGCTGAGAGAAACGCATAAAACCATTCCGGTCATTATGGTGACCGGGTATGGAAGCGAGGAGGCCGCAAGAGAGTCGTTGCAATTCGGCGCCAATCATTATCTGGCCAAGCCTTTTGATAATAAACAACTGCTTGAAGCGGTGCAGAAACTGATCGTCGCCCGGGCGGGGCATCCCGAAAAAAGCCTTTTGAGAAGGGAGCTCCTCCAGAAATTAATGGGTACGAAAACAGCGCCAGCGGCGGAGGAAAAACCGAGAGAAAAAGAGCCGCGACCGGCCTCAAAATGGAAAAAAAACCCCGTACTTGCGGCCGCGGGTCTGATAGCCGCGGTTTTTCTGGTCTGGAAAATCGGTTTATCCGGTGGCAATATGAATTTTTCTATTCCGCACTCTCATGCTTCCGGCCTGGTATTGCACCAGGGTGAGATATGGGTCAGCGACTGGTTCGATCAGACGATCTACCGCTATCAGCTTGGCGGGAGAAAGCTGTCACTGGTGAAAAGTTATCATCTGCCTGACAGCCATATCACCGGGTTTGCAATAGCCGGGGATTATTTTTATATCTGCGATTCATGGAAGAAGCAGATATCCAAAAGGCGGTTTGACGAGGATCTCACCCTTGCGGGACAATATTCAAGCCCCGGGGAACAGCCGTCGTGTCTGTTCTGGGACGGAAAATACCTGTGGTCGGCTGACTCGCGGGGTCATAGAATCTATAAGCATCAGATGGATAACAAGTTGACGGTGGTGGAGTCCTTCCCGTCCCCGGCAAATGCTCCGGTAGGTATCTATAAGGACGAGCAATACCTGTGGTCCGCCGACGCGGACACCAGAATAATTTACCGGCATAAACTTGATTCAAAGCTGTCCGTGATAGCGTCGTATTCTCTGCCAGATTTGGACAAAGGTCAGCAGCCCCTTTCCGCCTTTACGTTGCTGAAGCAAAACCTATGGCTTTCCCGAGACGGAGTGAGTTCTATCTCCAGGAGAAGCTTTGGAAGTTTGAAATTGTACACCGAAAAGCCGTAGCTTCGGCAACAATAAAGGTAACTGCTCAGGTTCACGGTTCAGCGGTTGGAAATCAGAGAACACAAGTAGATTGTGAAAAAAAAAACCTTGCCCGCCAAACAGCCGGCGGGTCCGCCTCTGGCGGAAACCTTAAACCTTTAAACTTTGAACCGTGAACCTGACAACCTGAGTAGTTACTATGAATCCATATATTTCCGCTGCCTTGGCCGAAATGGACAAGGTTGTGATTTCAAAACTTGAATATCCCGGGGAGGAGGGGGGACACCGCAGCTGCGGTGTCCCAGCGCTGGATCAGTGCTCCTGCCGGTTTTTGGCCGCTTTTATACGCGCTACCGGCGCCCGCAAAGTACTTGAATTCGGTTCCGGTTTTTCTTCACTTATGATAGCCCGTGAGATAGGCGCCCTGGAGGGGAATTACCTGCTTTCCATAGATAGTTCCCCGCGGTGTTCCTCCATGGCCCGGGAGATTTGTGAAATCTCAGGCTCACAGGCCCGCGTGGAATTCCGTGTGGCCGGGCTTCGTCCGAAGGTTTATGGTTCGCGTTTGCTGCTTTCTTATGACCTGCCCAAAGGCCTGCTTGAGGCCCTGGGGCCCTTTGATCTGGCGTTTATAGACGCGCCTCCTTATGATTATGGCCGCGAGGCCGTTTTTTATGATTCTTTCCCGGCCGTTTCGCCGGGCGGTTATATTATTTTGGATGACGCCAACAGAGAAGACGTGGAAAAGGCAAATGTACGCGCCTGGCAGGCCGCCTACGGCGACGCTATAAGGCCTGTGCTGCTTGAGGGTATAGGCAACGGCCTTAATGTTATTGAGAAATTTGAAGACGTGCGGACGGTTCCTTTTACCTCCGCGGATTCTTTTTTAACCTCCCTTAAAACTCTGCGCAGCATGAGCCGCCTGTTACTGGAAAGGCTGCAGGCTGTTGTTATCGATGGCAACTGAAAGCGACGGAACGCAACTGAAAGTAAAAAACTGTTTTATACGGCACTCTTACTTTCTGTGGCATTCAGTCGCTTTCTTTTGCTTTTCGTTGCTATCAATTATCGTCATACCTACAGCCTAACTGCCTTTTAGGCTATTGCTTTACCAGCTTGATCACCGGTATTTCGGATGGTGCAAACAGGCGCATGGGGGGGCCCCAGGTGCCCGCTCCGGAAGTAACGTAAAAGAAGGAATCTTCTATACGGTATAAACCATAAAAATAACTGTAGAAAATGCGGGTAAATAAATTAAACGGGAAGATCTGGCCTCCATGAGTATGGCCGGAAAGCGCAAGGAAACGCCCTTTTTGCGCTATCTCGCGGTAAAGAAGCGGCTGATGGGATAAAATAATTGAAAATTTATCGCCTGAAACATTTTTTAATATCCGGCCCAGGTCGCCCGCGGTTATCTGAGCCGTCCTGATATCGTTTATCCCCGTTATTTTAACGCCGTCTGAATTGACGGTTTCATTTTTCAGCAGTTTTATTCCGCACTGGTCATAGCAGGCATAAGAATTTGCCAGCCCGTAATAATATTCATGGTTGCCGAGCGAGCCGAAAACGCCTTTTTTTGCGTGTATGCCTTTAACTGCCGCCGCAAGCTGGCCGCCGCATTTTACGCCCGGGTCTATAAAGTCGCCGGTGAATAAAATGTAATCCGGGTTTAAGGCGCTTATTTTTACGGCTATCTTTATAAATCTTTTCAACTGATAAGTGGAGTCTATGTGTATGTCGGATATCTGTACCAGACGCAGACCTTCGTACTGCGGCGGGAGTTCCGGCACTTTCAGTTCTATCTCTTTAAGCGGCGGGACTTTCAGGCCCTCGTAAAGGCTGTAAACGGGAATGAGGCACAAGAACAACGCGTAATAAAGCGGCAGCCAGGCCGGCGGCGCGGCCGCGAACCACCGTAGCGCGAGGAATCTCGCAAAATCGTATAAAATAAACGCGCTTCCCGCTATCAATATAAGGCCCATCCACAGGTAACCGAAGAAACTCAGATATTCCAAATTCCAGGATGCCGCGGCGCGCCGCAGGAACATTGTGAAAGGCGACAAAAAAGCGAGCAGCAGAAAGATAAGCCGGGCGTTCCGGAGCCAGAGCGGCGACATGTTGAAATTGCGGGCCAGCCAGCCGGCGCTGTAGAGATGCAGGGTTATGTACGAGGCCAATAGTGCCGCAAAGGCGATCAGGAATTCCGGGTGTTTCATGGATTTTAAATTATATAAAACTTATAATTCAAAGATGGCGAAGTTAACCCCGCTTTCCGCTTTGTGGATAAATGTTGTGTTAAGTTCTTTTGTCCCGATACTCGGTTTTTTCGCAGCGGGCAGGGTCTCTCCGCCGCTTTTTGCCCTCTCGGGTTCGGCGCTGGGGTTTGCGGCTTTTTTGCCGTGGGCGATAAAAAACAAGGCCTTCCCTGTTTATTTCCGCCGCGGCCTGTGGCCCCGGCTGCTTGCGGTGGGGTTTTTCGGCAGCGCTTTGCCCATAGCGGCATTGGTGCTGGCTTTGAATTACACCACGCCGGCCAACGCCGCCATTCTGGGCCAGGTGGAGGCGGTATATACAATTATCCTCTCGCGGCTGATACTTAAAGAAAAAATATCGCTGAGACAGCTTTCAGGCACTGCGCTGGTGCTCGCGGGCGCAACGCTTATCGCCTTCAAAGAGCGCTTCACTATGCGCTGGACAGGCGATCTTATCGTGCTGGCTGTGCCGCTTTTTTACCAGATTTCACATCTGTTCAGCAAGAAGCTGCCGCAAGAGCTGTCGCATGTTTTTGTGGCTTCGGCCCGCACGCTGTTTGCCGCTCTTGGCATATTACCGGTTTTTGCTTTGGGTTTTGTAATGCCTGTAGCCTATTTTGAGTCCAGTCTGAAACTTGCCGCCATAGTGCTTATTTGGGGCCTGATACTGACCGCCTTTAACAATATCCTCTGGTACAAGGCCATATTGAATATGGACCTTTCAAAGGCCACTGCCATAGTGCTTTGCTACCCCGTGCTTACAGCTTTGCTTTCCGCGGGTTTAGGTATAGAAAAACTACAGGCCTACCAGCTTATAGGCCTGTGTCTTTCGCTTTCGGGCGCGTATTGGGTTACGCTTCTGGTGAGGGAACAGCGCGGGGGAGCAGCGAAGTACCCGGTAAATTGTGACCGGTAACCGGTTACCGGGTTACTGATTACGACTTTTTTCCGCTTGCCGGCCTAAAACAAACTCCTGTTTTAAAACCTGTGTCCGGCGGCGCGATCTCCCGCTTTTTTCAGGCGGGCGGCCAGCGCGGCGTACCCGTGCTTTTCCGCTACTGCTATCGCGTTCATCCCCGTTTTGTTGGCGTGGAAGGGGTCTGCCCCGTACGTCAGTAAAAGGTCCGCGGTATCGGAGTGGCCGCGCCACACGGCAAGTATGATGAGAGTATTTCCCGCGACGTCGGTCGCGTAAATGGAGGCCCCGTTTTTTATTAAAATGTCGCAGATTTCCGTTCTCCCCATCAGGGTGCTCCACATAAGGGGTGTCCAGCTGAGGTAATCGCGCGGGTCGCGCCCGGCCCCGTTGTCCAGGAGATATTTTACAGTTTCAGCCTTCCCCCATCTGGACGCCAGGTGTAAAGCCGTCTGGCTCTTGTTTTCAATAAGATTAATGTCGGCATTGTTTTCCAGAAGCGCTTTTATGATGTCCGTGTTGTTCCGGGTGGTTGCAAGCATCACAGGCGTCCAGCCGGCTTTGTTCCTGATGTCAACCGGCATGCCGCGCTTAAGGAGTTCTTTGACTTCGGCAACAGAATTGTTCTGGATGGCGTTACGCAGTTCCTCCTCAACGTCGGCTTTAAACAGCTGTTCGCATCCTAAGAAACACAATAACGCCAGGCATAACCCCGCGCTTTTTAAAAGATATGGATAAACAGGTCTTTGCGTCATATTAAAGTTATGGTTGTCTGAAAGTTCCCCCAAAAGAATATAACATTTTTTAAAAATTTGAAAAAGAGAGAGAGGGGGGATTATGGGAGGTATTGAGGAAAGAATGAATAAAGTTCTATTCCAATTACCGGAGGGTCATATCTTCCTGAAAAAGTCATTGCCTTTGTCATCCACTAAAACAAAAGCGGGGAAGTCTTTTACTTCTATCGCCCATACAGCTTCCATCCCAAGTTCCGGGTAATCCAGCAATTCCTGTTTTATAATGTGCCGCTCCGCCAGCAGGGCCGCCGGTCCGCCGGGAGAGCCCAGATAGAAGCCCCCGTATTTTTTACAGGCGTCGGTAACCGCCTGGGAGCGGTTGCCCTTGGCGAGCATCACAAGAGACGCGCCGTTTGATTGCAGAAGGCCGACATAGGAATCCATGCGGCCCGCGGTGGTTGGGCCGAAGGAGCCGGCAGGCTTGCCCTTTGGCGTTTTAGCCGGGCCCGCGTAGTAAACAGGGTGATCTTTAAGGTATTGAGGCAGGGGCTTGCCGGCGTCAAACAGCGCCTTGAATCTGGCGTGAGCTATGTCGCGGGCCACCACTATTTTCCCGTTAAGCGAGAGTCTCGCGCCTACGGGATGTTTTGAAATTTCGGCCACTATTTCTTTCATCGGTTTGTTCAGGTCTATGTTTACGCAGTTGGTGCAGGAGGAAAATTTTATTCGTATCTCTTTGGGAATCAGGCGGCCCGGGTCGCGCTCCATTTCTTCAAGCCACAAGCCGTCCTTGTCCACGCGGGCTAAAATATTGCGGTCGGCCGAGCAGGACAACCCCATCCCTATGGGGGCCGACGCGCCGTGGCGGGGCAGGCGGATTACGCGTATATCGTGGGCGAAATACTTGCCCCCGAACTGTGCCCCGTAGTCCAGTTTGTAAGAGGCCTCCAGCAATTCCGTTTCAAGGGCTTTGTCGCGGAACGCCCTGCCGAACTCATTTCCGGTTTCCGGCAGGCCGTCCAGGTAGCCGGCGGAGGCAAGCTTTACGGTTTTAAGGCACATTTCGGCTGAGGTGCCGCCTATCACAAAAGCTATGTGGTAGGGGGGGCAGGCCGCGGTGCCCAGCGACTTCATTTTCTCCACAAGGAAGGGTTTTAATTTTTCAGGGGTGAGGGTGGCCTTGGTTTCCTGATAAAGCATGGTTTTGTTGGCGGAGCCTCCTCCTTTTGTAACGAAAAGGAATTCGTATTTCATGCCCGGCACGGCATATATGTCTATCTGCGCCGGCAGGTTGTTGCCGGAATTCTTTTCTTCGTACATTGTAAGCGGTACGGTTTGGGAATAGCGCAGGTTTTCTTTGGTGTAGGTTTCCCAGATGCCTTTTGAAAGCCATTCGGCGTCGTTTGCACCGGTGCAAATCTGCTCGCCTTTTTTTGCCACCACGGTGGCGGTGCCGGTATCCTGGCAGAATGGAAGCTCAAATTGGGCGGAGATGGCGGCGTTTTCCAGCATACAGTAAGCGATGAATTTGTCGTTCTCGGAAGCCTCGGAGTCGCTGAAAATTTTAGCCACCTGTTCCTGGTGTGCGGTACGAAGCAGAAAGGAAACATCCCGCACGGCTTCGCGAGCAAGCGCCGCAAGCGCTTCAGGCTTTACTTCAAGTATTTCGCGCTTCCCCGCTTTTGTGGTTTTAACGCCCTCTTTGGCGATCAGCCGGAATTTAGTTTTGCCCTTGCCCAGCTCAAACATTTCCTGATATTTGAATTTGAGTTTATTGTCAGCCATGGATTTTCTCGCTTTTTTATGTTAGTCGCCAGCAAATTTCCTGCGCGCTCCGGGACCGGGTTTTGGGGAAGAAAACCGGGGTCTTACGCCGGCTGCGGAACTCGCCATCCGCCGGCGACTTTTTTAATATAACACTTCCCACCCTCAATTTAGATACATCTACGTTTACCCGCCCCGCACTTTGGCCCTCTTCGGAAAAAGTGCGGGGCCCGACCAACGGTAAACAAATATCCGCAAAACAACCCTGGAGAAGAAAAGATAGCAGGAGCCTTTTTACTTGTTCCCCCGATTAAAATAATGGATAAAACTTTTACGGTGGGGTTTGAGTGGGGTCAATTGGTTTTTCTTCAGGAGAAGATTTGTCCGAAATGGTGGCTGTTGCGCTATCAGTTTCTTGTATTGGCAATTGGTCTCCGCTGGAATTGTCATCGTCGCCTTTTTTCATTCCCCTTCTTTTGCGACTGATTTTTATATTTTCTCCGTGTTCAGCGACAACTGTCGGACTTAATAATTTTCGTATTCCATCTACCAATGAATCTTCATCTATTAAAACACCTGACTTTGACTTTTTTCGAATTTCTCTGCGAATAGTTGATAGAGTGTCCTCGTGGAAGAGTGCTTTTATAATGGACACCGGTTGCAAAGATAGACACTTATCCCAATATGCTTCCAACTCGTTCTTTTTTACTGCTTCATACGAGAGATAGTAGAGCTTATCAGCATTTTGGTTTACATCACCATTTATTAAATCAAGTGTGGTAATCAAGGTATGCTCTATTCCAGTTTTATCGAAAGTCAAATGATAAAACTGCCACTCACCACCATTTGTTAGCACCACCCAATTAACACCACTTTGAGAGGCATAACTTTCGGCTTGAAATATATGTGATTCTTTAAGGTTTGTATTTGCTGATTTGACTTCTATATAGAATTTAATTTCAGAATCAACTTTAATTGCCAAGTCAACGAATCTTTCTTTGATTTGAAATTCTTTTGTTATGTGGTTTAAAACGTCATACCCTAAGGCGTCTTCTAGGAATTTTATTATTCTAGTAACGACATCAGCCTCATTAATATCTTTATCCTTTGCTTCCTGCCAGACGGGACTAAATTTGCGAAGTCCTTTAATAATATAATTGGCCATATTCACCCCTTACTTTTTAGATAATTTAGTATAGCAAAAGAAGTCCGGATTTGCATCAGTCTTCCACCGGGTGGGTAATTATCGCCGTATCTACGATAAGGGCGGGGATATGTAATATAAATGGGGCCGAGCATGGGTTTGCGCTGGAGCCGCATAGCGGATGGGGGGCTCCGCCCGGAAACGGGTGGAGGGAAACCGCCCGCTATTTCCGCGGGCGTCCGCATAAGGCGGACGGTTTCCTGCGCGGCGTAAGGGCAATCCCATGCTTGGCCCACCCCCTTTCTTTCCCACTTGTGACCTGTGACTTGTGTCTTGTGACTGACGAAGTCAATGTTTTGAAAACAGGTTCGCCAGCATAAATTCCCGGTTCATGCGGGCTATATTGGACACTTTTATGTCCTTCGGGCAGACCGCTTCGCATTCATATTCGTTGGAGCAGTTGCCGAATTTTTCACAGTCCATGGCGGCCACCATGTTAAGGGCGCGGGTTTGCTTTTCCGGTTCGCCCTGCGGCAGCAGCGCCAGCTGTGAAATTTTAGCGCCGGTAAAAAGCATGGCCGCGCCGTTCGGGCAGGCCGCCACACAGGCGCCGCAGCCTATGCAGGCGGCGGAATCCATGGCCTCTTCGGCGTTGTCTTTGTTTACCGGGATTGAATTAGCATCGGGCGCAGCGCCCGTGTTTACGGAAATGTATCCGCCAGCCTGTATTATCCTGTCCAGGGCCGAGCGGTCAACCGCCAGATCCTTGATTATCGGGAACGATCTTACGCGCCATGGCTCTACGGTAATAATATCCCCATCTTTAAAGCGGCGCATGTGCAGCTGGCAGACGGTGGAGTGTTCGTCGGGACCGTGCACCTCGCCGTTTACCACCAGGCCGCAGCAGCCGCAGATGCCTTCGCGGCAGTCGCTTTCAACCGTTATAGGCTGTTCATTTTTTTTGATAAGGTTTTCATTTAAAACATCGATCATTTCAAGGAAAGACATGTCGGGAGAAATATCTTTTACTTCGTAGGGAACCATCCTCCCCTGTTCATCGGGCCCGCTCTGGCGCCAGACTCTTATCGTCACGTTAAAATGTTTCGAATTGTTCATGATAAAGTTCTCCGTAATTGGACTGATCTATAGCCACGGAAAGACACGGAAAGCTACTGAAAGCGACAGAAGGTAAGAATTTGAGTTTGGGTTCTTACTTTTAGTTGCTTTCCTTGGCCTTCTGTTACTTTCTGTTGCTATCATTCTATTTATAATTTCTTTCCGCTATTTTTATGTTCTCAAAAACCAGTGGTTCCTTGTTCAGGGCCGGTTCTTTGCCTTCGCCTTTATATTCCCAAACGGCCGCGTGGGAGAAATTGGCATCGTCGCGCCTGGCTTCGCCTTCAGGGGTTACCGACTCTTCCCTGAAATGCGCTCCACAGGATTCTTTGCGTTCAAGCGCGTCTTTTACCAGCAGTTCCGAAAATTCCAGGAAGTCTGCCACTTTAAAGGCTTTTTCCAGTGTCTGGTTCATTTCCATGCTTGTGCCCGGCAGCGCCAGATTGGTCCAGAATTCTTCCCTGATTTCCGGTATTTTTTTAAGGGCTTTTTTAAGCGTGGTTTCGGTGCGGCCCATGCCGCAGTCGTTCCACATTACATTGCCCAGCTGGCGGTGGAATTCAGTGGGGGTCTTTTTGCCTTTTATCGCCAGCAGTTTATTTAACTTGTTTTTTACAGCCGACTCTCCGGCCTTGAACTCGGCGGCGGTTGCGTTTACCGGTTCAAACTTTGAGCCGCCCAGATAGCCGCCTATGGTGGCAGGTATCACAAAGAAGCCGTCTGCCAAGCCCTGCATGAGGGCGCTGGCCCCAAGGCGGTTGGCGCCATGGTCTGAGAAATTGGCTTCTCCAAGCGCGAACAGGCCGGGCACGGTGGTCATAAGGTTATAGTCCACCCACAGCCCGCCCATGGTGTAATGGGAGGCCGGGTAAATGCGCATGGGCACCTTGTAGCCGTTCTCATCGGTTATCTGATGGTACATATCAAAAAGGTTGCCGTATTCCTCGCGTATTTTGTCTTCTCCCTTCCTTTTTATGGAATCCCTGAAATCCAGGTAAACCGACAGTCCAGTGGGGCCCACGCCGCGGCCTTCGTCTATCATGGCTTTTGAGGCCCGCGAGGCGATGTCCCTCGGTACTAGATTGCCGAAAGCGGGGTAGCGCCGTTCCAGGAAATAATCCCTTTCCCCTTCGGGAATTTCGTTCGCGTGGCGCTTGTCGCCTTTGGTTTTAGGCACCCATATGCGGCCGTCGTTGCGAAGGCTTTCACTCATAAGCGTCAGCTTTGACTGGTGCTCACCCGAGCGCGGTATGCAGGTGGGATGGATCTGAGTGAAGCAGGGGTTGGCCAGCCCCGCGCCCTTTTTATAGGCGGCCCAGGCGGCCGACACATTGCAGAGCGCCGCGTTTGTGGAGAGATAAAACACATTGGCGTAGCCGCCTGTGCATAAAAGCACCGCGTGTCCGGAATAATTTTCCAGTTCGCCGGTAACCAGATTCCTTACCGTTATCCCGCGCGCCCTGCCGTTGGAAATTACAATATCCGCCATTTCGCGGCGCGGGTAGATTTTCACCGTGCCGGCGGCCGCCTGGCGCATCATGGCGGAGTAGGCGCCTAAAAGCAGCTGCTGGCCGGTCTGGCCCCTTGTGTAAAAAGTGCGCGAAACCTGCGCGCCTCCGAAAGAGCGGGTGGATAAAAGACCGCCGTATTCCCTGCCGAAGGGTACGCCTATGGCGGCACAGTGGTCTATTATCTGGTTTGAGATCTGCGCGAGACGGTAAACATTGGCCTCCCTGGCGCGGTAGTCGCCGCCCTTTATGGTGTCGTGAAACAGCCGCCAGACCGAGTCGCCGTCGTTGGGGTAATTTTTCGCGGCGTTTATGCCGCCCTGGGCGGCTATGGAGTGAGCGCGCCGGGGGGTGTCCTGCAGACAGAAAACTTTTACATTATAGCCCAATTCGCCAAGCGAAGCGGCAGCCGAGGCGCCCGCGAGCCCCGTGCCCACTACCAGGATATCAAACTTGCGTTTATTGTTCGGGTTCACCAGTTTGGTGTTGAATTTATGGGAATCCCACTTCTTTTCTATGGGCCCCGAGGGTATTTGCGCGTCAAGTTTCATTTTTCCTCCGTATAAAGAGTTCGCTTTAAGCGAACTCTTTGTCACAAGACACAAGGCCGTTTGTGGGCTATAAGCCCTGATACGGCACTGCCATAGGCTTGGCACAGGTCACAAGTAACAGCGTAAGAAAGCCGCAGAAGCGCCAGTTTTGAATTTTTTACATCTCTAATTTAGTACTTGTGACTTGCAACCTGTGACTTGTGACAACCATTTTCCGCATTGCGGAAAATGGTTACTGAACTACCGTCATTTCTACCGCGGCGGCGCCTAAGTCAAGGCCAAAAAGGTAATATACCGAGATAAACGCGAACCCCATCATGGTCAGCGCCACAAGCCAGCCGCCGAGCTTTATAAAAGGGGTGTATTTGGGGTGGCTTACGCCCAGCGTCTGGAAGGCGCTCTGCATACCGTGGCTCAAGTGCAGCACAACCGCCAGAGCTCCGCCCACGTAAATCGCCACAAAAAAATTATTTCTGAAGGCCGAGGTTACCATCTGGTAAAAGCCCATGTCGTGGTTCACGAAGCGGAAAGTCAGCATGTGGTAGGTAAGGTAGGCCAAAATTGCAGCGGCGGTGTAAAGCTGGGTGGCGGATCCTATGGTGCGCCCTCCCTGCCATTTACGCGCCTCATATCCGCGCGGGGCGTTTATAAAATCTTCAACACGCACCCATACGCCCATTACTATGTGGATGATAAAAATGCCCAGCAGTCCAACCTCAAAAAAAGGGGTGAGCGGGTTTGAAAGCAGAAAATCCACCCAATCATTATATGCCATTTCGCCCTTAAACAGCAGCAGATTTTCGGCCAGGTGTACCAGCATAAAAAGTCCAAGCGCCAGTCCGGAAACTGCCATCAGGACTTTGCGTCCTATTGACGCGGAAATTAACCTTCTGATGAACGTGATATTCATAATGTGAGGCCTCTTTAAAGCGGTTTCCGTGGTAAAAGCCGCGGGAACCATGATTGCGGAGATAATAAATGCGATTTAAGAAAAACTGCCGCATCCGCCTCAGGCGGATGAGTAAGCGCAAACTATTATAGAAATTAACATGGGCAGGCGGAAAGTATAAAAACTTATGCCGTATTTATGTTTTCTTATACCGGTAAATGCGCCTTTTCAGCGGCCGTCAAATATAATAGAATTGATTAAGCCCAACGGCTGTTTTGCAGGAGGATTAAATGAAAAAGTTCCTTTTTTATTCCGTTTTTATTCTCTCGTGTTCCGCCGCGTCCGCCTACGAAAAAATAGAGTTCAAAGGCCAGATAACCAACCCCGCTTTTGTGAAAATTTCCGCTGTGTCCGCGGCGGACGGTAAGGTTTTTGTGGCCGATTCAAAGATCAACGCCGTTTTTATTTTTGACTCCGAGGGCAAGCTGCTTAATAAGACCAAGGCGCCTCTGGCTGCTCCGGCGGGGCTTTCTTTCGGGAACGGTAAAATATTCGTGGCTGAAAGCGGGGCCTCTAAAATTACTGTTTTAGACGGAGAAGGCGCGGTTCTTTGGAGTTTTTCCGGCCCCGGTTCCGCTCCCGGCCAGCTGAATTCGCCCATGGGGGTGGCCTTCGGCCCCGACGCGCGTATTTACGCGGCGGATACCGGTAACGCCAGGGTGGGGGTTTTTAATTCGGACGGAATATTCCTTTACGGATTTACCACCTTTAAAAGCGACAATACCGGCAAGTTTAAACCCGCAAAAATAGTTCTTGACCGCGCCGGGTTTATTTATATCTCGGATCCGGATCTGGGCCTGATACAAAAATACGACAGGACCGGCAAGCTTGTAAAAGAATATCCTCTCGCGAACGACGGCATGGCCGTCAGCGATTACGGTATCATGTACGTTGTAAACGGGAAGGAAGGCAAGGTGCGGGAACTGGACCAAAAAGGCGAAGTGGCCGGAACTTTCGGCACCAGGGGCAAGGGGAAGAGCGAATTCCTGAAACTGCGCGACATAGCGCTTGACTCAGGCGGCCTGCTTTATCTCTGCGACGAGGGTAATAAAAAAGTTTCCATAATAAACCTTGAAGGGGAATTGCCGGGAAAAAAACTGGACAGGGCTAAATCCATGGGCCGTTTTAATATAAAGGGCCCTACCCAGAAATACGCTTTTAAAGCCGAGTCTTTTGTGGTAAGGCCTGACGGCTCAATAGCGGCCTGGCTGAGCGAGGCGCGCGAGGCCGCGCTGATAGACGCCTCCGGTAAAAAAACGCTGATGCGCTACGGCGTAGAGCAGGGTCAGGTGAAAAACCCGCGTGGTTTTGCCTCCGATCCGGCGGGCAGGCTTTATGTGGCCGACACCGGCAATGACAGGCTGCAGATCTTTGACGCCTCCGGCAGTTTTGTGAATTCGTTCGGAGAAGGCGGTTCAAAGGAGGGAAATTTCAGCGGCCCCTCCGGCCTTGCCGTCAGCGGTAAAGGCAATATATACATAGCCGACACCGGTAATAAGCGGATCCAGGCGTTTAATTCCGATGGTATCTTTCTGTTTTCCGTAGGCCCGCAGCTTGGCAATATTGCGCTGCAAAAACCGGTGGCCGTGAGCATAGACAATAACAGGAATGTATATATTTTAGACGCCCAGCTGAAAAAAGTGCTGGTGACCGACGCCTCGGGTAAGTTCCTGAAAATCTGGGATGATTCCGGGGATCTACAGAACCCGGCGGCGCTGGCCTACGACAATAAAGGCTATTTTTACATACTTGATAAAGGAAGCCTTAACGTGAAGGTTTTTGAAGAGAACGGCAAGTTTACGGCCAGCTTCTTCGCCAAAGGCCGCGGCGAAAGGGAACTGCTTGATCCGCAGTGTATTGACGTGAAGGATAACCGCCTCTATATTTCCGATAAAGAGGGCGTAAAAATACTCGCCTTTGATCTGGATTATACGCCTGAAGCGCCCGCGGGGTTAAAAGCTTCCGCTGACGAAACCGCGGTTAAGCTTTCCTGGCAGGCTAAAGCCGGGCCGTGGCTTAAAAATTTCGCCCTTTTCAGGGCCGCGGCTCCCGACGCGGAACCGAAGCTTGTCGCTTCTCCGGTTAAGGCGGAGTATTCCGACTCCGGCCTGGCTTCTAACGCCACTTACTATTATTTCCTGGCCGGTGTTTCCGTTACAGGCGCTACCGGTGAAATGAGCGAGCCGGCGCCTGTTTTTTTTGAGGGTCTTAAAACCGCGGAACCCTCCGCCTCCGTCCCGCAGGCGGACGCTAAAAACATGGCCCCCATGGAAATAGTGCCCTCCGAGCTTAACTATATATTCTCGGCGAACTATAAGCATTACCTGAAAAACCCGGTAGGCAGCGTGTGGGTGAAAAACAACACCGACACAGCCTTCAGTAATGTCAAGCTTTCTTTTTATTTCAGGGATTTTATGGATTTTCCCACCGACTCCGTGGTGCCGGCAATAGGCCCCAAAGCCACCGTACAGGTGGACCTGATGGCGACCTTGAACAACCGCATTCTGAGCATTACCGAGGACACTCCTGTGCAGTGCCAGCTGACGCTGACTTACTACCAGGATGGACGTGAGAAAACTTTCCAGTTGAACAAGCCCGTCAAGGTGCTTTCAAAAAACGCCATAGTCTGGGACAAAGCGGAGCGCCTGGCAAACTTCATCACCCCCAAAGACACCCCCGTTTTCGCTTTCAGCCGTTTTGCCCTGCAGGAAAAGGGCAAGTTTGAAAAAGAAGCGGATCTTTTAAACGAAAATCTGATGACGGCCCTGATAAGCTGGGAAGCCCTGGGCGAGCACGGGATAAGCTACCTGTCGGACCCGGTAAGCCCGTACTCGGTTCTGAAATCCTCAAAGGAATTCACGCTTGATACCGTGCAGTTCCCGCGCAATACCTTGAAACTTAAAAGCGGAGACTGCGACGACCTGACGGCGCTGTTTGCCTCAATACTTGAGGCCTCCGGCGTGCGGACAGCCCTGCTTGATTACCCGGCGCACATAGCGCTGATGTTAGACACAGGCGTTTCCGACGCCAAAGAGGTGGGCATTCCCGAAGAATACCTTATAAAATACAACAATACCTGGTGGGTGGGACTTGAAACCACCATGGTGGGAAAGAATATCTTTGACGCCATAGTCCATCAGGCCGGTATGTACAAGAAAGCGGGCGCGGATGTGCGTGTTATAGACACCCGTCTGGCCTGGGGCGAGTTTGAGCCGGTAACGCTGCCTGAAACGGCGGATGAAAAACACTCTCTCCCCGAATTTTCAAAAAGGGTGGCTGCGGCCGTTGACGCGCTGATGAAGGCGCGTTATGAGTATTTCAAAAAATATTACGGCAGCGTGCTGCTTGAAACCCCGGATGACCTGGACGCCAATTTAAATCTCGGTATTCTGGCGGCGCAGTACAAGGACTACGATGATGCGGCGAATCGCCTGAATAAAGCGCTTGAAAAAGACCCTAAAAATTCCGCCGCTCTTAACAACCTCGGCAATGTCAGCTTCTCGCTTGGAAAATATGACGAAGCGCGCGATTTTTACATGAAGGCCTCCAAGTCCGATCCTTACGACGGGGATATCTGGCTGAACCTGGCACGCGTCGCCGTAAAGGCCGGAAAAAAAGACGATGTAAAAACCTTTGTTGACCGGGCGGTAAAAATAAATCCCGGCCTTAGGGATATGGGAGACAAGCTTTCAAAGTAAGGTGAAAAGTATAGTGGAGTGTGTAGATTTTCCATTTATTGTTGATAGTTCAGAGTCTAGAGTAAAGAGTTTTGAGATTATGGGGAAATCCCTTAAACACACTACACGCAAGACTCTACACTCTCGACTATTATTGCACCTATCCGTTTGATTACGAGGAGAATAACTATGAAGAAGATACTTTTAATACTGGTGTTGATATTTTCGGTTAATACCGTAAATGCCCAGGAATCAAAAGACTGGAAAGGGTGGTATGACAATCTTCTTAAAGGCCTCAAAACCAAAATACAAAGCCGTCTTGAGTCAAAGAACCGTGTGAGCGCTGTGGCCGCGGTAAGAGGAGCGAAACAAGGCTCCGATCCCATGGCGCTTTACTGGAAGGGCGGGGTTTCAGATAACGCCCAGAAGAAACTGGATGTCGAAAAAAAACAATTCGCGGACGCCGTTCAGCTGGTGATGGATGGAAATGTTGAGGAGGGCCGGCTGGGAATTTCTAAATTTATGAAAGATAATCCCGACAGCGTGTTCGCGCAGGACGCCAAAGAGGCCCTGGCAAAATTGCCCGCCGCGGAGAAAGCGGAGGTAAAGCCTGCCTCAGCCAATGCCGAAAAAACCGGGAATCCGGCGGTAGATAAAGCGGCGGAAGAAAAGAAAGACGGCAATTAACGCGGCCTGGCAAATCGCTGCAAACAAAAAGCCCCGTCTGTACAGCGGGGCTTTTTGTTTTACACTGCCGGAACGGAGAATACCGCTTTAATCATCCGGCGTTTCTTCTGCACCGTTTTGGTCCGCATTTGGAGCGGCCTTTGCGGCCGGCGCCGGTTTTATTCCAGTCTCCAGGGGGGCGGTTTCACCCTGGTTATCCGGCGCTATTTCCCGCGAAACCGGTACTATCCAGGTTCTGGCGGGCGGTTCAGGCGGCACTGCCGGAGCCTGGTTATCTGTCCGCGTTTCCTGCGACGCACGCCGGATGTCTTTTTCATATACCGGATGTTTCATTTTTTCGTAAATTTCAGTGGATGTTCGCCAAAGCATCTGCCGTATCAGGCTTTTTCCTTTTGCGCCGGGAGAGAAGAGCGGATACAAAGGCGCCAGCAGCAGGTGAAAAGTGGTCTTGTTATAGGCTGTTATTTCAGTTCTAAGCGTTCCTGAGGAAGTTCTGAATTCAGCTGTCATAGCGTAGACGGTTTTTATGGTGGAAGGCAGGAGAAAAATAAAAGATGTGTCGGCCAGGTAAGATTTGAAAAGGTCCCGGTAGTTCCAGCGGTTCACAGTGACAAGGGTCAGCTTAAGCGTGCCCGCGCCTTTTTTGGGGTCGTAAAGGCCGGCGTCGGCCAGAATATCTTTGGCCTTGCGCCTGAAATATTCCAGATCCTCGCTTTCCGCCGGCGCCGGCGTTATTTTGGGGGGATTTGAAATTGACCCCTCCCCAATTGAGTCCGTGGGATTTCTGAATGGATAATTTTGCCAGCTTACTTGTATTTTGGAGAAGGGCTTGATTGTTTTGTCGTCAAGCAGCGCCTTAAGCGTGCCTCTTTCAAGCAGTATGTCGCCCGAATGAAAAGAGGCGCAGGCTCCGCAGAGCAGCGCCGCCGCGAGCGGTAAAATAATTTTTATTTTACCCAAACCGCCGCCTCCGGCTTTTTTGACCTTTATCATGTGAAAATCCCCTTGATTTTTACTATATTATCTTATATCGGGGGGAAACCTCAAGACCGCAGTCTGAAGTGGAAGGTTACAGGTATCAGGTGACAGGCAGAGGACTGAAGGAGTCTACTGTTCACCTTTTCAATTTAGCGTTAAAACTATGCCGACAAAAAAAATAGAGCAGATAATAAAAGTGCCCGGCAAACCGGATGTGATAATACGCCTTGCCAGGACGCAGGACATGCGCCGCATACAAATGCTTTACGTAGAGATCTACGGAAGCAGTTATTCCATATCGATAGTGACCGACAAAGAGCGCATGCGCAGCGCTATAGAGAACGACGATTATTACTGGCTGGTGGCCGAGTCTTCCGGCAGGATAGTGGGCAGCCTGGTTTACGAAGTGGACCTGCACCACCGTATTTCCAAGGCCTTCGGGGCTGTGGTATCGCAGGAATTCCGCAAGCTTGACCTGGCTTATACCATGATGAAGCTTATCCTTGACGATATCACTCACGTGAAAGATTTTGTGGATGTGGTTTACGCCACCACCCGCACCGCCAATTACGCCCCGCAGAAGCTTACTGAAAGTCTCGGCTTCGTGAAACTGGGTATTTTCCCCAATACTCACAAGGTGCAGGAAAATGAAACCCACTGCCTGACCGCTTACTTTACCGCACAGGCCATGTCAAAAAGAAGATGCAGGCCCCGCCTTATACCCGAAGTTGCGCCTTTTTACGAAATAGTGGGCAGACAGCTGGACCTTGATAAACCGCTGATCAAAGATGTGCAGGGGGATTACAGCGACCACAAGCAGAAAATACCCATTCTTCCCTTCGAAGTTATTACCGCGCCCGCCTTCATAAAAAACCGGTATAAAAAATTCAAAAATTCAGGTTTTTTTGAACACATTGTAATGCCCTTTCATGAGCCGAACCTTATACTTATAACCCCCGACCAGTCCACTGAAGTTTACCTCACTTATAATAAGAAAGACAAGTACAGCGTGGTTGTGGGCGGAGTGAGCGCGGAAAGAAGTTTCACGGTGGTGCTTGAAAGCCTGGCCAGAAAGGTAAGTGAAATGGATATGGCCTACATTGAGGTTATTATTGATTCCTACTCCCCCTGGCTTCAGCGCGAAGCCATGGACGCGCGTTTTATCCCGAGCGCATATTTTCCCTGCGTTAAAAAAGCGGGTAAGAAGCGTTATGACTGTATAGTCTTCTCGCGCACTTTTGACGTGCTGGACTTCAGGAATGTGAAAATTATTTCACTGTATAAGAATTTTCTAAAAGAATACCTGAAACTCTGGCGGGAAAACTACATAGAACTGGTGTTTAAATCGGAACCAAGATAAAAAAAGCGCTGGCGCTTTTTTTAGTCACAAGACACAAGTCACAGGTCACAAGTGGGAAACAGAATTTGCGTTTAGCTGAGGCGTGAAAGCGAAGAAAAAGGAAACACAGCCCAACAGTCTTCAATCTTTCTTAACTTGTGACCTGTGACTTGAGACATGTGACCTGTCCCTATGGCTGACCTCTCCATTGAAAACCGCCTGCCGCCGTTTTACAAACCTCTTAAGGGGCGTTCGGCGCTTGACGCGCTTTTTGAAACACCGGCTTTTGAATATTCGCCGGAAACTTCAAAAGCTTTCTGCTCCGCAATGCGCGAAGCCATGACCTTTCAGGAGCGGCGCTCAAAATTTCTGAAGAGTTTTTTAAAACTGGAAGGATTCAAGCCGGCTTCAATAAAGACGGAAAAAGACATCGCCGCCATCCCTTTTGTTTCCGTATCCGCCTTAAAAGAGCGGGACCTTACCACCCTGCCGGAAAAAGAAATAGCGCTGGAACTGAAATCCAGCGGCACATCGGGCCAGCGCAGCCGCATACAACTGGATAAGAGCTCGCTTATGCGTGTGCGCCGCATGGCCTGGAAGGTGTTTGAAGGCCTGGGCCTGACCGACCTTAATCGCGCGCACGACTACATCTGCTTCACCTATGACCCTGAAGTGGCCAAAGACCTTGGCACCGCCTGGACCGACAAGCTTCTTACCGGCTTTACCAAGAAAGGCGAGATTTTCTACACCTTCCGCTGGAGCAAGTCAAAAAACGACTTTTACTTTGACGTTGAAGGCGCGGTTTCTGCCGTGAAAAAGTTTGAAACTTCCCAAAGCCTGGTGCGCCTGGTGGGATTTCCCGCTTTTGCCCTGAAGCTTACTGAAGAATTCAAGAAACGGCACGGCCGGTATCCGCGCCTTAACCCCGGCTCAAGCGTGGTAACCGGCGGCGGGTGGAAGACACCAGCCGATGAAGCCATAAATAAACGGGTATACCGCGGGATTCTGGCAGATAACCTCGGTATACCGGTGGAAAACGTGAGGGATTTATTCGGCATGGTGGAACACGGTGTGCCCTATGTTGACTGCAAGCTTGGGAATTTTCACATACCCAATTACGGCCGTGTAATAGCGCGTGACCCCGGCACGCTCGCCCCGCTTGGCTGCGGCAAAACCGGGCTTTTGCAGTTTATCACGCCGTATCTTACAAGCTATCCGTCACTTTCACTTTTATCTTCGGATTTCGGTTCGGTGCGTAAAAAATGTTCCTGCGGCCTGGCAGGGCCGGTGCTTGAAATAAAAGGCCGAGCCGGAGTAAAAAAACTGAAAGGCTGCGCGATAAGCGCGGCGACGATGCTTTAATTTAGATACGGCTATTGCCATAAGCCGTAGGCCATAGGCAGAAAGAGTGCCATAAGCTTTAGGCCGTATGCCATAAGCTTTCTAGGAGTTCCCTTACAGCTTATGGCCTATGGCGCGGCTGGAACAGCCGCATATGGCAGTGATTTTATGGATATCAAAAATACCTACCTATTCGGCCGGACTTCGAATAAATCACAATGGACTCCGGCCGAACTGGAAGAGATCGGCCGTAAGGCGCAGGCTGCCCGGGCCCTGATGCGCGCTGCCTCGCGCGACTATATAACCGAAACCCTCTCTAAAGCGGGCAAGCTGTTCGGCCCGGGCGGTAAATACCGGAAGGCGGCACTCTCCCATCTTAAAGAGCATATAACTTTTTCCGGGCCGGTGATCGCCAGGAGCCTGGACATAATACCGGAGATACTGGACAGGCACGCCCTTATAAAGCGCATGAATATGGAACTGTTCCTGCCTTACGCGCTTGAGGCCCCGGTGGAGCGCCGCGGCTACGGCGGGTTGATACGGGCCCTTCCCAAGGGCGTGGTGCTGCACGTGGGCGCGGGCAACGTGTTCCTGGGGATACTCGACTCCATGGTGATAGGCTTTCTGACCAAGAACGTGAACATCGTAAAACTTCCCTCTTCCGGCTCCAACTTCATAAACCTGTTCATGGACGCCCTTAAAGAGGCGGACGAGAAAAGCATACTTTCCAGGTGCGCCGCCATCCTCAGTTGGAAGGGCGGCAGCCAGGCCCTGGAAGAGGCCGCGCTCAAGAACGTGAACGCGGTTTTTGTATGGGGCGGCTACGACGCTGTGCAGTCCTACCGGAAGATCGCTCCCATAGATGTGCGCGTAGAGGGCTTCGGCCCCAAGACCAGCGTGGGCGTGGTCTTTGAAAGCTGCGTGGACAACGAGGGGATGGGCGATGTTGCCCGCCGCGCGGCTCTTGACGCCTCGCTGTGGGACCAGGCCGCCTGCTCCTCGCTTCACACGCTTTACCTGATAGCGCCGGTAAAAAGGCATAAGGCGCTTGCCGCGTCTTTCCTGAAAGAGGCCAGAAAATATTTCTCGCGGCTGGCTAAGGACCTGCCGCAGGGCCGCCTGTCCCCCGATGAGCAGGCGGAAATAACCCGGGCGAGGGAATTGGCCCGCGCGGACGCGGCGCTGGACCGCGGGTCTTATGAAAGCTCCGCTCCTAATACGGATTGGACCGTGATTTACGAAAAAGACCCGGTCTACCGGGTTTCGCCGCTTAACCGCGTGCTATATGTTAAAACTGTGGAGAGCCTTGAAGAGGTGAAAGAAAAACTGATGCCTTTGCGCGGTTATATACAGACCGTGGGTGTCGGCGGCTCAATTGAGCGTAAGAAGGTGCTGGAAACGCTGGCTCCGGCGGGCATTGCCAGGGTAGTAAAGCTCGGCAAGATGCTGGAGGAGGCCAACGGTTCCCCGCACGACGGAATTTTTCCGATGATGTCGCTGGTCAACTGGGTGCCCATAGAAGAGAAGCCGTCGCAGCTGGACCGCCTGAGCGAGCTGGTGGAATACGCGAGGTCACGCAGTCCTTTCTACGGCAGGCATTTCAAGGGAGTTCCGAGGATAACCGCTATCGGCGATTTCGCCAAAATCCCTTTGCTTGAAAAACACCATGTGCTTGAAAATACGCCGCCGGACAGCGCGGACCTGCTGACCTCCAGGGTGCAGCGCGGCATTTATTTCGCGAGCGGCGGCTCCACGGGCCAGCCCAAATATGTTTTTTACGACCAGCACGAGTACGACCACACCTGCCGCATGCTCGCCTTCACGTTTGAGGCGGCGGGGCTTAACGAGAAGGATGTAATAGCGAACCTCTTTATAGCGGGTAATTTGTGGTCCAGCTGGCTTTCGGTGGAAAAGGCGATAGCCTATACCAAGGCTATTTCCGTGCCGGTGGGCAGCAACCTGCCGCTGGAAAACATTTTGCGGTACCTTGAGGATTTCAGCGTGACGGCGGTGATAGGGCTGCCGTCTTTCCTTGTAAAACTGGCGGAATATGTGAAGGCGAACCCGGCAAAATACAAGCTTTGTGTTAAAAAGATATTTTATGGCGGAGAGTATGTGGGCGAAGAGATGGTCAGATTTTTTAAGAGCGTGTTTCCGGGGGTGGATGTGCGTTCGGGGGGTTACGCTTCGGCGGACGCGGGAGTTATCGGTTTCCAGTGCCCCAAATGCGTTAAGGGGCAGCACCACCTGTTCGCGTGGAGTCAGTTTATTGAATTCGTGGAACAGGACACCATATCGCCGGTGAAGGAGGGGGATGCGGGGGAAATACTTGTAACTGGGCTGTCAAAGAAACACATGCCTATTATCCGTTACCGGGTGGGCGATTTAGGACGCTGGGTTATGAAGCCGTGCGCCTGCGGCAGAAAGGAGCCGCTGTTTGAAATTTTAGGGCGCTGTGACGACCGCATTCATGTGGGCGGGGCGCATTTATTCGTGAATGACATCCAAAACGCTTTGGGAAAGGTTCCGGAGCTTGGTTTTAATTTTCAGGTGATTATTGAGAAGAAAGGGCACAGGGATAAATTACAGGTAAAGGTGGAAGTAAAGGCGGAGAAAGATCTGCAAAATTCAAAAATTCTTGCCGGTCGTTTATGGAAGAAAATTACGGAGTACTGCGGGGATCTGCGGGAAAGCGTAAAGATGAAGTGGCTGGACAGGCCGGTTATTGAAATTCTCAAGCCCAACACCATAGAGAGGATCCTGCGAACCGGAAAAATCCGCCGCGTAATTGACAGAAGAGTTCAGGTCTGATCGGACCTGAAAACTGAAATATATAGAAACAGACCAGATGAAGAAAGTCTTTAAAGGTTATATCGGGATTGTGACCGAGCTGTCTAAAAAATGAAACCTTCCAGATTTTCAAAGAAAAACCGGCAATATACCAGGTGGAGCAAGAACGTCAAGGAAGTCAGGATTGCGCCGGAAATCAAACAAGACGCCGGGAAGGCCGTGGAACCGCGCATTGAGGCGGACGATAATACCGCCCAGGGGGTTTACGCCAATCTGGCCGGCGTTTCCCACACCGAGACCGAATTTGTATTGGATTTTCTCTTTCTTCAGCCTAATGCGCCTTCTCAAACGGCCAGGGTTAGAGCGCGTATAATATCAGGCATGGTCCATGCCAAACGCTTTCAGAGGGCATTGCAGGAGAATATAAAAAAGTATGAAGACCGCTTCGGACCCATCCATGACCAGTAGTCTATAATAGCAACTGAAAGTTACTGAACGCTACGGAGAGCAACTGAAGGTATACTCATGCGGCCCTCTTACTTTCTGTGGCATTCAGTTGCTTTCCTTTGCTTTCCATTACTATAAATTGCCAACGTGCTTAGTAGTCTTATTGCCTATCCGCCTGAGTAGTTATTTCCCCCGCGCATATATTTTTTCTTGAACCATATCTCAAGGTCGTCAAAAAGAGAGTAGGTTACCGGCGTCATCAGAAGCGTTATCAGCAGGGACAGTGCCTGGCCGCCTATGATGACCATCGCCATGGTTCGGCGGGTGCCCGATCCAGCCCCTGTCCCAAGCGCGGTCGGTATCATGCCCGCTATCAGCGTCAGCGTGGTCATGAGTATCGGGCGCAGCCGGGTCCTGTTCGCCTCTATCATAGCCTGGTGCCGCGGCATGCCCTTGGCCCTGAGGGTGTTGGTATAGTCCACTTGCAGGATGGAGTTCTTAGTCACTATGCCGAAGAGCATGAATATCCCCATGATGGCGAACAGCGTTAGGTTCTGTCCGGTCAGGAACAGCGAGATGATAGCGAACGGTATGGTAAGCGGCAGCACAATCATGATGGAGACGGGATAAACGAAGCTCTCGAACTGGCTCGCAAGCACGATGTAGATGAAGATAAAGGCCAGGACGAAGGCTATGAGGAATTCCTTCAGCATGTTGCCCAGCTCCTTGGCCCTGCCGTAAACGCCGGCTTTGTATTCGGGAGGGGCGTTCAGCGCCTTGAACGCCGCCTCAGCCTCTTTTATAAGGGTGCTGGACGGAATGCCGTCAACGTTGGCTGTTACCTGTACGTTGCGCTGGCGGTTGTAGCGCGCTATCTGCGTGGGGCCTACGCCTACCGTCACGCGCGCCACACTGTCGAGGCGCGTCACCCGGCTGTTGGAGGCCGGCACCATCAGGGCTTCGATAGCTTCCTTGCGGTCGCGGAAGGACTCTTCGGCGCGCAGGCGCACCTGGTAAAGCTCGTCCCCGTCTTTGTACTTGGTAATGTCCTCTTCACCGCCCACGAGCGTGCGCAGGGAGGTGGCTATGTCCTCCACCTTCACGCCCAAGTCGTGTGCGCGGCTTCGGTCTATCTCCACCCTGTATTCGGGTTTAGCGTATGAGAAACTGGTGTCCACGTCCACTGCACCTTTTTTCCTGCGAAGCCTGTCGGCCACGGAGTTGGAATATTCCTCCAGCTTGCCCAGGTCCGGGCCAGAGATGTTATACATGAGTTCGGCGTCGCCGCCGCCAAAGCCGCCCGCCGGCATCACGGCGACGCGCAGGCCTTTGTATTTGCCCATCATTTCGCGGGAGGCCAGCATCAGTTTGCTCAGCGGGAGGTTCCGGTTTTTCAAGTCGTCCAGCTCGACCAGCACGTAGCCTTCATTGCTGTTCGCCCCTCCGAAGTGGCCGCCGGTGCCGGTGCCTATGGAGGAAAGGATGCTCTTTACGCAGGGGAGCTGCCGTGTCTCCGTCTCAACCTGCGCGAATATCTGTTTCATCATGCCGAGGCTGGTGCCTTCCGGCGCGGTGATATTTATCTGGTACAGGCCGGTGTCATCGGCCGGCATGAAGTCCTTGCCTAGGAAGTAGAACAGGGGCACCATCGATACTATGATGAGCCCGGCGTAAACGACCATCCGCTTGCGGTGGGCAAGGGCCCAATCGAGCAGCTTTATGTAGTTGGCCGCTAGCCATTCGTTGATATGGTCCGTGAACTTTTCAAGCCCGGTCTTCTCGCCCGGCCTGATCTTCAGGAACAGCGAGCAGAGCATGGGCGTGAGCGTCAGCGCCACGAAGACGCTTAGCGCCACCGCGAAGGCTATGGTCAGGCCGTAGCTCTTGAGGAAGCGGCCTATGATGCCACCCATGTACGCCAGCGGCACGAAGATGACCAGCAGCGCCGCCGACATGGCCAGTACGGCGAAACCTATTTCGCGCGAGCCATCCAGCGCCGCCTTCAGCGGGCTCATCTTATGCACTTCCATGTGGCGGTAGATGTTCTCCAGCATTACGATGGCGTCGTCCACCACTATACCTACGGCTATGGTCAGGCCCAGCAGGGTCATGGTGTTTATTGTAAAGCCCGCTATCTGCATGAAGACGAGCGTGCCGATGAGGGAGGTAGGGATGGCCAGCGAGGAGATGACAGTGGAGCGGAAATCTCCCAGGAAGACCAGCACCATCAGGGCGGCGAACACCGCGCCCAGCACCAGGTGTTCCGTCACGGTGTTGACCGAACTCTTGATGAATACCGACTGGTCGCCTATGATGGTGGTTTCAACCCCTGGCGGCAGGGAGCCTTTCAGTTCTTTGATGCGCGACTTTATGTTCTTGACCACGGCGACAGTGTTGGTTCCGGACTGCTTCTTAACCACCAGCGTGACGGAGGGTTTGCCGTTATAGAAGGAGGCCGTGGCCATGCGGGCCCCGGTGTCCTCGACGCGGCCGATGTCGGAAACGCGCACCTGCGCGTCGTTAATGACGGCTATAACGATGTCGTTGAAATCTTTTACTTCCTTTATGCGGCCCAGGGTGCGCAGCACGAATTCCTTCTCCTTCTGCTCCACCTTGCCGCCTGGTATTTCTATGTTCTGCTGGGTAATGGCGTCTTTCACCTGTCTTATGGACAGGTTCATAGCGGAAAGCTTGAGCGGGTTGACTATAAGGTGTATTTCCCGTTCTCGGCCGCCTACGATGTCTATGGCGCCCACGCCGCTGACGGTCTCTATGTTCTCCTTGATCTGCTTCTTGGCGATACGGGTCAGGTCTATCAGGTCCCTGTTGCCGGAGACCACCACGTTCAGCACGGGCAGCGCGCCTACGTCAAGCTTACCTATCACCGGCGGGTTGGTACCCTGCGGCAGCTGGCTCAGTACGGAGTTCACCTTGTCGCGTACTTCCTGCGCGGCCACGTCGCCGTTCTTCTCCAGCGTGAATTTGATCATTACCAGGGACAGGCCCTCGTAACTGGTGGAGTTTATGTCCTCGACGCCGGAGATGGTGTTGACCGCCTCCTCGATCAGTTTAGTGACGGAGGACTCCATCTCCTCGGGGCCCGCGCCGCGCAAGGTGGTCTGTATCATCACGTACGGGAATTCCACGTTGGGCATAAGGTCTATGCCGAGGCGCAGGTAGGCAAAGGCGCCCAGCACCACGATGGTGGTTATCATCATGGTGGTGAAGATGGGTTTCTGGACCGCTATTTCAGTGATCTTCATTGGGTCTTCCTTATAAAGTTGTTAAAAAGGAACTGTAGAGTTAGATGCACAGCAACCTGGAGGTAAAGCAATTTAGCTGTGAAAGCTTTGCATCCTTACATCCTTGCCTCTTTACCTCTACTCCTGCACTTTTATCTTGCTGCCGTCCTTCAGGCCGTAGAGGCCGAAAGTTATAACATCCGCGTCTTCCTTTACGCCGCTGACCTGGGTGAATTCCATGGTCCTGATGCCGGTCTTCACCTGCACGCGGGCCGCCAGGCCACCTTCAGCCGGTATGAAGACGAAATCCCCGCCGTCCTGGCTGACCACGGCGCCGGCCGGCACGGAAAGAGCCGCGCCGCGGGAGGCCACGATCAGGCGCGCTTCCGCGAACATGCCGGACTTCAGCCGCCCGTCGGCGTTGTTCACCAGCACTTCCACCATGGTGTTGCGGGAACGCGCGTCCACCACGGGGCTTACCCTGTAAACCTTTCCGGAGAAGCCGTAGTCCGGGAAGGCGTCCACCTTTATGACCGCGCGCTGGTCCCGGAAAACTTTGCCGACGTACTGTTCCGGTACGTCAACGGCCACGCGCACCTGCGCCTGGTTCACTACCAGGGCTATGGGTGTTTGCGGGTTTACGCTGGCCCCCGTGTCCTGGTAGACGCGTCCTATCACTCCGGTAAGGGTGGATGGCACCGGGGCGGGTTCGTAAACCGTGCCCACTTCGTCGCGCTCCACAAGGGCGACAGTCTCATCTTTTTTTACCGGGTCACCTTCTTTGAGCAGGTTACGCAGCAGTTTGCCGGAAGTTCTGGGATAAAGCGTGGCTTCGTCCAGTGCCTTAACGGAGCCTGTGAGCAGAATGTATTCTTCAAGGTTTCGCACCTGGGCTTTTTCGGTTTTCACCAGGAAGCGGTCTTTTTCAAGATTATTTAAAGCTTCCGCTTCCTTATTTTTGCAGCCGGCAGCAAACAACAGCGAATAGCAAATAGCGAATAGCGAATAGGGGCGGAGTCTCTTCCAAAGCAGCGAATAGCGAATAGCGAATAGCGAATAAGAGCGGATTTCCGCCCCGCAGGATATTTTTTTTGTAAGGGTTTTAATAGTTTTCATAAATATTGTTAATCTCCAGTAAGTAACCTGAGACCTGTGACCTCTTTTTATGACGAAATAGCGAAGTGGCAAATGAAAACAGAAAAGTTATAAAAATCCGTATTGCCGTCCCTATCTCGCTATTCGCTAATCCCTATTCGCTTTCTTTATTCTCCCGCTGCCCAGTCAAGTTCCGCGCTGGCCGAGCATACATCATGCTGCGCCTGTGTATAAAATATTTGCGCCTTGTTCAGCGCTAGTGTGGCGTCGTTTATCTCAAGCTGGCCTGCCAGGCCGTTCTTGAAACGTATTTCGGTGGCTGTCAGCGCCTTGCGCGCCGTTTCCACGGATGTTTCCTGCGCCGCCTTGCGCTGGGCGGCTTCATTCAGGTCAAGCCAGGCCTTTTTGACTGTAATCTTAAGTTCCCTTTCAGCTTTTTTAAGGTTCTCATCCGCTATGTCCAGTTCAAGCCGGGCTTGTTTTACCCGGGACATTGTGGCGCCTCCGGCGAAAAGCGGCAGGCTGAGTTTTACGCCGGCCGCGGTACTCCATGAACTTTCCTCCCCGGAGGGGAAGGCGGAATCAGTCTGTCCCTGATACTGTTTAGAAGCGAAGGCGTAAAGGTTGGGGTAATGCCCGGCTTTTTCGAGCGTCACATTTTCCACTGCCAGAGCCTTTTGCAGCCTTGCCTGGCGGTATTGCGGCTGTTTCGCCATCGCCGCGCCGTAAAGTTCCGGAAGGCTTCCGGGTAGAGCGGGTCCGCAGTTTATGCCGCCGGAAAGTTTTATTTCGGAATCCGGCTCAAGACCCAGTAGATCTTTCAATTCAAGCAGGCCTTCCTCGTAGTAGTTCAGGTTCTGCGTTACCGCGGGTTCATTATTTGAGACCTCCACTTTCTGGCGGAGCACGGTCAGGTCGCTGGCCAGGCCCTGCTTATACTGAGCTTCAATTGTCGCCAGGTGCTGTATGGCCAGTTCCAGTGTTTCCTTTTGTATGCCGGCCATGGCTTTTGAAAGGAGCACCGCGTAGTAAAGCTGCTTTACCGCCTTTTTCACCCCGCTTTGCGCGGCGCGCAGATTTTCAGAGCTGGAATCGGAATATATGCCGGCCATAGTTATGCCGGTGCGGACCCTTCCGCCGGCCCAAAGCACCTGGTTAAGGTCAAGCGACCCGGAGTAGGAGTTGTCCAGGCCCATTTTTATCTTTTGGCCGCCGAAAAAAATAACAGATTTCTCTATGTTGCGGGTATAGGAGGCGCCGGCGCTGAGCTGCGGGTAGACGCCGCCCCAATACTCCTTTATTTTTTCCTTATATATTGCCCGGTTTTTTTCAGCCGTCATAACGGAGGTGTTGTTTTTAAACGCCAGGTCAACGGCGTTGTCCACGCTGAGGTCAAGCGCCTGGGCGCGGGAAAGCATGGGGATAAACAGAATTATTATCAAAACCGTTTTAACATGCCTGGCGCCCGCGCAGATAAGCCGGGCAAGGCGTGCGGGCAGTTTTTTGTCAAGGCTAGCCGCTCCCTGTTCACGGGCTTCTATCATAAAATGGGCTATTACGGCGCTTACCATGTGCAGTATGACGTCTATTCCGGAGCGTGAAATTCCTTCTTTGCCGGCGGTAGCTTCCAGTATTTTTCTTAGCGCCGTTCTATTGCGGTGTTTTAGCTCTATCGCCATGGAGCTTAAAACCCCGGAGGAGGGGGAGGCCATTATTTTTAGAGCGCATTTAGGCATATCGGGATAACGCTTTATGAAGTCCAGGTGATTTGAGAATATCCGCGCAAGTTTATGTTCCAGCGTCAGGCTGGGGTTGTTCAGTTCATTGTTCAATTCGTCAAAATGCTTGGTGCCTTCAATGAAGGCCGCCTTTATAAGTTCTTCCTTATCCTTGAAGTAATAATAGAGGACCGGCTTTGTTATTTTCAGGCGTGCGGAAATTTCGCGCATAGAAACGCCATCGGGGCCCCGCTCGGCCATCATGGCGGAGGCCGTTTCCAGTATGCGGCGGCATGTTCTGCCGCCTTTGGTTGGTTTTGAAGCTATTTGTAATTTCATATAAAACTTACTTACCGGTAGATAAACTATAGCAGGTTCCGGCCCGCAGTGTCAAGCGCCGGTATTCTATGGTACTTGTTCAGTTTTTAAGTGGTGCGTTTGCAGCGTGGAACAGTCTGCGCGGCGTTTTGAAATATCGGGGCCGGGGTTGCCAGGCTAAGGGCGCGCCATAGGTATTATGCCCCGGCAGGCCGCAATCTCCACGTTGCTGTTGACGATCCTGGGGACCGCGCGCCTATCTTCCGCATTCCCCGCTTCAAAAGCGGAAAAAAGAAGTTCCGGCCGCCACAAGCCGGGATCAATTCGCGCCAGTCTGTCCCGCAATATGCCGCGCCTCCTGGCAGAGAGAGTGGAAATCATTGCAGAAAGATTCTTCAGGCAGGTATCCGCGCCCTTTCTTCTGGTTTCGTTTAAACGCAGGACATCTTCTCTATCGGAGACATAATCCACGCCAAATGAGTTTCTGACACACAATTGCAATGCGCATGGAAGGACTTTCCCGGCTTTTGCCGGTTTCCCCTCTTCGCTGTAGCGTAAAGCGGCAAGCATCAGTATCTTGGAGTCCGTGAAGTCCAGGGAATATTCCTGGAGTTGAGCGCCGGAAATACTGCCCGCCATGAACGCTGTATTTAAATAGTCTTCTTTGCGAAACAAGCCGGTTTTTTCCAGCTCGTAGGCCTTACGGCGTGAATCCGCTGCCTTATCCAAATCGCCGGTTCTTAATGCCTCACGGGCCGCCATTTCGTGTATCCATGGGATGCCGGGGTACTCTGTTTCCAGTTTCTCCAGATCGTGCGCGGCGTTGCTTCGCAGGGGGTGCGATATCAGCAGCACAAAGCTGACCGTCCAGAAAATAATTACCGGCGTGGAAGCGGCATAAAAAACGGCTTTCGCGTTCGTGTACTCGTATCCGCCCGGCCTCGGAACTCCTCTGGGCATATCCGCGAAAAAAATCCCCGTCAGAGTGCATACTAAAAACCACATCGGCACGAAATAGCGCCCCGACACAGGCATAAGGAGGTGTATCAGGAGCAGATAGAGCGTAAGCAGCAGCAGCGGCCGGGCGGCCGCCAGGCGCCTCAGCCGGTAAACGCCGCAGAGCCATAAAAAAGCCAGCACGGGCAATCCCGGCAGCAGCGGTTGTGTAAACAAAAGGTAATACAGCCGGTATCCTATCGCTGAAATATACCGCAGCGGATGTGCCAGTATTTCCCGGGCCGCCCACAGGAACACGTTCTGATCGGCGGAAATTCCGGACAAGGCGCGCCAGTCACCCTCCACGATGCCTATAAGACCGAGCGCGCCCTCAATTATAGTTCCGGCCCGGTCGTTTTCAAGAAGCATAAATTCGTTCCGGCAAACCCAGTTGACTATAACCCAGGCCGAAACGGCCGCCAGGAGCACGGTCATTGCCGGCCACTGTCTTAAAAAACGCGCCCGGCCTTTCTCCCGATACGCCTCGTACACAAAAATTATTGGGATGAACAGCGCGATAACTCCCTTCGCGTACAGCGCCACAGCCAGAAGGAGGCCGATAAAAAAACTTCTTAACGTATAAGACCGGAATTTAACGGAAAGCCCGCAAACAATCATCAGTGCCGTAGTGGCGATCAGATTCTGTTCGATATATTGCTCATAAGAAAGCCCGCCATACAAAAATAGGAGGGCGCTGAGAACCGCGGACAGCGCGGCCGCCATGATTCCGGCGGAAAATGAATGTATCAGAGAGCCGGCGGAAAAAGCCAGTATCACCGGCAGCAGGAAGACAAATTTACACGCGCCCGCCTGCAGCCAGGCGGGGGTATGGTATTGGATGGTTGAAATAACAACCGGGAAAAAAGGGAACCAGATGTTCTCAAAAGTCCCGGTTAATGCGAAAAACCAGTTCTCTCCGGTATCATACGGTTTACTTAATCCCATCGTTCTTACGGAGTCGGGAATAAGCTGCCATAAACCAGCCAGGATAGCCAGCAGACAAAAATTGAAAAAAATGACTTTTTTGATATTCCAAGACTTGTCGTTCAACATTGAATTGCAGGTTCGCGGGCTGGCTATTGATCCCCGCTCAGCCCGCCCTTGTAAGAACCGGTACGCGGAATCTGTAAAAGTAGTATACAAGATTCTTCTGTTTCGTCAAACTGCCGGGAGAGGCGGACTGCCGGGCCGGTAATTTTAATAGAATCCGCTCTCTCGCGCCCTAGGAGCCTGAGCAATTAGTGCTTTCGAAGCGTCCGCCTTAGGCGGATGAGGCGAGGCGAAGCCAAAAATTTAGAGCATATCTTGAAGATATGTAAGAAATTTTTGGCAAAGCCGCAGCCCGAAAGCCGAATTTGCAGCCGAATCGGACTAATTGCTCAGGCTCCTAGGTCCTCCGGGTAAGTCCGTGGTGGGCCTTTTGCTCTTGAAATACCGGTTTCCGTATCGTATAACATATGCAGAATGATGTACTCACGGTTTCTAAAATCGCTTTTTGCCGCCGTTTTGCTGAGCGCGCCGTCGGCGGTTTTTTCATCCCCGGAGACGGAAAGGCGGGAAGCGGCCTCGCTTTTTGACGGTTCGGACCCGGCGGCCGGCGTTTTGCTGCCATTCCCGCGCGGCAAAGGTGATGCGCGCATTGAATCCCTTCAGCAGATGAAAGAAATTCTGTCTTCCGGAGCCTGGGACGGCCCCGTGCCGCAGGCGCGGCATTTTATGTTCAGGCATGACAAGGAAGGCTGGACGGCCCAGGCCCAAAGCGTGGGACTTGAGGGTTTTTTGTGGACTAAAAAAGAGCTTGAAGGGAAATACGGAGTAGGGCCTTTTCTACACCACACAAACGACTATTTCGCGTACCTGGACGATTTGCTTAAAGAGGTTTCCTGGACCGCCGAACTTCGGGCCGTGCTCAATGACCTGAAAGCTTCGCACATGTCCCCGCAGGATAAAAACACGCGGCTTAATACCGTTCTTGAGAGTTATATTTCGGGCCTTCAGGCCAATATCGCCGGTTACGATTCCGCCGCCTGGGCAAAGAAAGCCCGCATTTACGAGCTTTTTCCCCGCGCTTACAATCTGTCCGGAAGGCGCTCCGCGCAAGGTTTTTCCGCCTCAGGCGGAAAAACCCAGCGGGATCCTTCTAAAATACTGTTTTTCAGGGATTTTAAGTCTTCGGATTTCAGTGTGATAAAGCGTATGGGTTTTGATGCCGTATGGCCGATGGGGATACTTCCCATAGGCGTGCGGGGGCAGACCGGCACCGGAGGAGGTTCGCCTTATTCCATAAGCGACCACTCCACCGTAAACCCCGACCTGGGTACCGAGGAGGATTTTAAAAATTTTGTCAGCCTGGCGCATCAGGCCGGCCTTAAAGTGATAGTGGACTTCGTGGTAAACCATACCTCGCTTGATTCAAGGCTGCTGGCGGAAAACCCCGGCTATTTCGTCAGTTACCGTTATGGCGGGTCCGCTTCGCGTAACAATAGCTTCGCAGGACCACGTCCCTTCGAAGCTCCGGGCAAAAACGCCGGAGCGAAGGAAGACGGCGTCTGTCCGCGCGACGGCTATTTTGACTATACCTGGCATGGCGAAAAATATTGCGTGCATAACGGCGGCTTTGAATACGGCGGCGGAGTTTCAAGCTGGATAGACACGGCGCAGGTAAATTATTCAAATGCCGCTTTGCGCGACCGTATGACCGATATCGTAAAAGGCTGGGTTGCAAAGTTTGACGTGGATGGTTTCCGCGTGGATATGGCTTATCTGGCGCTGAACAATGTGTTCTCCCGCACCTGGCAGAAGTCCATGCCGCATGAGGAATTCTACCGCGAGCTTATATGGACGGTTAAAGCGGCCAAGCCTTCCGTTGCGTTTATGGCCGAAGCCTACGCTTTCCAGGAAGATCTTTCAGCCTGCGGTTTTGACACCATCTACAGCAAGTACGAAACCGGCCGGCCGGAAGGCCAGACGGGCTGGTATGACGCCACAGCCGGCGGGAACGGTTCCAGCGAGGCCAGCGCCGTCAACCGCGCCGCTTTTCTGGCCTGGCAGCAGGGCGGAGCCGGCTCGGTTGTTTTTTTAGGCAATCATGACGAGCCCGCGCCTGAAACGGTTTACGGCAGGCGCTTGCCGGCCGCTCTTATGCTTACCATGCTGTACCCCGGCGCCGTAATGGCCTACTCGGGCGCGGAAATAGGCTATAACGCGGCCATACCGACCGAATCAAAACCATTGCCTTTCAGCGCCCCCTGCCAGATAAACTGGAACGGCGGCGACCCGTGGGTGAAACAGACCTACCAGACGGTGTTTTCAGCCGCCGGTGATATCCGGGAGCAGCTTGGGGATTACGACATAGAACCGCTTTGGCCGCCGCAGGGTCAGAAATGGGTGGGCTATATCCTTAAATCTAAAACGGTTCAGGGGCTTAGAAAGGCGGTTATTGCCAATGTTACCTGGAATTATACTGGGGCTGATATTCCCGGGTTTAATTTCAGTTCCGGCCTGCAGAGCGGGGAGTATCGTATTATAGATTTTAAATAATTTTGTATAATAAACGGGGGAAGGGGAACCCTTTCCGGGTAGGAGCGCTTTTCAGCGCCCCTGATTACAGCGATTAAAGAGCGATTGCGGGGATTACAAATTGCGGGGATTTTTCCATCCACCCGTAATTATGTTTATTATCTCCATAATCATGGGTCTGCTCCCTCCACACAGCAATGGCGGAGACTTTTTCGGCAGGCCCCGACCATGAACTTCAAGAGGTTTTGTGATCCGCGCTAATCCACATTTGATAGAAATAAATACCAGGCTCTGGCTTAAGGACCTTCGCAAGAAGTATGCCATGGCCGATATGACGCTTTCCACAGTGCCCGATGACGAATGGCTGGGCCTGAAACATCTGGGTATTGATATTGTGTGGCTGGTGGGCGTGTGGCTGCCAAGCCCGGAATCCGAGCGCATTGCCCGCGGATCAGCCGGCCTGCTGGAAGAGATTAAAAAATTATCGCCGGATTTTACAAGCTCGGCGCTGGGCGCGTCGCCTTATTCCGTGTTTACTTATACGCTCAACCCGGAACTCGGTTTTGAATGGGAATTAAAGGCCCTGAAAGAAAAGCTTAATTCCATGGGCATGAAACTGATAGTTGATTTTGTTTCAAATCACTGCGCGAAAGACAACCCGGATATTGATCAGGCGCCTGAGTGTTTTATCAGGGGCGGCGAAGACGACTTTAAAGCGCATCCCGAATGGTTTTTCTCCCGCGACATAAACGGGGCTAAAACTTACATTGCCTACGGGCGCGATCCTAATTTTCCGGCCTGGACCGATACCGCCCAGCTGAATTATTTCAGCCCCGCCACCAGGGAAAAGATGCTTTCCATCCTTCTGCGCCTGGCCGGGATGTCGGACGGAGTGCGCTGCGACATGGTGATGCTTACCTTAAATGACGTGCATGAAAACACCTGGGGAGCCATTCTTGGCAAGGCGGGCTTCAAAAAGCCGGCGCGCGAATTCTGGGATGACGCCATACGGTCAGTGAAGGAAAAATATCCGGAATTTATATTTCTGGGAGAGGTCTACTGGGGTCTTGAATGGCGCGTGCAGCAGATGGATTTTGATTACACTTACGACAAAGTAACCTACGACCGCCTGCGCTTCCTGGGGCCCCAGGAGGTTAAGGGTCACTTGCGCGCGGAGAAACTTTATCAAAAACGCTCGGTGCGTTTTATTGACAACCACGACGAGCAGCCCTCTTTAACGGCCTTCGGCCGCGAAAAGGCGCTTGCAGCGGGCGTTATTATCTCAACTATCAAAGGTCTGCGCTTATATCACGAAAACCAGCTGGACGGCCTGCCGCACCGGGTGCCGCTGCAGCTTAAAGAAATTTATGACCGGGTTCCGGACCTTACGGTGCGTAAATTCTACGAGAAACTTTTAAAAATAATAGATCACCCCGCTTTTCACGGAGGAGAATGGAATTTGCTTGAGGTACGCGCCTGCTCTCCCCAGAACGATTCAAACCGCAATATACTTGCCTGGAGCTGGGTGCAAAGACGCACTATGAAGATAGTTGCGGTGAATTATTCGGCGTTTGAGTCCTGCGGGGTAGTGAACGTGGCAGTGAGAACCCAGGGCGAGAACGCGGCCCTTTTTGAAGAGATTTCCGGCCGCTTTTTTTCCTTTAAAGCCGAAGAGGCCGTCTCGGGCCTGAAACTTCAGCAGATACCTCCCTACGCCTCCTACATTTTTGACATGGAATTCTAACTACAGTGGCGAGTGGATAGTGGCTAGTTTTAAAAAGCATACGGCCGCCGCATACTAACCACTGACCACTCCCCTCTGTTCACTAGCCACTCGTCACTAATCACTCGCCACTGCGTTTATGGTTCCCTTGCCAGTGTCAGCGCGGCAACGCCTTTGGCGCCGTTTTTCTTCAGTTCGCCCGCCAATTCCTCTAAAGTTGAAAGCGTTGTAGCGACATCGTCGATGAGCAGAATATTTCTGCCTTTTATCAGTTCCGGCCGGGTTACCCGAAAAGCGCCCCTCATGTTTAACGCCCTTTCCTCTTTTGAAAGCGAGACCTGCGGTTTTGTGTTAAGCGCGCGCGAGGCCGCGTTTTCAAGCAAAAAAAGATGTTTTGCGGCGGCCAGTTTCTGAGCCAGGAGCTCCGACTGGTTGAACCCGCGTTCTTTTTTTTTGGCGGGATGAAGAGGCACGGCTAAAACGAATTTATAATCTTTCAATTCCGGGAAACGGTCAAAGGCGGCCGACAAGGCTTCGGACAGGGGGACGGCCAGACTTTCCATTTGAGAGTATTTGAAAGCGTGGATCAGCGAGCGCAGCTCGGCGTTGAAAACAAAGGCTGAACGCGCAAGATCAAGGTTCGCGGCCTCGCTTTTCCGGCCATGGCAGTCATAACACGTTGCGCCTCCGTATTTTAGCGGCAGGCCGCAGCGCGCGCAGTGCAGTTCGGGCAGCCCTTCAAGGGCGCCTTCGCACCCGGGGCAAAGCGCCCGGGCGCTTTCCCAGGGCAGGTCTTTGAGGCAATGAAGGCAGGTTCTAGGCAGCAGAACATGTAATAAATATTTCCCGATATTTGTAAAATTGAAGTTCATGCTTTTAGTCTGAGAGTCTGGAGTCTGGGCGTCTGAGAGTCTGGATTTGACTCTAAGACTCCAAGACTCACGACTCTTAGACTTCCCTTTTTAAAATTGGAACGTCAGCGTGCTGCCGAACTGGTAGGAAATATAATCCTCCTGCTTGACGTATTTGTTCCAAAGCCTCTGCAGGCCGCCGTTTAAGGTCATACGCAGGTTCTTTGCCATTTCGTAGTCCGCGCTTGAAGTAAGCGAGAACAGTTTGGTGTTGTCGGCTATGGTGATCGGCGATTTTTTTATCGCGTAGCTTAAAGTGGTTGTCCATACTATGCGGTTGGTGAATGCTATGGGATTTTTAATAAAAGGCAGTTTAAGGCCTTTGGGTATCTGCAGGTCGGTTTTAATAAGCAGGCTGGGGGTTATTGTTATGGTGTTCTGGCTTGTCACGCCAAGCACCGCCTGCGCCACATCCGAGACATAATCTATCTTAGGGGTAAACCGGAATTTTTTGTAGTCCAAAGTGGCCTGCAGGGTGGCGTCTTTGTGCACCGAGCTTTGCACCAGCTGGTCGGCGCGCAGATCATTCTTGTCCGCTGTGCGCAGGTTATAGCTCATAGCCATGTCCGCGTAATTCAGCAGTTTAAAGCGCAGGTCAATTCCGTAGCTCTTTGATTCGTCCAGGCTGATGGTCTTCACCTCGTTCGTGTTGCGGGAATATTTGACGTTTATGGTGGCGTTCTGCGCCCATCTCCGCGCATGGGCAAGCGCTTCCAGCTGCGACAGAGAAACTATAAGGTCCGGGAAAGTGCGGTTTACGGTCTTTGAAATTGTGCCTGTAACCTCGTCGCGCTGCACCGAATTCGTGAAATTATTCGTCACCGCCATGGTGTTTAAAGAGGCGGCCGCCCCCTTGAAAGCAAAACCCTCAAAAGGCTGCCAGCGCTGGGTGGAGTTTACCGTATCGCGCAGCGTTATGGAGTTGCGCCGGGCGAACAGGCTTTTTGGACGCAGTTCCTGCCGCAGCCAGAGCTTGGAGCGGGTGTCGTAGTCTTTTTCCACATTCTGCCACGTGTCGCCGTCCTGTATCTGGTAGCTGGAAGACAGTACCATTGAGCGCAGCAGGCGGTTGGAGGACACAAGGTCGTTAGCGTTAAGCGTAAGGCTCACTCCGCCCTGGGCGTTTCGGGTAACTGTTTTTAGTTCGCCTGCGTTAAATACCGCCGAAGTGGACACTATCGTGACGGTGGTTACATTTAGGTTGTTGTTTTCCATGGTGGTAACCGAGTAATTAAGCGCCGGGTTGAACCACTTGAATATCCTGAAATTTGAATTAAGCTCCACGGTTTGCTGCATGGATTTCGGATAATTTTCCATGACATCGGGCGAAGAAAGCGTGGTTCGTTTTTCTCTTACCTGCTGAAGGGTGTAGCCCGGATTCAGGGAAGAGCCGTTCCAGGGCACGAAGGCGAGCTTCGCCCCGTAGCTGTTTGTCATTTCGTCGGTACCGAACAGTCCGACAAGCCCGGGGGCCCCGTAGAGGTCGCGCAGTTCTTGGGCGTCGTAATTTACCTGGCTGCGGCCAAGGGAATAATTAAGGTCAAGCGACCGGGGCAGCGGGAAAAACCGCACCGGCACCGGGTAGGAAAGGCTGGCGGCGTAAACATCCTTTTCGTCGCGGCGGCGCATCAGGGCGTAGTCCGTCCTGTTTTTTGTGTAGTTCAGGCCAAGTTTCGGGAGAGCGGGTATATTTAAAGCGCCGGCGGCTGTGCCGTTAAGGCTCTTTACGCTGCCCTGCTGCAGCGAGGTTACCAGGTTGTTGATACCAGTGGCCTGCGTGTTGGGCGTTACGGTGATCTGTTTGGCGGCCGTGAAATTCATGGGGAAGAAGGAAAGCCGCGTAAAATTAAGATAGCCGGTATTCTGCTCGCTGTCCTGATTAGTTATGGCGGACACCGGCGTCTGGAAACCACGATCCATGAAGCGGTACTTGCCGCCGAAACTCATCCAGCCCGGCACTTCAAAATTGCCTTCCACTTTCCGGGCGTTGCCGACGCGCGTAATGGGTTTGGCCACGTGTATTTCGTTTATATAAACCTTGCCGCTATGGGGGGATCCGTCCGCCGCGGTTTTCACGCCAAGTACGATCTGGGACACTTGCTGCAGGCTCGGCGAGCCTTTTGATGAGACTGTTATATTGTAGTTGGAGCCGTTCCAGACATCAGGTACACTGTCGCCGGTCAGGTCCTCCTGGTCCAGGGTAATAAGGCGCCAGCCGGTAGATAAAGGGTCCATGGGCACTTCCGCCCTGAAATGATTAAGGTCATCTCCCAACTGCAGGTAAAAAATTCCGCCCGTATCCGTCACTGCCTCCGGCATAGGTTTAATAAGAAAGCGAAATTGTTTATGCTGTGAAATATCTATGGGGCGTGTGAATTTTCTGTAAATATACGCCGTGGAGGTGGAATAGATATTATCGTAATTTATGGAGAGCGTCTGCTCCACCAGGTTTTTTGAATTATTATCGCTCTGCTGTTTTGATACCGAGCCGTAAAGGTTATTAAACACGGCTGCGGCATCTCCGCCCGCAGAATAAATAGGCGTATAGCCGGGGTTGTCCACATTGTTTTCCGCAAGCGCCTGCAGCGTCCCGGTGTCTGAGGCGGTGGTGCTGGCCTGTACCGCCCAGGTATTGCCCACCGCCGCCAGACGCGCTATTTTTATAACGCCACTGGTCGCCCCCCCCGTAGTACGCTTTAGCGTAAGGCGCACCTGTTTTATGGCGCTCCATTTGTAGCTGTCGGTGGAGCTTATCGGCATGCTGGTCTGGAGGGTGTGCCAACCGCTGAAGTCCACGATGTTGGAGCCGTTAGAGCCGGTGGTAAGCGGGCCCGGTGTTGTTCGTGTATTGTCCGTAAAGCCGGAGCCGCTCACAAAACCGAAATCTCCGCCGGTGAAGTCCTGCGCGTCCAGGCGGCCGTTTTTATTCAGGTCCTCGGAATCCAGGCGGCCGTTTCCGGCGCCATAGCGTTTTGAACCGCCGCCGGCGGAGTAAAGCCAGCCGATGTCCTCGGCCGAAGATACCTGGCCGTCGCAGTTCAGGTCTTCGTTCTTCGGCGCGTTTAGAAGCGACAGGCCGCTCGCGCAGGTGAAATTCTGACCGCCTGTTCCGTCGGCGTTTTCATCTATCTGGCCGAAGTGTATATTCAACTCTGGTCCCAGCGTGGTAGCATTCTCGCCGTATATCACAAGTTCAAGCGAGGTTTTTTGCGAGAAATCAATCCCCGTAGCCGAAAGAGGGTATACGATGGAAACTTCCGACGACACATTGAAGTCGTAATTAACGGTCAGTACCTGTTGTGAGGCGTCGGAGGTGGCCAAAGGGTTTATAATACTGGCTTTCACATCCTCGGTGTTCCAGGTGACGGCGTTCGGGTTGGCCGAGCCAACAATTGAACCAGGCGGGTTGGCGGCTATGAACCAATAATTATAGTCAAACGAGGGGGAATCTTCCTGTTTTACGCCCTCCATATTGTCTACCAGGGCGTAATCATTTAAATTCGGGTTTAATTTTGACTGCGCTATTTCGCCCGCAAGGTTCGCCTTCAGGCCGAAGATATTCAGGCCTTTTAACTGCGTGTCGCCCTCATAAACCATCATGCTGTTGGTGAGGTCGGTGACATTGGGCACGGAATTCGCTTTTATGCCGCCCTGGTAAAGCAGGGTTGAGCCAAGCGAAAGGTGGCGGCTCAGGTCATAGGAAAATCTGCCGCCGACCAGCGACTGGTTGCCCAGGCCGCCGAAAGGCGAAACCTCGTAAGTCAGCTCGATCTTTGAGTCCTTTTTTATCCTGTCGGGGTAATAGAAGGTTATAAAGCCGGATTCATAGTCTATAAAATAATCTTCGTTCCTGTTAAGTTTTACTCCGTCCACCCGCACATTCTCGGATTGCAGAACAATGCTCGGTTCAAGCAGGAAAGTTTTAAAGCGGAAATAGTATTCCACATGTATAATCCGTTTCGGGGAAGGCGAGGCCGAATATATCTGCGGGTCCGGAGTTATAGTTCCGTCCGGCGAACCGAACGGATGCATAAGGTTTATTATGCCCTGTTCAAAGTCCACCTCCATATTGTTTGGGTAAGTCTGCGGGGGATTCAGGGAGGTGCCCACATCGTTTCGGTTCTGATCTTTAACCTTGATGGTGAAGCTTCCCCTTCCGTCGTCGCGCACAATGTTCGTCTGGCCTATGGAATAATAGGTTTTTATCTCGCGCTTGTATCCGGCTTCGCTTGTCGCCGCGACTGATGAAATATATATGTCACTCGGGGTTTTTATCAGTTTATAGAGCCCATCCCCCGAGGTATTAACGGGGCTTGAGGTGGAATTTTGCACCAGTCTGCTTCCATTTGCATTTTCATAGTCCATTATAACCGCGTCCTGCGGGTTAAGAGTGCGGTTGAAGGTAACTACGCCTTTTACATAGTCCATTACATAGTCTATGCCGGGGGTCATAAGCTGGAAACGCCCCGTGTAAGATGAGGTATGCACGTCCAAATCGGTCGCGGTAAGGCCGAAAACGGTTATGTTGTCCACTTGGGCCGGGATCTGCTGGTCTATATAAATTTTCTCCGAGCCGGCCTTTATAGGCAGGCGTCCGGGCGCGGCTTCGCCCTGGGAGTTTCTGAAAGCGACATCGTAATATTTGCGGCGCAGGTAATTTGTGTCAAGCAGGTCCACGGCCTGAAACTGGGTGTTACCGGTGTACTGCTTGGTTTTGGTCAGACCCTTTGTGCGCGAGCCCACAAGGGTAAGCTTGAAGCGCGATGTTCTTAAATCCGTCCTTATGCCGAAGAGCTGCTTATTGTAAGAAACAAACTCAGTGGCCGGAAGCGAAAGGTCTATATCGCCGAAGGCGACATTCTGCACCACCTCGTTGGGGTCGCCCTGGTAAACCACCGAAATATCCTGCTTGTCAATTTTCGTGTCGTCATAGTCCACATTCACGCTTATTTTCTGGCCCACCTTGCCCTGCATGCGAACCTGCATCTGCTGGTTTATCTCAAAAAGGCTGAGCGACTTCGGCCTGACGACAGTGGTTTGCTCCTGAAGGTATTTTTTTGCGCTGTAATTGAGCGAAATTACTTTCCTGCCCGTAACGGAAAGCGAGGTGCCCGAGTCCTTGAATTCCACTTCGGGCGGGGGGGAGCTTGGGGCTGAGGTGGAAAGCGCAATTTCGGCTTCCGGGATATAGGTCCGCTTTGAAGTTCGCCCGGCTTCTATGTCCTCGCGCACGCGGTTCCAGTCGTTCTGCGAGTAGTCTGAAAGGGGAAGATCGTTTGCCAGGTCTTCAAGGGCGGAACCCCGCGCCGGCGCGGTGTCGGCCTGCGCGGCGTTCATAATGGTTCCGGGGTCGGGGCGCTCAATCAGCAAAAAGCGCCCGCCGGCGCCTGCGGCGGACGCCGGAACCAGAAAATTGTCTTCAGCCCGGGCCGTTGAAAACCCCTGAAGCAGGCAGAAGGAAACTAGCAAGGCGGATAATGGTTTCACTATTTTTACTTTGCAAAAATCCGGCGCCCGATTTATAATATAATATTGTCAGTTCCTGCCTTCAAAAGCCGCAGGAACTGTGATTACAGTGATGAGGAAGTGATTACAGCGATAACAAACAAGCGACTTCAGTAGCGCCTGCTTATCGCCGTCATCTGCTCTTTATCGCTGTAATCATTGTTCCTGCGACTTTCCGTGCAGGAACAATATAATAGAATAAATTAATGCGAATTCCCATAGCCCAGCGCTATACACTGAAAAATTTCACAAAATTCTTCGCGCTTTCGCTTTTTGTTTTTACGGCGCTTTTTGTGATGCTGAATTTTGTGCAAATTGTAAACCGGGGGGTGCTGGGCGGTTTTTCTTTTTATTTTCTGCTGAAAAGTATAGGCTACCTGCTCCCCAACATAATTTCCATGTCCATGCCGCTTGCCTTTTTGCTGGGTCTGCTTTTGAGCCTGGCGCAAATGTCGCAGGATGGTGAAATAGTGGCGCTTCGGGCCGGAGGATTTTCTTTCCCGGAGATACTTTACAGCGCCTTTGCCCTGGCCGTTCTATGCGCGGTGCTGCTTATGACGGTAAACAACTGGCTGGGTCCGAAAGCCTTTAAAAAATCCTCCGACTATACCCGTTACATGCTGAACCGGGTTACCAAAATAGAGCTGAAGCCGCGTACTTTTCAGAAAGTTTCCGACTGGGTTATATACTCAAGGGAAGTGAACAATATCACTAAAAAACTGCGTTATGTGCAGCTGATAAAACGCGTGAACAACGGGGAGACGCCGGTTTCTGTGACGAAAATAAACTCCGCCGCCGGCCGCTATGAGATGGTGCGGGAAAAAGGGATAGAGATAACGCTCGCTAACGGGCAGTTTACCCAGACCGATTGCAAAGACGATGAGAAACTGCTTTACGGCGAATTCTCTTCCTATAAGACGCTCTTGCCTTTTATTTCCGAAAACGCGCTTGAGCGCCGCCTGAGCCCGCTTGAATATTCCAGCTACGAGCTTTGGCGCAGGCTTAAAGCCGGGGAGATAGACGCTGAAAACGCAGCCCGCTACCGCGTGGAAATAGTTTCGCGCCTTACCTTTGCCCTTACGCCCGTGGTGTTTTTCCTTATAGGAGCCCCGCTGGGGGTGGTGCTTGAAAAAAAAGGACGTTCCGCCGGCTTTTCGCTCAGCCTGCTTATAATCTTTTTCTATTACGGCCTCACGCTTACCGGAGTGGTGCTGGCTAAAAAATACAGTTTTTTGTTTCCGTGGGCGGTTTTTGCGCCCGCTATCGCGGCGGCTGCTGCCGGCTTCTGGCTTTGGAAAAGACGCCTGTATGCCCGTTGAGTTACAAGTTGCAAGTCACAAGTGAGAGTGGCGAGTAGAAAATTGCAACTGATAGCGCAAGATAAGACGCGCCGCACCCGGGAGCCTGAGCGTTTAGTTGGACCCAAGCGGGTAAGCATTGGGGGCGGAAATATTGCTAGAATTATAGATATTAGCGTCATCTGCAGCCAGGAGGAAAAATGAAGAAAATGATAATCGCCGCGGCGCTCGCATGGCCTTTCGCTTCAGCCGTGGCGCAGAACCAGCACCACGCCTTGCTTGACAGTTTACCCGGGCTTGGCAGGGAACCAAAAGAAGAGCCCGCCATTGAAGCGGCGCAGAGGCCGGACTCCCAGAAACTAGTATGGGAACTGGCGGCGCTTCGCCTGAGTTCCAAGCAGGAAGAAAGGCTTATGGGGGCCATAGATAAGGAAACCAAAAAATTTGACAAGTTGACTAAGGAATATGACAAGACTTCCGCTGAGGAAGCGAAATGGCGCTTTAAAGCGGAGGGCCAGCGTCAGGGACTTTTGAAAATAAATCAGGGCCTGCCGGATCTGATAAGGGAGTACCTTGATGAGGAACAACGCCAGAGCTATAACGCCATGCTTGACGCGAAAAACAAACCCGCCCCGAAAGAGGAGCCGGCAATAACTGAAAAAACGGCTGTTTCAAATGAAATTGCCGCGCCGAAGCCCCTCAAAAAGCGCAGGGTGTTAAGAAAAAAACGACGGCTGCCCGCGCCGGCCGATACGGCCGGTGCGGCAATACCCCCGGCTCCGGCCTCGGCTGTCCCGGCAGGTGATGGGCCCGGAGAGACGATGGTGGATAAGGAACAGGGCGCGCCCGTTCGGCCCGTGCGCAAAAAAAAGCGTGTTTTAAGGAAAAAAGCCCCGGCTCCGGCCAAAGTTTCAGCGCCCGCGGAAGATATAATGGCTGACGAGCCCGCTGCCGCCAAACCCGCCGGCAATCCGCCGCCCGCCGCCGAGGAAGACGCGGGTTCGTATCCGTAGGGGAAAGGCAATACCTGCGTAAAATTTGATAATTCCCTCCAGCCGGGCCGCTGGAATAAAGCGCTATTTATGCTGAAGAGAAAAGGTGTAACGCTTCTTGAGATGATGATTGCCGTGGCTGTTGTCACCATCGGCGTGATGGGCAGCATGGGGGCTTTCAAGTATATTAACCAGTCTATCACCCAATCCCGGCTGAAAAGTATTGCCGCCAATCTGGCCCAGGAAAGAATGGAGGTCCTGAAGAATAAATCCTATTACCAATTGCTGGTGACCACTTATTCCGTGACCAGTTCCGGTTATTCCCCTGACTTTGTCTACGACAACGGCAACTATCCGCCGGAAGTTATTACTATGTGGGGTTTTCCGGCTTTAACGCGGGCTATTAATGTGGATTACGCGTCAGTCTACGGAGGCGGCGTTTCCACAGTTCCTTACAGTTCAAATGACACCGGCATGAAAAAAATCACGGTTTATATCTCTTGGGCGGAGCGCGGGGTAAAAAAGAAGATCCAGTTGGACAGCTATTATCAGAATTCCAGCGTATCAACTTTAAGCACAGGATTTAATGGCCAGGTTACGGTTAGCACCGGAGGCGCTCTGGCCGGGGCGCTGGTTCAGGTGAGCGGCTCTCCCAGGTGGAGGGGATATTCCAATTCCGCCGGCAATTACAGTTTTCAAGTCGCGCCGGGGACCTATTCACTTGTTTGCTCTTCGGCCGGTTTCTTTTCCCAGGGCACCGAGCCCCTTACTGTTAACGAAGGGGCGTATACGACACAGCCTTTTTCGCTGACCCGCATCGCTACGGGTACTGTGGGTTCCGCCAGCGTTTATACCACCAATCCCGGCCTGGTGATAAGCCAGGTTGTGGTTGAGACCAACACCTGGGTCAATGACATGCTGGGAAACAGTAGTGTGGAGTACATAGAACTTTTCAACCCCACTACCAGCCCAATCAATATCGGCGTGACCGGCAATCCGAATATCCGCATCGATTACGATTGTGAGGCGGCCGGGCAGGACCGCGCCCACGGCGCATTTAACTTTGTGTTTATAAGTACCTACGTGCCTTCGGGCAGCTATTACCTGCTGGCCAGCGCAACGGCATTCATGATCAATGGTTCCATGATCAACGCCGACGCCTGCTTCGGCTCGGCCGCCGGTTGCGACACTATTCCAACCTTTCCCGATCATCTGGATAATAACCGGGCCGGCGCTATACGCTTAAGCAATTACTTAGACAATGCTTCCTATGACACCGTGGGGTGGAATGATAATAATAATGATGCCTGCGTAGATCCAGGGTTTTGTGAAGGAACTTCAATCCCAAATAACACGGCGAACGGCTTTGATGGGATGCAGGCAGGGAATCAAATCGTGCGATTTTCTTCTGCCTGTGCCGTGGGAATAACCTACGGCCGGGCTTATGACACGGACAACAACGCGAATGATTTTTACTATAACAACACTGCCGCAAGCGGCATTGTTTATAGGCCTTTCAACTCCTCCAGCCCGGCTCAGACCGTAATCTCCGGAAGGCCCTCTACCGGAGCTTATGTTTTAGCCAACGACGGCAATTCCGCCGGGGCGCTATCCTGCGAATATTCCGTGACCGGTCCGCAGGGCCAGGTGTGCGCCATGTCCTCTTTTACCGTAGTGGGCGTTGCCACTGGCACCTGGACAGTGGCGGTTATGACCGAAAACTCCAGTCAGACGATCTCAAATGTCGTGGTTTCGCAGGGGTTGCTTACCACCATTCCCAACGGCTCAACCTCTCCTTCCTGGCCGGATTCCGGTTTTTATAATACTGTCTTAAGCTCCGCGTATATGGGCGGTTTCGCCGGTGGCATGGTTTTTGGCGTCGGTCCCGATTACTTCAAGCGTATAAACGGGATTCTGATGTGCGCTTCCGATGGATCCCCACCTAGCAGGACCGACTCCCAGGGATTTTATGTTTTGAACCTGACTACAGGGATCACGGTTATTACCGCCAATTGTAATTCGGACAATGGTAGTTACACCAGCGACAACGCGGTAGCCACTATCGCGGAGGGAGCTGTAACAACTATACCCGCCTTCCACCTCGCGCAGGGCGGAGTTATCAAGGGATATGTTACCCCCGGGCTTGGCGCGCTTCCCAATATACCGGTGCTGGCGACTCTTGGCACGGCGGTATATGAAGATACCACCGACAATACGGGGTATTTTTACATCTTTGCGGCCACCGCGGCGGCGGCGTACACTATTACGCCTATTTTGGATCCGCTTCAAAGCTACACTTCGCTTCCGGGCCAGCCTCTTACGTCCAGCGTTACGGTTCCGGGCGATACCGTTTTTGCCGGTACTGTCACTGTAATCGGGGCTCTTGGAACAATTACGGGGAGCGTCTCAGCCAACGGCTCCCCTATTACCACGGGGGTTCTGGTAGTCGCAAGCACGGGTACCGTTCCCGATCCAATGCCGGCCATTACCGCCGCCACGTCCCCGTCGCTTACTATTTTCTACGCCGTCTCCAGCAAGTCGGATGGAATGTATAGCCTGGAAGTGCGCGCCAGCACCACCTCCACGTATAATGTGCGGTTCTTTTATCCCGTAGTTGATATCAAAACAGGAATAGCCGCCTCTCCCACTCCCAGCAAACTCATAACAGGGATTTCCGTGGGCGCGGGCGCGGCGACGCCGGATCAGAATTTTACATGGCCATAAATTCTAAAAAAGGTTATACCCTGCTGGAATTGATGCTCACGGTCGCTATCATAGGGATAGTGGGAGGGATGTCCGCGCCGCTGCTTACGCAAATGACCAACTTCTGGCGGCAGACCAGCGCCAGAAATACCATTCAACGGGATGTACGCCACAGCCTTGACCTGATGAATCGTTTTATCCGGCAGGGCCAAAGCGGCACCGTGGTAATTGACGCCGCCGCCAATCAGCCGTCTTGTTCACGCATCACTTTCACCAGCATTCAGGGCCAGACCGTTTCTTTTTACCAGGAAGGAAATAAGCTGCACATGCGGCTTTCAGACAACATCTCAACCCTCTCAAACAGTATCGCCTACATCGCGTTCACTTATCCGCGTTCGGACGACGTCAGTCTCATTTCGGTCTCACTCACCGCGCAGTCGTCGACTTACAGGGGCGGCAAGAAGGCGCTGCAGTTATCAATTCAAAAAGTGAGGATCATGAACTAGATGGAAAAAAATAAAGGTCAGGTGCTGGTTGGGGCCATTATATTGCTGGCGGTGCTGGCCATAATTGTCCCGGCTATGGTTATGTATATCCGCAATGAAACAAAATGGAGTATGAAACAGGCACAGAACTCCAACGCTTTCCAGCTGGTGGAAGGGGCGCTGGACAGGGGATATCAGAAAGTCACGGAATCCACTGCCACCTGGACAGCCATCAAAAATGGACAGGCGTTGACAGGGTTCGACCTCAGTACGCCTACGGCTTATACCGATCTTGACGGCGGCTCTTATACCATAGGCATTACCAGCGGCACGGAGACGGGGACGGTTGTAATCACCGCCATCGCCCGCGATAAGAACCTAAAGGAAACGCGGGCGCTTAAGGCGGTCTACGCCAACTCCGTCATGGGCAACATAAGTATCGTAGCGGCTGACGGAGTTGCCATTACCGGCAACAATATACAGGTTGAGTGGGGCGCCGTCACCAGCCCCAAAACGGTGGATACCGGCGGTAAGAACCATCCCTCCTTCTGGAGCGCCAACGACATCCAAAGCAACGGGGTCTCATTGGATACTGACGGCCCTGGCGGTAACAACTGCGACCCGGGCACCTGCTGGTGGTGGCATTCTTATCAAACCCAGCTTCCGCCGTTTCCGGCGGTAAACACTGAGGGTTATAAAGACCTGGCCATCGGCCCCGACCCGGCCAATCCCCTTCATGACCCCTGCGGCAACCATTATTATCAGCCTGGTGACTGGAGCACTAACTGCAATTCGCTCGTCGGGGGGACGTATTATATCGCGGGAAACTGGACTAACTTCAAAAGTGCCATCATAGGCAATGTTATTATTATGGGCAATATGGAGTTCAAGAACGGGAGTCAGGCCACCGTGGGTTCCTATGCCGCTACGGTTCCGCCAGTGGCCTGGAAGCAGTACTGCAATGACTGGGATTATTATCTGGATAATTACGATGCCCCTCTTAATGCCATAAGTCCGGCTGTTCCGGCCTGTTTCGGCAGCCTTAACAACACTTACCGTCCCACCGGTCTTACCAAATCCATAAATCCCGCCATCCACGGATTCGTATATGTCGGCAAAAACCTGAGTCTCCCAAATGGCGGAGGCAGCGACGACTTGGTTCATGGGGCCATAGTGGTTAAGGGAACGGCCAATATAGATTCCAACTCGCATTGTAAAATATACTACGATCCGGCTGTTGCGCAGGACATCCTGACGACAAATTACACGCTGGTGAGGACATCCTGGCAGGATATCACCACCCCGTGGCCCGCCGCTCTCCCATAAATACCCGGCTTGCGCCCGCCGCACCGGTGGCCGGCGCCAATCCCTTCAGCGCCCTCTGGCGGTAGTTCATCGTCATTGAAAAAGAACTCATAATTTAATAAGTTATATGTAGTCAGTCAGCGTTTTGTACGATTACGGAGGAAACCATGAGAGTGCACATAGTAGCCAGGAAACTTAAAATTACCGATGCCATAAAGGATTTCATAGAAGCCAGGTTTTCAAAGCTTAGCGAATTCCTTGATAATATCGTATGGGCCCAGGCTATGGTCAGCCTTGAAAAGAAAATATACACGGCCGAAGCCATCGTCCACGCCGGTCACCAGACAATGAAAGCCAGCGCCCAGTCGGACGATGTGTATTCCGCCATAGACAAGGTTATGTCTAAAATGGGAATACAGGTGAAGAAATACAAGGAACGCCATGTCGAGCACCGCGGCAGGGAAATGGATTACAGCGAATTTACCACGCTGGTCGGCCCGGAAATACGGTTTTCGGTAGTGAAAGATGTGCCCATAAAACCGCAGGGCAGGGAAGACGCCGTGGTTGAAATGGAAAAGCTGGGTTATAATTTCTGGCTTTTCATGGATAAAGAGTCAAAGCAGGTGAGAGTGGTGTTCAAGCGGCTTGACAGCACCTACGGCCTTTTACAGCCGGTTAAGAAATAAGACGAAGAAGGCGGCAAGTAACCGGTAATGTGGCCGGTAACCGGTTGCTTTTCCGTTTCCCCGGAATCATCAAATGACAGAAACCACGCACAGCGCCCCAAAAACGGTGACCATCGCGGAATTGCTGAAATACAGGGGCAAGATCCTGGGGTTGAAGGTGATCAGCGGAGCAAAAAAACTTTCCCGCAAGATCGTAGTCAGCGAGATAAACCGGCCGGGGCTCGCCATTGCGGGCCACATGGAGCAGTTCCGGTCCGAGCGCATACAGATAATAGGCCAGGGGGAACATGCCTACTGTCTGAAAGAAGACAAACGTCTGGTGAGCGCGAACTTCCGGAAGATGTTCGCTTTCTCCGACATCCCCTGCGTGATAGTGACCGGCGGCCTGCGTCCCCTGCCCGTTATAAAATCGGCCTGCGCGCGCGCGGGAGTGCCGCTGCTTACAAGCTCAACCGACACTTCTTCCTTTATCAGGGAACTTACCATATTTCTTGACGATAAACTGGCCGCCGTCGCTTACGCGCACGGGGTGCTTGTAAATGTTTACGGCCTGGGTGTGCTCATACAGGGCGCTTCGGGCGTGGGCAAGTCGGAATGCGCCCTGGAGCTTTTAAAAAGAGGCCATATCCTTATAGCGGATGATGTGATAGAAATTAAAAGGCGCATCGGCTATATGCTGGTAGGCAATTCCCCTAAAAATATAAAGCATTACATGGAAGTCAGGGGGCTTGGCATCATAGACGTGGAACTGCTGTTCGGCGTGGGCTCCATAATGGACCAGTCCATAATAGAAATGCATGTGCAGCTTGAAACAGTGGTCCCGGGAAGCCTTGCCGATTATGACCGCACCGGGCTTAAGTCGCGTGAAATCATCCTGCTTGATGTTTCCATGCCGTCGTTGCGGCTGCCGGTCACTCCCGGCCGGAACCTGGCGGTACTTATAGAGGTGGCGGCCCTGAATCAGCGCCTTAAAAACCAGGGTTATTTCACGGCTAAAAAATTCAACGAAAACCTTATAAAAGAAATGGGAAAAAACAGCCGCAATTAAAACAGCATGAAAAATCTATCAGGTGGTAAGCTTTTTATTATTACCGGCATGTCCGGAGCGGGCAAAAGCCAGGCGCTTAAATGTTTTGAAGACTTCGGTTTTTACTGCGTGGACAATCTGCCGATAGGCCTGATCCCGGAATTCCTGGAATTTATAAAAAATCAGAAGCACTTCCGCTTTGTGGCCCTTGGGTTGGATATGCGCGAGGGGCGGTTTTTCAGGGGCTTTACCCGCTCGCTTGACAGCCTGCGCGCGCTGGGTCTTGACTACAAAGTTATTTTCCTTGATTCCACCGACGGCGCGCTTCTTCAGAGATTTTCGGAAACACGGCACCGCCACCCTCTGGGCAAAAATGTCGCCGCGGCTATAAAAGAGGAGAGGAAAATTCTCTGCGAACTTAAGGGAAAGGCGAACAAGGTGATAGATACCTCCAGGCTGACGCTTGGCGAGCTGAAAGAGATACTTTCCGGAATGCTTGAGCTGAAACGCTCAAAAGAAATGAAGCTGTCCGTTATTTCCTTCGGTTATAAATACGGTCTGCCGCTTGACGCGGACCTTGTTATGGATGTGCGTTTCCTGCCCAACCCTAATTATGTCACGGCACTCAAGAACAAAACCGGGCTTGACGCGCCGGTGGGCGACTATGTAAAACGCCGCCCCGCTTTCAGGTTTTTTCTTAAGCAGTATCTGGCACAGATTGATTTTTTACTGCCGTATTACATAAAAGAAGGCAAATCTTACCTGACTATAGCCATAGGCTGCACTGGCGGCCGGCACCGCAGCGTTTTTATAGCCGAACAGGTGGCCAGCGCCCTTTCAAAAAGCGGTTTCTCGGTTTCAAAGTATCACAGGGATATCAGAAAATAGGCTGCCATAAGCCGTAGGCCATAAGCCATAGGCAGAGTAAGGGCTGCCATAAGCCCTAAGCTTTAGGCCATAAGCAGAGTTTTTGTGTTCCGAATTTTATGGCGTATGGCTTAAAGCTTATGGCAATAGCCGTATCTAAAGCTATGGCATAAAACTGTTTAGCTTATGATCAACATAATTGTTATCACACACGGGGAATTCGGCGCTTATCTTATAGAGGCGTCTGAAACCATAGTGGGCGTTCAGAACGCGGGCCTTAAGAATGTTTCCATTTCCCCAAGGCTGCCGCTCGAAAAAATTAACGCCCTTATTGCCGCGGCCGCCGCTGAAATGGCATCGGGTGACGGGCTGATTTTCCTTATAGATATGCCGGGCGGCACTCCTATGAATGTGGTGCTTCCCATAGCGCGTGACATACCAAAAAGCGCGGTAATCTGCGGCGTGAACATCAACATGGTGACTTCCGCCTTCGCTTATCGCAAAACACTTGGCTTTAACGACCTTGTGGAGAAAATAATGGTGGACGGAAAAAAAGCTATCTGCGAGGTTAAAAGTCTGTTGCTGGGAAGCCAGGAAAGTAGATAGTAGATAGTATGTAGCAGGTAGGGTATAAGGAACACAACTTCCCTGCATACTACATACTACATACTATCTACTACCTACTTACCAAATTATGCCCATAACACTTTACCGCATAGACGACCGGCTGGTGCATGGCCAGGTGGTGGAGGCCTGGGTGCCGTACCTGAAGGCGGGTGAAATCGCAGTCGTTTCAGACGACTTATCACGCGATTTGATGCGCCAGACCATTATGCGCTTTGCCGCGCCGGAAGACATAGCCTTAAGAATACTGCCCCTGAGCGAAGCGCCAGCCTACCTGTCGGCGGCGGACGCCCGCGGCCCGAATATTCTCGTTCTGCTGCCGGGGCTTGCTGAGGCGGTTGAGCTTATTAAAAAAGGCGTAAAAATTTCCAGGCTTAATGTGGGCGGCATGCATTACTCGGCCGGAAAAAACCTGTCCATAGGCAGGGCTATTTTCTTAAACGACGCCGATTGCGCGGCGCTTCGCTTTCTTTCCGATTCCGGCGTTGTTATGGAGGGCCGCGGTGTGCCTTCAGACGGCCCGTTAAATCTTATTGAGGCGATAAGCTAGGGGCGCTGGTAGGCGGGTATGCTTGTAGGCCTAATTTAGGAACTCCACAGAAAGCATACCAGCCTACTAGCCTACCAGCAGTGTTGTCTTCTGGTTTACTAGCATCCCAGCAAAAATCGGCAAAGCGATTATTCTATTTTATGATTTTAATTTTAAAAGCTCTTATCTCAAGTTCACTCGCGGGGCTGTTGGAACTTGATTCTGTCCAGGCGGGGCAGTTCCTTCTGTCGCGGCCGGCCCTTGTAGGGCCGCTGCTTGGCGCTTTAAACGGCTGCGTTCTTGAAGGCGCGCGCCTTGGCATTTTAATTGAGCTCATATATATCGACTTTATCCCGGTGGGCGGGGTTGTGCCCCCGAACGGCGTAGTGGCAGCCGCTGTGGGGGTGCTCGCGCACGCCTGGGCGGGGGTCGCGCCGTCACTCGCCTTTTTCACGGGACTATTAGCCGGGGGAATGTATTCTTTTGTTGAACACAGGCTGCGTTCCTCCCGTTCGCGCCGCAATGGCGTTATTGAAACTGAAATTAAGGCGGGCCGGGAGCGGTTGCACTACTGGATAGCAGGCGCTCTGCTTGGGGAAAGCGCGGTGGTTTCTATTTATGTTTTTTCTTTTTCCGCCGCCGTGGTGTTAGCGGGGGGTATTTTTCAGCTTGAGACCTTTACGCCCGCCATGAATTTTGCTTACTCTCTGATGCCCTGGCTGGGTTTAAGCGGGCTTTATTTCAGATTCAGGACGCAGATGTATAAGAGAGGGTAAGAGGGAAGTCTTGGAGTCGTAGAGTCAAAGAGTCACAGAGTCGCAGACTCCCCGACTTTCAGACTCTCAGACTCTTAGACTCCCAGACGCTCAGACTGGTCATTATTATGCTTTTTTCAATGTTTTTACGGTCTTTCTTCATACAGGCGGGCTGGAATTACGAGCGCAACCAGAATGTGGGTTTTGCTTTCGCTTTGCTCCCGGCGCTGCGTAAAGCGTATGGCGTGACTGTGCCACTGGCCTGCCCCGCCCTTTTGCCAACAGAGTTAAACAGCATCGGGCAAAAAGGCGGGGCCTGTTCCGCCTTAGGCGGATTGTCCTCCTTCGCCAAGGCTTCGGAGGAACATGGTCCTGCGAAGCTGTTGCCAAGCGAAGCAGACCTGTCCGCGACTGAAAGATTTTCCTCGGCTCTGTTGCGGAATTTAGGGTTTTTCAACACACAGCCGTATATGGCGGGTTTTATTCTTGGGAATGTGGCAAAAATGGAGGAGAAGCTGGCGGCCGGGCCTGAAAATGAGGAAGCCATAAAAACTGCGGCTGAGGTAAAACAAGCCCTCGCCTCAAGCTTTGCGGCGATAGGCGACAGAATTTTTTGGGGACGCCTTAAGCCAATGACAACCCAGGTCTGTCTGATAGTGTGGATTCTTGGCGGCTTTTACGGTTGGCTGTTTATCTCCGGCCGGGAAATGCCATCTCTTTGGCTGATCATGCTTGGTCCTGTTTCGGGGGTGGCGGTTTATTCGTTTTTTGCCGTTTACTGGCGCTGGAAGGGCGTAAAACTGGGTTTTGAATGCGGCGGCGCTTCAAATTGCGGTCTTGAAGCCATGAACTGGTCCCGTTTTATAAGGCGCCTCAGCGTGCTGGGTTTTTCTTTTTCTCTGATGATAGTGCTGGCGGCTTTCGCCCTGTCAACAGCTTTTAACAGTCACATGCGCCCGGGGCCCGATCTTGCTCTTCGCCTTGGCCTGCCGCTCAGCGTTTTAGCGGTTCACCGCGTGGCTCACAAATCAGGCCGTTCTGTTTTTTTTGTAATCGGCCTGATTCTTTCGGTTTCACTTTTTCTTTTTTGGGCGCTTAAACTCAAGCCCTTCGTCCTTTAGGAAAGGGTAAAGTGTGAAGCGTAAGGAGCGTAAGGATAAATGGTGAGAAACAAACACTGCGGTTTTTTACTATTCGCCCTTTACGCTTCACTCTTTACCCGTACTGATTATGATTAAAAAGAATATTCGTGTTATCAACGAACTCGGCATACACGCGCGGCCGGCCGGCATGCTGGCGGATACGGCTTCAAAATTCACCTGTGATCTGAAGCTTATAAAAGACAAAATGGAAGTTAACTGCAAAAGCATTATGGGCATACTGACGCTTGCCGCAGGCTTTGGCGTGACGCTTACCGTGGTGGCAAGCGGCAAAGACGAAGCGGCCGCCGTGGCGGCCATAGAGCGCTTATTCGCCGGGAAATTTGAAGAAGAGTGATAACAGCAGCGAATAGCGGATAGCGAATAGGGAAGATTAAAAATGAAGAATAAAAAAATATCAGAATTAGTGTTGCCGCCCCTATACGCTATACGCTATACGCTCGCCGCCGATCAGCGGAGAAAAATATGCTTATAAAAAAGGGGATAGCCGCAAGTTTAGGTATTGTGATCGGCAAGGCGCATATCCTGAAAGAGGAGAATATCCTCATAGAGCAGAAAGAAATAGCGCCTGAAAAGATAAAAGCCGAGATAAAACGCTTTAAGGACGCCCTTGAAAAAACAAAGCTAGACCTGGATGCCATTCGCGTGAAAGTGCTTGCGGTGCTTGGCAAACAGCATGCGAAGCTTATAGATTCGCATCATCTTATTTTAAGCGATCCGCTTATTGCCAAGGAAGTTCCGAAGCTTATAACTGAGAAGCATTTTAACGCGGAATTCGCTCTTTCGGAAGTGCTGGACAGGGCCGAACAGGAATTCGAAAAAATAGACGACGAATTTTTCCACGAGCGCAAACATGATGTTTTTGATGTGGGCAAGAAAATTATTTCAAATCTTGTCAACAGTGAAAAGGTTTCCCTTAAAGATATCAAAGAACCTGTTGTTATAATCGCCCATAACCTGTATCCTTCCGACACGCTTCACATAAGGGAGTCAAATAAGGTGCTCGGGTTCTGCATGGACCTGGGCTCAAAATCAAGCCACACCGCTATTTTCGCCCAAAGCATGGGGATTCCCGCCGTGGTGGGGCTCTCCGACATCACCCGCCAGATCCAAAGCGGTGATCTGGTGATAGTTGACGGAGAGCAGGGTATGGTGATAATTTCGCCCACGGTCGAGATAATCGCCAAATACAGGCTGCGGCAGGCGGAACTGCATAAGCAGGAGATCTTTTTCCATCGCTTGAAGGGTCTGCCCGCTGTCACCCGCGACGGCCACAAGATAAACCTGATGGTAAACCTGGATTCTTCCTCCGACTCCGAGGAACTGGCCGCGACCAGGTCCGAAGGGGTGGGGCTTTTCAGGACGGAATTCCTTTATATGAACCGCGACGCCGTGCCTACGGAAGCTGAGCAGCTGAAGGCCTATTCGGAGGTGGCGCGGGCGCTTGGCCCTTTGCCGCTTACCATAAGGACGGCCGACATAGGCGGTGACAGGGCCACCCAGCTGGGTATAAAGGGCTTAAAGGACGAGCGCAATCCTTTTATGGGTTTCAGGGGTATACGGCTTTTTATCAAATATCCGGAACTGCTTAAAACCCAGCTGCGCGCCATTTACAAAGCCAATACCGCCGCCGCCGTTAAAATAATGATTCCGATGGTTTCCTCCCTTGACGAGGTAATCACCGTGAAGAAAATGGCCCAGGAAGTGAAAACGGAGCTGTCCGAGGAGGGCTTTGAAATAAAAAAAGAACCGGAACTGGGCGTGATGGTGGAAATTCCCGCGGCCGCAATTATTCTGGATTCTTTGCTTGGTGAAATTGATTTTGTTTCCATAGGCACGAACGACCTTGTCCAGTATACGCTTGCCGTTGACAGAATAAACCAGTATGTTTCCGAGCTTTACGAACCGTTCCACCCGGCGGTGCTGCGGCTTATCAACCTGGTGGTGCAGACGGCCCACAAGAAAGGCAAGCCGGTCAGCGTCTGCGGCGAGATGGCTTCCGACCCCTATGCCATACCTTTGCTTGTGGGGCTTGGGGTGGATATACTTTCAGTGCCGATGAAAATGTATTTACGCGCGAAGTATTCCGTGCGCACAATGAATTTTGAGCGGTTCTCGGCCCTGTCCCAGCATGCGCTCGGGCTTCCCACCTCGGACCAGATAAGGAAGATGGTAGAGGAGGAAGTGAAATAGCGAGTAAGGACTCGCTGCTGGTAGGCTGGTAAGCTTCTGGATTCCTTAACAAGGCCTACTAGCCTATGGCATACCAGAGTACAAGCTAACTTGACAATAATGAACATCCGGAATTTCTCTATTATCGCCCACATTGACCATGGTAAATCCACGCTGGCCGACCGTTTTATAGAGATCACAAATACCATTCCTGAAAGGATGATGAAAGAGCAGTACCTGGACGGCATGGAACTTGAGCGCGAACGCGGCATTACCATCAAGGCCAAAGCCGTAAGAATGCTTTACACCTCAGGGGTGGACGGCGGGAAATACATTCTTAATCTTATTGATACTCCCGGCCATGTGGATTTTTCATACGAGGTGTCGCGGGCGCTGGCGGCCTGCGAGGGCGCGATACTACTGGTGGACGCTTCCCAGGGTGTGGAGGCGCAAACGCTGGCTCACGCGCATCTGGCGCAGTCGCTCGGTCTTACTATTATTCCCGTCATTAATAAAATAGACCTTGAACACTCCAACCCCGACTCCGCCGAGGAACAGATATGGGAAGTGCTCAGGAGTCCCGCGGAATCATCGCGTATCAGCGCGAAGAACGGCCTAGGCGCCCGCGAAGTTCTTGAGCGCGTGATCCGCGAGGTCCCCGCTCCCGGCGGTGCTGCGGACAAGCCGTTTAAAGCGCTTGTTTTTGACTCTTTCTACGATGTTTATAAAGGCGTGGTTATATTCACCAAAGCGGTGGACGGGGCCATTTCGGCAGGGAAGTATATTTCATTTTATTCCAGCGGTGCGAGCTACAAGGTGGAGGAGGTCGGGTATCTTACTCCCAAGCTTGTGAAGGCGCTTTCCATTAAGACCGGAGAAGTGGGTTATATCATCGCCGGCATCCGCGACATCCACGAGATAAAGATGGGCGATACGATATTTGAAAAAGAAAAGCCGGTGAGTGAGCCGTTGCCCGGCTATAAAGAAGTAAATCCGGTGGTATTTGCCGGTTTTTATCCAGTAAATACTACGGACTATACCGCTCTTAAAACCGCCATAGAAAAGCTGAATCTCACCGATTCATCTTTCAATTTCCAGGGCGAGACTTCCAAGGCCCTCGGCTTCGGTTTCCGGCTTGGTTTTATGGGGCTTCTGCATCTGGACATCATCCGCGAGCGCATTGAACGCGAGTTTAATATTCCCCTTATCGCCACCAATCCGAATGTCATCTATAAGGTGCTCGCAAAGAACCGTTCAACACTGAAGGACGGTAAATATATAGACGTCACCAATCCCGCTGACTTTCCGCATTATGGAGATGTCCTTGATATCATGGAACCCTTCGTGCACGCCACTATTATCGCCCCGTTGCCTTATATGGAAGGCATCATGAACCTGCTCAAAGAAAAACGCGGCGAGCACGTAAAGATAGAATATATATCCACCACAAGGGTTATAGTGGAATATTACCTGCCTTTAAGCGAAATTATTATAGATTTTTACGACAAGCTCAAGTCCGTTTCAAAGGGCTACGCTTCTTTTGACTACGACCCTTACGAGTACAGGTCCTCGGATATGGTGAAGATAGAAATACTCCTTCACGCGGAAGTCGTCGACGCGCTGTCATTCATTGTGCATCGTTCCAAGGCGCTTTATAACTCAAGACTGCTTTGTGAAAAGCTCAAGGAGCTTATCCCGCGGCACATGTTTGAAATAGCGGTGCAGGCTCAGGTGGGCGGAAAGATCATAGCCCGTGAGACCATCGGCGCCGTCCGTAAGGATGTTCTGGCCAAATGCTACGGCGGCGACATCACCCGCAAGCGCAAGCTGCTTGAGAGACAAAAAGAGGGCAAAAGGAAGATGAAGCTGCTGGGTTCGGTGGAAATTCCGCAGGAAGCTTTCATGTCGCTGCTCAAGATCAGCCAGAATAAATAAAGATGCAAAGCAATTTGGAGGTAAAGCAACTTAGCAATTCAGAGACAAAACAACTTGGCTAATTTGCGGACTTCGCATCCAAATTGCTTTGCATCTTTACCTCCAGCCGCAGACTGCTTTGCCTCTTGCGATTTGTTGTGCTGTTACTTCAATAGGAGAAAAATATGGAAGAAAAACTTTTCTGGGTCGGTATTCTGGTAGGGATCCACTTTTTTTTAACCCTGCATTTCAGGGATAAAAATAAATTCAGCGCTTCGGCGTCGTTTACGCGCCTTTGGCACGCCGCTTTTATGGCCGTGCTGGGTTTTGTGGGAGGGGCGCTGCTGTCCGTAAGTCTTGATAACCGCGGCGGCGAAGTGGTGACGACGGTGCTTTTCAGCGTGCGTCAGCTGGCCTGGGGGCTAGCGGCCGCAGTCGGCTTCGGCCTTTACGCTTTTTTAAAAGGCGACAAAGCCCGGTATACAGCGCAGGAAAACCCGCCGCCGGCCATAAAAGGCGACCTTGAATGGTCAGAGACGGTATTTTCGGCGGTACTTCTCGCTTCGGTGGTGATGTATTTGTTCGTGCAGGCTTTTAAAATACCTTCCGGCTCCATGCGCACCACCTTCCTGGAGGGGGACCACCTTTTTGTTAATAAGTTTATATACGGGTTTCGTATTCCCTACACGCATAAAAAGTTTTTGGCCCTGCGGAAAATAAAACGCGGGGATATAGTTATCTTTATGTTCCCGTCTGAAAACCCCAATGAGTTTCAGTGCGGCGGCAGGCAATACGGCAAGGATTTTATAAAGCGGGTCATCGGCCTGCCCGGAGACAAGGTGCAGCTGAAAGACGGAGCGGTGTTTGTGAACGGCGTGCTCATGAAAGAAGAGGCGTACGCGAAGTATATTGACAATTTCCGCTACCCCGCGGGTTCCGGCAGGATTACGGCCTCGGACTATCAGCTGCAATGGGAAAAACGGACGCTCGGCCAGATGTTTTCAGAATACATAAAGGATAATTTCGGGCCCGTAACAGTGCCGCAGGGCCAATACATGATGATGGGCGACAACCGCGACCGCTCCTGCGATTCCCGTTACTGGGGGCCGGTGCCGGAATACCTGATAAAGGGTAAGGCCATGTTTATTTACTGGCCGCCCTCTCGGATGGGCGCGCCGAAGTGAGGAGAGGGGGAGAGAGGCGTAACCGGTAATCGGTGACCAGTAATCGGTTAGCTGCAAACCCCAAGCGTCTTTGGTTTTTATAAATGAAAATATCTGAAAAGCTTAAAAAACAATCCAGAGTTTTCTCTTTTGAATTTTATCCTCCTAAAAAAGAGGAGGATATCCCTTTCCTGAAAAAAGCGGTGGAGGAACTTAAAACTCTCTCTCCCGATTTTGTGTCCATCACTCAATCGCCAACCGCGCTTAGCGGGCTTAATTTCGCCAGTCTTTCCAGCACGCTCGCGCTCAGCGGCGTGCTTAAACACGAGTTTTCGCTTGAGGTGATGGCTCATCTAACCTGTGTTACCCTGAAAAACAGGGAGATGCTGGATGAAGCTGTAAAGCTGCTTAAAATTTTCGGGCTTGAAAATGTTTTAGCCCTGCGCGGGGACTCTGCCGCGGTAGAGTTTGAAAAACCTATTTTTTCGCGGGCATGTGAACTTGCGCGTGAGCTTAAGAGCCGGGGAGCTTTTGATATCGCCGCCGCCTGTTACCCTGAAAAGCATCCCGAGGCCGTAAGCCTTGAGGCCGACATAGACAACCTTAAAAGGAAAATGGACTGTGGGGCGTCTTTTGCCATTACCCAGCTTTTTCTGGATAACGCCTCTTATTTCAGTTTCAGGGAAAAATGTCTGGCCAGGGGCGTTACCATTCCGATAATACCCGGCATAATGCCGGTAACGGGTCTCTCGCAGCTTACCAATTTCGCCGAGCGCATAAAGGTTAAAATACCGGCCAGGCTTTTGGCCGCCCTTGAAAAACTTTCCCCCGCGGACGCGGAGGGCGGGCCCGAGACCAAAGCCGCTATAAGAGATTTCGGCATAGCTTACGCAGCGGGGCAGTGCCGGGAATTGCTAAAAAACGGCGCCCCCGGCATACACTTTTACACCCTTAACCGCTCAAAGGCCACGTCAGCCGTGTTGAATCTGGTGAAGAAAGAAATTAAGGGGACAGCGAATAGCATATAGCGAATAGCGAAGCAGCGAAATAGCGAATAGGGGCGGAAATACGGATTTTTATAGCTTTTCTGTTTTCATTCGCTACATCGCTACATCACTGCATCGCTGTTAGCGCTCAACTTAGTATAATTTATCCGGAACACCGGGAAAAGCGAGGATAAAATGGCTTTGGTACACACTTTGGAAGCCCAGGCGCTGATAGAATTGCAAAACAAAGACAGCGCCATTGACGAGATGCAAAAGCGTATTAACGCCGTGCCCGCCGAGATCAAGGCGCTTACCGACGCTTTTGAGGAACGTAAGAAAACCATGGACACGGCCAAACAGGAGCTTATCCGCCTGAAACTTGAGAAGAAAGAAAATGAATTAAAAACGGCCGAAAAAGATGAAGCGGTGGCCAAACACCAGCGCGAGCTGAATATGGTCAAGGAAAATAACGCCTTCAAAGCTCTTTTGGGGGAGATAGAAAATGATAAGAAGCAAAAAGATGAGATTGAAACTGTTATCCTTGAACTGCTTGAAAAAATAGATTTAGCCGCGGTCCGGGATAAGGCCCTTCAGGATGAGGTTAAAAAACTTGAAGAAGCCAAAAATATGAGCGTAAGTAAACTTGAAGCCGGCGCCGCGGCCGCGCGGGAACAAATGGAGGCCGCTAAAATTGAGCGCGCCGGCTTCGCCGCTAAAATAGGCGCTGAGGTTATGGCACAGTATGAGTTTATACGTTCGCAGAAAAAAGGCCTTGCAATTGCCAAAGTTCACGAGGACCCCTCGGGCAAAAAAATCTCCTGCGGCGGCTGTAATATCGCCCTTACCCCGCAAAAAGCGGTGGATGTTAAACGAAGGGATGTGCTTGGCGTTTGTGACAATTGCGGGCGCATGCTTTACCTGGAAAAAACAGTGTTCGGGTGAAAACAGCAGGGGCTAGAGGTTAGGGCATGGTGGGGTAGGGTAAGGAAATAAAGAACTCCTTAAAAGCTTATGGCCTAAAGCATACGGCGCGGCTGGAACAGCCGCATAGCTTATGGCAATAGCCGTACCTTAAATTTTAGACTGCGGACGGAGGGCCGCTCTTCCCGCAAGGGAGGGGAGGAACTTCCGAACTTCACAGGGCAGGGTGCCGGTTTAAAGCCGTTAAGCGGCCATAGGCCGGGAGACCGGGGCCATATCCCCGGCCGACGGACAGCGCCACAGAGAACATACCGCCCGCAAGGGTAAGGGTGAAAAGGTGCGGTAAGAGCGCACCGCCCCCCCCCAATTTTTCCGTAAGAAAAAGAGGGGGGGGGGCAGGGCAAGCCCCTCCTGAAGCAAGGCCAAATATGCGCTATGGATAGCCCGTCCCGTCCCGCCCTTTTGGATCAACATTGGGCCAAAAGGGCGGGACAGCGCAGAGTGGGCCGCACAAGATAAATGGTCCTCCATCCCCCGCACTTTAGCCCTTTCGGAAAAAGTGCGGGGGGGGACAGAATTCGGGGTACAGTCCGCAGTCTGAAAATTTAAGGTACGGCTATCGCCGCAAGTTTTAGATACGGCTATTGCCATAAGCCTTAGGCTATAAGCCATACGCAAAAATCTTATTCCATAAGGAGCTTCCTTAAAAAGCCTATGGCCTACGGCTTATGGCGTATGGCAGTTTTGCTTATTGCGATGGGCTACGAATGGAGGTTTTATGGATTCGTTATCCGGGACGATACCTGAGATAAAATATTCTTCCAACGCGGCTGAAGTGCCGTGGGAAGAGGCCGTGGTGTGGACTATAATGCCGCGTGTGGGTCCCAGGGTTTACGAGTGGCTTGGGGCTGAGCACGTCCGCTATGTAAGCTGGACGAACGGCATTGTTTCCATAATGCCGGAAAGCGCTTCCATATTGAGCGGAAAGTGCCAGTGTATTATACTGCCCTCCGGGTTCGTCTGGGTGGGCAAAAATGTAAAAGTGGCGTAAACCCGGGCGGTAATGATTTTGGGCTGAGAGCCGCGCGGGTAGCAAAGTCAGGGTCCGCCGGGCGTTTTATATCCTGCTTCCCCAGCTCCTGTATTATCTGGGGCAGAAATAGCAAACCGAAATTAACATTCTCCGCGGACATCCTCTTTTTTAAATAAATGGAACTTTCCAACGACCAGCAAAAAGCCTTGAATATACTCCTTGACTGGTATAAAGACCGGGACAAGACCCAATTTATTACCCTGGGCGGGTACGCCGGCACCGGTAAGACCACGCTTATGGGGGAATTCAGGAAAGAGATCCTGAAACCGGTCCATCACGCGCGGATAGCGTTCTGCAGCTACACCGGCCGCGCCGCGCAAAATTTAAAGAACAAGCTGAAAGAAGCCGGCTCTTTTTCATCACGGGACAGTGTGAGCACCATTCATGGCCTCATCTATACACCCATGGAGGATTCAAAAGGCCGGATAATCGGCTGGGAGCGTAAAGACGAACTGGAGAGGGATCTTATAGTGGTGGACGAAGCGTCAATGGTGGACGGTCTTATCTGGCGGGATCTGCTGGCTTATAATATCCCCATAATAGCGGTGGGCGACCACGGCCAGCTTCCGCCTATATCCGGCAGCTTTAATTTAATGCAGATGCCGGATATTGTGCTGACCCAAATACACCGGCAGGCCAGGGACAATCCGATAATTAAAGTTTCGCAGTGCGCCAGGAAGACCGGGCGTGTGCCCCCGAAAGAATATGGGGCCGGGGTTACAAAATACCTTTGGGAAGATTCCGACGCGCAGGAAAGGTCCGGCCGGCTGCTGGAGAGTTATAAGCCGGACACGCTGATTTTGTGCGGATATAATTCCACGCGTGGGAAAATAAATAAATTTGTAAGAAATTCGCTGGGTTTTGAAAGCGCGAATCCGACGCGCGGCGACAGGGTTATATGTCTGCGCAACAACCACAAAAAAGGCATATGCAACGGAATGCTGGGAACCGTTTTGCTGCTGGAGCCTGACCGCAAAGACTGGTACGGCGCTGAAATAAAAATGGACGATCGTGACAAGCCGTATTCCGGCCTTATTTACGCGCCGCAGTTCGGGGCTGAAAGGGGCATCAATTTTACGAAGGAACGGAAACATTCCCTGACAGGGGACCTTTTTGACTTCGGCTATGCGCTGACAGTGCACAAAGCCCAGGGCAGCCAGGCAAAAAAGGTGGTCATGTTCGAGGAACGTTTTACGCGGATGGACGACGAGATGTGGCGGCGCTGGCTCTATACTGGCGTAACCCGCGCCGAAGAGGAACTGTATCTTTTCGGAGCCTGAAATTTGTTTCACTCCAGCCGCGGTCCATTAGTCAAAATTATTGCCCTAATGCCTGTGTTCTCAAGGGAGAATAGACTGGATTTTTATTTGTATAATAAAATCAAGATTTTGGTGAAGACTATGCGGAGGAACTTCAATGGCTAAACTTAAGGTTAATTCAGCGGTGGTTAAGAAGAACGCGGCGCTCTGCAAAAAGCGCAAGATCGTGATACCCACTTTCACCCAGATGAAAGATTCCGGCCGCATTCCCGACAAAATAAAGACAGCCCTGAAACCCGTAGGGCTCTGGGATATAGACCCCGTAAATCTATTCCGCATCAACTGGCATAACGACGTTAAAACCGGCCTCTTCGGCGGCGTCAACTACCTGGAAATTCCCAAAGAGATAACGGGCATAGAAGCCCGCGTAATAGGCCTGGTAGGTAAATACTTCCCTACAGGCGCCCATAAGGTCGGCGCCGCCTTCGGCTGCCTGGCGCCGCGCCTTGTAACCGGAGAATTTGACGCCGTAGACCAGAAAGCTGTCTGGCCCTCCACCGGCAACTACTGCCGCGGCGGCGCTTTTGATTCGGCGCTCCTCGGTACCACCGCCGTAGCCATACTACCCGAGGGCATGAGTAAAGAGCGTTTCACCTGGCTCAAATCCATAGGCGCGGAAGTTATAGCCACCCCGGGCACTGAATCAAATGTCAAGGAAATTTACGACAAATGCTGGGAAATAAAGAAAACCCGCAAAGACTGTGTTGTCTTCAACCAGTTCGAGGAATTCGGCAACCCCACCTGGCATTACCATGTAACCGGCTCAGCGCTTGAAGAAGCCTTCAACGCCATAAAGGGCCCAAAGAGCCGCCTGGCCGCCTTCACCTCCGCCACAGGCTCGGCAGGAACCATTGCCGCCGGCGACTATCTGAAAAAGAAATTCCCCGGTATGAAGATAACCGCTTCCGAGGCCCTTCAGTGCCCCACCATCCTGATGAACGGTTTCGGCGAGCATCGCATAGAGGGCATAGGGGATAAGCATATCCCCTGGGTGCATAATGTGCGCAACACTGACGTTGTCACGGCCATAGACGACGAGGCCTGCATGCGCATAGTCCGGCTTTTCAACGACCCAGAGGGCCAAAAGGTTCTGGCGCACTACGGCGTAAAAAAAGAGGTACTTGAACAACTCAACCTGCTGGGTATTTCGGGTGTTTCCAACATGTTGAGCGCCATAAAGACCGCCAAATACTATGAGCTTGGCTCCGATGATGTGGTTCTCACCGTGTTCACGGATTCTATGGAGCTTTACGGCTCCCGGCTGAAAGAACTTGAGGCGGAACACGGCAAGTATACCCGCGAGAACGCCCTTATTGATATGGAACGCCGTCTGCTCGGCCAGACTACCGATTATATGAAGGAATTAAATTATTACGACCGCAAGGCCGTGCATAATTTCAAGTATTTTACCTGGGTTGAACAGCAGGGCCGCACCTCCGAGGAGCTTAGAAAGCTTTGGGATCCCGCTTTCTGGGACGAGACTTTCGCAAAGGTGGGCGAGTACGACAGGCTTATAGAAGAATTCAACAGGGAAGTGGGAATACTGTAGATACGGCTATTGCCATAAGCTTTAGGCCATGCGGCTGTTCCAGCCGCGCCATAAGCTGTCTGCCTTAGGCCATAAGCTTTCAAGGAGTTCCTTTAAAAATGTATGGCGTAGGGCTTACGGCCTATGGCAGTTTTTGCCTATGGCAATAGCCGTATCTAAAACTTATGGCTTATGGCGGGCGCGGCGCCCTTACGGCTTAAGGCAATCGCAGTATCATCAACTTATGTCAACAAAAGGCGTTTTCAGGGTTAAGTGTCCCTCCTGCGGCGATAATTTCGACGCTGATTTCTGGACCGTAGTCAGGGGTGACTCCGACGCGGATCTGAAAGACCTTATTATAAGCGGGGAATTCGATCTGTTGGGATGCCCCAGGTGTTCTACCGTGTTTTCCCACGAGGAGCCGTTTTTATACCTTGATCCGCGCTATGAACTGCTGGTTTTTGTGATGCCGGAAAACTATCGGCCGGAAAAGGAAAAATGGCTGGCTAAAATGAGGGCCGACTACGAGGCGCTTGATCCCGCAAGCTTCGGCGGCCGCCTGGCGGGCCTTGAGCCGGCATATTTTTTCGGGGTGGGTGAACTTTCACCTTTACTCTCCCGCGACCGCGATATGGAAGAAGAAAGCGAGGTGCTTGCCTGCCTTGCCGGTGAAAGCAATTTTAAAACCGCCAAAATTAAAGCCGGCGAAGCCAGACTCAGGGACCTGCCCTTTTGCCTGCCATACTCGGGTCCGGCCCCGGTTAAAGGGGGGGCGCTTTCAGCCGTTAAAAAACTGCTTGCCGTAAACGACGCCCTGCCGCGCCTGAAAAACCTGCTTAAAGAACTTGAGGTTCTTGCCGCGGAAGAAATACCTTTTGTTAAATAATGGTTACTACACAGGTAGACAGGATTCAGTAGTCAGAATTCGCCCGCTATTTCAGCGGGCGCTCGCCGGACTGGCGAGCGAATTCTGAACTTCTGGCTACCTTAAGTTGCAAACAATGAACTTAGAACCTTTGAATGATCTGGCTTTCCTGCGTGAAACGGGTGAAGCGGCCAGGCGCCTTGGCTTTGAGCTTTACGCCGTGGGCGGCTGCGTGCGTGACTGGCTGTTGGGCGTTACAAGCGCGGATATAGATTTCCTTTGCGGCGCGGACCCCAAGGCTCTGGTATCGGAGCTCACAGTCAAGCCTGGCGGCGTTTCTTCAGTCGCGGACAGCGCCATAGGCCCGCGACAGGCCAGAGTCACCCCACCACCCGCTTCGGGACCGGCAGGGCCCGCCTCCGCCAAACAACTCGGCGGATCTGCCTCAGGCGGAAAAGTCGGGCAAGCAGGTGGTGGGGTCACAACTTTTGAGCGGTTTCTGACCACCCGGCTGTTTTTAGCCGATGGCCGGCGGCTGGATTTTGCCGTTTTTAGAAAAGAATCCTACTTAAAACCCGCGGCGTTGCCCTCGGTATCGCGCGCGGTTTCGGCTGCCGAGGACTTAAAACGGCGCGATTTCGCCTGCAACGCGCTTGCTGTTTCGCTTTTGCCGGGGCCCGGCTTCGGGGAACTTCTTGATCCCTGCGGCGGAGCAGACGACATTAAAAAAGGCGTATTGAGAGTTTTGCACGAACGGAGTTTTGTTGACGACCCTACCCGCCTTTACCGCGCGGCCCGCTTCGCGGGTCGTTTCGGCTGGAAGCTTGAAACAAAAACTTACCGGCTGGCAATTGAGGCTGTAAAAACCGAGATGCCTTCGCTGCTCTCGCGCGAACGTCTGCGCAACGAGCTTTTAAAACTGCTTTCCGAGAAAGATCCGCTGCCGGCCTTTGAGCTGTTAAAAGAGCTGGACGCGCTTAAATTTTTACACGAAAAATTTGTTTTCGGCCCTGAGGTATCCGCTGCTTCGGGCCTGGCCGCGCGGCTCTCCATTTTGGCCCGGCTGATGGGCGGCGCCGGAAGGGATTTTGTGGGAAGTCTCAAACTCACAAGGGCAATGACAAAAGAAATAGAAAGGGGTTCCTGAAAGTCAGAAGCCCCCTTGAAACCGGGGCTGCCGAGCGTATCTGTTCACTGAATTGTGCGCTTCGCGCACCCGGCAGACACTATTTTCGGGTTTCTGGCGTATTTCTGAAGCTGGGACGCTATTTTAGCGGCTCTTTTGACGCCTTTTATTATCATGTTTATTTCAGGTCTTATCGGATCTTTAGCGTCCAGTTCTTCGGCTATAAGGGTCGCGTAGCCGCTTATAGCCGCGAGCGCGTTATTAAAATCATGGGCTATAGGCCTGGTTTTAAGGCTTACCGCCTTAAGGGTTCTGGCAAGCGCCAATTCCGATTCCAATTTTTTAATTTTTGTTATATCGCGGGCTATGCCCACTATACCGATTATTTCACCGCGGCTATTGCGTAACGGCGTCTTGATGGTATTAAAATAATATCTGCCGGACGCCAGCTTTCTTCCCTTGTTGCTCACTACGGTTTTTCCGGTGCGGAGCACTTTCAGATCATCCTTTAACACTTCGGCCGCCACATCGCGGGGGAAAACTTCGGCGTCGGTCTTGCCCGGCACTTCCTCAAGTTTTAAAAGGAAGATATTGGCGCAAGCTTTATTGACCTTAATGTAGCGGCTGTGCGTGTCTTTTACAAACATGGCGTCCGTGGCGGCATCAAAAACTTTGCGCAGCAGCTCTTCATTTTCCCTGATAACGCTCTCCATCCGTCTGCGCTCGGTGATGTCCCGCGAGACGCCTAGGACAGAGTCGGTTTTCCCGTCCGGGCCTTTGAGCGGAATCAGATGAGTCTCCTGATACCGGATGACGGATCGCAATTTTATTTCCTGCTCAAGGAACAACGGTTTGCCGTTGGCAAAAACCCGGTCCAGTTCAAGTTTTTGGTGGGCCGCTACTTTAGGCGGGAAAAATGATGCCCGGGGGCGGCCAACTACTTCAGCATAGTTCCGCCCGAGATATTTTAGGGCGGCAGGATTAACGTACTGGATGGTATCGTCGCGGCGAATCACATATATCAGGTCGAATGAAGCCTCTATCAGTGTGCGATATTTATGCTCGCTGGCTGCCAGCAGTTTCTCTGATTCCTTGCGCTGGGTGATGTCGCGGGCAAGCCCCTCAACCCCCGTTACTTTTCCTTTGGCATCGCGTAAGGGGGCTTCTGTTATCTCCAGCAGGCGTGTGCCGCCGTTTTTGTGGCGGAGTTCAACTTCATATTGGGGCTGCTGTATCCCACGCAGGCTCAGCCTGGTATGCTGTACGGCCTTTTTGTTCAGGGGATTATCGGTGAAATACGTACTGTAGTGGGAAAGGAAGTCTTTGTGGGTATAACCCAGCATATCGGTCATGGTGGGGCTCAAATAGTTGAATATCCCGTTGGTGTCATGTTGGTAAAAGAAGTAATCCTTCCCCAGATTTTCAACAAGCCGTCTATATTTTTGTTCGGACATCTTTAAGGTGTTCTCAATGCGCCTGCGTCCGGTAATGTCACGGCAGAGGGATATGATGCGCGCGGTCTTTCCCTTGCCTTCTGTTGTGGCGTTAATTTCCACCGTTGTTTCCCTTCCATCACGGCCGGCGTAGTTTATCACCAGTTCGCGGATAAATCCATTTCGCAGGCACTCGGCAACCGCCTTCGCGTTCTTTTTCCGTTCGTAAGGAATGGTCCATTCGGTAATTCTTCTGCCGAGGATCTCGCGGAGCCTGTGGTGTCCGGAGAGGCGGACGTATTCCGCATTGGCATCTATGACCCTGCCTTCCCGGTCTAGTATCAGGAATCCTGTGCCGGTAGTTTCCACCAGGGCGCGATATTTATTTTCGCTTGCTTTGAGAGCCGCTTCCATCTGTTTTTGGACGGTTACATCGTTAAATATGCCCAGAATCGCTTTTTTCCCTTTGACGCGGATTACCGAGGCGCTTATTTTTACGGGGATCCTGGCCCCGTCTTTTCTGACAATCAGTGCGTCGGCAAAGTTTACGGTTCCTTGTTTAACATGATTTAAAAAATGTTTTTTATAGTATTCCGCTTCTTCCGGCGGATGTATTTTTTGCCTGTTCATGCCGATAAGTTCTTTTCTAGTCCGGCCAAGCAGAAATTCCGCAGCGTTATTTGCGTCAAGGAGCGTTCCGGTGCCGGCATCCGCCAGCAGAATGCCGGCATTCGCGTTTTCAAAAAGAGTCCTGTATTTCTCCTCGCTTTCCTCTATCCGTTCCTTCAACTGCCTGTGTTCGGTAACATCCCTTGCAACGCGGGAGAGCATGACCGGTTTCCCGTTTTTTACAATAACGCCGCTCCGCCGGCGCGCACGGCGCTTTTTCCGGGCGGAGGCTGAACCCGGTGGCTTTCCCGCGCTGCTCATATGGCTTGTTTTCATTATTGAACTTGTGACACTGTTGCTACTCAAACTTATAGCCGTGGCCGGCCACGGCTATTATGCGTTTGCCGAAAGCGCCAAGTTTTTTGCGGAGGTTTGAGATATGCACTTCCACCGTGTGCGGGTCGTTGTAGTCGGCGGGATCGCGGCCCCAAACCGTCTCAAGCAGGCTGTTGAAAGTTAAAACCTTGCCTTCTTTGGAAACAAGCAGCACCAGAAGGTCAAACTCCTTGGAGGTCAGCTTTAAAACCCCGCCTTTAAACTTTACCGCGCGGCCCGCGATATTAATTTCTAGCCCGGCTTTTTTTATCTTTGTTCTATCCTGGTTTTTTTTGGGAGCCCTGCGCAAAAGGGCTTTTATCTTGGCCTGCAGCACCGGGTAGGAAAAAGGCTTTACCACATAGTCGTCGGCTCCAAGGCCGTAGCCGGAAACCATGTCCATTTCGGAAATTTTCTTGCCCGACATTATAATTACCGGAGTGCGGGTAAGCGCGTGCGACTCTTTGATTTTCCTGCATAACGCGAAACCGTCCATCAGCGGCATTTCAACGTCGGTAATAACAAGGTCCGGTTTTTTCGCAAGAGCGGTCTTAAACCCTTCCGCCCCGTTTTCCGCGGCAATAACGGTAAAACCGCGGCCGTCCAGGTAACGGGAAAGTATCTCCAGCAGTTCCTTGTCGTCATCCGCAATAAGGACTGTTTCTTTCATATTTTCTAGATTATATTATTTTAGGGTCTGCTGAAAAAAATCAGCAGCCCTTATAATCTCCCCGATAAAAAATCGCCCCGCCGGAAATTTTCATGATGTGAAGTCTGCTGCCTTACTTGAAGTTCAGTCTGACGCTTTCCGGCGGGGTTAAAATAGACCAGCGCTGCAGAAGCTAAGCATACGGTCGTTAGAGACCTTTTGCTTTGGGGGTTTGGGTTAGGGGGTGCTTCGTACAGCGCTGGAGATCTTTTAAATTTTTTAAAGAGCCGTACTGCCTGCTTCATACTAATACATAAAGTATAACAGACTCCGTTCAAGAATCGTTCAAGTCGGCTTCAAATGAAGTTCAAGAAAACAAGGCCGGGACCGGTTTTGCGCCCCAAAGCCGCCGCGCCCGCGCTGTTTGAGGTGGAGGTTATGTTAAAGTTTTTAAGCGCCAGGCTGCGCGCCGTCATCTCAAACACATCTTTTTCTTCGTTAACCAGTAAAATTTTAATGCCCATTGTTCCCCCTTGTCGCAATATAATATAACATGTTAATCTGAAAAACCCGGTTGCCCCGGATTTTTCGGTTAAAATATGCTCCCATTGCAGTATTTAAAAGGAATAGGACCGAAAAGAGCGGAACTTCTGGGCAAACTCGGCCTTGAAACCGTTGATGATCTGCTGTTTTATTTTCCCCGCAAGTGGGAGGACCGCCGCCTTGACGCTAAACCGGAAAATCTGCCCTTTATTGAAAAAATCACAGTGTTAAAGGGACGCATAGTCCTGGTGAAGGACCTATACGCGTCGGGCCGCCTGCGGATCTTTAAAACCGTTGTGGATACAGGAGCGTTTAAAGCGGAGGTCAGCTGGTTCAAGCGCCATAGCCCCCGTTTTGATGTGTTTGGCCTTTTGCGTAAAGACCTGAAAGAGGGAGCGGAAGTATGGGTGGTGGGAGAACCGGAGGATCCGCTTTTTAAAACCCGTCTGCGCGGCGAAGAATATTATCTTGACGGCGACGCGGCCGCCAGACTTAACCACATAGCGCGCCTGATTCCGGTTTATCCGCTTACGGCGGGACTTTCCTCAAAATTCATGCGTGAAATTTCACGAAAAGCTTTGGAAGAGCGCGCCGGCGCGGCGGGTGACTTCATGCCGGCTGGATCGCTTGCTAAAAGGGGGCTGCTTGACAGGGTTTCCGCGCTCCGGGCGCTTCATTTCCCCGCAAACGGTTTTCAGCTGACGGCAGCCCGCAGGCGGTTTATTTACGAGGAGCTTTTTCTGATGGTTCTGGCCTGGGCGCTGAAGCGCCGCCAGACGCTGAGAGCTCTTAAAGGGTTCAGCTACGAAATTAAAAAACACCTGCTTACGCCTTTTAAGGAACGCCTGGGCTTTGAGTTCACGTCCGACCAGAAGCGGGCCATAAATTCCATTTTCTCCGATATGCGTTCTGCGAGCCCCATGGCCCGCCTGCTAGAGGGAGATGTGGGTTCCGGCAAAACCGTTGTGGCTTTAAGCGCGCTTCTGCTGGCGGTTGAAAACGGCGGCCAGGGGGTGTTTTTAGCGCCCACGGAAATTCTGGCGGAGCAGCATTACCTTACTTTTCATAAATTTCTTGACGGGCTTAAGGTTAATTTCGCCCTTCTGACCTCAAGCGTCAGGCCGAAGGAAAAGCAAAAAATAATTGAACGCCTGGCCGCGGGGGAAATTGATATTCTTATCGGCACCCACTCCGCGCTCGAGGAGGGCGTTAAATTTAAAAACCTGCGCCTGACGGTGATAGACGAACAGCACCGCTTCGGTGTGCGCCAGCGCGCGGCCCTGCGCCTGAAAGGAGACAAGGCCGATATGCTGGTTATGACGGCAACCCCGATACCGCGCACTTTGTTTCTGGCGCTTTACGGCGATCTGGAACTGTCGGTTTTAAAGGAAATGCCGCCGGGCAGACAGCCGGTTAAAACCGAACTTGCCGGAGAGGACCGGGCTTTTGAGATTGTGCGGGAGGAACTGTTGAAAGGCCGTCAGGCTTACATTGTCTACCCTGTCATAGAGGAGGACGGAGCGCGGGGTCTGAAGTCGGTAAAAGAACAGTTTACGCGGCTGAAAGGAATTTTTAAAAATTCATGCGTGGACATGCTGCACGGCCGCCTGCCGTCCGAGCTGAAAAAAAAGATCATGGACGATTTTGTCTCAGGTAAAAGCGGGGTGCTTGTGGCCACCCAGGTGATAGAAGTGGGCATTGATGTGCCGAACGCCACGGTGATGGTTATAAACAACGCTGAAAATTATGGCCTGGCGAGCCTGCACCAGCTGCGCGGCAGGGTGGGCAGGGGAAAACACGGCGGGAAATGCCTTCTGGTTACGGGGTCTGCCGTAACGAAAGACGGGAGTTTGCGCCTGGACGCGCTGCGGTCTTGCGCGAGCGGTTTTGAGCTGAGCGAAAAGGATATATATATGCGGGGCGCGGGCGACATAATGGGCCTGCGCCAGCACGGAGACATGGATTTTAAAATAGCGGACCTTTCAAGGGACGCGGAGCTGCTTGAAGCCGCCATCGCGGACAGGGAAGAGCTTTTACACGCCGACCCGGACCTGCGCGCGCCCCAAAACGCGGGCCTCAGGCGCAAACTGATAGAGCTCTACGGCAAAAAGTGGGACCTTATAGATCTGTCGTAGTATTTTAAAAAACGGGGATTTAGGCTAAAATGTAGCTATGATGATAGAATTAGACCTTGTTGAAGCGAGAGTCCTGGGCTCGCTTGTGGAAAAATCGCTTACGACCCGGGAACAGTACCCGCTTACCTTTAACGCCCTTCTCAATGCCTGCAACCAGAAAACCAGCCGGGAACCAGTGATGAACCTGGACGCGGGCATTATGGGCAAAGCGGTGCAGTCGCTGATAGAAAAAGGGCTGGTGGAGCGCCAGCAGGTCCCCGGTGAACGCGTGCCTAAATTCAGGCATTACATCTACAGACTGCTGGACGGGACCGACCCTAAACTGGTGGGGGCTATAACGATACTGCTGTTGCGCGGCCCCCAAACCCCCGGCGAGATCAAAGGCCGGACGGAACGGCTTTGCGAGTTCGCAAGCACCGCCGAAGTAGAAGGGCTTTTACAGCAATTATGCGCGAGAGTTGAGGCCCCTTTCGTGGCCCGGCTTCCCCGCCAGGCCGGACAAAAAGAGTCGCGCTACCGGCATCTTTTCTCAGGCGCCGCTCCCGCGGCGCCAGTGGAATCCGTTGTAGGGATTCTTGCTCCCGCGGACAGGCTGACTCAGCTGGAAAAACGAGTTGAAGTTTTGGAAGCTCTTGTCAAAACCCATGCAGAACGTCTCGCCGGGCCGGTGTAAACAATACGCATTGGATAAAAAGGCAGAAGATAGGCTGAAGCAAGAAAGGCTATCAGGCTGCCCGCCGGTTGTTTGGCGGGCAGCCTAAATCCCTTCAGCCTGAAGATAAAGGTAAACACGCATGATAACCTTTGAACTTGCTTTGGAAAATATTCTTAAAAACACGCTTCCGCTGCCTGCGGAAAAAGTCCGCGTTGAACATTCCGTGGGCCGGACATTACTGGAAGATGTTTATTGCGCGTTTGATATGCCGCCTTTTAATAAATCGGCTGTGGACGGTTACGCCGTGAGGGCGGCGGATTTAAAAAATACCAGGGTAACGCTTCGCCGCACGGGTATGGTGCAGGCGGGGGATATTTTTAAGGGGGAAATAAGCGCCGGACAATGCGTTAAAATAATGACCGGCGCGCCGGTGCCGGCCGGCGCGGACAGCGTGGTAATGGTTGAGAATACTTCGGGGTATAACAGCCTTATAAATTTTTCAAAAGCGGTCAGGAAAGGAGACAATATCTGCCTGAGGGGTGAGGACATAAAGAAAGGTTCTAAAATCCTGTCGCGCGGGACGGTTATTTCCGTATCGCATATCGCCGTGCTGGCGGCGGCAGGGCGTGGTTTTGTGAAAACCGGTTCCCTGCCAGGGGTGGCTTTAATAAATACGGGCGGCGAGATAATTCCCCCGGGCGCAAGGCTTACCGCTAACCGTATATACAACAGTAATGGCCCCATGCTTACGGCTCTGCTAAAGTCCGATAATATAGCCGCCGCCGCGGTAATTGTAAAAGACGACGCAAAAAAAATGAAGGCGGCTTTCGCCAAAGCCCTTAAATCCGACATAGTCCTTATTTCGGGCGGGGTGTCCATGGGAGATTATGATCTGGTGCCGGGGGTTTTAAAGAGACTCGGAGTGCGTGAAATTTTTCACAAGGTCAGGATGAAGCCCGGCAAACCGCTTTTTTTCGGCAGGAAAGGCAAAACCTTAGTTTTCGGCATACCGGGGAACCCTGTTTCCAATTTCCTGGCATACCTTGTGTTTATACGCCCGGCTATACTAAAGATGAGCGGGCGCAGGGTTTACGTCCCGGAGTTTAAAACCGGGGTTTGCTCCGGGCGTTTCTCCGCAAATACCGCGCGCAAGGCATTTGCGCTTTCAAAGGCCGTAGAAAAGCATGCGCAATACTTCCTGACCAAAGTTCTAAACAACGGCTCAGCAGATATACTGGCACTCGCCGGGGCCAACGGATTTGTAGTTATAAAAGAGGGCTCAACCCTTGAGAAAAATGAAAAAGCTGAGTTTATAACATGGGGATAGGCTGAAGGCTGTTAGGAAGAGAGGTTGTTAGGCTAAAGGCGGCTAGTTTATTAGTCGGAGGATAAACCATCTACGGATTCCCGATATTTTTATGCTTGTTTTTATAGATGAATCAGGAGACACAGGCCGAAAGCTTGATTCCGGCTCAAGCCGGTATTTTATTGTTTCGCTAGTGCTTTTTGAGGAACACGATGACGCTGTTAATTGTGACCAGCGCATAAATCTACTGCGTAAGGAACTAAAACTTCCGGACAATTATGAGTTTCACTTTGCTGAGAATTCACACAGGATAAGGCTTACTTTCCTAAATGCAATACAACCCTACAAGTTCCTTTACTTTTCCGTTGCAATAGATAAATCTCCTGAAAAGCTATGGGGGCCGGGATTCCAGACAAAAGAATCATTTTATAAGTACGCTTGTCAGATGGTTTTTACAAATGCCTTGCCATATCTTAAGAACGCCACCGTTGTTTTGGACCAGTCAGGGTCGCCGGATTTCAGAAGTCGCCTGTCCACTTATCTTAAAAACAAATTAAACACTGACGCTGATAGGACTATAAGCAAGATAAAACAACAAAGGTCATCATCTAACAATCTTCTGCAATTAGCAGATTATGTTTCAGGAGTTGTAAATCGCAAGATACAAGGGAAAAAAGACTGGTCGGAGTATTACAGGTTCCTTAACGATAAGGAAATATGGGTGCAAGTATGGCCAAAATAACGATGCCGTCTCTTACCCTTGCGGGACGCCCCGATGAACGGGACTATTTGAGACGGCACCATTTCCATATATATTCTAGCAGATAGGTTTGAGTTAGGCAATAGGGAATTTTATAACGATTCAGAGGCATTTTATTGAAACAGTTTTAGTAGAATCTAACTATAAGAATGCCCGCTTCTTTTGGCCACATAGAAATGAATAGCATCGAGGAATAGTCGTGTCATATGAATCAAGAAGACACTAAAAATAAACTTAAAAAGGCCATCTCTGAGGCATTTTCGCGATTAAAAGACGAAGATGGTGAGCTGTTTGCTTGCCCGATTGTTAAGCATGAGTGTAATTCTAGAAAACTCCATGAAGTGTCTATAAATCATAAACTTGCTAATCATCTAGAAATCCAGATACTGCAAATTCTTAATGGAGACGGAAAGGAGTATTCTGTAGATATAGAGTTTAATAGGGAGAGCGTAGACGATAAGATGCTGAAGGTCGATGCCAAAGAAGAACTGGTCCGACCTGACATAATCATTCATAACCGCAAAACGGGAGAGGAGAAGAAGAATTTTTTAGTTGTGGAATGTAAAAAAGCAGGCGGGGCGAAATCAAAAATAAAACATGATGAAAAGAAATTGTATGCGTTCTTGCGTGATGAAAGGTATCAATATGAATTCGCTTTGCAAGTAATATATGAAAAAGGTCAAATTCGAGGAACTTTGTTTTTTAAAAATGGTCAAGGCATTTCAGAAGAAAACATTGAGATATAAGACGAAGCAAGAATTTTAAAGTTAGATAAAATTTGAAAATATATCATGAAACTTATTTTTCTGCTTTTCTTTGCAGTTAATACTAATGCGGCAACTGTTGAGGATGTTTCTAAAAAAATTGGTGCGTGTTTGCAAAATGGTCAAAATCCGACCGTGGCTGTTCTTGATTTTGAATATATAAATAAAACCGACACAATATCCCCACAAATAATACAAGAGAGGCTTACCACCGCACTTTCAAGGTCCAAGAAAGTGACCATTGTTGAAAGGAAGCTTGTTGAAAAAGTTTTAAAGGAACTATATTTCCAGGCTTCCGGCGCACTTGGCCCTCAGGAAACAGCCAAACTTGGGCAGATATTAAACGCGGACTACATATTAACTGGAACACTAACTGACCTCGAAAAAAATCGGGTTGAAATAAATGCGAGAGTCATTTCTGTTGCAAGCTCAACCGTGCACTGCGCAGAAAAAGCAATAATTTCAAAGGATTGGAAAACCAGTATCTTGTTGCCACAAACCCCGGAGATTGGGAGGCTTCCAGAAAACATCAAATCCCAAGTTGAGCTTGCAAACCTTTATCTTGAAAACAATGCGCCTGAAAAATCCATTGAAATATTTTCAAGCTTATTAAACCAATCGTCACCTGCGCTTGATTCAATAAAATGGGAATTATATGTGGGTAGGGCACGTGCATATAGTATGAATTCTAATTCTGAGGCTGCATTGGCCGACACTGAGAATGCTATTGCTCTTAACCCCAATTCCTCACAGGTGTACGCGCTTAGAGGCTTGATATACAGTCAATTATCCCTGAAACACAATTACGCCATAGCCGAGTTTAGCCAGGCAATAAAAAATGACCCGGATGATCAGGTTTTATATGCCCTGAAAGGCAATTCAGAGTTGGCTGTCGGGCGCTTTCATGAGGCACGGCGGGATTTTGAAGTGGCATTGTCTACACATCCATTTACCTCAACCATACGATTGCTTCCGTATGGACTTTATGCCAGTTCCTTCGATAGGATTTTATCAGCAGAGAATTGGCTTGCGATTGGACAACAGCATCGAGATCTCCTTGCGCTCTCCCAAGAGGATTGGGATTATTATACCGACATGCATGTAAAAATTGCCTTAACTTACGCGCTTGCTAAGGATTCAACCACAGCGATTAATTATATTGCTATAAATTTGAAAGAATTACCTAAAAAGTATCCATATACTGAAACAATATTCAGCATATATTTCAGCCTGAAAAATTACGCAAAAGCAATCAAGCTCTGCACACAACTAGAGCTAGGAGATTTGGCCAGGAATAGCGGTGGTCAGCGCGTGCCACTTATTGAGGGATGTTCAGCCGCCTATCGTGCAGTAAAAAAATACAACTTAGCGATAAAAACTCTTGAGCCCCTCCAAAATAGTGGCGCTCCATGGGAAATGGGTTGTGCCTTGAAAAACCTCTATCTTCACGAAGCAGGGAAAGGCAATAATGCAATCTCGGATATAAAGGCTTATAAGGGAACACACACCCCAGCTATTTCGCTTGTGTTTGCAATAATAAATTTTGAAACCGGAAAAGTGGAAACAGCTAAAAAGTTTTTCAACTTGTATCTAAAAGATGAGATTTATCTGGCGTATCCAGATGATCCGAACTTTTGGAGTACGAGTGAATGGATTAAAGGGGAAACTGGAAAAAATGTGTGGGAGTACTTGACCGAAAAAGAGCGCAACAGTTTGACTACGCTATCTGAAATTGTAAAAAAAGAAGGCCCAATTTTAGAGGGAAAGCTGGAGGCTTTTAAGAAAGAGTATTTTAACTAAAAGAAAATCATGCAATATGTTATTATTGGCGAGCAGGGGTTTTCGGTAGATATAAGTGATAAATTACGGGGTCTTGGTGTCAAACTTGTCAGTTATAAAACTAATGTTTGGAATGTGGAGACAAAATTCTCAAAACAAGATCTTGTTGAAAGTTTGAGTAGTCCCAGGCTCGGAAAGGTGAAAGTTATTGTGAAGATCTGACTTCATCAAAGCTCTTTTTGATAAAATTAAGCTATAAAAAAGGCAGATGGAAATAGGTGACAAGTCTATTTTATAAGCCAGGGAAATGTAATCGGCGAAGTTTTGGCGGGTGGCGATATGGTCATGGGAGACAGAATTGAAAAATTTTAAAGCAGCCGTGCTGACAGCCAGCGACAGGTGCTCCCGCGGCGAAAGCGCGGACGAGAGCGGCAAGGTCATTGTTGAGATGATAAAAATCGTGGGCGGGGAGGCCGCGGCCTATGATGTGGTGCCTGATGAGATAGACCGGATTAAGGAAAGGCTGATTTACTACTGCGACACGCTTAAAGCGCGCGTAGTTTTTACCACCGGCGGCACGGGGTTCGGCGGACGGGACGTTACGCCGGAGGCCACCGGCCAGGTTATAGAAAAGGTAATCCCCGGCCTGAGCGAACTAATGCGGATGGAAGGCCTTAAAAAAACAAAAAAAGCCGTGCTGTCGCGCGGCATCAGCGGCATACGCAAGGGCACTATAATTATAAATTTACCGGGCAGCCCCAATGCGGTCAAAGAATCCCTTGAGGCGGTTTTAGACCTTATTCCGCACGCTTTGGAGATGTTGGACGGAGGCGGACACTAAAAACAGTGACAGTGGCGAGTTTCAATGTTCTAACTTGTGACTTGTGACAAAAAGTCAGTTCGGTGCTGTACTTGTGACCTGTGACGTGTGACAAAGAGTTCGCGGTAAGCGAACTCTTTATACGGAGGAACTATGAAAGGATGGACCGGCAATATTCTCAGGGTAAATTTGACTGATAAAACTTATAAAAAGGAATCCTTCAATGAGGAATTCGCCACTAACTGGATCGGCGGGCGCGGTTTTGCCGTAAAAATTTTGTACGACGAACTAAAGCCCGGCATTGATCCCCTTGGCCCGGAAAACAAGCTTGTGGTGGCGCTGGGGCCTATCTCCGGCATACCGGCCCCCAACACCGGCAAGGCCGTGGTGGCCGCCAAGTCTCCGCTTACGGGTTTCTACGGCGACGGGAACCTGGGCACCAAAGCCGCTGAACAGCTTCGGAAAGCGGGTTACGACGCCATGATAGTGGAAGGCAGAGCCGATAAGCCTACGATGCTCTATATTGAGGATGACAAGGTGGAATTTCTCAGCGCCGAAGAAGTATGGGGTAAGGGAACCTACGCGACCAATGACTGGATCTACGCAAAATATGGAAAAGGCGCGGGCGTTTTAAACATCGGCCAGGGCGGAGAAAACATGGTCCGTTACGCCGTTATACGCAGCATGGAGGGACGTGCCGGCGGGCGGCCGGGCATAGGCGCCGTTATGGGCTCTAAACTTCTTAAAGCCATTGTCGTGAAAGGCACCAAATCCATCCCCCAGGCCAACCCCGAAGCTATGAAGGCGCTGGGTATCGGGGACCTGAAGAAGGTTTATGAGATGGACAAAAAGTCAGGCTGGACCAAACAGAGTACAAACGCCGTCCTTGCCTGGTGCAATGAAGTGGCGGGGCTGCCGGTGCAGAATTTCCGCAAGACAAGCCATAGCGAAGCCTGGAAAATAGACGGTGAGCGGCTTAACGACGCCAGAGTGGCTACTTACGGCTGCCCTAACTGCACGATGAAGTGCGGCATAACCATCCACGACAAAGAGGGCCATGAGTCAGAACTTGACTATGAGAATGTCGGTCTGCTGGGCAGTAATCTAAATATCTTTGAACTCAGTCAGGTCGGCTCTCTGAATTACCTATGCGACGAATATGGCCTGGACACAATGTCGGCCGGCTGCGTACTTAGTTTCTACGCCGACGCCATTGAACACGGCGCTGTAAAGGGCGACTTCAAGTTCGGCGATGCGGAGCGGGCCAAAGAGCTTTTGCGGATGGCCGCGCACCGCGAAGGCAAAGTGGGGAATCTGCTTGCCGAAGGTTCATTACGGATGGCCAAAGAATTCGGACACAACTCCGAGGCATACGCCATGCAGGTCAAGGGGCTTGAAGTTGCCGCTTACAACTGCAAGTTCATCCCCGGCCAGGCGTTGTCGTTTGGCGTGGCAGCCATAGGCGCTCACCACCGCGAGGCGTGGATCATCTCTTTTGAGCTTAAAAATACCACGCGGGAATCTTTCGGCCCCGAGAAGGCGGCCAAGGTGATAGAGCTTCAGCGTATCAGGGGAGGGATGTTTGAAACTCTTGTCGCGTGCAGATTCCCCTGGATAGAGGAGGGCTGGTCGCTTGAGAACTATCCCAAATATTTCAATACCGTCACCGGTTTGAACTGGACGCTGGATGATATGTGGAAGGTGGCCGACCGGATATACGCCATGATAAAGCTGCATTACATCCGTGAGTTCCCTGAGGCTACGCGCAAGAGCGATTATCCCCCGGCTGTCTGGTTTGATAAATCCAATGCTGACACCGAAGGCCCAATTGCCGGTAAGTGCCTGGATATTGACAAGTATGATCAACTCCTCCAGCATTATTACGACCAGCGCGGTTACGATAAGCGGGGCATACCGACAAAGAGCCTGCTGGGCAGGCTCGGACTGTCTAAAGAGGCGGACGGCGCGGAGAAGTACGCGAAACTTAGTTAACCAGTCCGTCCGGATGGACTGGTTAGTCACAAGCGACAGGTCACAAGTCACAAGAAGAGCGCGGAAAATTCTGATAAAAGCCTGATGTTATGAAAATTACGGTAAAGTTGATAGGGCCGCTGATCTACTCGGCGGGTTTTAGCGAGAAGGATTTTAATCTCACGGGGCCCGTTTCCGCTGAAGATCTGCTTGTCCGCTTCAACATTGGAAAAAACCGTCCCACCATCATTACCCGCAACGGCAAAGCGGTCACTCCGGCCGACCCGCTGAAAGACGGCGACCGCGTGGTAATTTCCCCGATCTACTCCGGCGGTTAGCGTGATAAGCACCGGGTTGAATTATGTCTGACGGGAAAGAGCGGCACATTGTGCATGTGGATATGGACGCGTTTTTCGCGGCCATAGAACAGCGTGATGATCCGGCGCTGAAAGGCAGGCCGGTAATTATAGGCGCGGACCCCAAAGGGGGCCGCGGGCGGGGAGTGGTTTCAACTTGCTCATACGAGGCCAGAAAATACGGCGTAAAATCGGCTATGCCCATTTCCGAAGCCTGGCGCCGCTGCCCGGCCGGCGTTTTCCTTCCTCCGGATTTTAAAAAATATGAGGCCGCTTCCGGGGCCATAAGGTCCGTTTTCTACGAGTTCACCCCTGACATAGAGCAGATAAGCATAGACGAGGCTTTTTTGGATATTACCCGCAGCTCTCATTTGTTCGGCGGGCCGTTTGAAACCTGTAAAAAAATAAAAGCCCGCGTTAAAGAAGTTACCGGCCTTACCTGTTCTGTAGGCATGGCGCCCACCAAGCTGGCGGCTAAAATAGCTTCCGACCTGGAGAAGCCGGACGGGCTGGTATTGGTTAAAGCGGGGGATCTGAATTCTTTCCTGGGTCCTCTGGATATTTTAAAAATCTGGGGCCTTGGCCCGAAAACCGCGCAAGCCCTGCGCGAGCGCGGTATAAACACCATAGGCGAGCTTGCCGGCTGCGGGGCGCGGGAGCTTTCTTTTCTAGGCAAGGCCGGCCCCGAATTGCGGGCGAGCGCGCGGGGGGTGGATCCGCGCGAGGTAAAAGAGGGCAACGGAATAAAGTCGGTTGGCAATGAAATAACTTTTGAAACCGACACTTCAGACGAGAGAACGGTTAAAGAGTCGCTGCTTGCCCTTTGCGATAAGGTCTCTTCCCGCCTGCGCGCGCAGGGCCTTAAAGGCCGGACCATAACCTTAAAAATAAGGCTGGAGGGGTTTTTAACCTATACCAGGGCGGTAACGCTTGCTTTCGCCACTAATTTTACGGATGTAATAAACGAACACGCGCTGGAATTGTACAGGGCTTTTGAAAAGGATAATAAAAAAATAAGATTATTGGGCGTTAAAGTTTCAGCCCTTATGCCTGCGGATTTAAAGGAATCCCTTTTTGAGGATAAAAATGACACGCGCCGGGAAAATACGCACAAAGCGATAGAAGCGATAAGGGAAAAGTTCGGCAAAGGCGCTATTTACCGGGCCGGCGGCAGGAAAGAGATATGACAGCGAATAGCGAACAGGGAATAGCGAATAGCTAAAGAGAACTTCTGAGGGAAGTCGCAAAAATAATGATCGCGCGATTAAAACGGATTTAATTGGTATAATGAATTATTCTGATTTGCTGGTTGCAAACTGGAATTAAAGCGTAGTATAAATAAACGACAGGAGATCGCGCCCATGGCAGAAACACTCGTGGTTGTAAGCAAGGTGAAAAAGATAGTAAAAGAAGCTGGTTTTCGCACCAGCGGTGAGTATGTCCAGGCTTTGTCCGACAAAATCAGTCAGATAGTAACGGCTTCAATAGAAAAAGTTAAAGCCGACGGTTCCAGGAAAACCCTGGGACAGCAGGACCTGCTGTAATTTAAGCCCTAAGAGCGTTGTAGTTTGAAACTTATCCGCTTTGTCTGCGGAAGGGGGCGTTTGTCAAAATTCCGGCAGGGCTCCATAAGGACTGCCGGTGTTGTGGCGATACGTTTCCTGTTTTTTGTATCATACAGGGATAGTACTGAAGCGTTAGAGTTAAGGAGAAATATATATGAAACTAGCAGTTGCAATATTATTTTCCGCTTTGACGGTGGGAACTGCCGCGGCTCAGGACGCCGCCATTCCCTCTACGGAAGAGCAGAAGGTCTTGTATGCTCTGGGTGTGGCGCTTGGACGCAATATCGCGCCGTTCAGTCTTGTAGCTGATGACGTGAAATATGTGGCTGCCGGGCTTAATGACGCTGTGAAAGGCAACAAGCTGCTGGTAGATTTCGACGCTTACAGCCCGAAGATAGGTACGTTCGCTCAGTCCAGGATGGCGGCAAAAGCCGACGTGGAGAAACAGCGCTCTAAACCCTTCATTGAAAAATCAGCCAAACAAAAAGGGGCTGTTACCACCTCTTCGGGATTGATATACTCCGAACTTAAAAAAGGAAAAGGGGTTTCCCCTAAAGCTTCCGACACGGTTAAGGTGCATTATCATGGAACTCTTATTGATGGTACTGTGTTTGACAGCTCTGTCGCGCGCAAAACCCCTGCCACATTTCCTCTTAGCGGCGTTATTGCCTGCTGGACTGAAGGTGTTCAGAAGATGAAAGTCGGCGGCAAATCAAAGCTTATCTGTCCTTCCGCTATAGCATACGGGGACCAGGGCAGGCCGCCCCAGATACCGGGAGGCGCGGTTCTTGTGTTTGAAATCGAGCTTCTTGGTATAGAGACGCCAGCTGCGGCTGCACCCGCGAAGAAATAGGCCGAAGGCTATAGGCTGTAGGCTATTAGTCTGTTATATCTTTCCTTCTTACCTACAGCCTAATTGCCTACAGCCTATTCACCTTGATTCCCTTGATATGCCTATTTCAAAAGCGCTGGAATTTGAACGCAGGGTGACACCCGAAGAGATAGACGGCCTGGGGCATGTGAATAATCTTGTCTATCTGAACTGGTTTATTGAAGCGGCTACCGCTCATTCGCAGGCTGTGGGCTGGGGCATAGAGCGCATGCTTGCCATGGGAGAGGGCTGGGTGGTGCGCCGCCACGAAATAGACTATCTTTTGCCCTTGAAGCCGGAAGAGATAGTGCTCATTCGCACCTGGGTGGAAACTGCCGAGCGCGCCTCCTCCGGGCGGCTTTACGAAATTTACAGGCGTTCCGACGGTAAAATGGTCTGCCGCGGCCTTACCATATGGGTTTGGATAAACTATAAAACCGGCAGGCCGCAGCGTATACCGCAGGAGGTAGTGCGGGCTTTCAGCGTCTGGGACCCGGGGAGTTCCTCCCTTGGAAAAACCGGGCAATAAACTTTTTTCCGGCTAAAGACCGGTAGATTCAATGGTGGCGCTTCATGAACCAGAAACCCACAAAAGACCAGCTTGCCTCCGGCTATCTTACGCACGAACTGAAAACCCCGCTTGCCTCAATACGATTCGCGCTTGAGCTTTTCCTGGACAAGAACGCCGCCGGGCTGCAAGCGGAGGATCGGCGGCTGCTGGATATAGCGCGCAGGAATGTTTCAAGGCTTAGCCTGCTCATAAACGATATCATGGAACTGTCAAAAATACAGACCGGCCGCCTGAAAATGCAGCCGGAACCCGCGGATCCGGGGCAACTGGCGCGGGAAACGGCCGAGGACATGGATTCGTGGGTGCAGCGCGCGGGCCTGAAGCTGACGGTGAACGCCCCGGAAAACTGCCCGCTGGTATTCGTGGACCGGCGCAGGACCGTTCAGGTCCTTATGAACCTGTTTTCCAACGCTATAAAGTTTACACCTTCAGGGGGGCATATAGATGTGACCCTGAAAGCGGATGATCCCGGTCACGCTGGTTTTGTGGTCCTTTCCGTGAAAGATACAGGGTGCGGCATAGCGCCGGAGGATATCCGGAAAGTGTTCGGCTATTTCGTGCAGGTGGGGCCTCCCGACAAGCGCGGGGAAGGCAGCGGTCTCGGCCTTTCGCTGGCGCGCTCCATGACGGAGATACAAGGCGGGATAATGTGGGTGGACAGCCGCCCCGGCGAAGGCTCCACGTTCAGTTTCACCATGCCGGTATATGTTCCAGGAGCGGAAACCCCCGCTCTTCCGGCGCCGTGTTTTGGTAAAATGTAAATAACGATAAGGAGAACCAAAATATGAAGATAGCTAAACGAATTTCACTTTTCCTGGCGGTAAATTTACTTATACTGCTGACCCTTTCACTTACGTTGAATGTATTGGGCGTGCAGCCCTATCTTAACGCGAGCGGCATAAATTACGGCGCGCTTATGGCTTTCTGCCTGGTCTGGGGCATGGGCGGCGCTTTAATTTCGCTGGGGCTTTCAAGAATATTAGCCAAGTGGATGATGGGCGTTAAGGTTATTGACCCGAATACCTCGGACCCCGCTATGGCCTCTCTGGTGCAGACCGTGCACAACCTTGCCAAGGCCGCGGGCCTGCCGAAAATGCCGGAAGTCGGCTATTACAACAGCCCCGAAATTAACGCTTTCGCCACCGGGCCCACGAAAAGCCGGGCTTTGGTCGCGGTGTCGGCGGGACTGCTTGAAAGCATGGACCGTGAGCAGCTGGAAGGCGTGCTTGGACATGAAATTTCCCATATAGCCAACGGCGACATGGTGACCATGACGTTGCTTCAGGGTGTAATAAACGCGTTTGTAATGTTCCTCGCGCGTGTTATAGCCTTTTTTATCACCCGTTCAAAGGACGGTGAAAGATCAAGCCCCTGGATGAACTTCCTTATAGTCATAGTTCTTGAAATAGTATTAAGCGCTTTCGGCATGATAGCCGTGGCCGCGTTCTCAAGGCGGCGCGAGTTCCGCGCCGACGCCGGCAGCGCGCGTCTTGCGGGCCGGGAGAAAATGATAAGCGCCCTTGAAGCGCTCCGCCGGACAACTCAATATGCGGATCTTACCGGCAACGCTTCAGTAGCCGCCATGAAAATTGCCGGCAAGCCGAAAGGGTTCTTCGCTCTGTTCGCCACCCACCCGCCGCTTGAGGCGCGTATTGAACGCCTGAAAGCGGCAATCTGACCTTAACCCGAATCCTGCAGTGTAAGATGGTTTCCATTAACCCTTCGTTTTAAAAGCGGGGCTGGGGGATTTTTTAATGTTATAATCTTAAAAATAGCGTGGGGAGTGTGGACGTATGAAAATACTGATCGCTGAAGACGACGCGCCGGTTCGCGAAATGCTTTGCGCTTTTATTTCCGACCTTGGCCATGAGGTCGTCCCCACGGAAAACGGCCGGGAGCTGGTGCAGCTGGCTATGGCCGGGCGGCCAGACCTGATACTGACCGACATGCACATGCCGGAGATGACGGGCGATTCCATGATAGCCATGATAGACATGTACGTCCCCCTCGCCGGCATACCGGTCATAATGGTTACCGGCGCCACAAAGGACGAGCTGGCCAGTGCTGGCATACCGAAAGAGATCTCCATCCTTCCCAAACCGGTGGATTTTGACAAGCTGACCGCCGAAATAAACAAAGTGGCTCAAAAGCTTGGCGGAGCGTGAACTCAGGTTGTTTAGGCTGTAGGTGAGATGATAGTTGATGGCAACGGAAAGCAAAAGAAAGCAATTGAACGCCGCAGAAAGTAAGAGCATAAAACAGTTTTCTTTCTTACTTGCGGTTGCTTTTCATGGCTTTCCGTAGCCTTCAGTTGCCATCGATGATGGCAGTTGTCAGTCTGAGCAACCTTAGCAGGTATGATTTTGTTATGTGCGGAAGATATTCCCAAACTTTTGAACTCTCCGAGGCCATAAAACGCTTCTCTCTGAAACCGCCTCCGTTCAGCTGCAAACCAAGCTATAACATCGCTCCCGGCGCCATGGCTCCTGTCGTCTGTCAGGGGGGTATGAAGCTGCTTAAATGGGGTTTTATACCGGCCTGGTCGGCCCCAAAGCCTTCCCCCGGCGTCCGTCTGGAAGGCGGACATCTGCCGCTTTTCGCCGCCGGCGACCCGGAAAGTAAATTTTCCGGAATTGAAAACGCGGGCACTTCTGAAAACGGGCCGGCTAAAGAAGGTTTTATAAACGCCAGGGCGGAAGGCATAGCCTCGCGCCCGCTTTTCAGGAACGCTTTTTATAAAACCCGGTGCATAGTGCCGGCTGACGGCTTTTACGAGTGGCAGTCAGCGGCCGGCGCGAAGATACCGCACCGCTTTGAAATGCGGGATAAAGGCCTTTTCGGCATGGCGGCGGTTTACGAGGAAGCCACGGGCACTTTCGCCCTAATCACCACCGCCGCCAACGCCCTGGTGCGCTGCGTGCATAACCGTATGCCGGTAATATTGGAGAAAAGGCATGAGGCGCTGTGGCTTGACCCGAAGATGAAAGACAGCGAAACCCTGCTGCCGCTCCTTCGCGCCTGCGATTCTTCTCTTATGCACGGATACCGCGTGTCCGATATGGTAAACGATCCCAAAAACGATTCCCCCGATTGCCTGAAACCGGTTTAGGAATAGCGAATAGGGTAGTGGGTAGCAAATAGCGAATAGTAAGGTAGTGAATAGAGAACAGCGAACTTAACCGCCTGCCGTAGGAACAGTGGTCAGTGATAAGTGGCCAGTGGTCAGTTTAAGATTGTTCGTTATTCTTTACTGACCACTGGCCGCTGTCTGCCCGCTGACCACTGTTCACTGACCACTTATTCCATCAGTTGCGCTTTCAGTATATAGTCCATTTTAGGGAAATCTTTTTTCAGATAGGCGTTTCCCTTCATCTGCACTCCGCCCTGGTCCGGCCCCATTCCCGACGGGGCTCCCTCGCCGTAGCCGGAGTAAATGCTTTCCACCACATCCATTCCGTCGGTAACTTTGGCAAAGGGTGAGAAACCCATTGCGTCCAGGCGGGCATTGTTGCCGTAGTTAATAAACATCTGGGTGGTGCGGGTGCCGGGGCCGGCCATGGCATAGGAAACATAGCCCTTCTTATTGGATTCCTTTACAGGGTCATCGGGGATATTTGCTTCGCGCCAGGCAGCGCTTACCGCCGGGTCGCCGTGTATGCCGAACTGCACCATGAAGCCGGAAATAACGCGGAAAAACGCCACATCGGTGAAAAAACCGGCTTTAACCAGGTTGTAGAACCTGTCCGCGCCTAGAGGCGACCAGGCACGGGTCGCCTCAAGCGTGAAGTCGCCTTTGGTGGTGGTGAACTTCGCTTTAAAAGTTTCAGGGGCTTTGGCGTTTGCGAGCGCCGGATTTTTAAGGGTAGCCATTGTTGTGTTTGTCTCCTCTGTTTTTATTTCCCGGGCTGCTTCACGGGGCTGCGCGGATTCATGCGCTTTAGGAGCGCAGGAAACGGCAAAAACTGCCGCGAAAACAAGCGTCAAGTGCGCGGATTTCATAATTAACCTCCTGTCTGCCGAGCGAATATTATAATAAATTTAATATTTACGTGTTATGGATTAATTCAAACCGGCGGGCGGCCGCAAGGCTTTTCATTTCTTCCGCTAATTTAGGGTTCTCGCGCATGGCCGCCTCAAAATGTTCGGAGAGCAGGACAAAAAGTTTGGCGGCGGTCTCGCATGCTATGGTGGCGTTGCGCGGGGCGCGGTCTATCAGAGCCATTTCACCGAAAAAATCACCGGGCCCCAGTTCCGCCAGTTTTTTGGAGAAAATAAGGCCCTTTTTTACGCTTACGGTAAGCCGCCCGGCCTTTACGGCATAGAAAGCGTCGCCTTTTTCTCCCTGCCGGCATACCTTTTCTCCCGCGCCATATTCGTAAAGCGTCACATAGGTCAGTATTTTTTCCAGCAGGCCCATGTTCATGGACGCAAAAAAATTTATCTTACGCGTTATTTTTACAAAGTCCGATTTTTCGTCGTCGCCTGTTTGCAGTGTTTTCATTTCTTGCCCCCGGCCTCCCTTTCTTTAACGGTAATTTTATCAAAATTTATTATCACTTGCCGGAGTATATTCTTTTTTTGAGGCGCGCCTGGGCCGATCCAGGCCAAAGCCGGCGCAATAATAAAGCGGGAAGAGGGTTTTCTTAACAGGTCTTACAGCGCGGAATCAGCATCCGTACTTGAGGCGTAATTTATCTTATCATCGGCGGAGCGGAAGTCCGCTGACTGACAGCCGGATTGTTGCTCTTTAGCTGGCCGATGGTGACATCGGCGCCCAGATCCAATTCAGGTGTACTGGTGTTATCGGAAACGTTCCCCTGCTTAAACGGATTCTTCGTGCCGCTTTGCTTAAAATTATCAATCATCGGTATCTTTGTGTTCCCAATATCCCCAAGTATATCCCGGACAGGGCTAAAGATGCACCATTCTCCGGAGTTGAGGCACACGATATCGCAAACGGAATGTGCGCCGTTTGTCGCGTAACAGTTTTCTGTTTCCAGCGAACTAAGCCAGAATTTTTGGGAATCGCACGCAATGTGATATAAATCAAAATCCTCCTCCAATATGTTGATAGGACGCATTTCAAAGACGCCGGAGCTATTGGTGTGTACGGTCAAACTTGGCGTCGCGTTTATCTGGCTTTGAAATTTTTCATAGTTTCGTTTCCGGGTATAAATTTTGCATGTCTTATCCTGCCCGTCCCTGATTTGGACGCGTAATTTTTTAGCCTTTCTGGAAGACGGATACAATATCGAAAGCCTTCCGCCCTTGTTCAACCGGGAGATATTCATTTTAATTATATATTTCGCGTTGGGACCGAACATAACTCCGTCGGTATAAACATCGGTCATAATATCTTTTGTCGCGATCGGAGGCGCAATTAATGGGGGCAGAGTCTTGAGCCAATAAAGGTCCTGAAAACCGAGAAAATGCGCCAATTCATGCGCCTCGGCGCGAATACCTGTCGCTGTAAAACCGTAAGGGGGATCAGTATTGGCGCCAAGAATGAAGCGCGGCCAGCCGATAAAACTGCCCTTACCGGGCCCGACACACATAATAACATCGTTCCCATACGCGCGGCTTCCGCAGGAACCGCCTACGGGATATCGGTTTATCTGTTCAGGGCTGAAATTAACATCTATGCCGTTATCGGCATAGTATTTGTTAATATTTTTGAGCAATTTCCTATATCCGGCTTCATCAACGTCTTCCTGAAGGTAAGCCATGATCTTCACTGTATTGTTGTTTTGCGCCCAGGCAGGCGTTATTAAGGTGGAAGCCAACAGACATCCGGCTATGAACGCAAACACAAAACCGATATCCGCGCCGCAAACACTCCTGTTGTTTTGTTTTTGAATATTTATCGGCATACGCGCATTATCCCGGTTAGGTGACAGGTCAGTTCCATCTGACTTTAGACCGTTCATAGTGTACCACATACAAACCGCTTGTCAAGGTCCGGTCGTCGCAGGGCTAGGTTTAGCTGTTGGAATTTGGAGCGACAAGGGATGCGGCACTGTCCGCTTTGAGTGGCCGCGCCGTAGCCTTTTGCGGATGAGTTGTGCTGGATAAAATAAACAGGCCCCGCGCAACGGGGGGCCTGTTAGATTCACGGGAAACGGGTGTTATCAGCCTACCGGACCCTGCGCCACAGCAGAGAAAACCTTGTTAGTGATAGTGGCAGCCAGGTTTGAGGTATGTTTCCTGCGCCTCCGGCTCCGCCCTGGCTATTTCGCCCCTTAAGCGGGATTTGCGGCTTGTGGGCGCATTTATGCTAAGATAAAAAGCCAGCAAATTTCACAGGAGACAAAGCATGAAAATAATTATTCCACTAGCGTTAGTGTCGTTCCTGGGTGTTATCGCGAACGCGCAGAACAATTCCGCGCCTGCGGCCCAGCCTGCTCAGAACGCGGTGACGATCCCGCTACAGCCTGCTGCTGAGCCCGCCGTGACCCCGGCTCCCGCCCCTGCCCCGGCCGCGCCTGCCAATCAGCCTACCCTTGAGGAACTCAGAAAAAAGCACATAGACACCGTAGCCGAACTTAAAAAAAAGAACATAGATGAAATAACGGCGCTCAGGGAAAGCCTTAAAGGAAAACCGCCGGTGAGTATCCGCAAGGCGATAGCGGCGAAGAAAGTTGAGCAGAAAGCCGCCCTTAAAGAACTGGGAAAGGCCAACAAGGCTGAGATAGAACAGTTCAGGAAGGACCACCCGAGACCGGCTAAAAAAGAAACGAAGAAATAAATAAAGCCGAAAATATAAACCCCGGAGACAATAAATGTTTCCGGGGTTTATTTTTTTATTTATTTCTTGAGGAATTTGTCAATATATCTCCCCGCAAATTCCTTGCCAGCCAGCCCGAAAGCCACCCCGAAAGCGAGCGCGAGGCCGAACCCGGCGGAAGTCAGCACGATCTGTACCGTCTGGCTTAATATCGCCGTGTCTATTCCCAGCCTTTCAAGGGCCATAATGGCGGCAAATATTACCACCACGATCTGCGTGGCTTTGGCCAGCGCTTCGGCGCCGGAAAGTTCATTGGCTTTCGCGGCGTTGCCGATAATCCCGGACAGAAAATGACCGAGGAACAAGCCGCCGCCCATTATCAGGATGGACGCTATCAGCTTGGGCATGAACAGCACGACCTGCTGCAGGAACTCGGAAACTACTGTAAGTTCCACAATGTTGGCCGCGGAAAGCAGGAACGCCAGGAAAACCAGCCAGTACACCAGAAAACCAAGTATGGATACAGGCGATTGGCCCACTCCCAGCTTGCGTAGAAGTTCAGCGAAACCCGCCTTGTCGGAGTATTCGTCCAGCTTTGTCAGGTGAAGCGCTTTCTCAACAGCAACCCTGAGCCAGCGGGCTATTAAAGAACCAGCGAGCAGCAGTATCAGCGCGGCCACCACTGCCGGCACCTTGCTCCAGACCTGCATAGTCAGCGTCTGAAAAGGATTCAGGAACGTTTGCATTATATCATTCATTATTTTTCCCCTTATTGAACGTAAAGAACCGCAACACAATTATCGTTTATATTCCCGTGCTTAATCAAGAAGCAAGTCGTAAACGCCTGCGCGGGGCTCAATATATTGTTTTGTTTACGCGTGAAATTAGGGTTATAATTGAACTATGGCGATAGATTTCGGAAAGGTACCGTTGGAACGCGCGCTCTCTAAGCTTGGGGCCGCTTCGCGCAGTCAGACCCGTGAATGGGCGCTAAAGGGCCGCCTGCAGGTAAACGGCAGGACTGTACGGGACCCTCTGTTCATGGTCACCCCCGAAAAAGACAGGTTCACGGTGGACGGCAAGCCGATGCGTAATGACGGCTGGCGGGCCATAATGCTGAACAAGCCCAGGGCGGTAGTCACCACTAAAAGCGATGAGAAAGGCCGCCGTACCGTTTTTGACCTGCTGCCTTTGGAACTGCGCGCTCTGCACCCTGTGGGCCGCCTGGATATGGCCACCACCGGCCTTTTGATACTCACGAACGATACTCGCCTCTCCTCTTACCTGACCGATCCGGCCAACGCCATATTGCGTACCTATGTTGTCACCGTAGCCGGCGAGGTGACGGAGGCGGAACGGGCAAAAGTAGCGGCGGGAATAGTGGACAACGGGGAACTGCTGAAGCCGGCCGCCGTAACACTTCGCAAAGCCTGCGGCAGACAATCGCATCTTACCGTGGAATTGACCGAAGGGAGGAATCGCGAGATACGCAGGCTTTTTGACGCACTGGACCACGAAGTTACCGGCCTTAAACGCGTTGCTTTCGGTTCCCTGCAATTGGGTACACTTGAACCCGGCCGGTTCCGGCGCCTCACCAGGGAAGAATTTAATATAAAGCGATGACACGGGGGGGAATAAGAGTTGGGATAAAATTCAGCCGCTTTAGACGCCCGCCACACAGTCCCGGCGGGCAACTTGTCCGCCAACGCCGTAGTGGCGGACGGACGCCCGTTAAACTTCTTCTTCCACCAGCGGCCTGTGCGCTTCCATCGCTTCCGGGGCCGCGGTATTCTTAAGTGGAGTCTCGTTCCAGAGCCGCAGCATCAGCATCGCGCCGATGAGCGAGAACGGCATCAGCATATAGGTCCAGGAGTTCCAGCCGAATTTATCCAGCAGCGAGCCCATGAAGAAACCGGTGAGACCTGAGGCCAGGTACTGCACCCCATCCAGAAGGCCGGTCACGGTTGAGGCCGCTTTTGTTCCGCCAAAGTCCATGGAAGCGGTGCCTGTAAGCATCCCGTGAACCCCGAATATCCACATACAGCAGACGCCCACCATGAAAGAGGCCGCGAACGGCGAGGCGGTCCTGCCCAGTATGTACAAGGAAACGATCTGGCCCAGATAGAAGATGAATGCCACCGGGGGCCGCCGGGATTCAAAGCACCGGTCGGAGAGGTAGCCGCATAACATACCGCCGGCGATGCCGCCCACGGTAACTCCGGACGTGGCCATTGTGAACAGGGAACTGCCGTGTTCTATCTTGTGTACCTCGCCCAGAAAAGGGATAAACCAGAGCATAAGGCCCTGCCTGACGAAACCCGTGCAGAATTCCGAGACGGCGAGCGTGATTATAACCGGGTTGGTGAACACCCGCCGGACCAGGTGGTTTAAGTCCACCGGTTTGTCCTTGTCCGCGTCGCGGGAGGACGCGTCGCCGGTGTTGAAGTCTTTAAAGCCCGCTTCCCCGGGCGTGTCTTTGACCAGGAAGAAGTCCACCGCGAACATCACGGCTATGGCGCCTGAGGGGATAAGAAACACGTAGTACCAGGGCAGATACGCCAGTATCCAGCCGCCTACGGTCATAGCCAGGAAGTAACCGCTTGATATCATTACACCGAATATACCGCCGAACATCCCGCGCTCTTTAACATGGAACCACGGAGCGTTTACTTTAACCACCGAGAGGGCGCCGAAAGACTGGAAATACTGGTTGGCGGCGTATAAGAGCGACATGCCCAGTATCAATTTGGTCTGCCAGCCGTTAAGGAACAGAACTCCGATGACGAGGTTAAGCGCGGCTGCGCCTGCCGCGCCTACGAGGATGGCTTTTTTACCGCCTATCCGGTCGGCCAGCGGCCCGTTAAAGGCCACCGAAAGGGCGTAGGTCCAGAAGCCGGCCGTGGCGATGATGCCGAATTCAGCCTTGCTGAGGTGAAAATAATCCATCATCGTCTTGCCGGCCACATTCAGGTTATAGCGTCCCATGTAAAATGTGGCGTAGGTAAGGCCCAGTGGAAACCAGTTCAAAAACCGGCGTGTCCGGTATTGTCTGGTGTGGTTCATGGGGTTGGTCATTGCGCTCTCCTGTTTTATGCGGAACCTTTACAATAATTATATGAGTTCATTCTAGCGGAGGTAAAGCAAAATGTATGTAAAAAAGGGGAACATGGGAGAATGGCGCTAACTTAAGGCGTTTTTAACCTGAAAGTTCTAATTGGTCCGTCTCACCGGCGTAAGCCGGTGCCCAGATTACGGCAAGGCCTGGATTCCGGTTTACGCCGGAACGACGTAATAATAAAATCCGGAACTGCCAACGGCTAAGAAAGATGAAAACCCTGAGAATTGCCGGTAGGGCCTTAAGTTAGCGTCATTCTATTATGTCACCGCATTACCCACCGCATTACCTCATAAATTTTATCTGAGGATAATCTGAGCCGCGCCTGAGCTTTCCCGTAGGCCCGCGCCTTATACTATTAATGAAGGCAGGAGGAGAGATTATGAAAAAGATAAATTTAAAAACCGTACTTGAGCTTGCGACTGCGCTTGTTTTTCTGGGTGTCTCGCTTGGAGCCGACAATAACTCAGTTATGGGCTCACGAATGGCAATGGCGGCAAAAGCGGATGGGTTCAACACACTGATGATAGAATCTTTCGGGAACTACGGAGAAGCGGGCTCGGACAAAGCACGCTACGCGGAGAAGAAATTAACGCCCGGTTCGGTTAAAGAAAAAGGCTTGCTCTCTAAAGCGCCCCACACAACACGCCCACAGGCTGTTATCACGAGCCCGATGCCTGAAACACCGGCTGACCTCTCGTTAAGAGATGCTAACCTGAAGGAAGATGGCATGGGGCTTGAGACGCGGCGCACAAAGAGAGTCTCCCGGTTGGAGGATCCGGGCGAAGCGATGGGTGGAGGAAGAAAGAAGCACCTTAAGGAGGATGCCAAAAGAATGGAGGCTCAGAACAGGATGGAGGCCGTTGCTAACTAAGGTAATTCCGAATGGAAACGCCCTCCATTTAAGCCATCCTAATGATAACCTGTCTGGGAACTTTTAGCGCTAAAAGTTCTCAGACAGGTTTTTACACACCGCCGAAAGCGCCGATGGTCATCCGGTGACATAATACCTATTCCATTCCAGTGTTTTCATGCCGATAAATATGTGTGTCTTAGCAGTAGCTGGGAATTAAGTATTATGTCACCGGATTCCTGGTAATAATCCTGCCGTCCGTAAACAGCCGTACCCCGCGGTACACTTGTGAATATTACCTATGGACGTGCGTATAACTCCGTATAGCGGCCAAAGGCGCGCAAAGAGTATTGTATTAACATAAATGCGGGGCTGAAGTCCCGCTAAGGAGATAAATCAATGAAAATACTATTAGCTCTGGTTTGCCTGCTCGCGGCCGGGGTAAAACCGCTGTGTGCCCAGAAGGCGGGCGACTTCGGGGCGGGCGTCATTCTCGGCAACCCTACGGGCGCCGCGGCCAAGTTTTGGCTTAACGACAGCCGGGCGCTGGATGCCGGTGTGGGGTTCAACACGGACTTAGCTCTGTACGGCGACTACTTATGGCATAGCTGGAAGGTGCTGCCCCAGCCGTCCGAGGGCAGACTTCCCGTCTATCTGGGGCTGGGCGCCCAGATCATGGACTCGGCGCACAACAATTTCGGATTGCGCGCGGTCGCGGGCATTGCCTACTGGCTGCCGCGCAATCCCGTGGAGATATTCCTTGAGCTCGTTCCTGTTTTGCGCTTCTCTAATAACGATGGTGTCGATTTAAACGCGGGCATAGGCCTGCGATATTACTTCAAGAGGAGCTGACATTGACAGCCGGCAAGGCCCGGCGCCGTAGTTTTTTAAAAGGGGAATAAAATGAACAAAATACCGGAAACCAAGGTTGTAACCAAAAATGCGTTAAACGACAAAACAAAAAAAGGCGCTGCGCTCAAGGTCCGGCAAATCCAGGCAACTTGTGATATGTTGCACCGGTACTTCGCGCTGCGCGTAGCGCAAAGCCGCGTATATGGTGGCTGAAAAGTTCCTTAAGCTTGGCACTTAAAAGGCGCCATTAAGGGATGGACGGCCGCCAATATTCCCGTCAAACAGGCGTTGCCGCGGGCACTGTTGAAAGACTACGGTCTGGTCCGTGCGACAATAATGTCCGGACGAAGGCCAAAGGGGACCTAGATGAAGATGCTGATTAATATGCTGGTTAGCAGCTTGGCCGTGTTCGTGACCGCCCGCCTGCTTCCGGGAGTGACAGTAGACAGCTTCGGCACCGCAATCGTGGTCGCGGTCGTTTTGGCTCTGGTGAGCGTTTTCCTCGCGCCGGCGCTGTTGCTGCTGACTTTGCCCATCAACATGTTGACTCTGGGGATGTTCACCTTTGTCATCATAGGCGGGCTTGTGATGATTACGGCGCGGGTGGTGCCCGGGTTCCAAGTGGCCAGCTTCTGGTGGGCGCTGGTTTTCGCGCTCGTACTCTCGGTCATCAACGCTTTCTTTCACGGAGTGCGGATACCCTAGTCCTTTATGAAGGAAACTCATATGGTTCAGGCTTCGCCCAGGCGGGCTCATCTTGTCACCTTTCTGGTCACGCTGCTTGCTTGTGTCGTTACCGTTTTCTGGATGGTAGGGCCGTACCTGCTGTCGTTGTTTATGGGCGGGACGCTGGCCATGCTCACCTATCCGGTGTATCAATGGTTTCGGGTAAGAAAGTGCGGCCCCCGGCTGGCCGCGGCCGCGGTCACCGCGCTCCTGCTGCTGCTTGTCATAACGCCGTTGACCGGCTTCTCTGTCCTGGCCGTAAAAGAGGGAATATCCATCGGCCAGGAGATGGCCGGGCTCAAGGAGTTCTCTCCTAAGGCGCTCACCGTCGCCTTAAGCCGTTGGCAGCTGGTCAGGACTGTAATCGGCGATCCGAGGGAGGTTACCGCGCAGCTCAAAAGCACGATCCAGGCCGCCGGACAATTCACCAGCGCTGCCGTCCTGAAGCTGGGCGAAGGCGCCCCGGAAATAATTCTTCAGATCATTCTGGCAATGATCGCCTTCTTTTTCTTCCTGCTGGACGGTAAGCATTTCATGGAATGGACACTCGGCCTTGGCGTGCTTGATCGGCACGTGCAGGAGAAACTGGTGGATTCTTTCAGGGACACCACTATCTCCGCCGTCCTTGCCGGTCTGGCCGCCGCAGCTTCCCAAGCCGTTCTAATCGTGATCGGATTTCTGGTCATTGGCGTGCCTGGCGCATTTTTGGCCGGAGGACTGACTTTCATCTTCGCGTGGATACCAATGCTTGGAACCGCCCCGGCTTCGCTTGCGGGGATGCTCTATCTCTATGTGATGCATGGATCGGCGTTACAGATGGCGTTAATGGTCGCTATGGCGCTTGCGGCCGGAGTCATAGACAATCTGGTCCGGCCCCTGGTCCTTAAGGGCCGGGCCGATATGCATCCGCTTGTGGGGCTTATAGCCATCATCGGCGGCCTGCAGATGTTCGGTATACAGGGGATACTCATCGGACCGATCCTGGCGGCTATGCTTCTCTCGTTATTAAAGATCTGGCCGGTAATAAGAGGCCGGTTCGGGATAGGTTCCCCGGTGGAGGAAAATAAAATGCCAACCCCCCGGAAAAACCAGACTTCGCCGTCTTAGCCAGAAAATTTAATTAAATTTTAGGGCTAGACGGTATTTTCACAAGGAGACAGTATGAAAAAAACAGGAAAGATGATGGGAGCGGGAATCGGGATGGCGGCTCTGGCAGCTGCGGGAGCTTATTTTCTATATGGAAAGAAGGGAGCCGGGAACCGCGAGAGAATGGCGGGCTGGGCGCTCCAATTGAAGGGCGAAGTTCTGGAGAAGATGGAGAAACTCAAAGACCTTGACCAGGAGGCTTATGAGAAACTCGTGGACGAGACCGCTGCGCGGTACGTACGGGTCAAGCGCGTCAGCGCCGCCGGCTTAAAGAATATAACAGCCGATCTTAAGAACGCCTGGGCGCATATTGGAGAGCAGCTGCGATAGCTTTAAACCCATTCGTCGCGCTCGCTTAATCGTAATTAACAACTGGTGCAGCGCCGCGTTGTTATTATCCTTGAAAATGCGCTATCTGACCCTGCTGTTTTGCCTGTATGCGGCGCCGCTGTCGGCGGCGCCGCGCGCGGCGCTTCGCCTGCCTGCGGGGCTGATAATCTCTTCTATCACGATTGAAACGCATAATGTCTTTGAAACGGAATTGCCTTCCGAAAATAAATTAATCTATCGGACTGCCAACCGTATTCATTCTCAGACGCGCGATGGCGTCATTTCGCGCGAACTGCTCTTTGAGGCCGGTGACCGCTACGATGCGGCCTTAGTCGCGGAGACGGAACGCAACCTCCGCGCCCTGCCCTTCGTCCGGCGCGCCGAGATTGAGGCGGCGGTTAACAGCAACGGCACCGTGGACGTGGTAGTACGCACTTACGATTCCTGGACCCTTGAGGTTGTAGCTAACTACAAGCGCGCCGGCGGCGCCACCAGCATCAAAGCGGGGATCGCCGAGGGAAATATTCTGGGCCAGGGCAAATCCGGCTCCGCCGTATACAGTAACGACTGGGGTTCGGGTTCCGCGGACTTCAGCTACAAGGACCGGCAGTTTCTGCATTACAAGCGTTTACAGTACTCTGTGGCCGCCCGCACCGCTCCGGGCAGCCAGAATTTGTCGCTGTCTTTTGACCGCCCCTTCTACGCCTCTATCGCGCGCTCGGCTGTAGGCGGCTCCGTCAGTTACGGCTCAAACCCGGCCGGCGCGGTCACCCGGCGGGTCGCCGAGGCCGGGGTCAACTACGGCATCTCGCTGGCGCCCTCCACCGAGCGGACGCGGCGTGTAAAGTTCGGCCTCGTGGCCCACCGCTCCGAGTCCACCGGTCCGGCGCCCGATCGTGAGCAGCTGGTTACCATCCAACTGGGCGCGGAGTGGGAGGAATTGGACTTCCTGACGGTGCGGCGCATACAGAAATTTACGCACGATGAGGATTATAACCTCGGCTTCGGTGTCTTTCCCTCCTTGTCGTGGGCGCCCGCTATTCGCGCCCTGGGAACCGCACAAACGCCGCTCATGCCCAGCGTCACAGTGCGCAAGGGCTACACCTGGGGTAACCAGCTTCTGCTCTTAAACTCCGGCTACAGCTCTAAGTACTTCAACGGCGGCAACGGAAACATTGTAGCCTCGTTCAACGCGGTGTACTACTTGCGCGGCCTCAGATACCAGACGCTGGCTTTCCATACCGGCCTTGACCTGGGCTGGCGCCTTGACCCCGCCTCGCCGCTGGCCCTGGGCGAGTTTAACGGTCTGCGCGGCTACGGCGTCGGACAGTTCACGGGCAGCCGCCGCTTCCTGCTCAATATAGAGGACCGCGTCTATGTATGGGACGACCTTTTACGATTGTTAGACGTCGGCATGGTCTTATTCTGCGACTCCGGGTATGTATGGCAGGCGCAGGTCCCGGTCAAACTGTCCGACCTTAAAAACAGCGTGGGCGTAGGGCTGCGCGTGGCCCCGTCGCGCTCGTCCAGTAACAGTCCCGTGCGTATTGATCTGGCCCGCGCGCTCAACGGCAGCCCGGGCCGACCGCGATGGTCGCTTTCAGTCCTGGGGGGGCAGGCCTTCTAAGAGTAGGGGAACTTCTAAACGGATGAAATGTTGAATAATATGAAAATAATCAGACTCATCACTCTGGCGCTTGCCATGCTGGCGCTCGCCGCCGCGTGGACGCTGTCTTTTGCGCCTTGGTACAAAGGCAGACCAGGCGTGAACTCGGCGGCGTCGGCCCCCCCAGGAGTTCCGCCTGCCAAACCCGCCGCTGCTGCCGTCAAGGTAAAGCCGAATGCGGCCAAGAAGAGCATGGGGATTAAAGAATCGGCGAGGAAACGAAAAAAGCGGGTCTCCATACTGCGGGAGCCGGGTGAAGCTCTGGGCGGAGAAACACCTGAGAAACGCGAAGCAAACCTGTAGCACAACGCCGACAGACAGTAAGTAATCCACTCTTGTTTTTTTATTCATTTTATCCGAAAATAGTATAATAGCGGGAATCACTGTGAAAACCCGCAATAACCCTAAAGCGTTCCCCATAGTCGCCATCGGCGCTTCCGCCGGCGGGCTTAAGGCGTTTGAGGAGCTCTTGAACGCTCTGCCGCCGGAGCCGGGCATGGCGTTCGTGCTTGTTCCCCATCTGGCCCCCCAATATAAGAGTCATTTGACCGAGATACTGGCGCGCAGCACCAGGCTTCCGGTCAGAGAAGTTAAAAGCGGCGACAAGGTTTTGCCCGACCGGATCTACATCCTTCCTCCAAACCGCGCGATGCTGATAAAGGAAGGGATTCTCTACCTTTCCTCCTCCGGACATAAGTCTGTCTGGCGCAAACCTATTGACAGTTTTTTTCGCTCATTAGCCAACGATAGGAGGGACATGGCGATAGGCGTCCTCTTGTCGGGAGAGGGTTCCGACGGGACTGAAGGCCTGCGGGCCATCAAAGCAAGCGGCGGAACGACTTTCGCGCAGGATGGAAATACCGCGGCTCATCTCAGCATGCCTAATTCAGCCGTGCTTTCCGGCTGCGTGGACTTCATCCTCTCCCCGACCGAGATCGGGGAAAGGCTGTTCTTTGCGCGGGATGGCGGCGAGCGGCATCAAGACAAACCCATGGGCGAGGGCCCTCTGAACAGGATACTGGAGCTTCTGCGGACCGCCAAGGGAGTCGAGTTCGAGCTTTATAAACGGGGCACGCTGCGCCGGCGCATCCAAAGGCGCATGATGCTGGGGCGGGTCCGCGAGCCGGAGAAGTATTACCGCACGCTGAAAGCGGACTCAAAGGAACTGGAGTCGCTCTACCGCGATATCCTGATCTCCGTGACGTCGTTTTTCCGGGAACCGGAATCTTTCAATGCCTTAAAGAGCGGTATCTATCCGGGTCTCCTTAAAAACAGATCCGCCTATACGCCGATCCGTATCTGGGTTCCCGGCTGCTCCACGGGCGAAGAGGCCTACTCCCAGGCCATAAACCTGATCGAGTTCCTCGGTAAACAAGCATCCAGAATACCTTTCCAGATCTTCGCGACGGATGTGAACCCCGTCGTAGTGGAAAGGGCCCGCGTTGGACTCTACCCCGCGAAGATCAGGGCGGAGGTTTCACCCGAGCGGCTGCGGCGTTTCTTCATCAAGACGGAGGACGGTTATCGTATCGCCCCGTATATCCGCGAGCGGTGTATCTTTGCCTCCAAAAACCTGCTGCAGGATCCGCCTTTCACGAACCTGGACCTGATCAGCTGCCGCAATCTCCTGATATATCTGGGGCCGGCGCTCCAGGAAAGGGCGCTGAAGATATTTCAATACGCTTTGAAGCCGCGGGGCATCCTCATGTTGGGGCGTTCGGAGACCGTCGGAAATTTTTCGGGAAGTTTTTCGCCACTGAACGTGAAAAAAAAGGTTTTTTTCGAGAGGACATCCGCTTCAAAGGCGCGCCTCGATTTTATGCAACCCAGCCGTTTCCCGGAGACCGAGTCCAGCTTTAAAGACCCCGGGCGCGGCGGGGCGGGCAAAAAAAAGCCGGTTACGGACCCCTTCGACCTGCAAGGCGAGCTGGACAGCGTCCTGCCGGTGCGCTACCTCCCCAACGGCGTTATCATCAACCGGGACATGGAGATATTGCGTTTCCTGGGGAACACCTCTTCTTATCTCCGGTCGGCGCCAGGCAAACCGGGCATGAATCTTCGCCGTATGGCTTCAGGAGATCTCCTTTTGGAACTACGGGCGGCCATTCATGTGGCAAAAATGTCGGCCTGCGCCGTGCGCAAAGAGGTCGCGGCGCCTTATCCGGACGAGACCCCCGGGCGCATCCGTATCGAGGTCCTGCCGATCAAAGCCTCCAATCCGCGTAATGAATATTTTCTTATCCTCTTTGAGGAGATAGGCGCAGCGGAACCGGACAAGCGGCGTGCCGGCCGGACGCGGCGGGGGAAGGAAAGCCGCCGCGTCATCGAGCTCAAAGAGGACTTGGCGATTTCCGGCGAGCATCTTAAAGCCATCATAGAAGAGCAGGAGTCTACCAATGCGAGGCTTCAGACCTCAAATGAGGAGCTTCTTTCCAGCAACGAAGAACTGCAAAGCATTAATGAGGAGTTCGAGACCGCCAAGGAAGAGCTTCAGTCCACCAACGAAGAACTGATAACGTCGAGTGAGGAAGTCGGACGCGGTAACCTGGTACTGAGCAACGCCAACAACGATCTCTCCAATCTTCTGGCCAATATCAACATCCCGATAGTCCTGCTGGGTTCCGACCTGACCGTCCGCCGCTTTACTTCGCCGGCGGAGAAGGCGCTCGGCCTCTCCCCGGACAAGATCGGACGGTCCGTTGTGGACAGCAGACTCCCGCTGCGCCTTCCCAACTTGAAACAACTGCTCCTTGACGTGATCAGGACCGGCCATGTCCAGGCGCTGGAAGTCCAGGACACGCAAGACCGCTGGTATTACCTCATCCTTCGGCCTTACCGGACCGACAAAAGTAGGACAGAAAGAAGCAGGACCGAGGGAGCCGTGATGGCCCTTATAGATATACACGACCGGAAGCTCTCGGAGAAAACCGTGCTGCGGCTGGCCACTTTGGTGCGCGACTCTAACGACGCCGTAATCATATGTGATCTCAAAGACCGGATCATCGCCTGGAACAAGGGCGCGCAAAAGATGTACGGCTACACTGAAAGCGAAGCTCTGGCGATGAGCATCAGGCGGATCATGCCGGAAAACAAACGCATAAGGGCGCGGGAGCTGGTACGGGTATCGGCGGCGCCTATAGAGATACAGCGCCGTACGAAGAGCGGCCGGATTCTGGACGTTTTGCTTACTGTCACTGTGCTGCGCGATGAGAAGGGCCAGCCGGTGGAGGTTGCTACCACCGAACGGGATATCACGGAGCGAAAGCGGGCCGACCGTGAGCTCCGCAGGCTGAATGCGCGCGTGATCTCAGCCCAGGAAATGGAGCGTAAGCGCCTTGCCCGCGAGCTTCATGACGGTGTCGGCCAGATACTTTCGGGCGTCAAATTCAGGCTGGAATCCCTCCCGGGCGAGATTGCCCTGGACGGGAGAGCCGCGGCGAAGATCCTTAAAGTGGGCGGTGTTCTGGATCGCGCCATCTCGGAGATCCGCCGTGTCTCGCAGAATCTCATACCTTCTGAACTGGTAGATTTGGGCCTTGAACCGGCCTTGCGCATGCTTTGCCGCGAGTTTAAAGAGCGCGCGGGGGTGCGGGTAATGCTGCGGACCGAACGCGTTCCGGAGTCCATCCTGCCCGATCCGGCGCTGGCAATTTTCCGCATCGCCCAGGAGGCGCTCAACAATATCGGAAAACATTCCAAGGCCACCAGGGTCACGGTAGACCTCTCTTGCAAAAGGAGAGAGATCTTCCTGAGCGTGAGCGACAATGGGGTCGGGTTTGCTCACGGCGCCAATAGGCCGCTGACCAGGGGGGGAATCGGCCTTGGGAACATGCGTGCGCGGGCGGAATCGGTTGGAGGCTTTTTCGCGCTTCATTCAACGCCAGGCGCCGGGACCAGGCTCGGCGCCCGTGTGCCATTATCGGGGACAGGAGGGAATAAAGCATGAAAAACATCAGCCGGACCAAGATTAAAGTGTTTTTGGTGGACGATCATCCTGTTGTGCGCGAGGGAGTCCGTTCCTTTCTGAGCAGCCATGGCTTATTTTTGCTGGTCGGGGAGGCCTCCGACGATAAAGAGGCTTTGCGCAAGCTCAAGAAGATCACGCCGGATGTTATCATCCTAGATATCTCCCTCCCTTCTTTGGATGGCGGAGAACTTGCCCGGCGGCTGCGCCAAACGGCTCCCAACGCCAAACTCATCGCCTTCAGCGTCCATGCCGGCCAGGAATACGTGGTCAGGATGGCCCGCTGCGGCGTGCACGGTTATGTGATGAAGGACGCGCCCACGGCAAAACTCATAGAGGCCATCCAGCACGTCCATAAGGGCGGCCTCTATTTTCCTTCCGATATGTCCGACGCCATCCTGGCCCCGGGGTCTAAGCCCGCCCCTGATGGGACAAAAGAAGCCGTATTGACCGCGCGCGAGCGGGAAGTGCTCATTCTTCTGGCTGAAGGTCTGGCCAACAAAGAGGTGGCGAGAAAACTGGGCATCAGCGTGCGGACCGCCGAGACGCATCGCGAGCATCTCTCTCACAAACTCAATATCACGACCATTGCTGGTCTTACGAAATATGCCATCCAGCATGGCCTGACGTCGCTGAGATCTTCCACCCCGGCCAAGCAGGTGGAAAAGAAAGGCTGTTAGACTGAAGGAAGAGCAGGCTGTAGGTAATAAGCAAAAACACAACATGCGCTAACAGCCTAACAGCCTAACAGCCTAACAGCCTAACAGCCTAACAGCCTAACAGCCTAATAGCCTACAGCCTATCCCTTAGCAGTTACAATTCTTTTTAAAAACATGGCAGACGTGGAACAAAATAAAATCAGCGTTTTTCTGGTAGACGACCATCCAATCGTGCGCGAAGGGGTGCGTTCCTATCTTGTCAGCCGTGGGATTGTGGTGGTGGGTTATGCTTCAGATGCCCCGGAGGCCCTTCGCAAGCTTAAGAAGCTGTCGCCCGATATTATAGTATTGGATGTTAGTTTGCCTTCCATGAAAGGCTGGGAGCTGGCCCTCCGCCTGCGCCGGCTGGCGCCAAAGGCCAGGATACTTACTTTCAGCATCCATTCCAGCAAAGAATATATGGTCAAGATGGCCTGTTGCGGCGCCCGTGGCTATGTGACTAAAGACCAGCCGACGGCGGAACTTCTCGCCGCTATCAGGCAGGTGGCCCGGGGCGGCCTGCATTTTCCCGCCGGTATGGGCGACGCTATTTTAGCCGCCGTGAATAAGTTCTATCTAAAACCAGCCCTTCGACATCTAGCCGAAAATACCTAGGCCGTCCAAATCCTAACGGCTCCTGCAGCTTCTCCGTAATAACACCGTCCGTCAAGAGTATAATTCCGCATTGGCAGGGCCCGTGGTATGGGGTATGCTTAACCTGAGACCGCAAAAGCGGATTACTAATTCAAGGAAAAATGTTCATGAACGCGTATAAGCGGCTGGCTTTTTTTATGCTTCTGGTTGCCGCGCTTTTTCCGGCTTCACTGACCTGCGCGCAATTCTATGCCGAAGACAGCCGCGGCCCCCGGCCCGGCCTGTCAATAGGCGGCCGCGCAGCGTATTATCATCCCAGGGGCGCCGACAGCGGGGACTTGGCTGAAGGAGCGCAGGCGCGCTATCACCTTACGCGCAGATGGGCTTTGGAAGGTTCTGTGGACCTGCGCAAAGATAAATACGGCGGAACAAACGTGGATGTGGTCCCGATCCAGCTTTCGGTTATGGTCTATCTTATGCCGCACGGTTACAGGTTCGCACCCTACATTTTGGCCGGGGGAGGATGGTATTACACCCATGTCTACGCTCCTACCGACAGTTCCGAGTTCCGTTTTGGGCCTCATGCGGGAGGGGGAGTTGAATTCTTCCTGAACACCGTCTGGTCCATAGACGGCTCTTACCGCTATCTATGGGCCGAGGATATCCACTCTCAGGATGCAGAGCATCCGTTGGGCCGTAATTTCAGCGACAAAGGCTTCATGATTACCGCCGCGGTGAATTATAGTTTTTAGAAACACTAGGATAATAATTGTGACGGACGGAAAACAAAGCGATATTAAAATTTTTCTGGTAGACGACCATCAGAGCGTACGTGAAGGGATGCGGTCCTATCTGACCAGCCGCTCTATAGCGGTGGTGGGTGAGGCTTCAGATGCCCCGGAGGCCCTTCGCAAGCTTAAGAAGCTGTCGCCCGATGTCATCGTATTGGACGTTAACCTGCCTTCCATGGAAGGCTGGGAGCTGGCCCGCCGCCTGCGCCGGCTGGCGCCAAAGGCTGGAATACTTGCTTTCAGCATCCATTCCAGCGAAGAATACGTGATCAGGATGGCCCGGTGCGGCGCCAGGGGCTACGTGACGAAGGATCAGCCGACGGCGGAACTGCTCGCCGCTATCAAGCAGGTGGCCCGGGGCGGCCTGTGTTTTCCAGCCGGTATTACCGACGCTCTTTTGGCCGCGGCGCCAAAGTCTTCCCTAAACCAGCCGGACAGCGTTTCGCTGACGAGCCGTGAGCTGGGGGTGCTGACATTGCTCGCCGAAGGTTTCTCAAACAAAGGCGTAGCGGCCAAGCTCGGCATCGGAGTCAGGACGGCGGAGACGCACCGGGAACATATATTGCGCAAGCTCAATATCCGCACGGTCGCAGGCCTCACCAAGTACGCTATACGGCACGGGTTGACATCCATAAAGTAATACAGCCGCGCTTGCGCTTAAGTCTGATAAAGCGCGCGTGTCCGTAGTCCCCGCCTAAAACCGGTGTAATACTACCCATCAAGCCCGGTACAACTCCGAATAGACGCCAAACCGCCAGGGGACTATACTTGTTTTATGTCAGCTTTTTGGAAACCGAAAATAAAATTGATTCTTCATAAGAGCCGGTTGTCAGCAGTTATGGTTTTGCTGACCGGCTCGCTGGTATACGCCGGCGTGCTGATAAGCGCCAGATATAACCTTTCTATCCCCGTGTTGGCCAACGGCGGCGCGGACATGGCTTCGCCGAACTACAAGATCCAAACCGGTACACTTGGGCAGGGCGTGTCCGGCAACGCGCAAAGCTCCAATTACCAGAATTCAGGCGGATTTGCGGATCAGGCCCGGGCGATGGCCAATCCTCCCGCCCTTAATTTGAGCGACGCCTACGTGTATCCCAATCCCTTCAAGCCGAACAGCCCGGGCAGCTTTCAAGCCTCTGAGATCACCTTTGCGCACCTGCCGGCGGAGGCGACTATCAGGATATTCGCGATAACCGGCAGACAGGTGGCGGAGCTTCACAAAACCAACAGGACGGTTGATGATTATAAATGGAACGCTACAAACAGCGATGGGCAGAAACTGGCGAGCGGCGTTTACCTTTATTTCATTACGTCGCCCGGCGGCGGAAAGGCAAAAGGTAAATTCGCTGTGATACGGTAGGGTAGAGATTGTGGAAATAGGCAGAGAGAATTTTATGAATACTTTAGCGCAGAACAGAAAGCCCGCTTTTATCTCGGCATTTCTGTTTGCTTTTGCCCTCTGCCCTCTACCCTATACCCTAACCCCTGTTTTTGCGGGAAGCGCGCTGGGGACGAGCGCGTTTCAATTTCTTCAGATGGGTGTGGGGGCCAGACCGTCGGCGATGGGCGAGGTTTTTGCGGGCGTGGCTGACGATGTGAACGCGATTTACTGGAACCCGGCGGGGCTTGCCGGTATAGAGCGCGGAGAATTGTCCATGACGCACGCGTTGTGGCTTGAGGACATCACCTATTCAAACATCGCGTACGGCCGGCGGGCGCTGGGCGGTACTATAGGCGCGGCGTTTAATATCCTTAACACGGGCGACATTCAGAAAGCGGACAACACAGGTTTGCGGCTTGCAGAGAACTACAACATGTCGGACATGATGGGGATTGTTTCCTATGCCCGCGCGTGGGGCAGCCTCGCGCTGGGCGCAAATTTAAAATACATATCCTCGCGTATAGAAGAAGAAACCGCGCATTCCTATGCCGCCGACATAGGCGCGCTCTACAGCGGTTTCAGGCCCTGGGGCCGGAAGATAAGCGCAGGTTTGGCGGTGCAGAATGTGGGCACGAAGGTCAAATACGTATCCGAAGAAAATCCTCTGCCGGTGATAGTCCGCGCGGGTTGTTCGCTGGAGCTGTTTAAAGGTTTGCTGGCTGCCTCCGACCTGAACTACACGGAAAAAGATATTAATATCCACGCCGGGGCCGAATACACGCGCGTGCTAGGCGCCTTTGTTCTGGCGGCGAGAGCGGGATATAAGAACGACACCGTTAAGGAACTGGGCGCGCTTTCAGGGGTAACCGCCGGCATGGGAATTAAATGGAGTGATTATCAGCTTGACTATGCGTGGAATTCGTTCACTGATCTGGGAATCACTCATCGTATATCGCTGGGAATCAAATTTTAGATGAAAAAATAATCGGAGGTTGTATATGAAAAGCAACAGCATGAAAACTGGAATTTGCGGCGCCGCCCTGGCCGGGCTGTTCATGATCGTAACAGCCGCGGTAACGCCCGCGCTGGCGGCCGTTCCGGGATTGATAAATTTTCAGGGAAAGCTTGCCGACTCTAACGGTAAAGCGGTCACCGGCGTTGTTCCCATGGTGTTTAAATTCTATACGACCGCTTCCGGAGGCTCGCCCGCATGGACCGAAATCCAGAATGTTACCCCGGACAATTACGGCATTTACAGCGTAATGCTGGGAGAGGTTACTCCTTTAAATATAAGTTTCTCCACCGCTTATTGGCTGGGTGTGACAGTTGGGACCGACAGCGAAATGTTTCCCCGCTACAGGATAGTTGCTTCAGCTTACTCATTATACGCTTTAAACAGCGCCACCGCCGCCTGGGCAGAGGGCGCGGATTGGTCTATGATAACCAACAAACCGGCGGTAACTACTCAGGGGAACGCTTTTAACGTAGCGAGTCAGCTTGTGCAAATGACGTCCGACAATAAACTGCCCAGTTTAGACGGCTCAAATTTAACCAATTTAATCGGCGCAATTGGCGAACAGGGAATTCAAGGCTTTACGGGTGCAACCGGCGCCGCGGGCGCGATAGGTAACACAGGCTCCACCGGAGCTGCCGGCGTAACCGGTATCGCTGGCGAGATAGGCCTCACTGGCGCACAAGGAATTCAAGGTGTCACCGGCGAAATTGGCGCAACTGGCACG
>MGTS01000006.1:0-6473 GCA_001799565.1 Elusimicrobia bacterium GWA2_51_34 | reverse complement strand
AGGTGTCACCGGCGAAATTGGCGCAACTGGCACGATAGGTACGACCGGCGCTATAGGCGCAACTGGCTCACAGGGAATTCAAGGCGCCACCGGAGTAACCGGTATCACTGGCGAGATAGGTCTCGCTGGCGCACAGGGAATTCAAGGTGTCATTGGTTCCACCGGCCCTGCCGGAACTGAGGGCGCAATAGGCGCTATAGGTGCAACTGGTTCACAAGGGATTCAGGGGATTATCGGTCTCACCGGTCCTGACGGCACAGCGGGCGCACAGGGAATTCAAGGTGTCATTGGTTCCACCGGCCCTGCCGGAACTGAGGGCGCAGCGGGCGCTACCGGCGCACAAGGGATTCAAGGAATTCAAGGTGAGACCGGTTTAACAGGCCCTGCCGGCGAATTTGTATATACGTCTCAGTCTGTGGTACTTGCAGCTTCCACAACTTTTGCGGCTGATGGCTCCGGAGTGGTTCTTATGACATTTTCCGGCACCAGTTCCATCGCTACCATTACCGGCTGCAGTTCGGGAGTCGTGGGGCAAGGTCAAATGGTCACTTTCGTAGAAGCGGCCTGGACAGTCGGAGGCGTGAGCTTCCTTGACACACTACGCGCCAATGCCGCAAACGACACGATGTTGCTGAATGGAGTTGCGGGTATCTGGACTCCAATTGCTGACGCCTCGTCATTAGGATCATCCATTACTTTATTATGTACGACGATTAACACAGCGACTCCTCCGTTGATCACTCCAGTAAAGCTTTGGGTTGAGGTCGGGCGTTCTAAAACCAGCGACTAAATCCGGCTAAGGGTTAGTGTGACTCCATTCTGTAGTCCCCTCTAATCCTCCCACCGTAATACTACCTAGGTTGCCGGGCATAACTCCTAATAGATGTCGTATTGGCGATGGTGTATGCTTATATCATGTAAATCCGGGCTAAGAGTAAAGGGGGGGCGGTGAATAAATCTATTAATAAACGGCAGGCGGAGAAAATAACAATATCAGCGCGGCTTTCGCGAGAAAAACATGGCGCAGATATGAACAGGGAACGGGACGCCTCCACCGCGGTTAACGGCCTGGAAGAGCTCTTCCTGACGAATCCCGGAATTTCATTGGATGCTATTTCCAAGGCTGTGGTTGACGAGGCGTGCCGCCTTACCGGCAGCCGGGCCGGTTTCGCGGGCTATACGGACCCGTTCACAGGGCGGCTTATGGCCGCCGCTCGTACCGACAAGACCCAAAAGAAACGCCGGGGAAAAACGGAGCCTTTCGTCTCCCCGGAGTTTAACAAACTTTGGGCCCGCGTGTTGAAGGGAAAAAAGCCGTTGCTGTCAAATTCCGTGCCGCCCGGCCGCGGGGCCGCCGGCCATTCACGTGACGGCATAAAAACAGGCAAGTTCCTGGTGCTACCGGCGCTGTCGGGCCGCAAACAGCTCGGCTTACTGGCGCTGGCTAATCCGCGTGGGGGAGACTACTCCGCCACTCAGCTGAAGACGGCCAGGCAGATGGCCCGCGCCTATGCGATAATATTAAAACGCAAGTTGGCCGAAGATCTTCAGCGCAGGGAGCATGAGAGTATTCTGGCTATAATCGCCTCCTCGCAGGATATTATCTACTCAGCCGACATGGAGGGGAAGATAGTTTACGCAAGCCCGAAAGTAGCGGCTTACGGCTACAGGCCGAAGGAACTTATTGGCCGCAGTATTTTTGAATTAGTTCACCCGGGGGACCGGGACTTTGCCGTAAAAGCTTTGGCTAAGGCGCGGAAAACCGGACGGACCCTTCCGATGATCTCCTACAGGTTACGCAAAAAAGATAAAGGTTATTTTTTCATGGAACAGAAAAGCGGAATCATAATGTCAGGCGGCGTTCCGGCCTTAATAACCGGCGTAGCGCGCGATGTCGGTAAAAAACTCAGTGCCGCTGCCCTGCTTAAAGAAAATGAAGCGATACTGCGCAGTATTTTTGAAACCTCGAAAGACGCCATTTTCATAAAGGACCTTTCCGGCCGTTATATAAAGCTTAATAAAGCCTGCGCAGACGTCTTTCTTTTAAAGCCGGAAGCAGCGTTGGGTAAGACTGATGCCGATATTTTGCCGCCCAAAGTGGCGCAGGAGGTGGTAAAAGACGACCTGGAAGTGGTCCGCACCGGAAAAACTATTACGCGAACTTACGACAGGACGCTGCCCTCCGGCAAGTATTATTTCAGCACCGTCAAAACGCCCCTGCGCGATGCCGGCGGCAAAATAACGGGAGTGCTGGGAGTGGCCCGCGATATTACAAATGTCAAAAAAGCGGAGGCGGAACTGGCTGAATTCAGGGCCGCCGAGGCTATGAGCGAAGTCGCCCGGCCGCTGGCGCACGACATCAACAACGCGCTGGCTGTTATCAACGGCCACGCTACGCTCATTGATGACGACATTAACGACTCCGGTCAGATTAAAACGGGAATAGCGCAGATACTAAATGCCGTAAAGTGGGCGGCGGAACTGACATCGCGCTTCCAATACTTCGCCAGAAACCCTAAGCCGCGGTGCGGAACTGCGAAAGAAATTAAAGCCGCCCTCGGGTGATTGGTGTATAAAGGAACGCCCGGGCTCTACCGGGCCTCCTTTTATCCGCAATGGCCGGCTTATCTGCGGTTCTGCTGTGTCACCGCTTCCGTAATACTACCTAGCCTGCCGGGCATAACTCCTAATAGATGCCGGATTGTGCAAGGGATATACTTATCCTGTGCCGGTATTTGGCTGAGACCCCCGGTACTTTATAAGGCACACAGGAGTGAAAGAGTTGAAAAAACCACAGCAATAACATATCAAGGAGAATATAACATGAAAGCAGGATCTTCAATAGCTCTGATGGCGGTCTCGGCGGCTCTGCTGGCGCTCAGCATGCCTGTGCACGCGTCAAAAACGGACAGCCGCATAGTATTATCCGCCAGGCAGTCGTATGTGTTCAATAATTATCTTCAGGACGACGATATCAGAATAGAGTCCAGGGACGGCGCTGTTACCTTGACGGGGATTATCTCCGAAGACTTCCACAAATCATTGGCCCAGGAGACCGTAGCGGATATCCCCGGAGTCAAGAGTGTGGATAACAGGCTGGAAGTCAAAGGCGCGGCCCCCACCGCTAACTCGGACGCGTGGCTCCGGGACAAAGTTAAGATCACGCTCCGGTTCCACTGGAGCGTGAGCGCCGGTACCACCGAGGTTGACGTTAAAGACGGTATTGTTACCTTGCGGGGCAATGCCGCAACCCCGGCGCAAAAGGAACTGACAACCGAATACGCCAGGGATGTTGAAGGGGTCAAAGAAGTTAAAAATGAGATGACCATGTCCGCCGCCCCGGAAACTACTCCCCGGATGACGAAGGAAAAGATAGATGACGTATCCGTTGCCGCCCTGGTCAGGATGGCTCTACTGCTGCATCATTCTACCAGCGCGCTATACACCACGGTCGCAGCAAAGAAGGGTGTGGTCACGGTGGGCGGCCGGGCCCGGACTGCGGCCGAAAAGGACCTGGTGACAAAACTTGTAAAAGACGTAAATGGTGTGAAAAAAGTAAAAAACCTGATGACTATTGAGCCGTCCTGAGGCAGTCTCTAAGAAACTGTGATATGACAGCCACTGAACAGAGTAATTTTCCAAGCGGAACGCACGTTCTTGTCATCGCGGCCGCGTTAGTGATCATTATATGGGGCATCAATCAGGCGCAGTCGGCCCTGGTATCCTCCCTGGTCGCTGTTTTCCTGGCTGTACTGGGTACGCCGCTGGTACAATGGCTTGAGCGTAAACGCGTTCCTTCCGTTGCCGCGGTTTTGATTGTTGTGGCAGGCATGATGGCTATTCTGTTGACAGTCGGCGGACTTGTGGGCATGTCCCTCGGCAACTTTAGCGCTGCCATGCCCTCCTACCAACAACGCATACAGGAGCAGGCCTCGGTACTCCAGGCGCTGCTGGCAAAGAAAGGCATCAATGTAACCGACAAGATGCTGATAGAGTATCTCAATCCGGCGGCGGTAATGAAGCTGTTTGTTGACATGATGGGCGGGCTGGGCGCCGTGCTCTCAAACTTTGTCCTTATTCTGCTCACACTGATGTTTATCTTGTTGGAGGCCTCAAGCTTCCCTGTTAAGCTTCGTGCTATCCTCGGTGATCCTAAGCAGGCATTTCCGGAGTTCACAAATTTCGTTGAGGATATAAGCCGCTATATGTTCGTACAGACCGCGCTCAACCTGAGCGCGGGTACTCTTATCGGTATATGGCTTACCATTCTGGGGGTGGGTTCTCCTGTTCTCTGGGGTTTCCTGGTATTTATGCTTCTCTATATACCACATGTCGGCTCTATCATCGCCGCAATACCTGCGGTTAGCCTGACCCTTGTACAGTTCGGGCCTGGCCGCGCTGCGCTGGTTGCTGCCGGCTATGTGGCCGTTCAGTTCATACTCGGCAATGTGGTTCAGCCGAAGCTGATGGGGAGGACTTTCAACCTGTCCACGCTGGTCGTATTTCTCTCGTTGATTTTTTGGGGAAGAATGCTTGGCCTGATCGGCGCGGCGCTGTGTATACCGTTTACCATGACGCTGAAGTTCTTATGTGAGAACAATAAAAGCACGCGCTGGATCGCCGTTTTAATAGGGTCCGAGGTCCCTGCTGAAAATATCCCGGCAGCGCGGCAATAAGGCAACGTTCCCGGAACAGCGGGAACGGTAAAGATGCCGGATAGAAGGGAATGCTGTCGCTCAGGACCAGAATTTATAAATCGGACAATAAACAGTGGAGGGCGGATTTACATGAAAAATACTTATAAAATGGCAGCCTTGTTTTCCGGAGCGGGGCTGCTGCTTGCGGTGATAATGGCGGCGGGGGGGGCGTTCTGGTCTTTCATACAGATAAAGGAGGCTGCCAACGCGCGCAAGCAGACCTTCATTGTAATACAAAGCGCGAACGGGCTGCTGTCTTCATTAAAAGATGCCGAGACCGGGCAACGCGGCTATTTGCTGACCGGAGACAAGGCTTTTTTGGAACCGTATCTGGCGGTGCGCGACGGCATCAGCGGCCAGTTGGAACAATTGCGCCGGCTCACCTTAAGCGGCGCCGCCCATAAGCGCCTGGACGCAATGGTTCCGGTGGTAGCTGCCAAATTGGCCGAAATGGAGAATGTTGTTAAGCTGCGCCGCAATAATAATATGGCTGCGGCGTCAGCTGACGTGCGCGGCACCCGGGGCAAGAGGGAGATGGATTCTATCCGTGCCGGGATGAGCGGCTTCGTCCGGCTGGCGGAAGACGGGCTGGCGCAGCACGATGCGGGGTTCCAATCTAACCTGCGCCGCCTGTTTGTCATTATTGTTGTCACCAGCCTGCTTATGCTGCTGTTCGCGTTTTCGTTCGCCTATTTTATCTATCTGGAAACACAGCAGCGGCTCAATAATTCAGTTAATCTCGAAACACAGCATTTGCTTGAAATCCAGGAGGACACGAATATACGGCTGCAGCAGGCCAATGCCACTTTGCGCATCAGCGAGGAAAAGCTAGCGGTCACGCTCAAATCCATCGGCGACGCGGTGCTGGTCACCGATGCCGAAGAGCGGGTGACGCTCCTTAATCCCGTTGCCGAACAGCTTACAGGCTGGACGCAGGCGGAAGCCGCCGGCCGCCCGGTAGAAGAGATCTTTCACATCATCAACCAGGAAACCCGCCAACCCTCCGTTATTCCGGTAAAGGAAACCCTGGCGCATGGCGTAATACGGGGGCTGACTAACAACACCTTACTGATAGCGCGCGATGGCAGCGAGTGCGCTATTGCCGACAGTTGCGCGCCGATTCGCAACCACTCCGGTCAGGTTATCGGCGCCGTGATGGTGTTTAGAGATGTCACCAAGCGAAATGAGATAGAAACAGGGTTGGAAAAGACCCGAAAAGAACTGGAGATTATTAAACAAACCGCGGACGCGGCCCACGAATACTCAGATAGCATCATCAATACCGTGCGCGAACCCCTGATCTCGCTGGACCAGGATTTAAGGGTGGTCTCCGCCAGCCGCTCCTTCTATGAAGTCTTCAAGGTAAACCCTGAAGAAACCGTGGGACAGCTTATCTACGACCTGGGCAATAAACAGTGGGATATTCCGAAGCTGCGGGAATTGCTGGAAACCATCCTCCCGCAAGAGGCGACCTTCGATAACTACGAGGTTGAACACGATTTTGCTGACATCGGCAGGCGTATCATGCTTTTGAACGCCCGGCAGATCCAGAGGGCGTCGGGAAAAGAGCGTATCATCCTGCTTGCCATCGAGGATATAACCGAGCGCAGGAAGATAGAAGACGGGTTGGAAACCGCCCGTAAAGAACTGGCGGCGACCAAGATATCTGAAGACGCGGCCCGCGAATACTCGGACAGCATCATCAACACGGTGCGTGAACCCCTGATCTCGCTGGACCAGGACCTGCGGGTGGTTTCCGCCAGCCGCTCTTTCTAT
>MGTS01000005.1:5527-64093 GCA_001799565.1 Elusimicrobia bacterium GWA2_51_34 | reverse complement strand
GCTGCCGGCGGTGGTAATTGAAGATTGGCCGGTTACATAACTGTCCGCGCCGGTCAGCGTAAGCGTGCCTGTCATAATATCGCCGGCTTTCTGCACCGCGCCCGAGGCCGTAACCCCGGTAAGGGCGGACCCATCGCCGTAATACTTGGCGGCGGAACTGAAACCCACTATATACACATTGCTGGAAATCCTTACGCCGCCGCCGAAAGCGGACAGCGACTCGGAGGAAATGCTGACATTATCCGCCAACAGTACCCGCGCAGCACCCAATCCGGAAGCATCATTAACCGTTACGCTGCTTGTAAGTGTCAGCGGCCCAGTCATGGTATCGCCGGTTTTCGCCACCGCACCCGCGGCGTAGCCGGCGGTGGAAGCGTAAACGGAGTATGGCACGAAAGTCAGCTTTTCCCTTGGCGAAAGCGCGGAACCGCCGACGCTTACCTGCAGATACCAGGACCCGGCTGAAAAGTCAACCGCGGGGACGGTGAAGGTGGATTTAAAAAGACCGTTGGCTACGGCAAAAGACTGCGTGTTGTCAGGCGAGGACGTGCAGGCACCAGCCGTTTCATCGTTGCACAATTCAAAAAGTAAATTTCTGTTCCCTGTTACAGGGGCGTTTGCTTCTTTCAGCCGGCCCTGATAGGTCATTACAGGCCCAGCCGCCCACAAAGCGCCGCCAAGGAAAACAAAAGACAGAAAATTTATGAAAAGCTTTTTCATATTTACACTATTTCCTTCCCTAATCCGCCATTCGCTACTTCGCTATTCGCTCCAGCTACACGTTTAAAACCTTACTCCCAGCGAGAATCTGTGCGCACTTCCAAGTTCGCCATACGGCAAAAGCGCGTAATCAAGCTTGAAATTGGAATATTCAAAACCAAGCCCGGCAAAGAAACCATACATTGCAGATACGCCTGAAGCGGAACCGCCGAGCCCCGTGCCAAGTATGGCGTCACGCTGGTCTGAAGGCGAAGTTTTATAACCGGCCCGTAAAGCGAGGCCGGAAATTCCTCTATATTCCGCGCCGGCCCTTATTACCGCTCCTGAATCGTTCGGAAAATCAGCCTGCAGTGCAAGCAGGATTTTTTCAAAAGCGGCGCTCGCGCCCGCCTTCAGCGCGAGAGGCAGCGGAAAACTTTCTTCGTCAAATTTCACTTTTGTCCCTAAATTAACCACAGACGCCCCAAGCGCGTAAGGCGTGCCGGAAAAACGGTAAAGCAGGCCCAAATCGGAGGCGAAAGCCGCAGCTCCGCTGTTTTTTATGTTCTGACTTATGAATTTTCCGGAAACGCCCGCGGCTAAAGCGCCCAGTTTAAAACCCCGCCCGGCTGACACTGCCAGATCCCTGGCGCTGAAATTACCCGTCAACGCGCCGTTTTCATCTCTGCCCTCAAGCTGGCCCGCGGAAAAATAAGTTAGGGCAAAAGCGTAAGGTCTGCGCATGAAACTTATTTGTGAAACGGCGGTATTCTGCACATGCAGTGCGTGAGAGAAAGAAAATTCATTTGGCCCACAACACGGCCAATCCTCTGGAGGTGCCGTCCCAGAGGCCTTTGGCCCACAACACGGCCTTTCCCCCTCAAGTCCGGCCGGGTTATAGTAAAGCGCGGCACCGTCATCCGCCACGGAAACAAAGGCCTCTCCCATACCAAGAGCCCGGGCCCCGAAGCCAAGTTTTAAAAATTGCGCGGCCGAACTTTGCGCGGCGCGAAGACATTGCGCTTGCGCAAATATGATTACCGCGATCACGAAGACTCTCATCAAACCTCCAAGAAGAGATTACAACGATAAAACAACACGATTACAGCGATACATAAACCAACGGAAAAAGGCGATTGTTGTCGTTCAGCCTATAACTGTTCGCGTGTGCAGTGACACTGCAACTGCAATATCACTGTAATCGCTCTCATTATCGCTGCAATCTCTTCTTTATTTCTTTTTCAGCGAGCCCTCAAGCTGTTTAACTGAACCGTCCGGCATCTTTATTGAAGTTTTCAGCGTCTTCCCGCTGTCGCCGCTTTCCTTCAGAAGTTTTATAAACTTATCATAATCGCTCACGTTTACGGCTTCCTGCCATTTTCCGCCATCTTGTCCACCCATCCTTTTTGGGGCGTCGGGAGCGGCGTTAGCGCCCGCCACCGTGGTCATCTGACCGGCGCTCAGTGTCTGCTTTCCAAGCGAGTTCTGCACATCAACATGGCCTTCGTAAACCTTCACGGTAAGCAGACTCCGCTGCTCTATATCGGCTTCGGTGCCGCGCACGGCGCAGACGGCGGAAGGAGTTCTTACGTTAATTTTGGCCATTTTATGCAGCATCCTGGTCCAAAGCTGCCCCCCCGAAAGCCGTATAAGCTCACGGACCTTGCTGCCGGCAGCGAGTTCGAAATTGGAGTTCTGGTTTAAACGAATATCAGCTCCACCCTTGGTTACAATTCCCGCACGGCTCATGGCGCCGGTTTTTACGGTGTCTCCCGCGTATAGAAGGTCGTTCACCTTTAATTCGCCGTATGCCTGCTCGCCCGAGCGCCTCACCTGCACCTCGCCGCTAGCGTAAACCACTACGGCGTTTAACTTGCCTGCGCCAAACACGGACCCCGTTAAGCTAAGCGTGCTCAGCAGAATCAGCCCTATCAACTTTGCATTCATACAACCTCCTTTATTAATAGCCGGTAATAGCGTGTGACTGCTCAGTCTTAACGATCCGAGTAGTGATAACTCATTTCCGGAAACTCTTTGCAAACCACCCCGCCGCATATAACATAATAGCCTACCGTATAATAATAATCAAGAGCATATTAGTTACAATGCGATTACGGTGCGACGCGGCGCAGCCTGGCTATCTCTTCAGAACATCCAACCGCTTAAATTCCGCTTTTTCATCCGACCTGTCATAGACCTTGAAAATATAGGCCGGCAACGGAGGTCTTACTCCTTCAGGGGCCTCTATCATATAGTAGTCAAACGCTACACCCGTGTCTGTTTTCCGTTTACCGGACAGCCGCACTGTTTCAGCCCTGTCTTTTGAGCCGGAAACAACGCCAACCACCATTTTTTCGTCAAAATTAACATCCGGCGTATCTTCGCTTGAGAGGGTTTTCCATACTTTCTTCCACTCTTTGCGGTTTCGTATTGCGAATGAAACCGCTTCGGGCGACTGGAAGGCCTCAGTATAGCCGGTCCATTCATTAATCCCCCCCGCTGGAAGCGCCTGTACATCAAGCTGAGTTTCAGGGCCTTCCTCCCCGGCAGCGGGAAGCTGCGCGGCGCTGGCGGATGAATTCGGCGCGGCCGCCGCGGCGGCGGTCGCGTCACCTATAGCGTCCAGCACCGACGCGTTTACAAGCTGCGCGTCGCCGCTTATCAGGGCGCTGATGATTGCCGCAAGCTCATCGGCCGAACAGTTAGCGCAGTTCAAGCTTTCAAAGGTATAACCCTCAAGCGACTTCGCCGCGTCGGGTCCGAGGCGCTTTGTTATCGCGGCGAACATCTCATCGTAGGTAAGCTTCTTTTTTTCCTTCAGAGGGGGAGGCACGCCGGTATTCTTTGAAAATAACATGGTTTTGCAGTTGTCCGGGATGTTGTCGTCAAAAACATCAACGCAGGCCACGGCCAGGCTTTCCTGCTGGTCCGACGGCATAAAAGCCGTAAAAAGAACTTCCTTCTTTTCTCCGGGCGAAATAAACATTATCTGTTTCGGAGAATCCTGCGCGGACAAACCGCCAAGGCTTAATCTGACCCCGATATTTGATTCGGCCGAACTGCCGGTGTTGAAAACCGTAACTTTGAAGTTAAGGGGTTTTGTAAAATCAAGCGCCGGGGAGCTGAGCTCAAGAGCGCTCACCATTATATTTCTTGACTGCGACGAAGCCTGCGCTTTCAGCGAAAAATTATATATATTGCTCTCGGCAATTTTATTATTGCTTGAATCCAGACCCTCAACTTTCCAGTAATACACCTGGTCCGCCACCAGCTGCTCCCTGGGCTGGGAGGGATTCTCAGGGTAAGAGTATAAACTTTCACCGCTGTTAACCGCGGTATGCACCGGATTATAAAGGCCCGCGCTGTCGGAAACCGTAATGCGGTAGCGGCTGGCTCCGCTTGCTATCCAGCGGAACATAAGCGGGTTATCCGAAAGGCCGCGCGCGCCGTAAGGAGGATAGATGAGATTTATGTTCGGAGAGGAAATAGTGAAGCGGGCCTCCTGCGTTACGGTTTCTGTGCCAAGTGTGGCCTTTCCCCTGAAAATATAGGACCCCGGTACCGTGTAAAAAGAGGAAATGGAGATGCCTGAAAGCTGTGTTTGCGCGCCGCCGGCCGTACCCGGAGCAGAATTTCCCTCATGCCTGAAACCCTCCGCACCGGCGGGACTTATTATTGAAAACACAAACACTATAGAGCTTGAAATTGACACCGTGTTATTCACTTTCTGGCGCAGGGTAATGGTTTCGGTATTTGAAAAAGTGGTTCTCTCGGCCCCCAAATTGTCATTTGTTGAAATACCCTGGCCCGTTAAATTGGCCGCGCGCGCGGGCACGGCGCAAAATAAAGCGGCCCCAGCCGCAAAAACCAAAAAAAAGTTTTTCATAGTTTAACGTTCCTTGTCTCCTCTACTTTTGCCATCGCAATTTCTGTCATCGCGAGTCCGCCTTAGGCGGACGTGGCGATCCCGCTGTTTACAATTCTTTATATAAGTCTCTCCACTCAGGGTTCATCGCAGTAATAAGCCGAACCTTCCCGGCCCGCGAGCCGGCCTTTATCTGTTTTTCCATCGCTATCGCCGGCAGAACCGCACTGCCGCATTCATACCAGACCAGTTTGGTAATATTGTAACGTTTCGTAAATCCGTCAATAAGCTTGTTTTTGTGTTCATAAACCCTCCGTTTTAAGTCAGAGGTAACGCCAGTATAGAGTACTGTGTTTACTTTGTTCGTCATGAGATAAACACAATAAAGCCTTTCGGACATAAATCTTCTCAACTTCTTTTTTCCCGCCTTTCCCAACAACAGCGGGATTGCTTCGCCTCCGGCTCGCAATGACAATCCTCAGTCGCGGACAACGCCAGAGGCCCGCGACAGGCCAGTATCTCTGGAGGTGCCATCCCAAAGGCCTATGGCCCACAAACGGCCAGACTATTTGTTATCGCAATTTTTGTCATCGCGAGTCCGCCTTAGGCGGACGTGGCGATCCCGCTGTTTATAACACGGCGAGATTGTTTCGCTACCGCTCGCAATGACCCCACCACCTGCTACAGGTGATGGGGTCATCTGACTACCGCGAATTTCCCCACTTTTTTAGCCGTTTCACCGGTAAGCAGATTCTTAAGTTTAAGCGTATAAAAATAAACGCCGGAAGCCGGCTTACCTGAAGAAAAAATCCAGAGATAATCATAAACCTTGTCGCCGGAGGAAGGAATCCAGTTGCCGTCGTCGTTTCCCGCCTCTTTTACAAGACTCCCGTCCAGGGAAAAAACCGAAAGATGTTTTTCCACCGGCTTAATGTCCGTTGCTACATGAAATTTTACCCGGGCAGCGGACGGGTTTGGATACACATAAACCATATCCTTCTTTAACAGCGTTCCCAGCGGACTTACTTCAAGGGTCTGTCCGCTTTCAAGCTTCAGCTGGAATTCTTTCCACTCCCCGCTTTCGGATAATATTCTAAGCGTATACTGGCCCGGGATCAGGTTGCGTATGGTAAACCGTCCGGCGGCGTCCGCGCGCGCGGAAGCCACGCGCCTGCCCCCCTGATAAAGCGTCACATTATTCTCCTCCGTCCCCAAAGTCTTTCCACCACCTCCGAGAGCCTTGGTCTTCAACCCCGCGGCCTGGCTTGAAACAGGAATAACGCCGGAAACACTTGCCAGCAGATAATCAATGGAAAGTTCAAAATTAACATCAGCGTAACCCATGGGTATCTGATCCTTGGAAACAGAACTTGAGAAACCGTTTTCAACCCAGGTAGCCTGCACGCGGTAGACAGCGTCAGCAATACCCGCAAGGTTAAAGGTGCCGCCGCCATCGTCAAGCGTGTAGTTGGTTGAAACCGGCACACCCACGTTATTAATAGCCTCAACTAAAACTCCGGTAACTCCCAGGCCGACCGGCGTTTTAACCGAACCTGATATGGAGTCGTCAAGGCCCTCACCCGACATTGTAGTTGCAACCGGCGAAGACCCCGACCACAACCCGGCGTCGTCGCTTACCCAAAGAGTAAGGTAGTAGGTTGTGTCCCGCACCAGACCGCCGACGGTATAATACCGCATGGAACCCGGCAAAACCACGCCGGTGGAAATGCTGACCTGGGCAGACTGGGTACTGAAAACGGCTTCCGCGAAAGTGGAATATTGCACTGCGAAGGTAGCGTAAGGCATGGCAAGCGGCCCGATATCGTCGCCGGGTGTTACCCAGGAAAGATCTATCTTACCCGGCGAGGTTCCGGTTAAAGCCGTAAGGCCGGTAACTGCCATGGGGGGAATTATGTCAAGCAGTGTGAAAGTTGAACCAACGGCACCAAAAACCGAAGCGTTGGCCGGAATGGACAGATCTTTCGCGAGCGCGGTTACAAAATACTGCTGGTTATGGGCGAGGCCGCCCTTAAGAGCGCTGCCAGGAGTAAAACTCCACGAAGCCCCCCCGGACACGGCGCTTGAAACCGGAACCGTACCCCAGAGACTGGAAGAGAAATTCCACCACTTTGAATCCGACAGGCGTTGTATATAAACTTCAACCGACGAAAGCCCAGCGCCGCCCGAGTCAGAAGCTGCGCCGGAAGCCTCGTTGAATTCATACACGGAAGATGAGGCCAGCGGAGTTGACAAGGACACCGAGGGTTGAATCCAGTCAAACTGAAAAATAGCGTTGGGATAAGGCATGGGTGTTACCAAACTGCTCACATCTTTGGAACGGGCCAACGCCGCGTAAACCACTCCGGCCGCGAACGGCACGGTAGAAGAATTATAACTCCAGTCCGAAAGCCCCGAGGCCGCAAACCAGACTATGGTATCCGAGGAAAAGGAAATGCCGTCATAATAAAAAGACGACGAGCTGGTAAGCTCCCGCAAGGCTATTTCGTTTGACGCAACGGCGGAATCCTCGTTCCTCGCGGTGGAAATGCCGGTTATGGCCGTAAGCGCGGAAACATATCCTCCGGCGGGGCTGGTTATAGTTACCGCGGGCCCGACAGTATTTTTGAGTATCCTGAAAACATCGTTCAGCGTGCGCGTGTTGCCGGCGGCATCCACCGCCCGCGCGCTTATATAATTACTTGCCCCGTCCTTAAGCGCGGCAAAATTAATTCCCCAGTCGGCCGCGTAGGAAGCGGAAGACACAAAAGAGTTTATGGCCGTCCAGCCCAGCACATTGGCGTTGGCCGTATTAGCCTGGTCACTGGCGCTGTAAAGAACCTGAACAAGCCCCGACAAGGCGTCGTTAAAATCAACGTTAAAAACACCCGGGTCCGAAATCAGCCAGCCGGAAGGTGAAACTGCGTGGTTTTCTATATTAGGCAGCGTGGTGTCACGGATTACATAGAAAACGTCGGTGGAGACTGAAACATTAGGCTGCGGATCTGCTTTGTCATAAGCACGCACGGAAACATAACTGGTAACATTTTCCTGTATACTGTTGAAAATATCAGCCGGCAGCTGCCAGTCCGTGTTATAAGTGTCCGCGTTAATATTTGTCACAACATTGCTCCAGTCCGCCACCTGGGTGCCGCTGAAATCGGGCCCGGTGGTCACCTTTACCTGGAAATAGGAAAGCCCTGAGCCAAGGTCGGTGAAATGGACCATGTAATATCCGCTGGCGGAACCCCGCCAGTTATTATCCCCCCCCTGAAGATCAACCACGGAAGGAGGAGTGATATCGGCGCCGGTAGATGTTGTTTCGGAACCCAGATACAAATAGTCGCTTTCTCTTCCCCACATATCGCGGGCTTTTACCTGGAAATAATACTGTACACCGGATTCAAGCGGAGTGATATTGCGGGTCAGCGCGGCAAACCACTCGCCCGGCCCCGAGTCGGCGCCGGTAAAATCCGGGGCGGTGCTCACCTGCACAAAATACTCGGTGCCGGCCGGATTTTCATTATATTGCCACCAGGCCTGAACCGAATTTACCGTAGGAACTCCGAGGGATGGAGTATCGGGAACCGCGGCACGTGTAAGGGTGGAGCCGAAAATATAATAGTCGGATTTTATACCCGCGCCGTTTACGGCGGCGGCCTTAAAATAGTGAATAGTATTAGGCTTTAGCCCGCCGGCCTCATAGTAATTGCCGGGGGTGATTGTGGAATCAAAAACTGTGCCGAAATTATCCGTTGAGATGATCAGTTCGTATCTGGTCCAATCCGGGTTCAGGCCAGGATTCCAGAATATTGACATCCCCGTGGACGAAACAAGCGCGTAAGTTTCATCCGAGGGCGGTCCGGCCAGAGTAATGGTTGAAGTTATATCGCTGTAACCCGAAATCAGGCCGGTAAAACCCTCGGCATTAATCCCGAAATAATAGGTGGTATCGGCATTCAATCCTTCAAAAACGGCCGTAGTTGCGGTGCTTGACAGGCTCAAGGACTCATTTAGTCCTTCATTAACGGCAGTTTCCGCTATGTAAACAGTGCCGTCGCTGTTTGTGTTGGCGGTCCATTGCGCGGTCACGCTGGTTATATTCACCTCATAAAATAGTGCCGGAGTGGGCCTGGCGGGCAAAGTAAGGGTTGAAACGGAGTCCGAGTAATTATCATCGGATTCGGTGGAAACTTTTACTTTAAAATAATAAGTGGTGTTCCCACTAAGGCCGTAGTAACTGGTAGTTTGCTCTCCGAGTTCGCCAGTGGAGAAGGTGGAAATATTCGCAGCGAAAGAGGAATCCGTGGAAATAGCCATCAACGGCTGCTCTACAGCCGGATTGGAAAGTGTCCATGACAAACTGATGGAATTAGTGGAAACAACAGTAACCTGCGCGACAATGGTCTCAGCCCGCGCGGCAGAGCTAAGCAGGAACAGTAACGCCGCAAAAAGACAAAAAAGATACTTCAAAAAGCGCCTATTGCCTTTTGAAGATTCTGCGTTCCGCGCTTTATCCCGTACCATCTGGGTCATTTCCGAAGGAAAATACAAACAAACCCCTTTTGTTTTATTGTTTCAAAATGGCGGTAAATCACAGTTTACATTAGTTTCCGCGCCATTTCAATGTGACAAGAGATACAACGCGTTATATCATGTCCGTTGTGAAGTAATATAGTAAAGGGACCATGAACAAAAATTTAAAAACGGCCTACAAAATAACTGGCAGATTTCGCGGCAGCGTTTAAAAAAACAATCTCTCCTGCTCCTTATTCGAAACAGGTGCGGGAGCAACGGATTATAGTAACCCACGCTCCCGGCATGGATACAGAAACGAAAAAACAGGGTATAGGGTGGAAAGTTTGAAGTTAGAAATCAGAAGTCAGAGTTCTTGACTCTCAGACTCTCAGACTCTTGGACTTATTACCTGTGTTCCCGACGTCGCACTATTTTACTGATACAAAACGGCTAGAGACACAGGCGGAACCTCAAACCCTGCTTTTATTTTCTTCTTTTCGCCTTTATAAAAACCGTTCTCGTCAAAGGCCTGTTCCCACTCGCCCATTGGCAGGGTGAACTTTCGGGATTTGTCGCGTGGGTTTATCAAAACCAGAATGCGGCTCCAGGCATCCCCCGCTTTATCGCCGTAAAGCATGTAGGCGATATCCGGCGCCTCCAGCGCCAGTCCGATATCGTCATAAAATTCTAAATTTTCCTTCACCGCCGCCGCTGTTTTCATCCTGAAGGCCGGGTGGGCTTTCCTGAGGGCTATCAGGTCCCTGTAATAGGAAAATACGCTGAAATAATCTTTTTTCCGTGTCCAATCCAGCTTATTTATTTTATCCGGCAGGTTAAATGAATTTTCCTCCCCCTTTTTTGTGCGCAAGAATTCTTCACCCGCGTGAAGAAGAGGGATCCCCTGTGAAGTGAACACTATGGCCTGGGCAAGCTTGTCCATTTTGATTTTAGTCTCAGCCGGCGCGTTTTCCCCCAACAGGTCAATGCGATCCCAAAGCGTGTTATTGTCGTGACAGCTGACATAGTTTACGCTTTCAAGCGGCGACCCGGCAAAAGTTCCGGGGGACCCCATGATGCCGTTTCGCACCGCCGGAAGGTAATTTTGCCCGTAGCTTTGAATATAGCCCGGGTCTTTTACGTTAAACACGCTGCCCTTGAGCGCGTCCCGGAATTCGTCGTTAAAAACCGCGAATCCCCGGCCTTTCTGCGAACCCTTTTTAACCCCGTTAACCGGCGTAGCGCCCGCGGCCCACGGCTCGCCGTAAATGACAATATCCGGTTTAAACTCTTTAAGTTTTTTCACAACCTCAAACGCCGTCTCCCGGTCCATAAGCCCCATCAGGTCAAAACGGAAACCGTCCACTTTATAATCGCGCGCCCAATGCAGCAGGCTGTCAATTATAAATTTGCGGACCATGGGGGCTTCGGTCTTGAATTCATTGCCGCAGCCGGAACCGTTCCAGTAGGAACCGTCGGGCCTCAAGCGGTAATAATAATCTCCGGCCAAAGCCCTGAAGTTGTAAATTTTTCCGCCGGTTTCGGCCGTATGGTTGTAAACCACGTCCATTATCGCCTTAATGCCTTTTTTGTGCAGGGCGTCTATCATCAGCTTCGTTTCACGCACCCTGGAGGCGTCATCCGTCCTTGTGGCGTACGCGCCTTCCGGAGAATTAAAATTGACCGGCATGTAGCCCCAATTATAACCTGAAACGCCGTCGGCATTTTCAAAATCCGCAAAAGGCAGTATGTGCACGGCGTTCACGCCCAGTTCGGCCAGATGGTCAAGCCCTGTTTTTATTTCCGGGTGCAGCGGATGCTTGGTCCCCTCTTGCGTAAAGCCGAGGTACCCGCCCTTATTCTTTATTCCCGAAAAAGCGTCGCTGGAAAAATCCCTGATGTGAACTTCGTAAAATACCGTTTCAGACAGATCAAAGGAAGGCGTATCCGCCACAGGCGTATCATCGCGGACTATCAGGGCGCGGCCGTTATCTGCCGTAACGCAGGCCGCGTAAGGGTCCAGCCCCTCTCTCACTCGCCCGGCGGTTGTCACGCGCAGGCGGTAATATTTCCCGGCCAGATCCCGGTCAAAAACCTTCTCCCATAAGCCATGGCCGCTGTATTGCAAAGATTCAGCGCGCGCCGTCCCGGATGAGGTCTCATAAATAAGCGCCGAAACCTTTGTCGCCTTTGGGGCGAATATGCGCATTACCGTCATACCGTCCGAGGTGAAAGCGCCCATTCTTTTGGTGGAAGCGAAATCCGGGCCGTAAACGGCTGAACCCAGCTCAACTTTTACCGGTTTAAGGTCGCGCGCGTGCGCCTGCCAAAGCCCGGCGTTAACGGCAACGGGGTCCAGTTTCCCAAAGCTGTCAAACTCAAGCAAAACGGCCTTGCCGTATTTACCACCGCCATAGAACCGGGCTTTAAGCGCCTGCGCGCTATTTTCGCCTTTTTTAAGATAAAAACCCTGCTTATGCAGAAAATCCAGGTTCACAACTCTGTTGAGCGCCAGCTTTACCTCGTTTTCACTCTCAAACGAGGCTGAAACTATTTTTGTGGAAACTTCAGGAGGAGCGCTGTAAACCTCCATGTCCCCCTCCATCAGATAAATATCGCCTTCTTTTGCCGTTTTTAAAATACGATCGGGGCCGTCCTGTTTCTCCCAATTTCCGTATTTCGGCAGGAAGCCTGTTTTTTTATTCAGAAGGCCGAAAGTTTTAAGGTCTATTTTAAAATAGACTCCTGCGTCATCTTTTCCGGACGGCTCGATTTCAAAACCGTTATTTTCCCCACCCTCGTTCCAGACCCATAAATTCCAGTTCTGGTAGTCTCCGTTCAGGCGGTTGTAATGAGCGGTAAGAAAATTTCCGGCGTACAAATTGACATTCATAAGAATGGCTCCCAGTGCTGCGACCGAATAATTTCGCGCCATTTGGCTGGGCGCTTTTGAATTCTGGCTAGGCGCGAGGAGCGCGCATACCTGGAGGCATGTAAGTGACGAGCAACGACGCCAGAATTCAAAAGCGCCCAGCCCCTTCCTTACGGGTATCGCAGGCATTGCCTGCGAAATTATCGGTAGGGGGAGGCCCGCCCCTGGCCGATTGCTTCGTTGCTCCTCATTCAGATAGGCACCGCTATCATCAATCGTCGCGCCTCGCACTCGTTTCAGGCTCGGGCCTCCAAATGCCGCGCAATTATCCGGTCGCAACACTAGTGCCGCGAACGTATAATTTCGCAGCGCTGAAATCCGCGGACGACTAAATATCACCATAGTAAAATTGTAAGATATATTACATGGCTTACATACTACTTTTTTTACTCCTCGCGCAGCCGGTTCCCGTTTCAGCCCAAAACTCGCCCTCGGACAGCGCCGCCCCCGCGGTTTTAATTTCCACTCTCCCCGTTTCCATTTCAACTGACGCCGTAAAGCGGAAGATACTTTCGGAAAAAACCGTGCGCGGGATTCACCTCACCTGCTGGGGCGCCGGCTCGTCCAAAAGCCGCAGGGAAATTATACGCAAAATCAGCCAATCGGTCGTCAACACTGTGGTGGTGGCCGTAAAAGAAACCGACGGCAAAGTGTACCTTCCCGGTGTTAAAAAAGCAGCGGCGTTCGGTTCCTACGAAGCCGCCATACCGGATCCGGAAGGAATGGTGAACGATTTTAAGGCGGCAGACCTTTATACCGTGGCGCGGATAGTGGTATTCAAGGATAAAATAGCCCCCGCCAGGCGAAAGGACCTTGCCGTTAAAACGCCTGAAGGCGATTTATGGCGCAGCTATAACGGAGCGACCTGGACTGATCCCTACAACAGGGATGTGTGGGACTATAATCTTGAAGTGGCGGTCCGCGCCGCCAAGGCCGGTTTTGACGAAATACAGTTTGACTATATCCGCTACCCCTCCGAAGGCGATACCGCTCGCTGCCGTTATTCAAAGCCCCATAATTTAAAATCCGCCATAGCTAATTTAGGCGAGTTTTTAAGATACGCAAGGGAAAAACTCAAGCCTTATAACGTAAAGATCTCAGCCGATGTCTTCGGGCTTACCACAACCGTAAAGGCCGGCATGGGCATAGGCCAGGACATCGGCGTGCTGGCTGAAAACGCGGACTATGTCTACCCCATGATGTACCCGTCGCATTATTATCCGGGCGAATACGGCCTGCAAAACCCCAACGCGCAACCCTATAAAGTTATAAACCAGGGTTTGAAGGACGCATACGCTAAGCTTGGCATACACTACTCAAAGATACGGCCCTATCTGCAGGATTTTTCGCTTGGCAGGCCGCATTACGGCCCGGTGGAAGTGCGCGCCCAGATGATGGCGTTAAGGCGCAATATGCTTGAAAGCTGGGTCTTATGGAACCCCTCAAACAGGTACAGCTGGCAGGCTCTCACCCCGCAGTACTACAGGGCTTTCGTTGATCCGGACTACGAACAGTGATCAGTGGCGAGTGGTCAGTGGCCAGAAAGAAGAAACACCATTTCAATTAAAAACTCATCAACTGTTCACTGCCCACTGGTCACTAACCACTATCTTTTTATATTCCCCATGCAGGCCGAATAACTGCGCCACTACGCTGCCAATGTCGGTCAGGCCGGGGCATAACCCGGTTTTAAGGCCGCCAAGTCCGGCGCCGCAGCCTTTACGCCAGGCGATGAACGGCAGAGGCTCGTTTGAGTGGTAGCCGTAATCCGCGCGGTGTTCCATGCCATGGTCCGCCGTTATTATCATCAAATCACCCTTATCAAGCCGGCTCATGATAAGCGGCAAAAGGCGGTCTATTTCCTCAATGGAATTAACCGCCCCCTCCACATCGCGGGTGTGCCCGTACAAACTGTCGGTGTCCACCAGATTGGTGAAAATAAAAGTGCCTTTGGGGCGATAGATCACCCTGGCCCCGTCAAGCGCGTTTATTGTTCCCTGTACGGAAAAAGGGTTGGTATCCTTTTTCTTCGGGTGTACGAATTTAAGCCCCAGCGCGGGATCAATAAAAACTTCATTGTTCAGCTTTATCCGTGAGTGATATGCGGTATTTACCAGGTCGCTGGTTTTACCCACGGCCACAGTCCACACCGCGCGCTCGTAGAGTATATCTACAAGCGTTTTCCGGCCTATGGGCAAAACGGAATCGTGCCGGTTTGAGGTGCGCACTATTTCCCCTTCGGCGTTCCTGATATAAGAGCGGGAGATGGCGCGGGTTATGGGAATCTTCAGCTCCATGGCGAGAGCGAAAGCGATATCGGCTATTTTGCGCTGTTCTTCCACCGGTATAACCGCTTCATTCATGGCAAGCTGTATCAGGGGGTCGCACTTGCTGGCGTAAACTATGGGGTTGCCGGTGCGCTCGTGCTCTGCGGCGTTCAGCTCTATAGCCTCCATGCCGCCGGCCATCTGATTGTAAAAAGTTTTTCTGCCGATGCGCCTTTCAAGTTCGGAAAGATATTGCCCCGAAAACCCGCCGTTAAAAAGGCTGTAAGTGCGGTTGTCCGTCACGCCCACCATCTCGCGGTGGCCCACCAGGCTGTCGGCCGTGGCGGAAACCTGCGTTATCCGCGCGGCATAGTTTTTGGCGCCAAAGGCGGGGGCGAACCTTTTTTTATATTTGTCCATTACAATGCCGCCAAGCCCGAGTTTTGACAAGTTGGGCATTTTCACTTTTCCGGGATAACGCGACAGCAGATATTCCACGGTGGAAAGTCCAACCGCGTCTATAACCATCAGAAGCGCCACCGGAGTTTTCTTTTTCATATTCCCTCCACCCGGCAATATGCCGGCAGTATTCCACGAACTTTCACAAAAACGGAAGCACGCTCATAAAGTCCTTCGGCGGATCAGAGCGCAATGACAGCTTTTTGCCGGTTCTGTCGGCGAACTTAAGCTCATAGGCGTGCAGCATAAGGCGCGGCCATTGCCTTTGTCTGGCCTGATCGCCGTAAACCCTGTCGCCTATGACGGGATGCCCTATGGAATACAGGTGCACCCTTATCTGATGTCGGCGGCCCGTTAAAATAGACACTTCAAGCAGCGTAGAGTTTTTATAATGTTCCAGCGTTTCATAGCGGGTGACGGAGTACTTGCCGTTAAACGCCACCGACACGCGGCCGGAGCCGCCCTGAACGAGCGGTTTGTCAATTTCACCGTTTTTTTCCGTTAAAAGGCCTTCCACCGCCGCCAGATATTTTTTGGCAATATCCCTGTTTTCAAAAAGCCCCGAATAGTAGCGGTGCGCCTGCGCGCTGCGCGCCAGCAGCATCAGCCCGCTGGCGTCTTTGTCAAGGCGGTGTACCACAAAAAGCGGACCGCGGGTCCGGCGTAAAATTGAAAGCGCGCTATCGGCCGAAGAAAGCTCCCCCCGGCCAGGCATGGTAAGCAGCCCTGAAGGCTTGTTTATAGCCAGAATATCGGCGTCTTCATGTATTATTTCAGGTTCAGTCATATTTCGCAACTGCTCAGGGGACCTGACAATTATAATCTTTTTCATAAAAGTATCCGGCAAGTATTGAGGTGCCCCCCCCCAGCGCTAGATATAACACAGCCATGAAAAGGGCCCGCGATAACCCGAAGTGATCCGAAAAAACCCCGATCAGGTAAGGCGAAAGCGCGTCGCCCAGAGCATGGATTATAAAAATATTCAGGGCGAAAGCCGCGGACCGCATACCGACCGGTATGGTTTCAATAATAGCCGCGTGGTAAGGCCCGGAATGCATAAAAATAAAAAACTCGGCGAAAAAAATCATGGCAAGCGAAACCTGCAGGCTGTTTACAAGCACAGCCGCGGCCCCGAAAGGAACGCTAAGAAAAAAACTCAAGCCTCCTATTATAAAGTAAGAGCGCTTATTGCGCGCGCGCAGCCAGTCCGCCGCCCAGCCGCCGGCTAAATTACCGGCTATACCCGCGGCCACCGTAACCGCCCCGAAAAGAAAACCCGCCCGGGCGACTCCAAGCCCGTGGCTTCGCACGAAAAAAGAAGGCATCCAGGCGGCTAGTCCCCCTACCGAAAAAGTGCCGATGGACTGCGAAATAGTTATCAGCAGATAAGTTCTGTTCCTTAAAAGCTCCTTATAATTTGAGAACGACACTTCGCTTACTCTGGCCTTTTTTTCATCCGTTTCACGTAAAAACAGAGCCAGAACGCCAAGCAGTACGCCCGGCGCGGCCACTATAAAAAAAGCGTTCCTCCAGCCGAACCGCTCGCCGAAAAAACCGCCAAGCAGGTATCCTATCGCGCTCCCCACCGGTATGGCCAAAGCGTAAAGAGACATGACACGGGCGCGCTTTCCAGCGGGAAACCACTCGGCCAGATAGGAAGGAGAAACAGTGCCATATCCCGCCTCGCCTATCCCTACGGCGGAACGTGTAAAGATCAACTGACCGTAGTTTTTCACAAACCCCGCGCATACCGTAGCCGCGCTCCAGAAAACAGCGCTTACTCCGATGATAAGAGGCCGGCGGTATTTATCTCCGAAATATCCCACCAGCGGAGCGAAACACATGTAAACCAGCATGAAGGACGACGCCAGGAAACCAAGCTGGGCGTCGCTAAGCAGGAGGTCTTTTTTTATAAGAGGGAAAACGGCGTAAAGGACCTGACGGTCTATGTAGTTGAAAAGACTGATGAAAAATATAAGGAGCAGCACTCTGCGGGAATATTTATCATTTTGCATCAGGACTATAATATCATAAAATTATATTGTCTAGATTTAGCGTGTAGGCTGGTATGCTTGTAGGCGAGTAGGCGCTCATAAATATCGGGGTGTAAGCATACTAGCCTATGGCTGTGCCGTATCTGACCTCTGGCCGTGCCGCAACGAGCGCTATGCGCAACAAAAGCGGCCTAGGGCTATGCCCCGCTCTTTTGGTCGCGGTGACTTGGGGTGTGCGAAATGGCATAGCCGAAAGCCGGTGGCTCCTGGACCAAAAGGGCGGGGCTATGCCCGTTAGACGGCCTAGCCTACCAGCCTACACGCCTGCCATCCGCACGCCAGCAAGGAGAAAATATGAAAAAAAAATCAAAAACCTCAAAAAAAATAAAACTTGCCTATTTAAACAAAAACGGCTACGGAAAACTGCCCAAAACCGAGCTCAAAAACCTGGAACAACTGAACCGTCTTTACCTTGAATTTATAACCAAGGTAAAAACCGAAAGGGACGCGCACGATGAGGCGGTGGAACTTCTAGAAACGGCGGGCTTCAGGGACCTTCGTAAATTTGAGAAGGATAACATAAGGCTTACAGCTGGAGACAGAGTATACAAGTCCTGTTCCGGTAAAACGCTGATGGCGGTTATTATAGGCAAAAAACCGCTGGAAACGGGCATGCACATTGTGGGCGCCCACACCGATTCCCCCCGCATTGACGTAAAGCAGAACCCGCTTTATGAAAAGGGTGACATGGCGTTTTTAGACACGCACTATTACGGCGGCATAAAAAAATACCAATGGGTTACCATACCCCTCGCGCTGCACGGCGTTTTTATAAAGCCAGACGGCAAAAAAATAAAAGTGAGCGTGGGCGAGGACCCCTCGGAGCCGGTGCTCTGCATCACCGATCTATTGCCGCATCTGGCGCAGGACCAGATGAAAAAGACGCTGGCGGAAGGGATAAAAGGCGAACACCTTGACGCCATCGTGGGCTCAATACCGGCGGGAGGCACGGCGCTGAAAGAAAAAATTAAGCACAACACGCTCAAGCTCCTTAACGAAAAATACGGCATAACCGAAGAAGATTTCCTTTCGGCGGAACTTGAGCTGGTACCGGCGGCCAAACCGCGAGAGGCGGGGCTTGACCGTTCCATGGTTCTTGGCTACGGCCAGGACGACCGTGTTTGCGCCTACACCGGTTTGAAAGCCATGATAGACCTTAAAGGCGTGCCGCAATATACCTCATGCGTGCTGCTCTGCGATAAAGAAGAAATAGGTTCCGTGGGCGCCACCGGCATGGCCTCTAACTTTTTTGAGAACACCGCCGCCGAGCTGCTAAACCTTACTTCCAAAGTTTACAGCGAGCTTTCGCTTAAGCGCGCGCTCTGTAATTCGTGGATGCTTTCCGCCGATGTCAATTCCCTTTTTGATCCGATGTACCCGGACGTTTCGGAAAAGAAAAACACCGCTTTCATGAACCACGGGCTATGTGTGACCAAATACACCGGCGCGCGCGGCAAAAGCGGATCTTCCGACGCCAACGCTGAGTTTTTAGCGGAGATCCGGCGTATTTTCGCAAAAGCCGGCGTAATATGGCAGACCGGAGAGTTGGGAAAGGTTGACCAGGGCGGCGGCGGCACCATAGCCTGGCTGATGGCCCGCTACGGCATGCAGGTGGTGGACTGCGGCGTTGGGCTGTTATCCATGCACGCGCCCATGGAACTTGCCGGAAAACTTGATATTTACATGGCCTACAAAGGATATCTGGCATTCCTTAAAGACGGGAGGAAATAAAAGCTGGTAGGCGGGTAGGCAAGAGGCCGAAGCTAGTATGCTAAGCCACCAACAGTGTTGCCTCGCAGGCCTACTAGCCTACAGGCATACCAGCCTACTAGCGTCTTTTTATGATAATTAAACTGCTTATTACCGGCGGGACTTTTGACAAGGAATATAATGAACTTAACGGGAAACTTTTCTTTCGCCGGACGCATCTTCACGAGATGCTGAAACTCGGCCGGGCGCGGGTGCCGGTAAGTATAAAGACGCTGATGATGATAGACAGCCTTTTTATGACTGCCGCCGACAGAAAAAAAATATTGAAAGAATGTCTTGCCTCGCGGGAAAAGCACATAGTAATAACCCACGGTACCGACACTATGCCTCAAACCGCCCGGGTTCTGGGCGGCGTTATCAGGGATAAAACCGTAGTGCTTACCGGGGCTATGATCCCCTACAAATTCGGCTCTTCCGACGGGATGTTTAATTTAGGTTCGGCGCTCTCTTTCGCGCAAACGCTCCCCCCCGGAGTTTACATAGCCATGAACGGCAGATACTTCAACTGGAACAATGTGCGGAAAAACAAAAGCAGGGGCGAATTTGAAGAAGTGAAGGCCGGGAAGGCAATTTAGAGGCAAAGCAATTTAGCAATCTAGATGCACAGCAAGACAGAAACAAGGCGATTTAAACCGAAAAATCTTACACTTTGCATCTAAATTGATACGCATCTTTGCATCCAAATTGCTATGCCTCTACTTAAAACAATCCCTTCTCTCCTTCCCATTTAGCCAGGCTGTCGGAGTTTGAGAAAACGGAAACTTGCCCGGAACCGTCTATCCATACGGCAGCCGCTCCCTTCATTTTTGAAAGCAGGCCGAAGGCTTTCTCTTTGCCCATTACCGCGAGCACCGCGGAAGGGATGTAATTGCCGCCTTCAAGCGACGGATAATAAACGATAAGGTCTGAAAAATCATCTATCGGGTATCCTGTTTTTATGTTCAGAATGTGGGAATAAAGCATGCCTTCTATCTGCACAAAATGGTCACGGCCGGAAGATGACATAACCACGCCGTCCTCAAAAACGAACTTTCCCAGCGTTTTCCCTTTCTGAAACGGATCGGCCACCGGATATTGCCAGGCACGCCGGCCGCCGGCAAGCATGTAACCGCCCAGTTTAATTTCAATGGGCGCGAGCAGCGGGCGGTTTTTCTTTAGCAGCGCGTAAGCACGGCTCATGCAATAGCTGCGAAGGATCCCGCCCAAATTAAGCTGTATAGGCTTTGAAAACCGCACCATTTTACGCTCGCGGTTCACCTGGATATATTGCGAACCTATATTTTCAAGCGCTGCGGAGATCTCATTTTTTGGAGGCATTTTTTTCGAAGACCCCGCGTTTTTCCAGACAGGCCACAAAGGCGCGAAAGTTATGTCAAACGCCCCGCCGGTCAATTTTGAATAATCCAGAGAAAGACCGATCAGGTTTAAAAATTCTTCGTCAACCTTCACCCATTCCCCATAGGCTTTGTTATTAACGAACGAAGTGAAACTGTATGGTTCGTCGAAACTGTATTCAGCGGCTATCCTTTTCCATTCCTTGAATATTTCATCGGCCAGAGGCAAAGTTGAATTGCCGGCCGGGCCGTAAACCGTGATCCGGGCCGGGACACTCATTAAGAACATGCTTTTGGTGATACGCGGCTCTTTTTTACCGCCGCAGGCGCAGAAAAAAACAGCGGTAAGCACGCCGCAGCATAAAATAAGTCTGTCAGAAAATTTCATTCACTCCCCCTTCATATTCCTCCGGATCTTTTCTTAAGATACAAATTTTTTCGCCCGCTTTCAACCTTTGACATTACAGGGCGGTTTTAGTATTCTTAAAACTGGAATCTTTGGTTATAGCAGGAGAAATCTGAATGTTCAAGAATAAACTGTTCACGCTCATTTTTTTAACGGCGCTGCTGGCTGCCGGCCCGGGAGGCCTTTGGGCGGAAAAATCCGCCAAATCCCAGGCAGCCGGCCTGGAAAGGCTCTCTGAAAAACTTCAGGACGGACTCACGGGCGCAATAAATATAAAGCTGGCCGTACTGGAGTTTCCATATACCGACGGTAAAGCTTCACAGGGGCCGGTTATAATCCAGGAAAGACTGACCACAGCGCTCGCGCAAAACAAAAAGATCACGCTCATAGAGCGAAATCTCCTTCAAAAGGTCATGGGAGAGCTTAAACTGTCGGCAACGGGCGCCGTCAGCGAAGAAAGCGTAAAAAAAATAGGCCGGGTTCTGGGCGCGGAAGCGGTGGTAACCGGCACCTTAAACGACACGGCAGAAGAAGAAACTGAGGTAAACGCGCGCGTTGTGGAAACCGAGACCGGCAAAATACTTTCAGCCTCCAGCGCTGTTGTGAAAAAAACCTGGAAAGAGCGGGGCGCAGCCTCGGCGCACGGCACAGGCGGCGACTTCGCGAAAAAACCGCTGGTGCAGGTGGCGGTTCTGCTGGACACCTCAAATTCCATGGACGGGCTGATAAATCAGGCCCGCACCCAGCTTTGGAAAATAGTTAACGAACTTGTTTCTTCTGAGAAGAACGGTTTCGGGCCCGTTATTGAAGTGGCGCTTTATGAATACGGCAACTCCGGTCTTTCGCGCGAATCAGGCTACCTGCGCCGGATATTGCCTTTTACAAAAGACCTTGACAAAGTTTCGCAGGAATTATTCTCCCTGAAAACCAACGGCGGCGACGAATACTGCGGCTGGGTTTTAAAGGACGCCGTGGAGAAACTCGCCTGGAGCCGGAAAAACGATGTTTACAAAACAATTTTTATCGCCGGCAATGAACCATTCACGCAGGGGCCGGTTGACTTCGCCGCCGCGTCGGCCGAAGCCAAAGCCAGGGGAATTTTTGTCAACACCATTTTTTGCGGTTCACGGCAGGAAGGCATAGCCACCCAGTGGCTGGCAGGCGCCCAGGCGTCCGATGGCGACTACTCAAACATTGATCAGTCTGCGCCGGTTTATACCGCCAACGCTCCTCAGGACGCTAAAATCAGCGAGCTTAGTTTAAAACTTAACCGGACCTATGTTGCCTATGGAGCGCGCGGCGCGGAATCCATGAAACGCAAAAGCGAGATTGACTCCAGAATGGCGTCAGCCGGCGCGTCAGCAATGTCCGAACGGGCGGTGTTTAAAGCCATGTCGCCGTCCGCCGCTGACCAGGAATCGTCGTGGGATGTGGTTTCCGCCGTTGAAAGCGGAACCGTTAAAAAGGATGATATTAAAACGGACCAGCTTTCGCCGGAACTCAGAAAGATGAAAAAAGAGGAACTCGGCAGATACATTGACGCAAAAGTAACCGAACGCAGACAGATAAAGGCTGAAATAGCCGGCCTTCAGCAGGAAAGAAAAAAATATCTGGCGGCTGACGAAAAAAAGCGCGCCGCCGGCCCCGACACACTGGACACGGCTGTCATAAATTCCATAAGGAGTCAGGCCACTAAGCGCGGATTCAAATTTAAGTAGATTATCCTCCTCATGCGGATAGGCTGTAGATACGGTAGTAATTGATAGCCACAGAAAGCGAAAGAAAGCGACTGAATGCAACGGAAAGTAAAAGCATAAAACATTTTCCCCGTCTTACTTTCAGTCGCTTTCCGTAGCGTTCAGTGGCCTTCAGTTGCCATAGAAAACAGCAGCCTTATGCCTTTACATACAGCCATGCGCATTCTTTTTCGGTCTCCATTTTATATTTTGCATTTTACATTTTGCATTTTCGCCGCTAACCTGCGCGCGCAAAACCAGCCGACTATTGAAGAAAAAGCGGCCCAGCTGCTAATGATTTCCATAGACGCCGCACAAGTCACTTCCGCTGCCGGCGCCGTGGCGGCGGGGCTGGGCGGAGTGCAGCTGCAATGGGGCTCCTACTCCCTTGAAGACACCCGCCGCATAGCTGACGGGCTGCAGCAGCTGGCCCTTGAAAATCGCCTGAAAATACCGCTTTTTATCGCCATTGACTATGAGGGCGGCAGCGTTTATTCCCCCACCACGCTGGGTCTCCTTGAACTGCCTACGGCCATGATGATCGGCGCGGCCGACGACGAGCGCGAAACAGCCTCGCTTTTCTATCTGGCCGGGAAAGAACTGAAACGCGCCGGAGTGAACATGGCCTTCGGCCCCGTGCTGGACGTAAACATTGAAGCCCTGAACCCGATAATAGGAATACGCTCCATCGGCTCCAACCCGGAACTTGTTTCCCGCCTTGGCGGAGCCGTGCTGAACGGTTTTAAAGCGTCCGGCGTAACCGCCGTGGCTAAGCATTTTCCCGGACACGGCGCCACGCGGCAGGATTCGCACAAAACTCTGCCGGTAGTAAACGCCGCGCGCACGGAACTTGAAACGTTGCACCTGCCGCCTTTTAAAAAAGCAGTTGAGCTTAATGCCCCGGCCATAATGACGGCTCATGTACTTTACCCCGCGCTGGACGCCAAGAATCCGGCTACGCTCTCAAGGTCTGTAATAATGGACCTGCTGAAAAAACAAATGGGCTTCCGTGGTCTTGTAGTAACCGACAGCCTGGACATGAAAGCCATAATTTCGCGCGAAAGCACGGCAAAAGCCGCCGCGCGCGCCCTTGCGTCCGGGGCTGACCTTCTTCTTATAGGCAAAGGGGATTTCAGCTCCGCCGTTCGCGAAATAGCCGCCCAGGTGCGCGCGGGACGCATAAATGAAACCCGCCTGAACGACGCTTATTACCGGGTTTACGCGGTAAAAAAAGAAGCGGGCTTATTTTCACCAGCCGAAGCCTCATCCCCTTTTGACAAAGCATATCTTGATATTTCACGGGCGATATCGCGCAAAGCGCTCACGCTGGTAACGGATAAAAACGGATTTTTGCCGCTTAATAAGATTAAAAAAACCGCCGTAATAATATTCGCCCCCCAGCGCTTCGCCGAAAACTCCATTGAACTCTACAAAACCCTGTTGGAGAGGGGTTACCAGACAAAGCAGTACTTTTTTGACATAGGTCCCGGCCTTGGAGACGAAAACAGGCTTCTGGAAGCCGCCAAAGAAGCTGATGTCCTTGTAATAGGCAGCTTCCAGTGGGCGCAGGCCCAGAACAAAAAACAGCAGGCCCTGATACACAAACTGCTTGCCGCCGGAAAACCGGCCATGCTTTTAAGCCTGATGAACCCCTATGACCTGGCCAATTATCCCGAAGCTTCCTGCGCGGCAGCGGTTTACGGCATAACAAAGCCCTCCATGCGTTCAGTCGCCGATCTGCTTACCGGAACAATAAAAGCCGGCGGCATGCTGCCGGTAAACCTAAGGGTTCGCTAAAAACAAAAAACATGAATGTAACGCGCGTCATAACAATAACGCTGATAGCTTTAACCTGCGGCCTTGCGGCAAGGCGCTACGGCATTGAACCGGTTTACATCGCCAGTGCCTCCATGGAACCGACGCTTCCCATCGGGCGCCATTTATTTCTTGACAAAATAACATACCGGTTCCGAAAACCGGCCAGGCAGGAAATAATCTGTTTTGAATCGCCTGTGGGAGAGGCCCACGACTCCGTAAAAAGAGTTATCGCCGTGGAAGGCGACACCGTGGAACTGAAAGAAAAAAAGGTTTATCTGAACGGAGAACCGCAGCTTGAGATCTATACCCGCTACACCCGCTCCGGAGAAAAGCTTGAAGGCGATGATCTCGGCCCGCTCAAGGTGCCGCCGGATTCGTTTTTTGTTCTGGGCGACAACCGAGACAATTCAAACGATTCAGCCGTCTGGAAAGACCAGGCGACGGGCGAGAGGTTCTATTTTTTAAGGCTGGAGAAAGTCAAAGGTAAAGTGAGAGGAATATACTGAAAGTGGTCAGTGGACAGTGGTTAGTGGCGAGTGGGCAGAACCGCTACAGTGAATCTGTAGTAAACATGAGGCAAGTTATCGTTAGTTCCCCCCCTGTATGAAGATTGCGACCTCTTTTTTAAAAACCCCGCGTTTTTACAAGTGTTACCGGTTTTTTTCGGCCGGCATTTCAACTGAAGTAAAGCCGGGGCAGGCGGTGTAAGATGAAACTGAAAACAACCTTTTTTCAAAAAGCTTTTCTTATCCTCCTCGGAATTTTCCTTTCCCTTTTTCTTATTGAAGCCGGATTGCGTCTGGGCGGTTTTACGCTCCTGGCTGTCCAGGAACACAGGAACCGCGACGCCATTAAAAAAGGGGGCGCGTACCACATACTTTGCCTGGGTGAATCCACCACGCAGGGGCAATGGCCGCCTTTTCTGGAAGCCGCCATTAACCGGAGCGGCGCAGGGATACAATTCACCGTGATAGATGAGGGGATGGCGGGCACAAACACAGGGTTAATATTAAGCCGGGTGGAGTCTTACCTGAATAAGTATCATCCCGACATGGTGGTGGCCATGATGGGGGTAAATGACCACGGGGCGCCGCATCTGCCGGCTGAGACGCCCTCCGCGTCTAAACCAGAATTGTTTGTCAAATCATTTAAAACATATAAATTGGCAAGGCTGCTATTTCATATGGCATTCAAAACAAACAGGTGGGCCCTGCCTCCCAAAAACACGCACGCGCAGCCCCCCCCGCAACCGGCTCGTCATGAGATAGTACCAGATGCAGAAAACCCGGGAGTTAAAAAATTAAAAAAAGAGCTGGAACTTAACCCAGAAAATGGTAAGGCATACTTTGAACTTGGAAGGCTATATTGGGAACAGGGAAAATTTCAGCAGGCAGAAATGCATACTAAAAAAGCGCTGCAAATAAATCCGGGGAATGACGAGACATATCTTCAACTTGGGTGGCTATACCAGGAACAAGGGAAATTTCGGCAGGCAGAAATATATATTAAAAAAGCGCTGAAGCTTAATCCGGCTAATAATAAGGAGGCATACCATGAACTTGGCTGGCTATACCTGAAGCAACGGAAATTTAAGCAGGCAGAAATATATATTAAAAAAGCGCTGCTTGTATATCATGGTATTGATCATGTGTCGGGAGCTGAAGGGGTATATCTTCAATTTGGAGAGTTATACCGGGAACAAGGGAAAATTCTGACGGCAGACATTTATACTAAAAGAGCTCTGAAGCAAATAAATCCGGGGAATTCCAGGGCACGCTATAGAACTGAAGGGTTATACCGGAAGCGAGGGCAATTTCATCAGGCAGAAGAGTCTTACTACCGGAAAGCAAACCTGCTGTATATAAGCGGATATAACCCGCTTACAGCGAATCATTACCACGCCCTTAAAACTATTTTGGATAAACGAAAGATACGATTAGTTTGTGTGCAGTATCCCATGCACAATGTCGGGCCATTGAAAAACATATTCGCAGAACAGGCGGATGACATTGTTTTTGTGGATAATGAGAAGATTTTCAGGGAAGCGGTTAAGAAAGAGGGCTATGGAGCATATTTCCTTGATAGAATCGACGCCGATTTCGGCCACTGCAAAAGAAAAGGCAACAAATTGCTGGGTGAAAATATCGCCAGGGTTATACTAAGAGAGGTGTTCCATAAGAAATTCCAGCGAAATAAAGCCGGGGCAGGCGGTGTATGATGTAACTGAATACAACCTTTTTTTAAAAAGCTTTTCTTATCTTCCTCGGAATTTTCCTTTCCTTTTTTATTCTTAAAACCGGATTGTATCTGGGCGGTTTTACGCTTCTAGCCGTCCAGGAGCACGGGACCACGTCTCCATTAAAAAAGGGGGCGCTTACCGCATACTTTGCCTGGGTAATCCACCACGCAGGGGCAGCCGCTTCTGGCGGTGGCCTTCAATGCGGTGGGCTATAATTTAGTGGAAATACACTCCGACGGGCCTGGCGTTAGCATGGCGGGGCCGCCATAAGGCTCAACGAGCGGCGCGCTTTTTAAGCTGCCTTAAGAATTCAATAGGCGTCATGGTCAGCAGTTCTGATTGCCCCGCCCTCGGCTCGGTGCGATATATAACCGTATTGGCCTTGACCGAGTAAATCAGCCGCGCTACTGAAAGGGCGGGGCGCGAGCAATATCTGAGCAGGTGTTCCAAGGCTGCGCCGGTTATGATAGCGGAGCGCTTGGCGTCGCAACTGGGGCACAGCCCGCGACGCTTGCAGGAGAATAGATCTTTTCCGCATTCCGGGCAGCGGAAACGCACCGCGCCGTAGCGCAGCACGCAGCATTCTACGGAACTTTCAAGCGCATTGATTACCGCAGGATGTTCTTTAGCGCACATCCCACCCCATCATAAAAAGAGTAACGGCGCTTTCCCGAAAGATGCCTCAATAGCCTAGCAGCCCAACGCGACAGCTGCTTGTCGCGGCAAAATAATGATTTTTTAGTTTAAAGGAAATATACCAATGAGGGCGAGTAGTTTAAGTTAATAGAAGAGCGGAAGGTTAGTCAAAAATTTCTTACCGTCTAAGGAATGTACCGCGACAAGCGAAAGGTTCTATTTCCCGCGGCGAAAAAAATAAAAGGAAAAGCGAGGAGATATATTATGCACTACGAGAGGCTGCGATTTTCGCGTTCCGTTACATCGCAAATCCCTCAAATCTGTCTTTATCCGCCTTGCAAATCGGACATCGCAGCGGCGGAGTTTCTTTTGCGCAAAGATAGCCGCACACTTTGCAACGCCAGACTTTTACCCCATCACCCGGCTGTCGGCCTAAGGCCGGACTTTTTTTACTTAAATCCTCCGTCGGCGGATAGCCGGGCGGCGGGGTTACCCCGCCGCCCGCGCCGGATTTAACAGCCGGCGCGGATTTTATATCCAAAGGCGCTTCATGCCTCTGCTCGTCAGGTAAACGCCGCTCAGGTATCGGGACGGCCTCTTTTTTGCCGGCGGCAATGGCGTCGCTGACATAAAGGGCGCAATAACACGCGCCGTATTCGGCCAGATCGGCGTCGCGATAATCGCAGGGGCAGATAATGTCCCTGTCCTCTTCCCTTTTGCCCGAAGCCAGGCGGCATGGGCAGGACATATAGCCGTAGCGGCCTTCATTTTTTACAAGCCCGGCGCAAAGGAGTGAAGTCACGTCAAGGTCCGGATTAAGATTGTAACCGGAGGCTCCGGCTTCCCGGTCAAGGCGCAGGCGGAGTTCTTCCGCTTTGCCACGCGGATTTTTACTCATTTTTTAAGCGCCTCCCTGATTTTTTCAGGCGCAAAGCCGATTATCACATGTTCTCCATTATCAATGACCACAGTGGGAAAAGAAAGCAGCGGATTGTATTTTTTGGCGCAGGCTACCACTTTTTCTTTTTCAGCTTCGTCCTCTATGACATCGGTGTAAATGACTTCGGCTGCAATGTTGTTTTCTTTAAGCCACCCCACAGTCTTCCGGCACCAACCGCAGGTGCTAAGAGCGTAAACCCTGACTTTTTTCTTTCTCATGTTTTATTCCTCTTCCCATTTGCGCAGAAAAATATCCGCCTTTTCCATCTCCTCCGGCGGCAGAGGCTGCAACAATACAAAATAGCGGCGTTTTTTCAGAAGCCATTTATAAAGCTCATCCGGCACCATGTACCGGTTTTTTTGGGAGATGGACACAATTCTTAAACCGATCGCTGGCAGATTGCTCCCGCCGTATATGCTGACAGCCTTCCGGAAATTTTTTTCCGCCAGAGCCAGACGATCCGGAATAGGAGCCCGGCCCTGCCGGCTGAGCAGAATGACCGCCCCCGCGTAGATATACGAACCGGCGTTCGTTGACGGCTGAGAGCCGGGCGGAGAAAAAACCACGGAAGGGTCACGGATATCGTTACGGATCTTATCGTGGAACAACTCCGCAAGACGGCCGGCAAAAGCGCGGGCGAGGAGCAGATACCCCGCGCTATCGGGATGGACCATATCCACAAAAAGATCTTTTCCCGGAAGTCCGTCCGCGCAATGGTCCATGAAAAGTTTTTCCGCGTCCACCAGCGGTATGGAGTATTCCCGCGACAATTGGCGCACTAGCGCGTTCTGCTCCGGCTTTGCGCGGAACGGGTGGGGGTCGGCCGCTAGCGCCCGGAGCAGATATTTTTCAGCCTCGGCCGTATGTCCCATAAACTTGTGACACTTTCCGATCCTGTACTCAAGATATGTCCGCAGGTAGGCGCTGATATCGGGACTCATCTGTTTATTTGAATTTAATTCTTCAAGCAGGCGGGTGTAGCACTTTAGCGCTTTGCCATATTCTCCCCGCAACTCCATTTTAATCCCTTTTTGCGCCTCTCCCGCGTTTGACAGAGAATCGAAGTTATACGAGATAAGCGGTTCGATATCAGCCAGATTGCCGGCTAGCGTGGATATAACCGGTACCGCGCCCGATGCCCTGGCGGCGCGAATAACCTCGCGCAGATAAAATTCGTAATGAGCCAGATCCCTGATGCAGGAAAAGTGAAAAAATTGTTCAGCCGCGCAGAGCCAGCCGCTGAGAAGAAGAGAATGTACAAACACGCGGGTTTTGAGCGCCTCCAATATCCGCCTCGGAAAAGTATCGCTCTGATACGGGCCGATCTGCTCGTTATGACCGGCATAAATAAGAACAACGGCGGGGTTCTCCCTGTTCCTGTATTTTAACGTTCTGATAGCGCGCATCGCCTGGGGATAAATGGATTCCCCGCCTTCCGCAAGTTCAATTACCCTTAACGGCCTGCCGGCCAGCTTGCCGGAGAAAAAAGCATAAATAACGTCCGCCGGAGAGACGCGAAAAGGCAGTCCCCGCATACTTGAGTCGCCTATGGTATAAAGTTCAAAAACCCCGGACTTTTTATCAGAATTGGCCGCGCGTGAAAGAATTGAACGATAAACAGTCTCCGCTAAAAACACCGACGCAAGAAAAACAACGGCGAAAGCCAGAAGAGCCGCAAAGGCCATCTGCAGATAGCGGCGGCGGGTGTACGCTTTTCTCATTATAAAATTCTTCAGGCCTTCAAACGGCCAATCGCAAGTTTCGGATCAGTTATGCGCGGTGGAACGGGCCTCTTTGGCTTCCTTCGAGAAAGAAAGCGCGAGCAGCAGCGCCGCGAGTGCCAGATAGCCGGCCGTAAACTGGTACGGAACCTGATTGGCCGGATAGGCCAGCGACCAGGGAAGGTACATATTTCCATCCGGGATAGCCGAATGAATAATGCCGAAGAAGGTCAACGCGGCGCAAACCAGCACATAGAAAGCGGCGGCCCGGACCTCGCGGTCTATTAGCTTGGCGGTGAATGCGCCCCATAGCATGGCGGTAAGGATAAAGCCGTTGCCAAGAGCCACGGTCACAAGCAGCTCGGGCAGGCTTTTCTCTACGGCGACAAGCTGTTTGGCGAACAGCTCCGGCGGCACGAAGCTGGGATTGGACAGCTTTATCTGCAGAAGGCGGGCCACCGTGGGGAAAAAAGCGAAGGCTACCGCCGGGGCGTGACGTACGGGACAGGCGTGAAAAGCCTGGCACATAATGTCCAACGCCACAAAAACGAGTATTGGCGCGATGACCGCGCGCGGGATAAGTTCCACTATAAAGCCTATATAACCGAGAAACCCGCCCAGACCGATAAAAATACCGGTCAGCAAAGTATATCCGGCGCGGCTGCCCATCTGCTTATATGCCGGCTGTCCGATGTAGGGCGTAGATTGGGCCACACCGCCGCAGATACCGGCGATAAGGGTAGCCACAGCTTCGGTAAGCAGGATGTCCCGGGTGTTGAAATCATCTCCGGCCACACGGGCGCTTTCGGTGACATTCACGCCGCCGATAACGGTAAGTATGGCGAAAGGCACCGCGATGGGCAGATACTTTACTGCTTCGCCCATGCCTTTTATAAAATCAAGCGACGGAACAGGCAGGCCGAAATGCAATTGGGCGGAGAAAGGCTGGTAATGCCCACCGGCCAGACCGAAAGGGGCAAGAACGTAATACAGAACCGTTCCCACGGCCACAGCCCCAAACACGCCGGGAAAGTTCTTGGGAAGCTTTATTTTGGCCACAAGAGTGTAGAGTATGAGGCCAAGCGCTATCATGCCCACCAGCGGCATCCCGAAAATCTCCACCAGCGGGATGAAGCCGATCAGGGCAAGGCCTATGCCGGCGAGCGAACCCAGCAGACCGGCCTGGGGAATTACTTTCTGCAGCCAGCTGCCGACAAATGATAGAACAAACTTTACCAGACCGATAAGGACCATGGTGGCCATGCCCAGATACCAGGTCATCATAGCGGCGTCGTATTCCGCCATACCCCTGGCTTTGAAACCCAGGAAAGCGGGCCCAAGGACCGCCAGAACAATACCTATGCTGGACGGAGTGTCAAGACCTAACGGCATGGCGGTCACCCTGGGATTGTTAGTGCGCCTGGCAAGGCGAAAAGCCATCCAGGTGTATATAAGGTCGCCAAAAAGAACGCCAAAAGCGGTGCCCGGAAACATTTTCCTGAAAACAATTTCGGAGGGAAAACCGAAGGCGAAGATAAGGATCCCGGCCATGAACGACAATACCGTTACATTATCGAACATCAGCCCGAAAAAACCGTTTATATCGCCCAGCGTGAACCATTCGTATTTAAAAGGCGCCTGCCGATCATGTTCCGCCATAATTTAAGCCTCCCTGTTTACCGGAGCCGCAAAGCCCCCGCGCCGGTGACTCAATAATAACAAAATAACGGAACTCTTTTAAAGTTGTATTTGCCGGGTAAATTATCTACACTTTTATAGTTACCCAGGGTTATTTATGCTGAGCCCTATTAGAAGCTGGTAGGCTGGTAAGCTGGTAGGCTTTCAGAGCCTACTAGCCTACCCGCTTACTCGCCTACTGGCACATAATATCCTATACAGTCTATCACTGAACAGTTACATGTTTTCACATATTTATCGGCGGGAGATATCATGGAAAGACTTGTAAGTTTTTTCGGCATGTTCGTGTTACTGGGAGTTGCCTGGCTGCTTAGCAGAAACAAAAAACATATAAATTACAAAGCCGTAGCGAGCGGCGTCATACTGCAGATAGTTTGCGGCGTATTGATCATGAAGGTACCCCTGGGCCAGAAGTTCTTCATGAAGATAAACGACGTCATAGTGAAATTGCTTATGTTCACTGACGAAGGATCGAAGTTCCTATTCGGCAACCTCATCCACAACCAGTCTCTGGGCGTAATATTCGCCTTTCAGGTCCTGCCGACAATAATCTTCTTCTCCTCGCTGATGTCGGTACTCTATTACCTCGGCATCATGCAGAAAGTAGTGATGTTCTTCGCCCGCATAATGCTAAAGGTCATGAACACCTCCGGCGCGGAATCTCTGGTGGCCAGCGCCAACATTTTCGTCGGCCAAACCGAGGCCCCCCTGGCCATACGCCCATATATGGCGTCACTTACCGAATCCGAGCTTTTCGTGGTGATGACGGCCGGAATGGCCACAATTGCCGGCGGCGTGATGGCGGTTTACGCCGGTATGCTGCAGAACTACATCCCGGGCATAGGCGGCCACCTGCTCGCGGCCTCCATCATGTCAGCCGTAGGCTCGCTGATAATAGCCAAGATAATGATCCCCGAGACCGGCGAGCCGAAGACCCGCGGCGTGCTGAAAATGCAACTGGAACTGACGGACAAGAACGTTATAGACGCCGCGGCCAACGGCGCCACCACCGGCCTGCAGATGGCGCTGAACGTTGGCGGCTGCCTGCTGGCTTTCATGGCCCTGCTCGCTATGCTTAACTTTATAGTAGGCCACGCCGGGGCCCTGATAAGCTACCCGCAGCTCTCGTTGGAAAAAATATTCGGCTGGGTTTTCACTCCGCTGGCCTGGCTTATGGGCGTGCCCGGCAACGAAGCCGCGCAGGTGGCGAACTGGATAGGCCAGAAAACTGTGCTGAACGAGTTCATCGCCTATCTGAACATGGCTGACTTCCTGAAGAATAACCCCGGCGTGATAAGCCAACGCTCGCTTATTATAGCGGCACACGCTCTTTGCGGGTTTTCCAACTTTCTGTCCATAGCGATACAAATAGGCGGCCTTGGCGCGCTGGCCCCGGAACGCCGACAAGATATAGCCCGCCTGGGCCTCTACGCCGTGCTGGCGGGTTCGCTGTCTTGTTTTATGAGCGCCGCTATAACGGGGTTTCTGATCTAAGAGAAGTGCAAGGCTGTCAGGCTAATCATAAATACAAATTTATTAAAAAACTGTCAGTCTGCCGGCAGCCCTCAGCCTAAGCAACCTGTAGTCACATATGGCTTTAAAAATACTGGTTAATTCGCTGTTTGGAGGCGGCGCGGAAATTCAGGCGGCGCTTCTTGCAAAAACCATGAAGCCGGAAGCCTTCCTGCTTCTTGACGGAGGATGTTCCCCCCTCCCTGATCTGCCGCCGTTTTCAAGCCTTTTACACCATGGCGCTTCGCTGCCCGGCGCCATAAAAACAATTTTATCACCGCTCTACGCCTCGCGTCTTGCCGCCAAAACCTGCCGAGGCGACACCGTACTCTCTTTAATGGAACGCTCAAATTTTGTAAACATACTGGCCGCGCGCAAAAGCGGGCACCGCGCCGTGATCTGCGAACGCACGCATCCTTCCGTTGATTTTTCAGGTATTCGCGGCGCGCTGATGAAACCGATCATCAGGAAGCTCTATCCCGCGGCGGATTTAATAATTTCCAATTCAAAAGGCAACGCGCGCGACCTGACGGAGAACTTCGGCGCGCCTCCGGAAAAGATCAGGGTAATAACGAACGCCTGCGACACGGAGGCGATAAACGCCGCGTCCTCCGAGCCGCTTGAAAGCCGGCATGAAGCTGTTTTTACCAGGCCGGTTATAATAACAAGCGGCCGCCTTAGAACCCAAAAAGGGCATTGGCATTTACTCAGGATATTCGCCGGGCTTAAAAAAACAGATCCGGACGCGGCGCTGGTTTTTCTGGGAAAAGGCGAGCTGGAGGAAAAGCTGCTAGGCTTATGCGCGGCTATGGGACTTAACGCATATTTCCCCGGCCGAGCCGCGGGGCCGCAGGCAAAAGATGATGTGTTCTTTCTGGGCTTTCAAAAAAACCCGTATAAATTTTTCTCAAAAGCCGTATTGTTCGCCTTCCCCTCGCTCTGGGAAGGTTTTCCAAACTCCGTTATTGAGGCCCTGGCGTGCGGCCTGCCGGTAATATCCTGCGACTGCCGATCCGGTCCCCGTGAAATAATGGCCCCTGAAACAGATTTCCAGACAGAGGCGGCCGCTCCTGAAGAAACCGCTTTCGGGCTTTTAATGCCTCAATTTCAGGTTACCGCCCCTGACTTTACACCCGTTATAAGCGGCCTGGAACGGCTTTGGGCGAAACATATCTCCGCCCTGCTGTCCGACAGTGCCCGGCTTGAGAAATACAGCGCCGCAGCCCGCCGGCGCGCCGAGGACTTTTCCCTGAAAATAAAGATTGTGGAATGGCAAACAGCTCTTGGGATCAATTCCGGGAGTCTGGGAGTCTAAGAGTCTCAGAGTCTTGGAGTTTGAGAGTCTTAGAGTCGGCCGGAAACTCCGGGATAAGAACTCTGTACTCCCTGACGCTCAGACGCCCAGACTTCAAAACTCCTTGACTCATTCAACGTTTAGCGCCTCTCGTTTTACTGCCGGGACGTTTATTTCCTGAAATACGGTCCTCAGCTTTCAGCAGTACCCTGAAAACAGAGGACCAACCGCTGGAAACCCAGCCGTCGGAGGCCATCACACGCATATAATACGGAGAACCGCTCTTTATATCAAGGCCCTCCGTTTTATAATTACAGGTATCCGTAAAGACGTCCGCCGCCGGAGCGGAAAAATCTTTTGTCTCTGAAAGTTGAAGACGGTAATACCTTCCGGAAGAGGCGTCCCAGCGCAGCTGCCCCCTCCTGAATTTCACGTTTGAGGACAGCGCGGGCGCCGTGGGTTTAGAGGCGGAAACCGGGTGCTGCGGCTTTGATACGGCAAATGAGTCTACCGCGGAAAACCCGCTTTCTTTTCTTTCCCCGTTGTTCAGCGTCATAATTCCGGAAACGCGCCAGTAGTAAACACCATCTTTCCAGAAAGCCGGAAAGATCTTATAACTGTTCCGCTTCAGCGTGGTATTCAGGGAAACGGAAGAAAAAGCTTCATCCGTGCTTATCTGCAACCGGTAGGAAACCGCTTTCATCATCCCGTTCCAGGAAAGGTTTATACCCTCCCCTTTTTTCCCCGCGCGCTGGACTTTTGAACTTACTATAAGCGGCGCCTCCGGCGGGTCCTCCACAAAACGCTTGTTCCATGCGTTAACGGCAAAAACCGCGCTTTCTCCGCGCCTGAAAAATTCGGACATATCCTCTGCCTTATCCCTGTAAACAAGCGCCCCGTACTTTCTCTTCAACTCCGCGTCCAGCGTTTTCGGGATATAGCCTATAAAAGCGGTTGGAGGAAATGATTGGAGCAGCCTGGCGCCTTTAGAATCCAGGAAAGTCTGAAATTTTACGTCAAAAGCCGTATTCGCGGAGGGCAGAAGCAGAAGCGCGTTGGCAGGAGTATCCTTCTGCGCGCAGATGCGAAAAGGCGCATATAGAAGTCCGGCAACGAACGCTATAAAAATAATTTTTCTCACAGTATCTCCCGAAAGAAAGGCGGCAGGGTAAAAAGGTGAAAGGCAATATCCGCACCCTCTATTCTATTATGTCCCTCTGCCTGCCGCCTTAACCGTTTTATATTATACCAACTGCGCTTTGTAAAAATGCTTTATAAAAATGTTGCGCGCAAAGCGCTATAGGGAGTATAATTCATGTGATATGAAAGCAAATTACAGTCCGGCTTTTCCGCCAAACAGCTCAGCCGCGGACGAAGAAGCTATAGAACCGGAAATAGTGGGCGGCCCCATGCCGTTCGGTCGCGGCGCGCGCGCGGACGAAAGCTTAATGGGGCGGTTCCGTTCTTTCATATTGAGAATAAAAATACTTTTCTCGGCCGCCATTGTCCTTATGGCTCTGACGCTTATAATAGCCGGAGCGGTGCTGACTTCCACTTTTATCGGGGCTGTTTTAGGAATACCCCTTATGCTTGCCGGGGCTTTGATTATCTGGTTATTATTCAAGGCGCTTACTTTCGGCAAGGCCGGAAATGTTTTTATTTTTAAACGGTATTAACCCGAAAATTGCCGTAGATATCCGCTATAGAGGACCGATTTCAACGGCAATTTTTGGGTTAATCAAACTCGCCAAGCAGCGCCTGTTCAAGCTCCAATTCAACGCCCGTTTTCACTTTAACTTCGGCCTGCACTTTGCGTATCAGGCGGTAAATATCCGCCGCCGCGGCGCCGCCGGAATTAATTATAAAACCCGCGTGTTTGGGCGAGACCTGCGCCCCGCCTATTTTAAGGCCTTTAAGGCCGCAGGCATCTATAATCCGAGAGGCGTAATCGCCGACAGGCCGTTTGAAGACGCTGCCGGCAGAGGGATAGTCAAGCGGCTGTTTTTCGGCCCTTTTGGCAAGCACACGGGCCCGTTCCGCCAGAAGTTCCGCGGCCAGGCCCGGCTCAAATTCAAAAGAAGCTGAAATAATGATTAGATTTTCAAGCCCCGGCACAACCCTGTAACCATGCGCGATTTGATCTTTCTTTAACGTTAAAACGCGCCCTTCGGCGTTCATCGCCTCAACCGAGATAAGCCGGTCAAATGTTTCCTGGCCGTAAGCCCCCGCGTTCATGCGCACAGCGCCGCCGACTGTACCCGGAATACCGGAAGACTTCTCACAGCCCCCGAGGCCTTTTTCCGCGCAAGCGCGCGCGAGGTCATCCCACAAAACGCCGGCGCCCGCCTTTACGGCATTGCCAGACAGTTCAAGGCAGGCAAGCCTTCCGGTAAGGGCCGTAACGCCCGGAAGTCCCTTGTCGCTCACCAGAACATTTGAGCCCCTGCCCAGTATGCGGAAAGGCAGTTTTTTCCCAAGGCACCAGCGCCAAAGCCAGAGCAGTTCGCGGGTGTTGCCGGGTTTTACCAGCGCCGCGGCTCTGCCCCCCGCCCGGTAGGTGGTAAAATTAGCGGCCGGCTCGTTAAAAAAGCAGAAAGGCCCGAATTTATCTTTGAGGCTTTCTTCCTCGGCAGAATCCATTGTAATCCACTTCGCTATTTCCCAAGCACTTTCTTTATCCGCCTTAAAGCCCAGTCTATTTCCTTCTTCGTGATAATAAGCGGCGGGGCAAAACGGATCACACGGTCGTGCGTTTCCTTGGCAAGCAGACCGAAAGCCATGAGCCGCTCGCAGAAAGGCCGCGCGGAACTGTTAAGCTCAACTCCTATAAGCAGGCCAAGGCCCCGCACTTCCTTTATGTTCGGGCCTTTTATGGAGCGGAGTTCTTCCATAAAATACCCGCCCATCACGCGGGAATTTTCAACCAGGTTTTCCTCGGTTAAAACTTTCAGGGCGGTTCTGGCCACCGCGCAGGCCAGCGGGTTGCCGCCGAATGTGCTTCCGTGGTCGCCCGGATTGAACACGCCGAGGATTTCTTTAGAGGCTACCACCGCGGAAACCGGCATTACCCCCCCGCCCAGCGCCTTGCCTAGTATCATAACGTCGGGCTTAACGCCGTCGTACTCGCAGCAGAATTTTTTTCCGGTACGGCCGAAACCGGTCTGTATTTCATCGGCCATAAAAAGCACCCTGTTAGCTTTGCAGATATCGTAGGCGGCTTTCAAATATCCCTCAGGCGGCACAATTATGCCCGCCTCGCCCTGTATCGGCTCAATCATAAAAGCCACGGTGTCGGGGTTTACGGCGGCTTTTAACTCTTCAAGGTTGCCGTAGGGCACAACCTTGAACCCCGGGGTAAACGGGCCAAAGCCGTCCTTATACTGCGGCTCGGTAGAGAATGATATGATGGAAACGGTGCGGCCGTGAAAATTATTTGAGCACACTATTATTTCGGCTTTGCCTTCCGGCACGCCTTTTACCCTGTAGCCCCATTTGCGCGCGGCCTTAATGGCGGTCTCAACGGCTTCGGCGCCTGTATTCATGGGCAGGGTCATTTCATAGCCTGTGAATTCGCACAGTTCCTTAAAGAACGGCCCTATCTGGTCATTGTTAAAAGCGCGCGAAGTGAGTGTAACTTTTTTCGCCTGTTCAGCAAGGGACTTCATAATTTTGGGATGCCTGTGGCCGTGGTTAAGGGCCGAGTAGGCGCTTAACATATCCATATATTTTCGGCCTTCCAGATCCTTCACCCACATGCCTTTCGCCTGAGCGATTATCAGCGGCAACGGGTGATAATTATTGGCCCCATAAGTCTCAATCATTTCAAGACATTCCCGCGATTGCATGTTCTGTGTCTGATCGGTTTCCATATTATTCTCCAAATAAACCGTGTGTCAGGGAGTTGAAGAGTTGTGAGTTGGGAACTCCGGAACTCTCTAACTCTAAAACTCTTTAACTCCTAAACTCCACAACCCTGAAACCCTCTAAACTGATTGATGTCAGAACCTAGCCCCGAAACCGGCCTGATAGCCGCCTTGTCCGTGCAGGCTGCTGTAAGCCCCGTACACATAAAGCAGCGGTATGGGTGAGAATTTAACGCCCAGTGTATAGCGGGGTTTTGAAATGCTGGCGTCAACTCCGTTGAGCAGCGTGGAAACGCCCTTTATCTCCAGGCTTGTGCGGTCCAGGCCGATCCCGATAAAAGGCTTTATAATCGGTATATCAAACGAAGCCGCCGCGTTAACAGACATATGGCTGCCTTTGAAATAATCATATTTTATAACGTCGTAGAAAGCAGAAATGGATACATCGGGGATGAACTTGGTAAGGGCGCCGCTTTTAATCACCGATTTTCTCACGCCGCCGCCGATTATAGAAAGACCCGATACCGTTATCCCGCGAAGCGTTATATCCGCTCCAACCACCGGCAACCCCGCAGACACCTGCACTAGCGGCAGGCCGAAAGCCTTAACATCGGCGTTTTTAAGTATAAGGTTCTTTGAGTTGGGTTTTAACTGCACGGTTGCGGCAACTCCCGCGTCAAAACCGGGAAAGCCCAACGCGCGGCCGGAGTTAAAATCCGCCCCGCCTATCAAGCCGCCAAGGTCTTCGGCAAAGGGCTTCAGGTAAGCCTCAGCCGCGTAAGTTTTAAAATCCGAAAAAGGTTCGGCCTTTGCCACACCGGCAAATATCCCGGCTGCGACAAGCAAAAACAGCGCTATTTTCAATATTTTTTTCATTATAAACTCTCCTCAACCCGCAGATTCCACATCATTTAACTATATTATCCCAAAATAAGAGCCAAAACAAAAGCTTTTCAGAAGCGGCCGGACGCCTTTTTAATCCGAATCCTTCAGTTCAAGATGATTTTCATTGAGGAAACAGGAGAACAGAATTATGCAGGATTCCCCGCAGCAGCGGGGCGTGGATTTGAAGCGGCAGTGCCGCCAAATCCACGAGGGTGTATGCCGCGCGCAGCGCACCTTGAGCTCAGTCGCTGACTACGCCATAGGCCAGCGACAGGCCAGAGTCACTGCGAAAGAGAAAGTTGCAACTGCAACTTTCAGGTTAACATTACCGCTCAGGTTTTTAGATTCACGGTTCAGAATTAACGATTATTTTTCCCACGATCTTCATGCTTTTTTAATCGTTGAACCGTTTCCGCCGGACTGTTTATCGAAAAACCGCTGAACCGTGAACCTGAATAGTTGCTTTTCAACAACCTTTCGGCCTGCTGCTTTTTGGAGGCGGACAGGAAGGAACCGTTCAGGGCGCATTCTATGGTGTAGTCTATATCCTCAAATGAAAGGCCCATCTTTTCCATACACAACCAATATTCCTTGTTAAGGCTGGTATCCAGTATTTCCGGGTCATCTGCGCCTATGCACACGCTTAAGCCGGATTCTATAAATTTCTTAAGCGGGTGAGTTTCAAGTGAAGCCACGGAGTGGGTAAGATAGTTACTGTACGGGTTGGCCTCTATGGTGATGGAGTTTTCCTTTATAAGCCGCATAGCGCGGCCGGCGGGATCGTCCGCCGCTTTTACCGCGTGGCCTATACGCCTGGGACGCAGCTCTTCAATGGTCTCTATAACCTGCGTGTAGCGCCCTTCCTCGCCCGAATGCACCGTAAGCGGTATGCCGGCCTGGCACAGTTTTTTAACGGCTTCCCCGTAAAGGCGGGAAGGATAGTCTATTTCATTATCGGCCAGGTCAAAACCTATTACGGAGGTTTTATTCTTAACGGCGAAATCAATTGTCTTAAGCGCCGAGTCCATGCCGTAACTTCGTGAAGCGATAACAATTATTCCGCCTACAAAATCATGCGCCTTTTCAAATTTCCCCAGCACATCCGACATTACATCCAAAGACTTCTGCCAGTCCAGAGTTTTCCCCCGAAGCATAAAGTCCGGGCTATAGCGCAATTCCAGAAGCCTTATATTTTCGTTCTTATATGCGTCTTCAAGCGCCTGAAAAGTTATTTCCTCCAAAGCGGAGTATGAAACAAAAACCGACTGCGCTATTTCAAACATTTTAAGCACGGCGGCCAAAGAATCCATGGGAGCGTGGAGTTTTGCTGCTTTCTCCAGTTCGCCCGGATCAAAAGTAGGAAGGGAAAGGCCGTATCGGCGGGCCAATTTTATTATAGTCGGAACGCGCACACAGCCCTCAAGGTGCCGGTGCAGTTCCGCCTTGGGCATTTCCCTTATTTTTTCTTCAAGTCCATTCCTGGCGTCTTCCATATAGATCTCAAAACAATTATAACAAGTTGTCGCTTCAGGAGATTCTGATAACTTTGCCCGATCGGCGCTTTAAAGGCTTTGAGCAAAATACCGGCGGAAAAATCCGAATATCATGAAGTCAGCCCGGCGCGCTGAAGCCGCAGGCGGCGCAGTAGGCCGGCATCGGGGTTTTAGCGGCTATGCTGTCTCGGAGAATTGCGGTCCGCGGACTGCTCAAAATATCGGCTAGCGGTCTTTTATTTACATTTCCTATTGAGAGATTGCCGTCATAATCGGCGCAGCACGGCACAACTTCACCCGCGCATAGCACTGCAAAATGATGCCGCAGGCCCAGACACCCCGTTTTATTTTTACCCCCTCCTCCGCCGCGCCATTCAAACAGCGCTCCGATATTAAGGTAGACATTATCCGCAAGCTTTACCCCCGCGCCAGACGATTTAGCGCCGGGGGTTGCCGCCTGCTCATAACCCTCCTGCGGCCTTGAGGCTGGAAAGGCGTTAATTAAATAACCCAAAGTTTCTTTAAAAAAAGCGTCTTCCCGCCTTCCCCTCAAACGAAAAGCGATTTTAAACGGCCCGCGTTTTCCGCCGGCAAACTCCGCCAGGCGGCGCAGTTTTTGTGGACGCTCACCAAAAGGCAGGGCGGCAAGCGAGTGGAGCGAGAATGTGACCTGGCTGAGGCATTTTTCAGCAAAGACAGCGGGGCCGAATTTATCCAGCAGCGTTCCGTTGGTGACAAGATTCACTCTGAGGCCCAGGCGCGAGCAAATGCGCAGTATTTCCGGCAGCCGGGGATGCATGAAGGGCTCGCCCAGCACATGCAGAGAAACCACCTTCGCGAAAGGTCTAACCTGCGACGCGACAGCCTCAAACATTTCAGGCGTCATGAAAGCCGGCGGGCGTGATGTTGCCGCGCAAAATCCGCAAGCCAGGTTGCACACGTTGGTTATCTCTATAAACACGCGCCGGAACATTTTTTCCATATTAACTGAATAATTATCCAAATCCGCCCGATTCTCTCACAATAGCAAATTAACCGGCAGCCCGGCCGTATTGCCCTATTAATTGGACCGCCGTATTTATCTTGCCGATACAGTCTTCTAAATTGTTCACCACCGCATGTTCGCCGAATCTAAGTATTGTCCAACCATGGCTTCGCAGCCATTTATCCCTTTTAGCGTCTTTAACGCGCTGAGCGCGGGCGGAATGCCAATTATATCCGTCGCATTCAATATCCAGTTTCCCGTTTTTCCGCAATAACGCGAAATCCAGCCGGTATCTTGTCTTTCTCCCCCGCATGATGATGTATTCACGGTAAAAATTAAAACCGGCTGATTTCAACGCGTCGCACATTATATTTTCAATGGGAAACGTATTAAAAATTCCGAGTATATCCCTGGCCCGCGACAACGACTTAAGCGAAGCGTACCCGAAAGATACCCTGCTCCTGCTGGTGTTTAGAACGGGCAGGGGAAGTTTAATAAGCGGGCCCAGGCTGTATTTAAAGTAAAGTTCCCGCGCCGCCGGATGTCCGGGTTCGTCAGGGAAAATATCAATTCTGCGCTCCGTTCGGCAACCCGCTACTTCGGCGTAATATACTATTCTTTTACCGTCGGGTTTGAAGCAGGCCGGCTGATAGAAAGCGATGTGCGTAAAACGGCGTTTGGGAGCTTTTTTAACGGGTATCCGGTACCAGCGGCGCCGCGCCGCCATTTCCAGGTCGCGGGGCGACCTGAGAACCGCTACTAAAGCCGTTTTTTCCGTAGAAAACTTATTTAAACCGGTTGATTCACGCATAAAACAGGTCCTTGATAATGCGCTAAAAGACTGATATAAAAATCCATTTTTTATCGCTGTAATCGCCTTTCCAAAATCGCTGTAATCCAGGCCGATGAAAAGTTTTTCACCAGCCTGTTAAATAGTATAGCAGACCATCACGACACCGTATTGTCGCTATAATAAACCTGTAATGTGTGATTTAGCCGCGCGTAATTAAAATTTTAACAAACGATCTCTCTTTCGCTCCTGACAAAAACAAAGAAAAAACACCTGCTTACCTTTTCCCCCGCATTTATTAAACGAAAAATAGGCGGTGCTTCTCTAAAGCTTGAAGTTATTGCCGGTTATGGGGATGAAGGGTTTTCTGGCATGGCACATAAATTCGTTGAACTGGTTGGCAAAGTCCAACCAGACCGCCGCGTCATATTTCCCGTCCTTATTGAAGAAAGAACCTTTTCCGGCAGCCATGCGGAACATGTCCCGGTCTATGTTTTTCGTAAAAACCGGATTTTTTTTATTTTCGTTCATATTTTGCCTTCAATTCCAGAAATCTGTCAGTCATGCTGAATAGCTCAAAATAGGTTTTCAGCGTTTCCCAGTCTACTTTAACAGTCTTCAAAAGTTCTTCTATGTCAGAGTTGTCCTTGTGAAAGCGGTTTGGATTATTGGCGATAGCTTGCACTTTTAGACCTATAATATCTTCCGCTTTTAAAACTTTCACTTTTATTTCCCCTCCAAATACCGCCGCCGTACCGGCGCTTTTAAGCATTTTTTTTGAAATGGGTCTGAAAGCGTGAAGAAAATCAACTTCCCCAAGCTCTTTTGCAGGCGATACATATTGGGATGCATTTTCAGAGGAAAAAACCTTTTTATAACCCAGCGCCAGCATTACAGCCTCAACCTTGTGCAGACTTTCAGAGGTAACAAGAAAGTCCAGGTCTATTGTACTTCTGGGCACTCCCAGGGCGCCCATGGCAAATCCGCCTATAAGCGCGTATGGGATATCGTGGCTGCCGAACTCCGCAACAAGAAGCGATAGCGCCTTTTTTAGGTCCATAGGCGTATTATACGAAAAAAGGCGACAGGGTTGTCCTATAGCGCAACCGAAAAGGCAGCGCCTTTCGCATTGCTGAATAACTCTATCCGGTTACACACAACTCATTGATTTCAGCAAATAGAGTGAAACCAGTATTAATCCCCAGACGGTTATTTTAAAAGACAGAAATACTATAAAAAATCCGGCGTTTGCCGCTTTAATTTTATCCCGGACATACAGCCGGACATTTTGAAGATAGTAGGCGAAAATTATCCCGTAAGCGAGTAAACTTGCCGTGTGACAGCGCGTATTCACAAAAAAGAAATCCAGCCAATAAATGATCAAAACAAGAAAAAAGGAGACGGCATAAGGCCAACAGCACCCATGCCGGTAAAAGTCACATATATTCCCAGCCAATAATTTAGCGGTCATTTTACATGCTTATCCATAAATACAAAGAGTAAGGCTTTTTTATTAAATACAGAATTCAGCAACTCAGCAGTGGTCAAGGGAACGGGGGAAGGTTATTTCTATCGTCAGCTGATTAGGCAGGCATAAGATTTCAAGAGCCGGATAACACACACAAATCTGTTACCAATCGTCTGTTTCACTCCATACTGAAGAGTTCTATGCGCTTGATGTCGTGCTTTTCCCACAGGTAGTAAATTTTGGCGGGGCACGGGGAAACCTTAGCCCCGTTAAGCCTCACTCTTGAAACCCTGTTTGCGAAAAGACTTTCCAATTTGGAACCGATTTTAAGGATGTTCACAGGGCACATATATCCTCCTCTCACAACGCTTATTCCTTACAGCCGCATATTCCAATAAAGTATACTTCCGTGATATTAAATTAATGTTTCATTTTTAAAAATTCCAAAAAAAGTCCAGGAAACGCGCTGTATATAACTATAGCATCCAAACTCTCTCAAAAAACCTCAAAATGTTATAATCTAGCTGGAGTTTTCCCCCGGCGCTCATGCCTTTTTTATACTGCCAGCAGCAATAAAGAAAAAGGGCGGGCTATTCAAGTTAACAACAGGGTGGGGACAACCACCTTATATAATAACCAAATTCTTTGGAGGGGTGACGCTGGTGTTTGGCAAGGCGGGGCTTCACGGAACCTCGCACTGGGCATTCAGCGAGGTGAGTGGCGAGGGGCCGCTTCTGGCGGACCCCGTCCCCGCCGTCCAAATCCAGCGGCAGGACCCCGGACCCTGAATTTTAAATTATGAACATCAATAAGTTTCTCCCAATCACCCCAGAAGAAATTAACGCCCGCGGCTGGGACTATGTTGATATAGTCCTGGTCACCGGCGACGCCTATGTGGACCATCCCTCGTTTGCCATGGCACTTCTTGGCCGCGTGCTTGAGGCAAAAGGCTTCCGCGTCGCCATACTCCCCCAACCCGGCTGGCAAAACTGCGCCGACTTCAAAAAATTCGGCAAACCCCGCCTGTTCTTCGGAGTCTCATCCGGCAACATGGACTCCATGATAAATAAGTATACCCATAACAAAAAGATCCGCTCGGAAGACGATTTTTCCCCCGGAGGCCAGCCCGGCCGCCGCCCCGACCGCGCAACTATCATCTACTCCCAAAGAGCCAAAGAAGCCTACCCCGACGCCCCCGTAATAATAGGCGGCATAGAAGCCACCATGCGCCGCTTCGCCCATTACGACTATTGGTCGGACAAAGTGCGAAAAAGCGTGCTGCTGGATTCCAAGGCTGATTTACTGGTTTACGGTATGGGAGAGAAACAGATAACTGAAATAACCGGACGCCTGGCAAAAGGCGAAAAGATAAACGAACTCAGGAACATACGCGGCACCGCCTACGCCCCGGGCGCCAGGGAAACGGCGGAACTGAATATTCCGGACTCCATAACGCTTCCCACTGCCGGCGAAGTCGCTTCCGACCGGGTGAAGTTTTCAAACGCCACCCGCGTAATTTACGAAGAATCAAACCCCTACAACGCCAAAATACTCATACAGAAAAGCGAAGGCCGAGCCGTGGTGCAGAATCCACCGGCACTCCCCGCCACCATGGCGGAAATGGATTATATTTACGGCCTGCCCTATACAAAAAAAGCCCATCCATCGTATAAAGAGCCCAATGTTTGCGCAGGTGCCGTATCAAAGGCCTATGGCCCTCAGACGGCTATACCCGCCCTTGAGATGATAAAGGACTCAATAGTCATACATCGCGGCTGTTTCGGGGGCTGCGCCTTTTGCTCGCTTACACTCCACCAGGGCCGCTTCATACAATCCCGCAGCGAAAGCTCAGTTGAAAAAGAAGCACGGGAATTGCTTAATACCGCAAATCATCCAGGCAATATCTCGGACCTCGGAGGACCGTCGGCTAATATGTACCGCATGGGCGGCAAAGACATGGAAATATGCGGGAAATGTAAAAAACTTTCCTGCCTTTACCCGGCGCTCTGCGCCAACCTTGGCACCGACCACAAGCCCCTGCTCTCGCTGATGCGGAAAATGCGCTCCATTAAAGGCCTGAAAAAAGCTTTTATCGCGAGCGGCATAAGAATGGATCTGGCGCTCCAGTGCGGCGAGTACATCTCAGAAATTGCGCGGTATCACACCGGCGGCCAGTTGAAAGTGGCGCCGGAACATATAACACCCAAAGTGCTTGCGGTTATGAAAAAACCGTCGGTGGAAATTTTCAGACAGTTCGCGGAGAAATTCGCCGTGGAATCAAAGCACGCAGGCAAAGAACAATACATGGTGCTTTATTTTATCGCGGCGCATCCTGGCTCTACGCTTATAGACATGGCGGAATTGGCGGTTTTCCTTAAGGAGCGTGGCATCCGCCCGCAGCAGATAAACGATTTCCTGCCCGCGCCCATGGAGCTTGCCACTTCTATTTATTATACCGGGCTTGACCCGTTCACGCTTGAAACGGTTTATGTGCCTAAAAAAGAAACGGAGCGCCGCATGCAGAGGGCGCTCCTTCAGTATTTCAAACCTGAAAATAAACCGCTGATCTCCAAAGCCCTCCACGAAATAAGAAGACCGGACCTGTTAAGGCGCCTGCTGGCAAGGTAGATTAGATGCTTAGCAGTTTAGATGCGCAGCAATTTAGAGGGTGAAGCTATTAAATTTCCGCCTTCCATCCTCTTTACATCCACGCGTCCATGCCTCCAGGCATCCACGCATCTCCCCTATGCCTTATGGTGTTTCAGAAAATCCAGGATATCGGCGGCGTAGATAAGAAGTTTTTCCGCGCCAAGGCCTCTGATGGTTTTAAATTCTTCAACGGTCCTGGGTGAGGCGAAAGCTATGCGCTCAAGAAGGTCGTTGCCCAAAATAGCCTCGGGCAGCATATTGCGTTTTGCAGCCGTGGTCTTGCGCCAGAGTTTTAAAACATTAAATTTGGTTTTAATACTTTCAAAGTATACCCGTTTCTCGTGCGAAACTTCCTTTTTCTGAAAAGTGACCTCAGGCGCCTTCAGGCCTTTCTGCAAGGCTTCGCGTATCCAGGGACCATGGTTAGCCAGCACATAATTTGTAATGCCTTTGAATATCCCCGGGTTTTCAAGCCCCTCGCGCGGAGCGACTGCCAGGCGCAGCATTAAATCTTCGCTTATTACCTTAAAAGACGGCACATTGCGCCTTATAGCCGCTACTTCTCTTGCCAGATAAAGCTCGCGCAAAACAGCCAGCCCTCTGCCGTTCAGCTGGCGGGCGCTGCGCAGGTGTAAAAAATCTTTCCCGTCAAAATGGAAAGGGACCGGTTCCACTTTTGCCAGCTGGCAAAACTGATCCTTTATCTCTTGCAGGCGGTTTTTCTCGCTCAGCTGAGCGGCCAGCAATTCCCTCAGCCTGTAGAGGTAAAGCACATCGGTAATGGCGTAATCCAGCATCTCTTTTGTAAGCGGACGCCTGCCCCAGTCTGCCTTCTGGAACTTTTTATTCAGCGCCACTTTAAAGAACTCATTCACCAGGCTTTCAAGGCCGCATTTTTTCATACCCAGATACTTGGAAGCCAGCATAACATCAAAAATATTTTCAAAAGTCCCGCCAACCGCGGCTTTAATAACCTTTATGTCCGAATCGGCGGAATGCAGTATTTTTTCAACTTTGGGGTCGGCAAAAACCGGCAGAAGAGGCCGTATATCCACCCGCAGGGTATCCACAACGGCGTTTATATGCTCGCTTGCAAGCTGAAGCAGGCAGAACTGTTCTTTATATACGTAAAGGCTGTTGGATTCCGTGTCAAGGGCCAGAAATTTTTGTTTGGCTAATTTAGGCACCAGAGCGTCGAACTCTTTCTGGTTTTCAATAAAAGCGTAGTCCATATAAAATATAATAACATAAAGACAGTTGATAGCAACAGAAGGCCAAAGAAAGCTAAAGAAGGCAACAGAAAGTAAGAGTTTTAATACCGCATAACATTCACTTGCTTTCCTTTGCTTTCTGTTGCGTTCCGTTGCTATCATTTTTTACCGATGCCTACTATTATTTTCAACAAACCCTATGGCGTGCTGTCGCAATTTACTCCGCGTGACGGGCACCGCTCCCTGGCTGATTTCGGCCTGCCAAAGGGTGTTTACGCCGCCGGACGGCTTGACCACGACAGCGAGGGCCTGCTTATTTTAACCGGCGACGGAGCGCTGCAAAGTTTTATTTCAGAACCACGCCACAAAACGCAAAAAACCTATTGGGCGCAGGTTGAGCGGGAAATAACCGCCGAGGCCGTGGGAAAACTAGAAAAGGGACTGATTTTAAACGACGGCCCCACCCTGCCCTGTGAAGCGCGCATGCTTGAGGAACCCGCCCTGCCGCCGCGCGATCCCCCTATCCGTTTCAGGAAAACAGTGCCCACTTCCTGGGTGGAAGTAAAAATAAAGGAAGGACGCAACCGGCAGATAAGACGTATGCTTGCCAGTGTGGGGTTTCCTGTTTTACGGCTGTTGCGCTACGCCATCGGACCGCTTACCCTGAAAGGCCTGGCGCCCGGACAATGGCGTGAAATAACAGAAGCTGAAGTCAGGAGTCTGAAATTAGGGTAGTCGGGGCGTCTGAGAGTCTAGGAGTCTGGGAGTCTGGGACTCCGCGACTCTAAGACTCTTGGACTCTAAGACTCTGTGACTCTATAGACTACCAAAGGAGACTAACATGTCCATTCCGCCAAGAATCGGTTTTATCGGGCTCGGAATTATGGGCCGGACCATGGCGCTTAATCTTGTAAAAGCCGGTTTTTCCGTATCGGTTTATAACCGCACAAGAGCGCGCACTTACGAATTCGCTGAATTGGGATGCGCAACGCCCGTCACCCCGCGCGAGCTTGCCAAGGCGTGCGACATCATAATTACCATGGTCTCGGATCCCGCGGCGCTTGACGCCGTGATTGAAGGGCCGGAGGGAGTTTTTTCGGCGTTTCTGGGTGGCAACACGCTTATAAACATGAGCACGGTCTCAGTTGAATACACCGCGGCGCTTGCCAAAAAATGTCACATTGCGGGCGTAAAATTCGCGGATTGCCCCGTTTCGGGTTCAAAACCCCTGGCTGAAAGCGGAAAGCTTGTAATACTTGCGGGCGGCGAACAACAAACCATTGAAAAATTAAAACCGGTGCTGCTCGCCATGGGATGCGCCGTAGTTTACGCGGGTCCGGCGCCATGCGGCACCGCGCTTAAGCTCTGCATGAACCTTATAGTGGCGCAAATGACCACCGCGCTCGCCGAATCGGCCGCGCTGGCCAAAACCATGCAAATTTCCCCGGAACTTATTTTTAAAGTGCTGGACGAAAGCCCCGCGCTTAACTGCGGCTACTTCAAGGCCAAAAAGGAAAATATACTTGAACAGGAATACCCCCCCGCTTTCGCCCTTAAGCACATGCTTAAGGACACACGGTTCATGCTGGTGGAGGCCCATAAAACGGGGCTGGCCCTGCCGGTTACGGAAGCGGTGGAAAAACTGATGGCTAAATCTTATAATAATGGTTATGGCGACAGTGACCTGAGCGTAGTTTTTAAAACGCTTGGCGGAGATTACAACGATAGGGGAATGATTACAGTGATGAAGAATAGATGACGGCGGTAATAGTGAGGAGACTAAATCTCTGTGTTATATAGTTGTAATCGCTGACGTATCACTGTAATCGCTGTACGTTATCGCTGTAATCTCTTTATAAACAACTTATGGGTTTTTTTAAAGACATGAAAACGGGCCTCAACCGCAATATCACCATGCTCGGCGTGGTAAGCGGGCTTACCGATATTTCAAGCGAAATGCTTTATCCCATAGTGCCTATTTTCCTGACCTCGGTTTTAAACGCGCCCATGAGCGTGGTAGGTTTGATAGAAGGCACGGCCGAAGCTACGGCGAGCTTTGTTAAAATGGCGGGCGGCGTCTGGTCTGACAAAACCGGAAAAAGAAAACCTTTTGTGGTTGCAGGCTACTCGCTTTCAGCCATTTCAAAACCCCTGCTTGCGCTGGCTTCCTCCTGGCATTTTGTGCTTTTCTCTAGATTCATAGACAGAGTGGGAAAGGGCGTACGCACCTCGGCCCGCGACGCCTTAATAGCGGGCTCAATAGAAAAAGAGCATTGGGGCAAAGCTTTCGGGTTTCATCGCGCTATGGACACTATGGGCGCGGCGCTCGGTCCGCTGGCCGCTCTTTTAATGCTCTCTTTTATGCCCGTCTCTGCGCCCAATTACCGCCTGCTTTTCCTGGCGGCTTTCATACCGGCGCTTATAGGAGTGGGCGTGCTGATGTATTTCGTGAAAGAACAGGCCGTGGCAATAAAGGCGGATAAAACGGCATCTCAGTCCGGAAAAGAACCGATGACCACGGAATTCAAAAGCTTTCTGGTTTTATACGCTGTTTTCGCCATTGGGAACTCAAGCGATGTTTTCCTTATCATGAAAGCAAAAACCTTCGGGTTTTCCACTACCACGGTTATACTCGCATACACCTTGTATAACCTGGTTTACGCTTTCATGGCGGCCCCCGCGGGCTGGCTTTCGGACAAACTTGGAAAGGTCAAAACCTTGATTTTTGGTTTCGCCGTGTTCGCGGCAGTTTACACGGGTTTCGCTTTGGCGTCAAGCGCCTGGATGTTCTGGGCGCTGTTCGCGCTCTACGGGTTTTACGGGGCGTTCAACGAGGGCATAGCCAAAGCGGTGGTGTCCCACGTAAGCGGTACTACAAACCGCGCCACAGCCATGGGTTACTTCCAGGGGACCGTGGGACTCCTTACCTTCGTGGCCAGCACAATGGCGGGCCTTCTCTGGTCAAAAGTTTCCCCAAGCGCGCCTTTCGCGCTTGGCGCCGCCTGCGCCGTCTTCTCAGGGCTGGGCCTGCTGGCGTGGAGCCGCATGAAGAAACTGCAGTTTTGAGTTATAAACAAGGCTAGTGTAGAGTGGAGAGTAGATAGTGTAGAGTCTGGAACTGGAGAGGAGAAGAAGCGAAGATAACTCTTGTAAAAATCTTAATCAAGAATACCGCAGAATCTCTACACTCTCCACTCTACACTACCAACTATTAATATGACTAACTTACTCACCGAAGTCTTAAAACACGAAGTTTATCCCGCAATGGGCTGCACTGAACCGATAGCCGTGGCTTTTTGCTCCGCTAACGCCGCCAAACTGCTGTTACCCGATAAAGTTATTTCAGTTAATATCAAAATGGACCCCGGTACTTATAAAAACGGCCTTGCCGTGGCGCTGCCTAACACGCGCGGCGAGAAAGGAAACCTGATGGCCGCCGCGCTGGGGGCTGTTATGGCCGGCCCCGAAGCCGGCTCCGCTATCTTTAATGATCTGGCCGCTTCCGATTTAACAAAAGCCAGGGCCATGCTGCGCAAAAAAGCCGTTTCCATAACCATTGACTACGCAAAAAAAGGCATTTATATTTCAGCGGAAGTCCGCTCGGCCGGACACAAAGCGCTTTGCGAAATAAAAAACAGCCACAGCGCCGTAACTCTTTTAAAAAAAGACGGCAGGGAGATAATGCGCAAAAAAGCGGGCACCTCAGCCGCGGACAGTCCGCCTGAGGCGGAGCAGGCTAATGTCACCGGAAAAAATTCCGCCCCATATAAATCAGTTTTGCGCAAAACCGATTTTAAAAAACTTTTCAAAGAAATTGAGGCCATAACACCCGCCCAGCTTGCCTACATAAAAGAAGGCGTAAAGCTTAACCTGGCCGCCTCAAAGGAAGGCCTGAAAATAAAAAAAGTGGGATATTATATCTCGGACCTTATAGCCAAAGGCTATATTAAAAAAGACATTCTTTCAACGGCCAAACTTACCACCGCGGCAGCCACCGACGCCCGAATGGCGGGCGCGCCGCTGCCCGTTATGTCAAGCGGCCAATCGGGCAACCAGGGTGTAGTGGCCATACTCGTGCCGTATCTTGTAGGAAAAGCCTTTAAAGTGCCTGAGAAGAGAATTTTAAAAAGCATAGCGCTTTCCCATCTGGTGAACGCCTATATTAAGGTCTACACCGGCGAGCTTGCCCCCATCTGCGGCTGCGCCGTGGCCGCGGGCGTGGGAGCCGCCGTGGCCATAGTCTGGCAGCGCAAAGGCGCTAACCTGAAGGCCGCCACGCTCGCGGTAAACAACCTCATAAGCGACCTTGGCGGAACTCTTTGCGACGGGGCTAAAAGCGGCTGCGCGCTTAAAGTGGCCTCTTCTTCCGATTCAGCCATACGGGCCGCGTACATGGCGATTAACGGCGAAGGCATAAGCGAACTTGAAGGTTTTATAGGCAAAACAGCCGAAGAAACAATAAAAAACATCGCCCTTATTTCAAAAACCGGCATGGCCAAGGTTGACCGAGTGATATTGGAAATAATGTCCGCAAAAAACATGTGAAAGTCAGGCTGTAGACTGTAGGCTATTAGGCTGTTAGTCTGTTGTGTTTCAGTCGCGGACAGCGCCAGGCCGGATGACAGCGCCAGAGGCCACCGGCACAACAGGGTGGAGCGAACGCGACACAATTCAACAGAGCAGGTCAGAGGTCCGCGACAGGCCAGGGTCACTGCTTCTTACCTACAGTCTCATTGCCTATCCGCCTTTGGCGGACCCACCGGCTGTTTGGTGGGCAGCCTATCCACCTGAACAGTAACAATTATGGCCGAATATTGTTTATTACTCACTGAAACTGAAAATGAGAGCGCCAAAGTGCTCTCGTTTCTCATGTCTTCTCTGGGTTTACTGGAAAAAGAAGCTAAACTGCGGCTGAAGGCTGCTCCCGGTTTTCTGCTTGAAAATGCCGGCTTTGAACCGGCCATGGCCGCGCGCGCCCTGGCCGCCGCGGCCGGGCTTAAAACCATGGTGGTTGAAAACCGCCCCCTCCCGCAGCCGCTTGTTATTGAAAAGATAGAATTCAAAAACGACGGCTTTTACTATCAAAACAAGACACAGAAGGATTTTGCCCGTTACGACAGTCTGACTATGCTTGCGGCGGCGGCCATTGAAGTTTTTTTACCGCCAAAAATAACAGCGGCCGAGCTTGAAACGGATCTGCTGGAAGAAGTGAGGCTCAAATATTTTCCTTCTATTTTAAAACCAGAAAACGTCCGGCCTAAAGATCCGGTGCCGCATCCGCAAAAAGAAATAGTTTATTACGCCGATATTTTCAGCGCGCAGAATGATCTTCCCCATCCCGCATCCGCCTTAGGCGGATGCGGGCTCCGCCTGCGCTTTCGGCACGACGAGTTTGACTTTTCAGGCCTTGGCGCCTCTAAAACCTACTCAAGCACGGAAAACTTCCGCCTGTTGCTTGACGAACTGGAAGCAAGGGCCTTCTCAAAACCCCTGATGAACCGCGCTTTTAGCGGCATTAAGAAAAAGACCCCCGCCAGAGATTTTATTTTAACCGGACTTGAGGCCTACGAAAAGGAACTCCTATGGCTTTCATGTATAAAAAACCGTAATCAGTAACCAGTAATCGGTAACCGGTTACTGCGTCGCCAGTTACTGCCCTTTACTTATTCCCGCCTGCCGTCTATTTTTTACCGGTTACTGTATACCGGCCACCGGTTACTGCCCTTTACTTATTCCCGCCTATTCCCGTCTGCCGTCTGCTTTTTACCGGTTACTGGTTACCGGTCACCGGTTACTGTCCGTATCTTTCTCCTTGAACGCGCACCCGGCAATGACTATAATTCACTAATGACCATCTCAGACAACCGCAACAAGTTTTTCGCCGTGCACGCCCACTTTTACCAGCCCCCCCGGGAAAACCCCTGGACCGGCGAGATTGACCGCCAAAGTTCGGCCTGGCCTTATCACAACTGGAACGAGCGCATAGCCCGCGAATGCTATATACCTAACGCCTACTCCCGCATTAACGATTCCATGGGCCGGGCGCTGGAACTTATAAATAATTACGAATACTTTAACTTTAATTTCGGGCCCACGCTTTTTTCATGGCTTGAACGGAAATACCCCTCATACTACGCGCGGGTGATAGCCGCCGGCAAAAAAAGCAGGGAAACCTGCGGTCACTCCAACGCCATAGCGCAGGTTTACAACCACCTTATAATGCCGCTCGCCTCTTTTAACGACCGGCTTACCCAGGTTATCTGGGGCATAAGGGATTACGAATTCCGTTTCGGCTTCAGGCCGGAAGCGATGTGGCTGGCTGAAACGGCCGTAGACGACGACACTCTGCGCCTGCTCATTGACCATGGCATGCGCTATGCCATTCTTTCCCCCTATCAGGCGCAAAGCGTGAGGCCCCTGGGCTCCGAAAAATGGACGGATACCACATATGGCATTTCCGACAACACCGAGCCCTATATCTGGTTTGACCGCGCGCCCGACGTGCCTGCTTCGCTTAACAACAACTTCGCAGAGCCACGTCCCTTCGAAGCCTTGGCGAAGAAGGACGGGACCGCGCTTAAAAACCGCAGTCTGGCCATTTTCTTTTACAACGGTCCGCTTTCAAAAGCGCTCGCCTTTGAGGGCGCGCTGAAGGAATCGGGAGCGCTTGCCGAAAGGATAAACGCCTGTTACGACGGCGGCTCGCGCCACGACCAGCTGGTGAGCGTGGCCGTTGACGGCGAGACTTTTGGACACCATCACAAATTCGGCGACATGACGCTGGCACATTGTTTCAGGCATGAGTTAAAAAAGCACCACATACAGGCGGTAAATTTTTCAACCTACCTTGACACCCATCCTCCGAAAAAAGAGGCGCTTATAAAAAAAGGGCCCGACGGGGAAGGAACCGCCTGGAGCTGCGCTCATGGTGTCAGGCGCTGGAAAGGCGGCTGCGAATGCGGCAAGGAAGACAACGCGAGCCTTAACTGGCGCCTGCCTTTACGGGCGGCTTTAAACGCGCTCAGGGACACGGCGGCTGAAATTTATCTTGCGGAAAGCGCGGGCCTCTTAAAAGACCCCTGGCGAGCCAGGAACGCCTATATAAACCTGCTGCTTGAGCCTGGTTCCGGGCCAAGAAAGACTTTTTTTGCCGAACAGGCCGCGCGGCCCCTTACCGAAGAAGAAAAAAAGAAAATACTCCTCCTCCTGGAAATGGAGAAAAACACCCTGTTTATGTTTACCAGCTGCGGGTGGTTTTTCTCGGATATTTCAAGAATTGAAACTCTTCAAAACCTGAAATACGCGGCCAAAGCCATAGAAACGCTTGAACTTCTGGGCTTTAAAGACGCCCAGCGCAGATTTCTCTCGCTGCTTGAGATGGCGCAGTCAAATGTTAAAGATTTTGAAAATGGCGCCCGGCTTTACGCGCGTTTCGCGGGCGGCTCCGCCCCGGGCCCTGAAAAAACCGCGGCGCTCCGCCTGCTTGAGCTGTTTTTGCGCCCCGGTTACTCGCGCAAAACCAGCCTGTCTTTCACGCATGAAACCTACGGCTCAGCTGTTTTCGGCGAACTCCGCTGCCGCTGGGGCCGCGTAAGTTCTTATTCGGACGTAACGGACAAAAAAACCGGGCTCGCCTTTATTTTCCTGCGCCACAACGGCGAATTTCCCGTATTCTTTTTTCCTGAAGCTTTAAGCCCGGGCGACTCCCTTGAACCGTTGTTTAAAAGCGGCGACCTGGCGGCCGCGGAACGCGCGATCACTGAAAAATACGCGGCGGCCCGGGTGGGATTTGAGGACCTGACTCACGATGAGAAAAGCGCCTTTCTTGAACTTATAGTCGCGGAAATAAAAGAAAAACACTCCCCCCATCTGCTTAAAGTGCTTGAAGACCTGCTTTATATTTTTGAAAAAAACCCCGGCACGCCGCTTACGGTTTTTGAAACCCTCAAGAGAAGCCTTAACACCTACGCGTACGAAGCGCTTGGCGTGCTTTTTGAAGAGGTTCTGCGGGACATTACAGGAACAGCCGTTAAAAGGCTTTACAGCCTTTCAAAAAGACTGAGCGCCATTAAGACGGATTTTGAATTTTCCCCCGCCCCTTCACTTTCCGCCGCCTGCTCCATTTCAGCGCTTGAAAAGGCGCTGAAAGACCCGTCTTCAAAGAATCTGGAAGAATTGCTTCTACTCTTAAAAACCGCCCGTTTCCTTCGCGCGGGCGAACTGCTGTTCCACCTGCAAAACGGCCTGTCGGGCATTTTCATTGAAGCAAAAACGGATTCCCGCTGGGCCCCCCTGGCGTCCCAGTTAAAAGAGCTCTATGAAAACTCGGAACTGGTAATTGAAAGATTTAATTTCAGGCTGGAAGAACTGCAGGCGTCAGGAGAGAGGAAAGTAGATAGTAGATAGTAGGTGGTAGGTAGTAGGCAGGAAGAGAGGCAGCGGCTTGGAAGATGAGAGGTTAGAAGTCAGTAACCATATTAATCCTATCTACTACATACCACCTACTACCTACTTCCTCCCCCTCCTTCCCTCAGCTTTTCGCCGCTTTCTCGGCCGCGGCCGTGGAGAATACCCTGTAGTCCACTTCGGGGAAAATGTTGTCCCTCCACTCAATATTTTTCAGATAACCCTCATCAATGCGGTTTCCCATTATCTGTTCGTAAAGGGCTATGCAGCGGTGGGTATGCTCAACAAAACGCTTGGTGGAGTAGGTTTTGGCCGTTCCGACACTCATCAAAAAAGCCCAGTCCGAAGACATTCCAAGCGCCACTTCCCTCGCGTACTGGTTCAGCGCCCGCTTAAGCATGCCGTCGGCTGACGGAAAACGGTTCGCCATTTCCACCATGCGCTCAACCGCCTTGTGCAGATGCCTGTACACCCAGTCATTGGTGCCGTTCAGCCACACTTCGTTATAGCCCTTATCCCCCCAGGTTGACATGGAAGGCTGAACCATCTGGTTATCCGGGTGGATGCCCAGATATTCGCTTGGGGTTACAAGCTTTATCGTCTGCTGGTCGTAGTGGACCTTTTTAAGCAAATACTCTATAAAATCCGTGCCCTCATACCACCAATGGCCGTAAAGCTCCGCGTCGTACATGGACACCACTATGGGCTTGCGGCCCAGGAAACTGTTCAGGTGTTCTATCTGGCGCTCGCGGTTAAACATGAAATTTCCAGCGTGCGAGGCGGCCACTTCGCTGGCTTCCTGGGGATTATAAGGCGCCTTCGCGTTTAAAGGCACGCGGCCGGTAATGCGGTGATACTTCATGCCCATGTTGCGCCGCACGCCGTCCGAGTGCAGGTAAGGCTTTATGTATTCATACTCCAGGTCGTAACCCAGATCGCGGTAAAACTCCCTGTAGCGTTGATCACCCGGATAGCCGGTCTCGGCGCTCCAAACCTGCTGGGCCGATTCCATGTCGCGGCCGAAAGCGGCCACGCCCGAGGGACAGTAAACGGGGGCATACACGCCGTAGCGCGGCCGAGGACTGCCGTAAATTATACCGTGCGTTTCCAGAAAAAAGAACCGTATACCGTTGGCTTTTAAATACACATCGTCGCCGGGGTTGTAGGCGCACTCGGCAAGCCAAATGCCCTTCGGGCCGCGGCCGAAATGCCTGCGGTAATCATCGGCCGCGATCTTTACCTGGGCGTAAACGGCTTCCTTACGGATCTCAAGCGGCAGAAAACCGTGGGTGGCGCCGCAGGTTATTATCTCAAGCTTACCCATGTCCTGGAATTTTTTGAACCCTTCCAGAATATTGCGGTGATAGTAATCCTCGTAAAGTTCCCTGATGCGTTTGAATTTACGCTCATACATTCTTGCCACGTCGTAAAACTGCGTGTTGCGGGTGCGCGCCACTTCCTTTTCGGAAAGTTCCAGGCGCTGGTTATAATAGCGCTGGAAACGCCCGCTTAAAAGCGGGTCGGACATCATATTGCATAAAGGCGGCGTAAGCGACATGGTAATGCGGAAGTCCACGTTTTCCCGCGTCAGACGCTCGTAAATATCCAGAAGCGGCAGGTAAGTTTCGCACATGGCCTCAAAGAACCAGTCTTCTTCAAGGAAATCCTCATACTCCGGGTGGCGTATGAAGGGAAGGTGGGCGTGAAGCACTAAAGCAAGGTAGCCTTTTTCGTTATTTGCCATCGGTGTTTGTAGCTCTTGAAACTTTAATTTTTATCTCCCTGGTTTCGGTTTCATCCTTGGAAACGGCTTTTATGGGCAGCTCCATGCCGCCGTCCGGCAGCGCGAACCGCATAGAGAAGGTGCCGTCCGTGTTTAATTTTACTTTACGTCCTGAGACCGTTACGTAGGCGTCCGGTTCGGTGGCGCCGTACAGTATAAGTTCGCAGTCGGCCACCAGCCAGAAAGCCTTGCTTAGAGGGGGCTTGGCGAGGGTATGGGAAGACAGCGAGCTTACTCCCCATGAGGACGCGCGCGAGAACACGGCGCGCAGCATTTCCCACCGCTGCGCCAGCGACTTAGCCACTTCGCCCGAGCCCTTGCCGATATATTCCACTCCGGAAAGTTGCAGCAGTTTTTCAAAGTCGGAAGTGACCGACATCCACTTTTCATCGGTTACCTCGGACACCCTGCCTACGGGCAGAGAAACCGTATTGGTGCGCACAAGGCCTATAAAGCGGCCATCCGGCGTTATCAGCCCCACCTCGCAGCAGTAAGCCCTGCCGCTCTCCTGCACATTGATATACCAGCTTTTCGCGTCCACCATAACAGGGATGTCAAAATACTTCTGGTCAACCGTGCCTATGGAGCCGGTGCCGGTAACATCGTAAACCCGGATTATCTGCTTGGATTTCTGGAAGATGTCAGAGCCGTGCGTCTTACAGACCTCGGCTTTAGAATTGGCGGTAATTTCCCAGTAAATGAACATCCAATTGGGGTCCCTGGGAAGCAAAGCGGCTTCGGTATTGCCGTACCCTTCAGGCAGTGATTTATAATCCGAACCCGGGTCATTGTTATCTTTTTTTATGTGACCGGACGAGGTCATAGTTATTTCTCCTTGGACAACCGCGTATTAACGCGGATGGGAATTCGTGATAATTCAACAGTTTAATGTGCGCATTTTTCTAAAAATAAGGGGCCTTGCGCCTTAACACAATGACGGACTAAAAAAGGTTCGATCAAAGCCCCCCAATAGCCTTTGAGCATTTATAATATAGCAAATCCAGCGGGAGGAAAGCAAACAAACCCACTGGAGGGGTGGCAGGGTAACCGGGCAATCAAAGCCTTCGCGCAGGCCCAAGCTTGCGCAGCGAGAGGGCCGAGCGGGAGCGCTGCCAGAGGAACCGCCCCGGCCGGGCGTTTT
>MGTS01000005.1:0-5486 GCA_001799565.1 Elusimicrobia bacterium GWA2_51_34 | reverse complement strand
CCGACATTGTCCCCGGCCCGCCGAACAGGGCATACTCCGTGCCAAGGCTGAAAGCGGTGTATTTGTCGTACACATACCGCCTGGCGTCAAAGTTCAGCATGAACCCCTGGACCGGCATGAACATTATTCCGGCGCTCACGCTTAAAGGCAGTTGGTCACGCTGTGAAATATACTTAATACCGGGCCCCAGGTTCTGCACCGCAACGCCTACGGATACAGGCACGCCTCTTAAACCGCGCTGCAATCCCATATCCACGGCATAGCCGGCGCCTTTAACTCCGGCTATGGAACTTTCTATGTATTTTACGGCCCCGCCAACGCTATATATGCCGTATTGTTTTGCAAGGGCAAGGCCAGCTGCCTGATCGTATGCCGAGTATCCACCCACTGCGGAACGCGTAACCGTGCGGCCTTCCATTCTTCCGCTTGATAATCGCGTAAAACTCACCCCAATAACCAGCCCCGATCCCCCAGCCCCCAGCCCCGAGCCCCCAGCCCCGTTCCCCAGAGCCATCCCCACCCCGATAAAATCATGCGCCGAACCCAGATACCACGCGCTGTGGCTTAAAGCGGCTTCGCCGCGCGTCATTGAGGCAAGACCCGCCGGGTTGTATGTTATTGCGCTTATGCCCGTAGCTGAAGCCGCGCCCGCTGAAGACATGGCGCCCGCCCTGGCGTCCGTGTCTATGCGCAGGAACTCGGCGCCGCTTTCCAGCGCATGGCTTATTTGTGTAGAAGGAATAAAAATAAAGGCCAGGACAAGCGCAAAAATATAAGGCCTTGAAAGAATAAACACTATTTCGTTTACCCAATCCTTTTTATGGTTTTTCATAACTTTCCCTAAACTTGTGTCTCATCTCGTCAACTTAGCGAATTACCGCAAACTTGCCGGTTTTCTTAAGTTTTTGGCCGCTTTTCTGCGCTTCTACAAAGTAGTAATATACCCCGCTTGGTATATGGCCGCGCCAGGCGTATTCATAGGCGTAGCTCTGGCCGTTACCGTCGTCTATAACCGGCGGCGTGCCAGTTATTGTGTATTCGTGCGCTTCACGGCCGCTTACGGTGTAAACCTTGATATTCACGCTGTCGGCGATGCCGCATTCCACATGGAAGGTGGGCAGCTCCGCGCCCTTGGCCGGGTTCGGGTAAACATAAACCTCGCCAAGGCGGAAAGCCGGGTCGGCCGTCAAGGCTGTAACATCATCTGTTTCTGGAACACGGCTCTTTTTTACGGTTTCAACGCCTGAAACCGCGTAGCTGGTGCTGATCACCTGGTATTGCGAGAAATGCGGCACCTCGGCTTTTACAAGCCGCACGGCGATGTCGCGGCGCGACGGGAGCGGTTCCCATTCGCCGGCGGCTTCATTCCAATAGGCGATGGCAAGCTTTTCCGGGTATTTTTCTTCGGCATCATAGGGCAGGCTTATGGTTACCGGCTTGTCAAATACCGCCCCGTCCGGGCCGAACTCATAAGCTAAACCGCGTCTGGCCAGACCGCGCGATTTGGCGGCGGAGTTTTTGCGGGCTTCGCGCGCGTCAAGGTCGCTATCCACGCTTAGCACATACAGGTCGGCGTCTTCTTTAAGCGCCCAGGCAGGCGCGTCAAAACAGGCGCGGTTGTGATGTTCAACACGTCCGCCATCCCGGCGGGTAGTCTTGCGCGGTTTGATGGTCCTTATCGTATCATCCGCGCTGAAAATTAGGCCGTCAGTAAACTCGCCGGACACAGTCACTTTCACACTGGCGTTCACCGGCAGCACAGCTATTACGGCCTCCCGGTCGAATTTAACGGTTATAGAACCGCACTGCAAGTCGTCATCACCGTCGTGCCCCGAATGTCCGTCGCTATGGCCTTTCTCGTTGTCATTGCGGTCACCCTTGCCATGGTCTTCCTTGTTCCCGCCTTTGGAATTTTGCGCGTAAATGGGATTTGCCAGTTCATGTCCGTTTATGGCGCTTATGTTAATGCCGGCTCGTTTAAAACAAACAGCGTTGCCGTCTTCTATTTCAAGTTTGGCGGTTATATATTCACCTTTACTGCTCAGGTTCAGCGTATCGGGTTCCAGGTTGAGCTTAACCACAAGAGTAGTTTTGCCGGCCAGCACCCGCGCGGTTTTTGCCGCTTCAATGTTGCCCGCTGTATCCACGCTCCAGTAGGTTATGGAATGCGTGCCGGAGTTGAGCGTGAAAGCGTCCGTGAACACCGCGGCTGTGCCGAAATCCACAAAGTACCAGGTGGCCGATATGCCGGAAGCATCATCAGCCGTGAAAGAGACGGAACTTCCTTCGGGCAGGATAAAGCGTCCGTCCGCGTCCACCGCCGCAACGCTTGAAAATACTATAACGGTCACTGGCGGTATGGTGTCGTGTATTATTTCAAACCCGCCACCGGAGGCGTAGGCGTAATTACCGGCATAGTCGGTAGCCGACGCTACAAGTTCCCACACGCCGTCGTCTATATCGGCGGCGGACACGCTTTGGCCCTGTATTACAGGAATAATATCAGGCAGCTGGCCGCGCGGCGTTCCGTTGTCGGATAGCTGACGCAGGTAAGCGGTCGAGCTGTTCACCAGTGATAAATTATCGGAAATAGCGAAATCTGTTTCTATAATATCCGCGCCTGCGTATTTCGCGCCGGCGGAGGGGCTGGATATAATTATTGCAGGCGGCGTGGTATCTATGCTTAGCGTATACACGGCGGTTGAAGAATGCCCGGCGTAGTCCGCGCACCAGCCTGAAACGGAACGGCTTGAAACTTCGGCCACAATCAATTCCGCGGATGAACAGTAGGAAATGCCGGACACGGAATCGGTACCCGTAAACACTACGCTGACGATGCTGTTGTTCCATCCGGCAGAATTAGCGGCGGGCACACCTGCGGCTGAAACCTCCGGCGCTGAAAGGTCTATGTTCACAATAGCGGTTGAATATGCGATATTCCCGGCCAGGTCCGCGCAGGAACCGGACACTTGCTGGTTTCCGCCCTCGCCGGATATTATCTGGGCGGGCGTACAGGACACACTGCCGGAAACACTGTCAGTGGCGGTAAATACAACTTCCACCGATGAGTTATTCCAGCCGTTGGCATTTGCCGGCGGCGTAATGGTATAAAACACCACCGGCGCGCTTGCGTCCACAAAGAAGGTCAGCGTCTGGCGGTTTTCCGTGTTACCCACATTATCGGCAGCGTAGAATTCAAGCGTGTGCGCACCCGCTCCGGGCAAGAGTGACAGCGGGGAAATTGCGGTACCCGTGGAACCGTCCAGGCTGTAATATATTTCTTTTACGCCGGCCGCCGCATCCGACGCGGCCAGGGTTACGGAGGAACCGTTTATTACATAGAGATTTCCGTTTATAACCAGCGAAGAACCGACCACCTCAAATGTGGTAATAGGCGGCGTGCCGTCCACATAAACCACAACAGACTGAGTGCTCTCAATGTTGCCCGCGTTATCCCAACTGCGGTATTCTATCGTCCTTGCGCCTTCCGGAAGAGTAAATGGCGCGGTGTAAAGCGCAAAAGGCGTAGCGGAATCCGCGTCTATTTTAAATTCCGTAAAAGCCACGCCCGTGAATGTCCCATAAACCACCGGGTCCATTGCCGTTAAAGCTATTGAGCTCCCCGCGTTGATATACAATTGCGCCCCTGCAACCTGATACCTGTCACCTGTAACCTCAAGCGCCGTCACCGGCGCGCTGACATCCTGCGCGTGGCCGAATATTGCGAAAATGGAATTTATAACCGACAACTGAACAGTTATTTCCTTCCTTTGCGTATCCCGCAGTTGCCCCGGTACCTGCACAAGCATACCCTGTTTATACTGATACACGTAAATATCCCGCTCCGCGATATTGTACGCTACCAGCGTTGAAGTTGAATAACGGAAGGTCATTATAAGCGGGGGATAGAAAGTTTCCCCCTCCGGGCCGAGTTCATAAATATTGCTTACTGGATATATTCCCTGGGCCGACGCTGTGGCAAGCACAACCGCGCCTGTGCCAATTCCGGTATCCAATTGGGCTAGTTCAACGGGTTTTACAGCGGAAACACTTACTTCCGATTGTGTATACACGGTAGGCGAGCTGTATGCAAAATATGGCCCTATGCTGCCGAATCCGCCAGCCTGTGCCAAACCACCGCCCGCGCCGCCAGTTACAGTTGCGGTACCCATGAACACATCAGACAAACTTATCCGCCCGCCCGCTCCACCGCCGCCGCCCCGTATATCACCCGCGCCGCCATTCCCCCCACCAGCGTCCAGCAGGCCGGACCCCGTTAACGCCCCGGCCGTAATCATTATAGCGCCGCCAGCCCCCCCGCCGGCTCCATAATTACCGTTTGACGCGCCAGCCGCACCCTTAGCCAGTAAATCCCCGTTCACCGTAAGCGTTCCCACTACAACAAGGTTTATCTCGCCGCCGCCCGTGCCGCCGGTTGCACCGTTAGCCCCGCCGCCGCCGGAGCCCAGTTCGTCCGGTTTGCTGATAGAACCATAACTTGTTCCGCCCAAGGTACCGCCATGCCCTATGCCGCCCATGCCGCCGTAGCCGCCACCTCCGCCGCCATTTACCAAGGAACCATATCCTCCCCCTGGGCCGGAACCATTGCCCCCGGATAAACCACCGCTATAACCCAAACCGCTTACATCTATACCGGCGTTGGAATTTATCATCAGGTTACCGCCGACTTGCACATTTAACATGTTCTGTTTAGTGTTACTGTTTGGCGCATGCGTGATTTTAGACCCGCTTTGCAGGGTCGCATACCCAACTACCGTCAGGCTGGAAATGGTTAAAATGGTATCATCAGACATATCCATACTGGACTGTATATTTACCGACATATTGTTATCAAATGTCAGTTTGGCGTTCGTCATACTTAGCGTGCTGATCATTAGAACGGATGTTTCAGCTATCGCGGAGGTGATAGGTGTGATACCCGCGGAAGTATAGCCGCTATTTACGATCAATTGCTTCTCACCGCTGTTGTCCACGTATATAGTGCCGGCGCCGCCAGATGCGGAAGGTCCAACGCCTAACTTTGCCGCCATGGTTAATTCGGAAGTGTTACTGCCTGATACACGGATCGCTATCCGTCCGCCGCTGCCACCGCTGCCGTTGTCCCAGCCAGGGGAATGTCCGCCATTGGCCGTCACCATGCCGTTCCCGCTTAGATCGCCCGCTTCTATATTAATCGTCCCGCCCGCGCCTCCGCCGCCGCTGTTATTAACGCCGTTGTTTCCGTTGGCGCTGATGATGCCGTTGTAATTAAAGATTCCACCCACCGTCAGGATAACAGCGCCGCCGCCATTGCCGCCTCTACCGTCGTGATATGACCCGCCACCGCCGCCGCTGCCCAGATCCACCGGATTTGCCAGCAGATCATAGGCCGAACACCCGGCATATCCAAAACAGTTACTCTGCCCGCCATGTCCGGCGCCGGCGCCGGACCAGTAATTTCCAATGCCTTTGCCAGGACCATAACC
>MGTS01000004.1 GCA_001799565.1 Elusimicrobia bacterium GWA2_51_34 | reverse complement strand
AAATGGAGGCTTAGCAAAAGAATTACGACGGAGTAACGACGATACATTTCACCATCATGTTTGAATTAGAAAATGCTATCCTCGTATCAAATACATATATGGGCTTTTCGGGAAATCTGGACTTGTCAAAAATGCGCATTTTCCCCAGGGGAAACACGGGTACGATTACGATAAACGGGCGGCGGTTTACCCTTTTCTGGCCCAATATCTCGGGCTGGACCTTTCAAAAGTCGTGAATCCTGACGGTAGCCTTAGGGAGGCTGGCATAGTGATAGAGGATCAGGAAGCATTGTTTGTGTTTGACGAAAAACACCCCTTCCCGCAGAAAGGGATCAGGAACCATCACGATGTCGTATGGAATTAAAGATCCTTTTAACTCCGCTGTACATCTTTTGATCTTTTTGAATATTTCAGCCTAAAACCATTGAACGCTTCCCCAATCGCCTTTGCTTAACTTTACCAGTTTTACTGCCCTGATTCTGATTTCAGGTTTATCGTTTTTTCCCCCTTGCCCTTGGTTTTGCCAGCGTAAATATCATTTGAGTGAACGTTTAGGGGGCTCTTACAGGGGAATCCAGCCCCTTTCCGGAGGTGTTATGATGCCGCTTCGTTGTTTTCGGGCCTGATTCAACCCAATCAATGAGGGGGAAACTGGAAAAAGTTCGGATTCTACTCCGGATCGGGGAGTTTGATTTTAAAAAAGACCTTCTGAATAGTATGTCAAAGGATTTTTTATAATACGCGTTGGTGGCTGATAAACACGGCTCTCCAATCTTTTGAGTTATGCGGTCAGTAAAAATGTTAAAGGCAAGGGCGGAGAATACGGGAGCTTTTATCATCAGATAAAGTTCATGTGCATTAATATTAAAACCTGCCGGCCATACTTTTTAGTATTATTACACATAGTTCCAGCAAATATGTGAATTGATCGTAAAAAGGCAAGGTATGTCAGGACAAAAATTCAAAGTGCTCGTGGTAGATAATGACGTCCTTTTGCGTGATCTGGCCGCGGTTTTCCTCTACGAGGAATATGAGGTTATGGAAGCCGTGGATGGGCAGGATGCATGGGAAAAAGCCCAAGCGTGGCATCCTGACCTTGTGGTCACGGACCTGATGATGCCACGTATGCATGGGTACGAACTTTGCACTCTGCTTAAAGGGCCTGACGGTATTAAGGGAGTCCGCATCATAGTTCTCTCCTCCAAAACTTTTGCCACGGATAAAGAACAAGCTTTCAAAGCCGGTTGCGACGCATATCTTGTCAAACCCTACACAAGGGACATACTGCTTAAAAAAGTCAGGGAGCTGCTTTCTGGATCCGATAGCCGTGAAACACCCGCGGCCGGCCCCGCGCCTTTTGCAGAAGAGTGCGGTCCCGAACCTTCATCCACACCGGCCTTGGCCGGGCGGGAAAAACTTCCGGTCACTGTACGTTTCTGGGGAACACGCGGCTCATGCCCGGTAAGCGGACAAAACACCGTCCGTTACGGAGGCAATACGCCCTGCACTGAGGTGCGCATAGGGGATCTTCTGTTGATAATAGATTGCGGCACGGGTTTGCGTGAACTAGGCGTTTCCATGGCTAAGGAGTTCTATGACCGCCCCATAACAGGACACATTTTCGTCGGGCATACACATTGGGATCATATCCAGGGCTTTCCATTTTTCATCCCTCTCTATAACCCTAAAAACAATTTTAGCGTGTATAGCGTGCATGGAGGGCACGGTAGTTTGCGGAGCATTTTCAACGAGACGATGGCGGCGGATTATTTTCCCGTTCCGCTGTGCAATATGGCGGCTAAATTGCGTTTTATCGAAATGTCCGGCTCAGTTGATCTGGGCCTGGCGAAAGTGTCTTTCATCCACCTTAATCATCCCGGCATATGCATTGGTTTCCGCATTGACGCGCAGGGACGTTCTATTACTTACATAAGCGATCACGAAAACTTCGTTAAACTCAATGGCGATAATGTAACTTCCCGGCGTCAGGACATGGATATAGTTAATTTCGCAAAAGACAGCGATATTCTTATAATGGAGGCGCAATATTCCAACGAAGAATACCTCTCCCGAAAAGGCTGGGGGCACGGCACATTTGACGATGCAGTGCGGTGTGCCGTGGAAGCTGGGGCTAAACGCCTCGCTATCACACATCACGACCCGGAGCATAGCGACGATATTATGGACACGCATATTAAATACAGCCGTGCCCTGGCAGGCAGTAAGCTGGATTGTTTTGCCGCTCGCGATGGTCTGCGCGTGGAGTTGTAGGAATGCGGTGACATAATACCTAATACCTGAATTGGGTATTATGTCACCGGATTTGTTCGGATAACAATTCTCGGAACGGAATTGATTCTTTACAGCCCCATTTGCCATAATCTGCCTATGTTTCTCAAGATGAGAGGAAGCCCTGCCACCGGTGAACACCAGTCTTCAATAATGCGTTCCCGCCGCCATATCCTTGCGCTGGGCGCAATCATGGCCGCGTTAGCGTGCGCTATTTTCTGGGCCCGGCATACGGACCTTTACGCTCTGATGGAGCTGAAGACCCTTGACTGGCGTTTCCGTTCCTTTTCGGACCCCGCCCGCGCGGACCGTTCTATCGTGCTGGCCATGCTGGACCAGCAAAGCCTCGATCATTTCGAAGAGGAGGGCATGCCCTGGCCTTGGCCGCGGAGCATGTACGCCGCTGTACTCGATTTTCTGAGCGCCGCGGGGGCGCGTGCCGTGGTCTTTGACATCCTATTCACCAGCGCCTCTCCTTACGGCGCGGGCGAGGACGCCGAGTTCGCGGGCGCGGTCAAGCGCGCCGTTGCGCGCGGGGTGAAGGTGCTGTTCGCTTCGGAGTTCAGCCCGCGGCCGCAGCGCGGCGCCAGGCCCGTTCCGGCGCGCTTTGAGGTCCAAAACCAGGGGCTGCGCGCGTTCGCTGCGGCTAAAAGTTCGGCGCGTCCGCCCATCCCGGAGCTTCTCGCTTTCGCCTCCGCTATCGGCGACGCGGTGGCCGATCCAGACCTTGACGGCGTTCATCGCCGCATTCCGCTGGCGGCGGAACTGAACGGCAGGGTCTACCCCAGCCTCCCCGTAGCGATTGCCCAGGCGGTCTTGCCGGCCTCCAGCCCGGCCGCGCTGCCTCTGGACGACGGCCGACTGCTGGTCCGCTTCCATGGCTCGGCGCTTTCCACGCGCCCGCCCGGCGGACGGCGGACATATCCCTCCTATCCTCTGGGAAACCTGGTTCTTGCGCGCCAGTCGCAGCTGGACAAGAGCAAACCGGCACTGGACCCGTCGGAGTTTAAGGACAAGATCGTCTTAATCGGCTACACCGCGGCCGGTCTCATGGATAATCGTCCGTCGCCGATTGCACCGGTGTTCCCCGGCACCGAGATTCTGGCTGCAGCGGCGGACAACATTCTGCACGGGGACCCGCTTCGGCGCGCGCCGGACGGGTGGGCTTTCGCGGCGATAGCATTCGCCGCGCTGGCCGGAGCGCTGGCGGCGTTCCTGGCTTCAGGCTCCACTGCTACCTCCGCGGCGTTTCTGCTCGCTGCGCTGTTGCCGGGCGCCCTCTCCATCCTGCTGTTCAAGCGCGGCATCTGGCTGGACTTCGTAGGGCCGCAGATCTCGCTAGTGCTGGGCTTTACTATCGCTTCGGTCTACAGTTACATGGTAGAGGGCCGCCAGCGCCGCTTCCTGCAGGGCGCGCTGTCCGTTTATCTATCCAAACAGGTGGTCAGGGAGATAGTAGAGCACCCGGAAAAACTAGTACTTGGCGGAGACCGGCGCGAGCTTAGCGTCTTCTTCTCCGACATCCAGGGCTTCACCACTATCTCCGAGATGCTGGACCCTAAGGCGCTCACGAAGCTGATGAACCGCTACCTGGGCGAGATGACCGACGTGATTTTGGAACTGGACGGTACCCTGGACAAGTACATCGGCGACGCCATCATGGCCTTCTGGAACGCTCCGCTGGACCAGAAGGACCACGCGGTGCGCGCCTGCCGGGCAGCGCTTGCCAACCAGCAGCGCCTTGTAGCTATGCGCCGCGACCTGGAGAAGGAGGGGTTGCCGCAGGTCTATACGCGCATCGGGCTCAACTCCGGCCCCGCCTCGGTGGGCAACATGGGCTCGCTCAAGCGCTTCAGCTACACAGCGATCAGCGACGCGGTGAACCTGTCATCCAGGCTGGAAGGCCTGAACAAGTATTACGGCACCTACGTGATGCTTTCCGGTTCCACGCGCGCGCTGGCCGCTCAGGCCATCGAGGCGCGCGAACTTGACTTGATCAAGGTGAAGGGGAAACATAAGGCCGTGGCGGTCTACGAACTGCTCGGCCTGCACGGAGAAACGCCGCGGGAACTGCTGGAACTGGCCGGGGTCTTTGGCCGGGGCCTGGAGTGTTACCGCGCGCGCGATTTCGACGCCGCCGAACGCTTCCTGTCTGAAGCTCTGCGCCTGCGCCCGGACGACGGCCCGTCCAGGGTTTTGCTTGGCCGCATAACCGAGTTCCGTAAATCGCCGCCGCCCCAGGATTGGGACGGTTCGTACGAAATGCACGAAAAATAAAAGCCGCCGATCTTCAAAGGAGGATTTGTGTTTAAGATATCCACGCGGGAAGCGCAAAGAACTATCGCCATAATGGTCTTGCTGGCCGTTCTGTCCAGCGTCGCGGCCTTCGGCGAGCAGGTGCATGTCCAGATAGCCAACGCCAAGCTCAAGAAATCCCCGCAGTGGTTTACCGCCACGGTAGAAGAGCCGGCACTTGGCGATACTCTTGATGTCCTGAAGAAGGCCGGTGACTGGTACCAGGTAAAGGCCGGCGATATGACGGGTTGGATACACAAAAGCGCCGTGACCACCAAGAAAGCGAAAAAAAGCCGCGCTTCCACGGTAGGCTCCACGCAGACCTCCGCTGATGATATCACCCTGGCCGGCAAGGGTTTTAATGAGCTGGAGGCGGACTACCGCAAGAGCGGAGAGACCGTTAATCTTGAGGCGATAGACGCCATGGAGGCGCGCTCGGTGGAAGAGGATAAGTTGATGTTATTCCTGCGCAAGGGTGCGCTGCTGCCCAAGAGCGCTAAAAAGGTGAAAAAATGATTATCCATTCCATCCTCCTTGTTTCCATGCTGGCCGGTCAGCCTTCCGCGTCGGCCCAGGTGTTCGGCAACGTACTGCACACAATTGAGGGCATCGGCAAGAGCGTTACGAAGAACAAGGAAGCCTCCGGATCGGAGGCAGAGTCTGCCCAGGAAGCCGCGGATAATGAAAAGGACGCAACTCTCGGCAAGACGCTAAAGAGCATCGGGTTCGGAGGCAAGACGGCAGACGGCATCCAGAAGTCGCTGGGCTTTGGCCGCCGCACCAAGCAGGCCATGGAAAGCGCGCGCAATCTTGATCCCGCCGACGAGCGGCAGATAGGCAGGGTCGCCACGGCGGAGATCCTCGCTAAATACAGCCCGCTAGATAACGAAGGCCTTAACGAGTACGTGCAGACGGTCGGCCAGGTGGTAGCCATGTCCTCGGACCGGCCGCAGACCTTCAGCGGCTACCATTTCCAGGTACTAAATACCGAGGAGGTCAACGCCCTCTCAATACCGGGCGGTTTCGTATTTGTCACCAAAGGTATGCTGCGCCTGGTGGGTAGCGAGGACGAACTGGCCTGCGTGCTGGCGCATGAGGTGGCCCATGTGGCCCTTGGTCACGGCTCTTCGGCTATCGTAAAGGCGCGGCGCATGAAAACCAGCATCGGCATAGCCGCAGACGCGAGCAAGACCTACGGCAGCAAAGCCTCCGGCAAGGACCTGGCCGCGCTGCGCGGCGACGTGAAGGCGGTCATGGAAATTCTCATGCGCACCGGCTACGGCCACGATAAGGAGTTCGAGGCCGACGCCAAGGGAGCGCTTTACGCCCAACGGACCGGCTACGACCCTTCGGCCATGACCGCAGTTCTGAGAAAACTAGAGTCCTCGGCCGCGTCACAGGGCGGCTTCCTAAAGACACACCCCAAGGCCGGCAAGCGCGCCATGCAACTGGAAAAAGCGGAACTGCAGCCGCCTGCCTGGTACAGAATGTCAAAGACGCGGGACATGCGTTTCGCTTCCGCGCTCGCCGCGCTAGGCGGTTCATCAGGAGAGTGAGCCCGGATACGGACTCTTCCAAGACGGTTTTCCTGTCCGGTGCCGTCATCCGCTCCAAAGATCGGCCCATCCGTATAGAATGCGGTGACATAATACCTAAATACCTGAATTAGGTATTATGTCACCGCATTTGTCTTTGACGCGCATCCGGCTATTATTAAAACCGCCTACCGGACGATGATGCGGGAGCTGAAAATACATCCCGATCTTGGCGGAGACAATGGCCGGGCGCAGGAATTAAATGAGGCTCATGAAGTTCTTTCGGACCCGGAGAAAAGGCGCGCTTACGACCGGGCTCTTCTGGATCCGGCGGGTAGTCCGGATAAAATCGCGGCAGGCGCGCTGTTCCCCGGCGGGGCCCGGAAAAAGTTCCTTGCGCATGCGCTGGCTGTTGTTGCGGCGTTGCTTCTGGCTGCAATTGCCATAGCGTATTATAGCCGGGAAAAAGAACCTGTCTGGATCGGCGGCGATATAACTCATCCCGTGCCGGACGCCGGTGAGGGGGGGCGGTAAAGGCGGGGTTCTGGAGTCTTACTGAAGAATAATTGCGGATGCCAGCGTGCCCGCCGCTATCAGGGGAATAAGAGGCCTTCCAGAACGGATTTAGCGCTTTGTTTTACTTTCTCGCGGCATGCCTGGTTCGCGTACAGCGTTTTGTCCTTATCTGCCGGCAGATCCGTGATGAACAGGACAGCGGAAAGGCTGCAATCTTTTTTTTGCCGGCAAAACTCCAGCAGATACCTTACTTCCAGTTCCACGCAATCCGCGTTTACAGCGGCAAGCCTGTCCAAAGCGGCCTTGTCCTCGTCCATGACCGAGGTAACAAAACCCTCCCTTCCCGTGGGATGGAGTGTTGTTCCCGGCGCGATCTCCGGCAGAGCCCGGGCATGATTCTCTAATTTTTCAAATTTTCCCGGCTGCGTTTCAACTTCTGAAGGCAGCACTATGTCACCGCATTTTATATCAGCTGACAATCCTCCGGCCGACCCCAAATAGGTGAAATTCCGCAAGCCTTTTGAATATAGCAGCTCCATAAGCGGAAGCATCTGGTCTTTGTACATATTTTCGGCGAAAACCTGGTAGTTGGCGCCCAGTGTATTGGTGCAAACCGAGATTTGCAGCCCGATGGCGGTCATCGGTTCGCATGTATAGGTTTCCGGCCTGGCGCGCATTAATTGCATGGCCGCCGGCATATAGCCTATGACCGCCCGTGATCGCGGATGAAAAGACATAGCCAGGCCTGACTCATTCAGCTCAAAAAGCGGCGCGGTGTCTTTATGAAGGACAGCATGTATTTCGCGCATGAAATAGCCCAGCCGCTGTTCCAGCAACTTGCGTGATTCGGGGGTGGAAATGTTAGTGGCCACAAGCCGAAAGGCGGAGTCGGATTTGTTTTTGATCAGGAACATATACCGGTCCGGGGCTGTCCAAAATCTGTATATTTCAGTGAATCCGGCTTTCTGGTGATAGGCAAAAGCCTGCTCAGCCGGCGCATTGTGGATATAAGCCGCAATAGTATTGGCGGAGATAAAACTTCGCAGCGATTTAGGCAAAGAAACGGCCAAATAAGCTTCCTTGTCCAGGGTGTGATTGTCTGTGGAAGATGAAATTCGGGGCAAAAGATATGTTTTTTCATCAACTATCACTGTTTCCGGCCAGTTCCGCGCCGGAATTGCGTACAGGCACTGGAATCTGGGCTGCTGATCCGGCAACAGCAAGCCTTCAAGCAGTTTGTGGCGCAAAGTTTCTGTCTGCCGCCCGGGCGGAGCCAATTCCAGTGTTTTGCGGATAAAATTGTCGGACCATCCTAGCACGGATTGCGCCGGTACGAATGGCGGAGAGTTCAGTTTAAGGCAATCCTGCGGCGAAAGAGAAGCCGTTGCGCATAATCTGTTCCTGAAATAATTAAAATCAGATTCTAACAGCTGCTTTTGCAATTCCAGTAATTCCGCCGGGAGCGGGACATAAAGATTGATTTTCTTTATGTAAGCGGACACTGCCGGGTCCAGGGGAGCCTCGTCCAATTTGCCTGCCGCGGTTAATTTCCTTACCTCCGTAGAAGAGACGGTATGCAGATTGTCCAGGGCAAGAATAGAAGCGTTGGGGCCAAGTGTGGGGGCGGTATCCGTGGAGCGGGGTACTACCACCCAGTTTATGCCCCTGGGATTAACATATCCGGCAGGCAGGCTTTCATATGAGTCCTGGCCTAAAAAAACATACAAACTATCGGCCTTTTCTATTTCCTGAATATTTTTATTGGCCAGCTCTTTGGCTTGCTGGGATAAGATGGGCAGTAATTCCACGCTATTTATCTTAGACCCCAACATAAGCTTTATCATGGATGAACGCTCTGAGAATGAAGTAAGGTAATTCTTTGTGCCGCCTAAATTTACCAGGAGATAAAGCTTTTTGAGTTGATATTTTTCCAGAGCAGCTTCCATGATCGCTTTATGAGCAATAGTGGGAGGGTCAAAAGAACCGCTGTATACGCCGATTTTTCCGCTTGTGCCGGCTGAAATTGCGGCAGCAGACAGTAAACAAATCTGCAAGACAACCGGCAGCAGAGATCTTAAAGAACGTGCTGTGCGAAACCGTAATGGTAAAGTTGCGACAAAGTTAAAAACTTTTTTTGGCATGATAAAATTATATTAAATTAGCCTGAAGTCGCAGTCGCAACTTTCCTGAAATACCGCGAGGCGCACATTCTGGTAATTCCCGATGGCGGGAATTGCTGATCTCAAAAACTATTGCCCCGGATTGCTGATGCTTCTGATGCCCGCCGCGCACACCTTGTTGAGCTCCGAGATATCCGTTCCGGTTGCTTTCAGATTCTCGCCTTGGTTTATCATGTACATTACCGCTTCGGGGTTGGAAATGTGCTCAAGCCCCAGCGCGTGGCCCATCTCATGAGCGAGAACACGCACCAGCCGCATACGCTCGGAATATTCGTAGATGTCTATCGTCTGTATTCCCCATGAGATACGGTATAAGCCCTGTTCAAATTGGCCCAGGGAGGCGCCTGTGCGGTTGTACTGCTTGACGTTTAAATGAAGCTGCACGATCAACTGATTAAGCGTGGTTGCGAGCGCGTTCAATGTGCCGATATCCGCGTTAAGAGTTTTCTCAAACGATTTCAGAGCCGCGAATTCCCGCGCCCGCGCCGCTTTCTCGGCCTGTAATCGCTTCCGCTCCGCTGCCGGCGCAAATGTTTTTTTATTCCAGTATTTCACTTTGGCATTGTACGCATTTTCGTTCAGTTTGTAGACTGCCGCCTGATTATTGTACCTGGATTGCTTTGAGTCCACCCGCACCGAGAGCGCGTTATACCTCTCTTTCAGCGCGTCGTACGACGCCCGGCTCCGGTCGGTCCGGATGCCCGCCGCCTTTAGCGTGTCAACTGCGGCCTGACGGTTATCGTATACCAGATTGACTGTCACGTCGCCGCCGTTTGGCGTATATTTAAAAAAATTCTTGCCCGACGGTTCTTCCCAAATAGCTTCGGCTTTTCTAAGATCACCGGCCAGCGTATTTATTGAGATGCCGAAACGAGGGTCAATGGAACCTATAGAATAAGTGATCGGGGCCGTGCAGGGCACGACCTTCCGTTTTATTACGCGCGTTATCACGCGGATCTGCGCCCAATGAGTATATACGTTGTGCTCCACGCCTACCGTGATCGCGATGAGCATTATCCAGGCCATTGTCCTAAGCATCACTAAATTATACCTTTGCCAATGGTCAGTTTTATTACAAAGCCCGGTAATATAAGTGTTTTTACTGAACAATATGGGGATTTGTACCGATTGACCGGGAGGACGGAATTGTAATAAATTTATATAAAAGGTATTTTGTGCCGTGGAAAATATAAGGAGAAAAAGATGAAAATTATTGTTGTTTACTATTCCATGTACGGGCATATTTATCAAATGATGCAGGCGGCTGTGGAGGGCGCGAAATCCGTGAAAGGCGCGGCGGTTACGCTTAAACGTGTTCCGGAAACGCTCCCTAAGGAAGTGCTTGAGAAGATGGGCGCTGTAGAAGCGCAGAAGGCGCAGGCTGGAGTGGAGGTCTGCACTGTAGAGGACCTGGCGGCCGCCGACGCCATAATTTTCGGTACTCCCACGCGCTTCGGCAATATGTGCGGGCAGATGCGGCAGTTCCTGGATTCCACCGGCGGCCTGTGGCTCAAAGGTTCCATGATAGGCAAAGTCGGCAGTGTTATAACCAGTTCCGCCACGCAGCATGGCGGACAGGAATCTACCATACTTTCCTTCCATACCACCCTTTTGCACCATGGCATGGTAGTGGCCGGGTTGCCTTACTCTTTTAAGGGACAGATGGACGTGACGGAAATGACCGGCGGTTCCCCTTACGGCGCAACCACCATAGCCGGCGGACAGGGTGAGCGCATGCCCGGTAAGAGCGAACTGGATGCCGCCAGATACCAGGGCAGGTACGTAGCCCGGCTGACCGAACGTCTTGCCGGCCTGAAAGCGGAATAACCCCTTCCCCGGCGGATAGCCGGCCCGTTTATTGTATTATATCTTCAGGCGGCAGGCCGGGCTTCGGCTCGGTAGAAGTTTTAAGTAACGGAGGATAAAATGAAAATAAATAAGAAGGTTGAAGACGCCATAAATAAGCAGGTCAACGCCGAGTTATATTCGGCCTATCTTTATCTCGGCATGTCGGCGCGCTGCACCGAGATGAACCTTAAAGGCATGGCCAACTGGCTTTACGTGCAGGCCCAGGAGGAAATGACCCACGCGATGAAATTCTACCGCTTTATACTTGAGCGCGGCGGCCATTCAAAACTGCCGGCAATAGAGGGCGTGCGCGATGACTGGAAAACACCGCTTGAGATGTTCGCCGCCGCTTATGAGCACGAGCAGAAGGTGACCGCCATGATAAACAATATTGTGGACACGGCGCTTGCCGAGCGCGACCACGCCACCGCCAGCATGTTAAACTGGTTCGTGGACGAGCAGGTGGAAGAGGAGGCCAATTCCTCGGAGATAGCCGACAAGCTGAAGCTTATAGGCGATTCCAGGGAAGGCCTGTTCATGCTGGACAAGGAACTCTCCATACGGGTTTTTGTGGACAGCACCCAGCCCGCCGGGCCTGCGGTCGCGCCATAGGCGGCCTCAACATAAAGTTTTGTCCCGTCTGCTCCCCGCCGTGCGGGCAGTTTACGGAAGCGAAATAAAAGCGTTTTTAAAGCCGGCGTCGTTCCTTGCGGGCGGCGCCGGTTTTTATCCCCATGAAAAAAATCCCGCTCTTTATTTTCCCGGCCGGTATAATCGCGGCTATCGGTCTTTGGCTGTTTAATTCCCTTAATTCCCCTATGGGCAGCCTGTTTGACTACTCCGCCGGGCGCCTGCTGGCTTTCGGGCGTTTGGCCGGCATATTGGCTTCTCTGGGCATACTGGCCCAGTTGCTGCTTGTTTCGCGCGTGAAATGGATTGAACCGCTTTTCCGTTCCGGCCGCGTTACAAGCGCGCATCATTTTGAGGGTCTCCTGATACCTCTTGTTCTTGTCCTGCATCCTGTCCTTGTGGTAATGGCTTCCGCGGCTCAAAACGACCTGTCTTTTTTTGCGCAGTTCAGCGATATTCTGGGCTGGGAAGATGTTTTGGCCGCAGGGGCCGGGATGTTAATTTTTTTCGCGGCTGTTTTCATGTCCCTGACTCCGGTAAAAAAAAGGCTTAATTATAAGGTCTGGCGCGTCTCTCATATGATGCTTTACGCGGGGTTTGGTCTTTTTATCGGCCATCAGCTGGAACTGGGCGGGGACATTAACGGCAATTTTTATTTTGCCATGGTCTGGTACGCCTTATACGGTTTTGTCCTGCTGACACTTGCCTGGGGCCGTTTTATAAAGCCCTTCTGGCTTGCCCGGCGTCGCGGACATATTGCCTTCCAGAACGATGGGGGGTAAAAATCAAAAACAATTGGCGCGAGCAAGGGGATGCAAACACGAACTTTTTAAAGAAGCCTCTCATTGGTAAAACTAACTGCATGGCTCCCTTTATTTTGAACCTAAGCATCTTCCGCGTAGGCGGAATAGGTGCCGAAAAGAACCTCTCCGCAGTGCCTGAAACCCTCTAAAACACAAAAAGTTCGAATCCCTTTGGCAGTCAGACAACCGGATTCGAACCGACAGGCCTTCCTCGACGTCAGCCGGGGGTTGACTTTATGCAAAACTTTATGTAAACTTTATGCATGTATAAGCCCGATTTTAAGGTTTCGCCCCGCGTTTACCGGTTGCTGGAAGATATTACTGCGCTAAAAGAGCAGATCCGCGCCTCAACAGTCAAAGTTCCGTGGGTTCCGTCACTTGTGAAAGACGCCATGGCTCGCGCCGCTTGGGGCTCTACTGCCATAGAGGGTTGTACGTTATCCCTGGAGGCCGTGAAAGGCCTATTAGACGGCAAAAAGGCCCTTGGCTATCCGAATAAAGACGTCCGCATGGCCCAGAACTATCTGGCGGCGCTGGAGTGGCTGCAAAAACAGGAAAAAGCCGCGCATATTACCGAAAAAAACATTCTATCCCTGCACAAGCTGATGGGCGAAGGGGCATGTGACGATGGCCCCATAGGCGCTTATAGACAGTTAGATGTGCGGGCAGGCCTCCATGTGGGCGCTCCGTGGAAGCAGGTTCCTGGCCTAATGCATGATCTGCTTCACTGGCTTAATACCGAAGCCAACGAGCTGCCCGCTGTTTTCTCTTCCTCCATTCTTCATTTGCGTTTTGTTGAAATTCACCCTTTCCGGGACGGCAACGGCCGTCTTGCCAGGGCACTGGCAACCTGGCAGCTCTATAGGGCAGGTTTCGATACTTTGCATGTCTTTGCTCTTGACGAGATCCTGTTGGAAAACCGCAATTTATACATTAAGGCGCTTCAGCGCGTACAGGTTGAGGGGGAAGACCTCGGCACTTGGCTGGAATTTATGTCCGAAGCCCTGCTTGAAACCCTGGAACGCGTTCAGGGTAGGATAACGGCTCTTGGTCTTAAAGAAAAGGACCTACCAGTTTCACTTACCCTGCGCCAGGAGAAACTTCTCCGCACACTCCGTGAGCGCAGCCCGATGGGCATCCGTGATATCGGCCGCGCTTTGAGGGTAACCGTTCCCGGCGCACACTATGCATTGAGACCGTTGACTAAGGCCGGTATAGTAATTGTCGAAGGGACACATAAAAATACCAAATATTCGCTAAAGTAGGATTCGCCAAGGGAATAGTTATGGATTCTTTTCAATATAAACCTCCCAAAAATACCCCTGTAACGGATGAAGAATTGTTAGAGGATTTAAAAGTGGTTGCAAGTAAGACCGGAAAATTGGAATTGTCGCAAAGGATGTATTGCGAAAATGGCGGGAAATATAATCCCTCAACTATGTTTAGCCATTTCGGGACATGGAGCTCAGCACTTGCAAAGGCCGGTTTGCTCCCCGCAAATATCTGCAATTTCTCCGACGAGGAATTGTTTGAAAACATATTGAATATCTGGCGGCATAAAGGCGAGCAACCTGTTAGAAGCGACTTAACTTCACCGCCCTCGGCAATTTCTCAAAGCCCCTATAATAGGCGCTTTAAATCTTGGTCTGAAGCATTAAGATGTTTTATTGAGTATGCCGCGCAAGCCGATAAGGTTCTGCCTACTAAACAGGTCACTGCAGGCGTTGAGAAAAGAGTTGGTCGTGATCCATCACTCCGGTTAAGATTCCAAGTCCTCAATAGGGATCATTTCGCATGTGTTCAATGTGGTGCAAGTCCTGCTAAAGATCCGAGCGTGGATTTACATGTCGATCATGTTATCCCATGGAGTAAGGGTGGAAAAACGGAGATATCAAATCTCAGGACTTTGTGCCAAAAGTGCAACCTCGGAAAGAGCAATCTGGATTTGCATGAATGAAAAAGTAAAACGAGCGGTAGATGTAATGGCTCAATGGGAAAGGTCCACAACCATTGGCGATGTGATTCGCTTTAAAGAGAATCATCGTAAGCAGTTTGTTGGTGATTACCATGGCTATGTGAAAATATTTGAAGGGGCGTTTGAAGTTGCGGCGCAAACAACGGAGGCGTTGAATTATGCCACTAAAGAAAAATGGGCCAGGCATCGAAGTAGTCAGTATCCCTTCTTCCCCAATATCCTGGAAACTTTGTTCCGTGCGAATGATGACTTTATGGATGGTTTCTATGATGAGGCGAATATCCTAAATAGGTCGGTTTTTGAGGGAATAGTGCGCATTATCTGGGCATCGTGCCATCAAGAGCATCACAGCAATATATGGACGAAAAAACAGGTTGGAACTCCCGATTTTAATGTGCGCAATTTTCTTAGGGATGAATTGAAGGTGGATTGGGAGTTCATTTGGAATTATACCTCGATGGTTACGCATAGTAAGCGCCATCGGGTTGTGTCTCTTATAATGGACCTGGTACGAGGCAAGCAACGCTCCGTTAGTTGGAATTTAAAATACGATAAGTATCTGGTTACGCATCCAATGAATGTTGCAACGGACCTGCTGTGGATGATTCTTCGACTTATAGTTGTCCTTTTCCCGGATTTGCAAAAAAAACCATTTAAAGCGGAAGGTTTTGAACGATTGCTTATCGCAGAGGCAGGTTTGCGAGAAATGGTGGCTGGAATTCCAACTCCGAAGACCCCAGTATTTGTTTCCGAGGTTGATAAGGTCTTCACGATTATAAAAGCAGCAGAGCTAAACCAGCCTTGGCGACAATTGGCATAAAATTCACACACATGTATTGGTCGCCAACATGGTCGACGAGTTTTTCACAATTAAAAGTGTTTCTTGTCGGATGTTTGACGCAATAAGTGCTTTAAAAGTTCGTTTTTGGGGGGTGTTGTGGCAGCTGGACAAAGGGGGGCAAAAACGAACTTTTTAAAGCAAAACACCAACCGAATAGGGGTTGGTGAATTGGCGGTAAATTGGCGCGGTCAACGGGGGCCAAAACCGAACTTTTTGAAGAGGCACTTCACTGGAGAAACCTGTTTTGTCCCTGCCTTTTTTCTGACCTTGGACCTCTTCCGAATTACCGGCTATGAGGGTGAAAAGTTACTCTCTGCGGTGCCCCAACCCTGCTAAACGCCTAAAAGTTCGAATCCCCTTGACTTAGGGGTCAAAGGGATTCGAAATGCCTGTTTTTGCTCTTACTGGACAAAAGGTCTGGAAATTTTGTCGAAAAGTCCGCTTTTGGTATCATAATGGATACTCACTAGGGTAGTAGAGCTTTCCTGATACTAGGGATTTTGATGTTACGGGGGGCAATATCATAATGAAAACCAATCTCATTTGCCTATTTAGTTTGTTGATGTCGGTTTCTTATCTAAAAGTATACGCGCAAGAAAACACCGCGGCATTGTCGATTTTAGCCCAAATTCGCCAAGCCGCGGATGTCATCAAAGCGCCGTCTTCTTATCCCAAAGATAGTGTTTTGCAGTCTGTGGCAGAAGCTCAGGCTGTGGCAGGAGATATAAAAAGTGCCTTCCAGACGGTTTCTGCTATTCAGGACGAAGACGCTAAAGCTTTTCCTTTGGTTATTATCGGACTTGTTCAGGTTGCAACAGGCGATCTGATTGGGGCACAGCAGACCACGAGTAAAATCACCAGTGCTTTTTATCGAGCTCAGGCATTGACGGCTGTAGCTGCAGCTCAAGCAAAAGCAGGAAACTTGATAATAGCAAAGGAAACATTTAATAAAGCTGTTCAGGTCGCGATTACCCTGAATGCTGATATCTCTGAACTTGGTACACCTAAGGACGCTACTTTGAGTGGTATCGCTATTGCCCAAATGCAATCAGGATGCCCAATTGAAGCCATGAAGACCGTGGGACTTCTCAAAGACCGGGAACAGGCTAATACTTTAGTTGAGCTTGGACGGTTACAATCGGATCGAGATATGGAGGGAGCTGCGAAAATTGTAGAGAACCTAAGTGATGGGAATGATAAAGCCCGAGTATTGACGGCAATTGCTAAAGTGGAATTCCGGGCTAATAACGGAAAGGATGCCTGGAATCATTTGAATCAAGCGCGGCAACTCGCTGTTTCTGGTGATGTTTGGCAGGAAATTGCGGAAGCGCCAACTGCTGGAGGAGATATAAAAAATGCCATTGAGATTGCCAATACCATTAAATGGAAGGGGCTGAGGAATGAAAGCATAAAAGCCATAGTTGTAAAACAATTCACTGCGGGAGATGTTGAGGGGGCGGTTCAAAATGCGATTATGTATTCCGACCAGGCTGTGGCAGCTGTTGTAGGAGCCCAGGCTAAAGCAGGAGACGTTAAAGGCGCTCGGAAGACGGCTGAATCCATTAAATCAAAATTTTTTAAAGACTTGGCGTTGAGGGATATTGCGCTGGCCGAAGTAACTCAAGGGAATGCGCAAAATGCGGTTGAAATATCTTCTTCCATTAACGATGGGAATTATAGAAACGAGGTCCTTGAAGTTGTTGTCAAAGATAAAGTGAAACTCAAGGATACTGAAAGTGCCCTTCAACTTGTAAAAGGTGTTAAGTGGGAGGAGATGAAAGCTCGGCTTATGTCAGTTATTGCTAAAACTCAGGCTGAGATTGGAGAGGTCGTAGCTGCTCAACGCACTGCAGATAATATTGAAGATGGTTGCGTTCGTCCTGATGCTTTGCGAGGTGTAGCTGTGGCACAAGTGAAGTCCGGAGACGCAAAGGGAGCCATTGCTTGGGCTCTTAAAAGCTCAACTGACAACCAATCTGCTATTCTGGTAGCCGTTACGGACGACATTAAAGAAACGCTGCCGCTATATACATCAAACCGTGAGATATCGGAATTCCATTTTTTCGAGTTGTCAGAACCAAAAGGGTGCTATTAGTGCTTTGGGTGTAAATATTAAGGCCTAATACTTCTCGTGGTCAAATGCCAAACAATTTCGTGTAACAAGTTCGTTTTTTTTGGGTGTTGATTACCAGAACAAGGGGGGCCAAAAACGAACTCTTACGAGACTGCCGGGAAGTCCTGGCAGTTTTTGCTTTTATGGGGTGGTTAGGAGGAAAGACCTGGTAGCCGGGAAAAAATTGACCGACGGCAGAAAACACTCTTTTGGGCGTTATAAAGGCCTAAAAAAGTTCGAATCCCCTTGATTAAAACGCGCAAAAAGGCACAGAAAAACCCCCGCAGATTTACCCGTTTCTCATTGGAGAAACAGGTAAAATACTGCAGGGGTTAGTTTCAAGAAAGTGGAAGCGCGGTCAAGGGGATTCGAAACACTTATTTTCCAGATCGTAGATATGCCCGTAAGACGGCCGATTCCGGCATGAAAATCTTATGCCGGACAGGCTGCTAGAATCTCCCGCCCAGGGCAGCGGAAACCTGCGGGTCTCTGTCGTCTAAAGAGTAAGTGCAGGAAAAGCCAAGCGGCAGTGGAAATCTCCAGAACTTGTACCAGAAGCTGGCGCCTGCGCCGGTTTTGCCGCCCGCCGCCGCGGCGCCCCATGCCCGGGCCGCCTCCACGAACAAAGCCCCCTGCCACATCCCTCTCCGGGTTATCCGGAATGGATGGGAATATACCAGGCTCGCTCCCGTCGCCGAGGCTCCGCGGAACTCCCTTGCATAATTGCCGGAAAGACCTGTTTCACGGCCCGTGGCCAGAAGACGGTTGGGCGGAAGGTCTTTGCCGTGTCCGCCCGCAAGGCGCAGGGAAAGGCTGCGGTGGGTGCCCCAGCTCAGCGTGCCGTCCCACTGCGCCAGAAGATAGCCGTAGCTGAAATCGGAGCCGGTCCACGCGGCCCCCCTATGATAGGAGGTTTCTGCGCCGGAAGCGAAACTGGGGGCGGGAAGAGGCGCAAGCCGCCTTTCCATGTCGGCCAGGCCGAAGCCGAAGATCGCGCCTATCGCTTCGGCAGCGCCAGTACCGTCATGCCCGGACTTAAGGGAGACAAAAGCCCGGCCCTGGCGCCCGGCGTCACCGGGCAGGCCTGGCGAGGGGGCCGAATATTTCAGTTCGGAATGCTCCCAGCCGAAAGTTGCCGACAGCCCGCTCCGGCGGCCGGAGCCGCGTGTGAGCGGTATGCCCGCTGCGACCGCGGTTTCATCCGTGGTTTTGTGATAACTATTGGCGACAATTCCGTACCTTGACGGATCTCTTTCGTCCGGGGGGGGACCGAAGCCGGAGCCCGCGCTGAAAGCCCCGTCGGCGTAGTGTCGCTCGGTAATAGAGCGCCGCCGGACGGCCGTGCTAAGCGACCATTTTTCGCGCCGCAGGGCGAGGGCGGCGCTGGAACCGGCGGAACTTGAGAAGGCCGAGGCCATAAGCGATTCCGTCTGCCTGAAAATATTCCTCCCGATCAGGACAATTCCACCGCGCCCGCCTCCGCTTCCGCCGGTAAAGAACGGAAGCGGCACCAGATACCAGCCATCCGTCACGTTTATAGATATTTCCGCGTTCCCGCCCGGAATCGCGGAGGAGGAAACATCTACCTGCTTGAACTGGCGCATGTTCCAAAGGCTGGTCTGCGCGTCTTTTAAAGTGGAAGGGCTCAGGGGGTCTCCCTCGGAAAAAGGGAGGTGTTTGCGCAGCAGCTTTTCGTCGGTGCGGTTGCCCCGGAAGATTATCCGCTCTATGCGGGCAGGGGCTGCGGGAACCGTCAAAGTCTGTGAGGCTGCCGGGAGAAGGCACAAAGGAAACGCTAAAAAGTGGAATGGAAGAGCCGCCAGACCCCGGCGGACACGTCCGTTTTTTTTAATCAGCATGCATAAGTTCCATTATAGAATTTCAGAAGTCCGACTTTCGGGGATTTTGTATGTTTCGGGTGTGGCACGACGACAAACCTTGACACTGCGAACCTTAAAGTGTTTAACTCTATGCCATGTCGACAGCACCGGAGGGAGCATGAAGCTACTTCTAAATATTTTCACCGCGGCGGTCTTTCTGTTTCCGGCCTGCATTTTTGCCGCTGATTACTCCCCGCAAAAAACTTCAACGCAGAAAGCGTTCCCCGACAATATTATGGAATGGATGTCCGGGCGCTATAGCTCAAAGACTATGCTCGGCTTTAAGTGGGAAAACCCGGATAAGGCAAAGGTCCACTACGCCTTTGCAAAAAACAACTCCGTGCGACATACCGGCTTCCTGGGGAAATCCGCTGAGAGCAGGGGATCGGGTGCGCGCCTTGATATTACGTCCCTCGCCAGTTTTTATGACGCGGACGCCCTGGACACGACAACTAATTCATATCTGGAGATTAAATATACAAAGCCCGGCGCGGGGACTTCCTGGAACATCGGTTATATAAAGTATTCCGAAACGCGCAATGACTGGATTTACGACTACTCATATGCCGGCTTGATTGTGGACTCTACCGATGGTGACAAATACCGCACAACGGAAGCCAATGTGCTGTTCGGTTCCCTTGTTTTTACCATGCCTATTAAGAACCTCTCGTATTACGTTTACGGCGGACCGGCGATGGTGAGTTATGACTATACCGAAACCGGGTCGTACACCACACAACATGACGATTATAATACTTGGACGTTCACCTCGTCGTCCGGGTTATATGACACAAAGAAAAGCGCGACCACAACTACCTGGATAGCGGGCGTGGGCGGGGCGATAAGGCTTTCCGACAGCGGTTTCGGGATCTTTGCGGAGTATAAGCACATGCCGGAAACCGGCTCTTTCGCCGGGATAGATAATATGGGTGTCGGAGTTTCATTCGGTTTTTAGCGGGAAGCGGATTAAAGAAATCACGGAGGAATAATAGAAATGAACAACAAAGCGATATTGGCGGTCGTAGGTCTGGCCGTAATAGGGTTGACGGGTTGCACTTCCATAAGCAAAACCTATCCCATAAACAGGGTGAGTTCCGGCGTGGAGATCATGCCTCTTAACAGGAACGAGTATAAGGTTCTGGGAGACACCAAGGGCGAAGCCTGCGCGAAGTATTTCCTCGGCGGAAAGCTTCCCTGGTTCAGCGGCGTGCCCACAAAAACAGTTTCCGGGGTTGAGGGCGGCGGCGGAAGCTTTTTGGCCTCCCTTCCCATAATAGGCACTTTCTTCGGCGGACAGCCGCAGGTGATCCAAGAGGCCACTTATGAGGCCCTGGAAAAAGTACCCGGCGCCGACGCGCTGCTCTCCGTAAGGGTCAGGACGCTGAAGAAGACTTCCGTCCCCCTGTTCTACCGCGAGGAGTGCGTTACCGTGCAGGGCAAAGCGTTCTCCATAAGAACCGACGCCGGCTCTGCAGAGTAAAATAAATGAACGCCGGTTTTAAAAGCCGCATACGCGGGGCCGCGCTTGTTTTTACGGCGCTGGCCCTCAGCGCGTGCGGCGGCAGTCTGCAAATAACGCGCAACCCCAGCGCCGCCCTGGCGTCCGTAAGGAAAGTGGCGGTTGTCCCTTTCGGCGCCGCCCCGGCGCAGGGCCGCATAACCGGCGAATGGGAAACGCTTCTGCTTTCACTGGGCTACCGTGTTGTTGAGCGGGGCAGTGTAGAGGCGCTCCTTAAAGAGCAGGGGCTTTCCATAAACGGCATAGTCAACCCTTCCGAAGCGCCTAAAATAGGCGAACTTCTTGGCGTGGAAGGCCTGGTTCTGGGCAGGCCAAATCCGCGCGAACCCTACTACTCATATACCATGACCGGCGCGGCTAAGATGTCCGAGCCCGCGCCTGTTTCCGTAAGGCTTCTGGACGCGGCCACCGCGCGCGTGGTGTGGAGCGTGTCCAATGAAAAGGACGCGGCGCTTAGCGTCGCGCGGGAAGGCCGTGCCGTAAACGTCCAGCTCAGGAGATCCCTGGAAGGCACGCTGCGCGACGGCGGCTGGAAATCGGTGAAACCGGCCTACGAGGAATCCTCCGGGGCGGCCATAGCCTTTAACACCGCGCTGCGCGCGGAAAAGGGCATGCGCGTGGGCGCATACGCGTTTTCAGGCGGCAACGACAACAGCGACGGCGGCGCCTGGGCGGATAAAGCCGCGGGGATCCTGCTTAAAGCCGGCTACGACGTGGTGGACCGCCAGCAGCTCGAAAAGATACTTCTGGAACAGAAAATTTCCCTGAACGGGGCGACCCGCGCGCAGGATATGGCCCAACTGGGAAAAATTGCCGGACTTCGCGCGGTGCTGATGGGGACCGCGTACGGCGGGCAGGTATGCGCGTATCACGTAAAGCTGGTGGACGTTGAAACCGGGGAGCTCTACTGGAGCGCCTACGGAGAGGATTGCCGCCTGGATCAGTTCTCCAACCTAGTTGAAACAGGTTTTTCCAAGTAAACACCTATCAAAGAAGCTTTTTACGCCGCCTTAAGAGAGCGCGCTCCGTCTATTTTGTTCTTGTAATATAAAAATTTAAGTCTTTCAACCGGTCCCAGCTTTCAGCTTTTCAGCGGGATATGTGATAATATTAATGCGGGAGTATTGAAGTATAAACTCTGATTTTTTGATGAAATAGGCGGTGATAATGTGAAAGATAATGAACGAGTGGTTTATTCCAGCGGGCCCGACGGCAATATGATCTGCCCGGATTGCCGCCGCTCCCCCTGCGGGTGCCCCGAGGGGCTTGCCCCGCTCTTTTGTAATAAAAAGCAGTCGACTATTGATGGAACTGTATCAGCTGCGGGTAGTCCGCCTAAGGCGGAGCAGGCCAGTATCATCATGGAGGATGGTATGCGAGACAAAAGGGCGGGGCTTGTTGCCGGCGCGCCGAAGAAAAGGACGCAGACCGAGCCCGTGCGGGTATCTTTTCGCAGGGGAGGAAAAGGAAGCGGGCTTACTTTAGTGGAAAAACTGCCCATGCACCCGGCCGGCAAGGAAGAACTTTTAAAAAAGTTCAAGAAGCGCCTGGGTGTGGGGGGAACGGTGAAGCTGGGCGTTCTGGAACTACAGGGTGACCACAGGGCTTTTGTCAAAACCGAGCTGGAAGCTTCGGGCTATAAAGTGAAGACTATCGGCTAAATAGGAACCATGCCGCACTTTGCGCACTGGCGTTCGGTGACGGGGACGGACGGCGCGGTGTAAATCCGCAAATGCTAAAATGTCCTGCATGGAATATCTGAAAGCTCTGGATTTAAAAATTTTCCATTTTATCAACGCCGGTTTTATAAATGAAATTTTTGATTTTTTAGCCTCCTTGCCGGAAAACGGGCTTGTTATTGTAATAGTACTGGGGTCATTTGCCCTGATCTTTGGCCGCAATCCCAGAAACAGGCTGCCGGGCTTTGTGCTGCTTTCTGGTTATTCCGTTGGCGGCTGGGGCGTTGAACTGATTAAAGAATTTTTCCACCGCCTCCGGCCCTGCGTAGCGCTTCCGGACGCCCGGGTTCTTTTTGTTAAAACCAACCTCTCATTTCCGTCGGGGCATGCCTTCGCGGCGTTCATGGCGGCGGTTTATTTAAGCTCGGTGTTCGGTAAAAAAACCGGGATCTGGTTTTTAACGGCGGCGGCGCTTGTCGGGCTGTCCAGAATTTATTGCGGAGTGCATTATCCCGCCGATGTGATTTCCGGCGCGGTTTTAGGCTCGGCTTTCGGATATCTGCTCGTTCTGGTTGAAATACGAATCGCGCTTTCCGTCGCCCAAAAAGATGACAAAGCCTGATTTCTGGTTCGTTTATATGTTGAAATGCGCCAACGGCGCGTTTTATACCGGCATAACCAAGGATATTCCAGCCAGATTAAAAGCGCACAATAACGGAACCGGCGCGCGCTATACCCGCAGTTTCGGTCCGGTAAAACTTGTATGGAACGAAAGGCGCTCAAGCAAGTCCCAGGCTTTGAAACGGGAAGCCAGCATAAAAAGCCGGTCCGCCGGGGCCAAGGCCGCTATGGCGCGAAGTAAAGCGAAGGGAAATAGAAATAGTTAACTGAAAAACAACCGTAATTACAAATTAGCGATCCAACCCGCATTCTAAATATACCCGCAATCTTAACCCTGCCTTTGTGCCGCACACCCGGCTCTCCCGAAAAGCGTTTTGCAAGCGCTTTGTAAAATGCTAAAATCATCATATAGCGCTTTGCCGGAGAAGTCCTTAACTTTTTACGGCTCCCATGAGGGAGCCCTTCTTCTTCCCTCCAGATTCGGGACAAAGTTACGGTGTGTCCGTCGGCTTATTTTATGATAACTTTGCGTAATATCCACAAGTCTTTCGGCCAGCAGACGCTTTTTGAAGGCGCTTCGCTGCAGATAAACGACGGCGAGCGTTTTGCGCTGGTGGGGCCTAATGGCGCGGGCAAATCAACGCTTTTCAAAATGATGCTGCGCGAAGAGGAAGCGGACGACGGCGAGATACAGTTTAAAAAAGGCATTGTGGCGGGCTACCTGCCGCAGGAAAACGCCCCGGTTTCAGAACGTACGGTGCTGGAAGAAACGCTTGAGGGCCTGGACGCCTTTGACAGCCGGCTTGAGGCGGGGGCTAAAGCCGTGCTGATGGGGCTGGGGTTTAAAGTTTCCGATTTCAACAGAATAGTCAACACTTTAAGCGGCGGCTGGGCTATGCGGGTGGCGATGGCGCGCCTTCTTATAAAAAAACCGGACCTTCTGCTTCTGGATGAGCCCACCAACCATCTGGACCTGGATTCGCTATTATGGCTTGAAGACTATCTGGCGTATTATCCAGGCGCGGTGCTTGTCATCTCGCACGACAGAACATTTATAAACACGGTCTGCAGCGCCATAGTCTCGCTGCAGGATAAAACTCTTAAAGTTTACCACGGAGATTATGAATTTTTCCTGGCCCAGCGGGAAATGGAAAAGGAAAAACTCCTGTCCGCCTGGAAGCAGCAGCAGGACGAAATTGCGGACATGGAGGATTTTATAGCCAGGAACCGCGTGCGCTACTCCACGGCCGCCCGGGTGCAAAGCATGATAAAACGCCTTGATAAGCTTGAGCGCGTAGAGCTGCCAGTTGAGGCGAAAACCGTAAAGATCAGGTTCCCGCAGCCGGCCCGCACAGGCGCGAAGTCGCTTGAGCTAAAAAATGTCAGCAAAATATACGCCGTGCCCGGGCGCGAGCCTATACAGGTTTATAAAAATTTTAATTTTGAATTGCAAAGAGGCCAGAAGATCGCTTTTGTGGGGCATAACGGCGCCGGTAAATCCACGCTTTTGAAAATGCTGGCGGGTGCGATTGAACCCGACAGCGGAGAGCGGGTTACGGGGCTTAACGTAAAGACCGGTTATTTTTCCCAGCACAGGGAGGGTGTGCTTGACCCCAACAGGACCGTTTTGCGGGAAGCGATGGATAACGACAGGCTTAACCCCGAACTTATGGTGAGGACGGTGCTTGGCACTTTTCTGTTTCCCGGAGACAATGTTTTTAAAAAATGCGGCGTATTAAGCGGGGGGGAAAAAAGCCGCCTGAGCCTGGTGAAGCTGCTGTTGGACCCGCCGAATGTCCTTTTGATGGATGAGCCCACAACGCACCTTGATATGCCAAGCGTGGAGGCGCTTGTGGGAGCTTTGAAAGAGTTTGAAGGCACGCTTTGTTTTATAAGCCACGACCTTTACTTTGTCAACGCGCTGGCCGATCATGTGGCCCATATTGAACATGGGAAGGTTACCATGTATCCGGGTAATTACGATTATTTCCGGTATCGGGTGGAGCAGATCAAGGCTGAGCCGCAGCAGGCTGCCGCTGTGTGCGCCCCGGCGGCCGGGCCGGCGCGCTCCGATTCGTCAAAGGAAGAGCGGCGGCTGAAAAAACTTCTGGACCAGAAGGCGCGCAAGGCCGAAAAACTAAAGGGTGAGATAGCTCTGATACGGCAAAATATAGATAAGCTCGCCGCCAGACTTTCGGAACCGGAAGTGCACGCGGATTACGAACTGGTAAAATCCATAGGCGGGGAAATAACTGCGCTTGAAGAAACGCTCTCCATTAAAACCGCCGAGATTGATAAATAGATTTAAACTGCGTTAGCCATCAAGAGGAACAACACCGCTTATGCCAAATAACGACAAACAGCCCCGCAGGCACGATCTGCGCAATATCGCAATTATCGCCCATGTTGACCACGGCAAGACCACGCTTTTAGACGCCATGCTGCGCCAGACCGGATTCTTCCACGACAAAGCGGGCGAGGAAAGAATCTGCATAATGGATTCAAACGATCTTGAACGCGAGCGCGGTATCACCATACTCTCAAAGAACACCTCCGTTAAATACGGAGACACCACTATCCATATAGTAGATACCCCCGGCCACGCCGACTTTGGCAGCGAGGTTGAGCGCGTGCTCAGAATGGTGGATGGAGTTCTGCTGCTTGTGGACGCGCTTGACGGGCCGATGCCGCAAACACGCTTCGTGCTTAAAAAGTCGCTTACTTTGGGCCTTAAACCCATAGTCGTCATAAACAAAATTGACCGCCTGAATTGCGACCCGCACGCTGTTTTAGACAAGGTCTTCGCGCTTTTTATGGAACTGGGCGCTACCGACGGGCAGCTGGATTTCCCGATAGTTTACGCCTGCGGCCGCGACGGCTGGGCCACCATGGACGCGAAAGTAAAAGGTTCCGACCTTAAACCGCTTTTTGAAACCATAATAAAACATGTGCAGGGGCCGCTTCAAAAAGACAGCGAGCCTTTGCGGATGCTGGTGACCATGCTTGATTACAGTTCATACACCGGCAGGATAGGCATAGGCAGAATTTTTCAGGGGACGGTTGCCGCGGGACAGCAGGTTTCCCTGGCTTCGCCTGTTTCCGCGGCCAGAACCAGGAAGGTAATGCAGGTAGTGGGATTCAGCGGGCTTTTGCAGGTGCAGCGCGCGTCCGCCCGTTCGGGCGACATTGTGGCGCTCGCTGGACTTGAAGGCATAGAGGTGGGCGATACCGTGTCCGCAACGGACTCGCCGGGCTTTTTGCCGGGGCTTGAAATAGAGCCGCCTACGCTTTCCATGGGTTTTTTCGCCAACGACGGCCCGTTCTCCGGCCGAGACGGTAAATTTGTCACCATAACCCAGCTGCGCGACCGGCTTTTACGGGAACAGGAAAGCAATGTGGGGCTTAAAGTGGTGGCAATCCCCGGAGAGAGTGGGTTTAAGGTTTCAGGCAGGGGTGAGCTGCATTTATCCATACTTATTGAAACCATGCGCCGGGAAGGATACGAGCTTTGCGTGTCCAAAATGGTGGTTATCACCCACGAGGAAAACGGCGTTACGGTGGAACCGGTGGAATACCTGGTGCTTGACTCTCCCGCCCAGTTCCAGGGGCCTATAATGGAATCCCTGGGGATGCGCGGAGCGCAGATGAAGGACATGGTGGTTTGCGACGACGGGCGCGTAAGATTTGAGTATATAATCTCCTCGCGGGCCCTTATCGGTTTCAAGTCGGAGTTTATGACCATGACCAGGGGCGCCGGCCTTATGCACCATAGCTTCCACGGTTTCATGCCCGAGGGAAATTTCCAGCCGCCAAAAAGGAACGGGGTCTTTATAGCGAAAGAAACGGGCAAAACGGCCAGTTACGCCCTGAATAGCCTGCAGGACCACGGCGCCATGTTCGTCGGCCCGGCGCAGGACGTTTATATGGGCCAGGTAGTGGGGGAAAATTCCCGCGGCAACGATCTGGTTGTGAATCCCTGCAAGGAAAAAAAGCAGAGCAATATGCGCTCTTCCACCGCGGATATGTCCATAGTTCTAACGCCCCCGCGCGATTTGACGCTTGAGCAGGCCATTGAGTATGTTGAGGAAGATGAATTTGTGGAAATAACCCCGCATTACCTGCGCCTGCGCAAGAAAGTGCTGGACCACAGCCTTCGCAAGCGCGGAGATAAAGAGTTCATTTAAAATATAGCCATGAATTACCCGAAGGTTAAGCTTTCCCATGCGCCCGCCGGGCCCAACGCTTTCAGGCGCATGGTGGATTCGTGTGAACTGGCCGGCCCGGGTGATGTGGTGGCTGTTTACGATAAGCACGGCTCGCCTTACGGTCTGGCGCTTTACAACCCCAGAAGCCAGATAATGCTGCGCATTTTCACCAGGGAAAACCCCGAGACTTTTAATATTGACGCTTTTTTAAAAAAACAGGTCGCAAAAGCTGTTTCTTTCCGGCGCGATATTCTGAACCTTGAGCGATTCTCCAACGCTTTCCGCCTGGCGTACGACTATGGCGACGGACTGCCCGGTTTAACGGCGGATATTTACGGAGAGCACATAGTGCTGGAGTTTTACTCGCTCGGCATGTATAAACTGGCGCCCCGGCTTGAAACAGCTTTCAGAGAGCATTTCCCCAAAGCTATTTTTCATCACAGGGCCAGTTCCTACACGCAGGAGATGGAAGGTTTTTCCCTGCCGCCGGACGTTTCCGCCGTCCACAAGGCGCGCGTGAACGAGAACGGAGTGCTTTTTGACGTCAGTTTTTCCGGGGGGCATAAAACCGGATTTTTCTGCGATCAGCGCGAGAACCGGCTTTACGCTTCCTCTTTCGCGGCCGGCAAAAAGGTAATTGACATCTGCTCTTACACCGGCGGCTTCGGCGTTTACGCAGCCAGGCTCGGAGGGGCGGACTCCGTGACCTGCGTGGAACTGGACCCGGAAGCCAGCGAGCTTTCAAAACGCAACGCCAATATCAACAAGGTCCGCGTAGACGCGGTCTGCGCCGACGCCTTCACTTACATGCGTCAGATGCTGGAAAATAAAAAACGTTACGGGCTTGTGGTTCTGGACCCCTATAAACTGGTGTCTAACCGCGAAGAACGCGAGAAAGGCATTTTTAAATACAAAGATTTTAACCGTCTGGCTCTGGCCCTGGTGGAAGAAGGCGGCGTGTTCGCAACCTGCTCCTGCAGCGGCATGGTTTCCATGGAAGAGTTCTCTTATATAGTGCGGGGCGCCGCCGCCAACGCCGGCAGGCGGGTGCAGATCTTTAAAAAAACCGGCGCCGGCCCTGACCACCCTGTGGCGGCCGATTATCCGGAGGGGGAGTATCTTAAATGCGTATGGGCAAGGGTTTTTTGAGCGGCGCTGTTCTTTTTACCGCAACCGCAGCGCTGCTCCTGCCGGTTGTTCCGGCCGCGGCCGCGTACGATCCGATGGCGTTTTCCCAGGGGGTCTGGCAGGGCAAGGCCGATAACGGCCGGGAAAAATTTACCGTCACGGTAACGGTAAAAAAAGTCGGCCGGAATGTTTTCGGCTCCTACCGGGCGCAATCCCTTTCCGGCCAGAAAGCCAACGGCAGTTTTAAGGCTTTCCCGGAAGGCGCCGGCCGTAAATTGGAGATAAAAGACTCAACTTTACAAATAAAGTTTGAAGTTAGGCTGACGCCGAAAAGCGGGACTGAACTGGATGTTTCTTCTTTTATGGGCGGAGGAGCCGCTAAATTCTTTGATGATTTTACCAGATGTAATATTTCCTTCCACGGCATGGGAAATAATATCACAGTAACGCTCCATCGCGTTTCCCCGCCGCCTCCCGCGCGGAAAAAAGCGGGAGGGAAGCAGGGCGTAAAGAAGGCGCCCTACATGCCGCCGATGGTGATAGTATCGCCTTAAAACGCGCCGGAGAATCACGTGAGAAAAACGTCGCATCTGGGTTTCATGAAAGCCGCGATAAAAGAGGCCCTCAAAGGGCTGCGCGAAGGCGGCATCCCCATAGGCGCGGTATTAGTGAGAAGCGGGAAGATTATAGGCCGCGGGCATAACAGGCGGGTGCAGAAAAAATCGGCCATACTGCACGCAGAAATGGATTGCCTTGAAAACGCGGGCAGGCTGAAAGCCAAAGATTACAGGGAATGCGTTATTTATTCCACTCTTTCGCCGTGCGAAATGTGTTCGGGGGCCATACTTCTGTATAAAATCCCTGCAATTGTAATGGGCGAAAATTACACTTTCAAGGGCCCTGAAAACTATTTAAAAAAGCGTTGCAAACTTGTAAATCTTGATCTCAAAGAATGTAAAGACCTCATGGCCTCTTTTATAGAAGAACAACCTGGTCTTTGGAATGAGGATATAGGGGAATTAGGCAGTCACAAGTCACAGGTCACAAGACACAAGTGAAAATGGATAAACAATTTAGCAGGTTCTGCCATACCTTGAAACTTGTGACCTGTGACTTGTAACTAGCCTCTTATGACTTGTGACTGCAAAAAAACACTGGCGTTTTTTTGCTTGACATCGTCGCTGCATAATGGCATAATAGCTTTGTAGTTAAGACCCCGATAACTCAAGTTTGTTGCGTATCCAACCGGTTACCATAAGGCAGAAGATAGCGCAGATAGAGTTGAGTTGAAAGGTTAAAAATCAGGAGGATACAGCAAATGAGCAAGAGAATATACGTAGGGGGACTCCCCTTCAGCACCACCGAAAATGAGCTTAACGCGCTTTTCGCGACTTACGGCGCGGTCAGCAACACCAAGATCATCACCGATAAGTACTCGGGTCAGTCCAGGGGCTTCGGCTTCGTGGAAATGGCCAATGACCCGGAAGCCGTTGCCGCCATGGAAAAACTCAATGGCAGCGACTTCGGCGGCCGGAAACTTACCGTCAATGAAGCAAAGCCGATGGAAGCCCGCACAGGCGGCGGCGGACGCGGCGGCTTCGGCGGCGGCGGACGTGACGGCGGCGGACGCGACAGCGGACGCGGCGGCAACAGGTGGTAAACTGAAATCTTAAGTAATTAAGATTTTACGGCCCCCCCTTCAAAAGAGGGGGGGCTTTTTTTTGTGTAACGCGCTCTTTTCCACTTTCCTTCCCCGCTGTTCCTGTGCCGCCGCCCCAAGGGGTGGCGGGGTTGACAAAATAGTTATACGGATGTATAATTATACAGTCGTATAATAATGGAGGCTGTATGTCAAGGCCGTCGTCCGGAATAGATTTAAAACTGATACAAGCTGGAAGCCAGCTGGTGCGTGAAAAAGGTCTTTACGGCCTTGGCGTGCGCGCGGCCTGCCGGGCCGCGGGTGTTAACACCGGCATGTTCCATTATTATTTCAAAAGCAAAAATGAATTTTCCAAAGCCGTGCTGAAAAACCTGTACGGGGAATTTATTGTGCATTTCCGCGCCGCGATAGAGGAACAACCAGGCGCCGCCCTTAAATTGCGCGCGGCTCTTATAGCCCTGGCTAAATTCGCCAGGGATTCGCGCCGCGTGCTGCCATCGCTGCTTGCCGATGTCGTGCTGGGCAATAAGGCCGCTTTCCAGTTTGTCCGGGGTAATTTTACCGAGCATATAGGCCTTTTAACTGGTCTGATCAAAGATTGGCAGCGGGAAGGCGCCGCTAAAAATTATTGTTTGGAAACTGTAATAAGCGCTCTGGTGCCGCCTATGATTTTTCCGGCGCTCGCTCTGTCCGCTCTTGAGAAAAACGGCGTGAAGACGGTTTTCGGCCGCCCCCTGGCAAAAATGGAGGAGGCCATGCTTTCCGACGCGGCCATAGCGGAAAAGGCCGCGCTGCTGCTGGAGGTTTTTAAATGAAAAATATCCTTCCCGTGATTCTGCTCCTGGGGTTGCCGGTCCGGGCGGCGGCCGGCGACGCGGCGTTTACGCTGGCTTCGGTTGAAAGTTCGGCTCTTGCCAGCTCCAAAGTTTTTAAAAGCGCCCGCGATGAAGCCGAAGCCGCCGCGGCTTCCGCCAAAAGCGCGCGTTCCGCCCTTTATCCCAAAGTTCTTCTTGAAGGCCAGCTTAAATATCTGGAAGTAGTGCCGTTTATTGCCATGCCGGCCGCCTTGGGCGGGCACCGGCCTATGGGCGATAATTGGAACTATTCCGCCGGCCCCGCCGCCTACTGGACTATTTTTGACTACGGAGCTGTTAAAAAATATTATGAAAGTCTCAGGCATACGGCGCAAAGCAAAGCTGTGGGGGCCGAACATGCGCGCCGCCGGGTATTGTTTGAGGCCCGGACTGCGTATTTCAGGCTGCGGCTGGCGCTGGAAAAGGTTTATCTTATAGGCGATAATCTGCAATTGGCGCTGGCGCAGCTAAAAGACATTTCCTTTAGCGTGAAAGCCGGTTCGCGCAGCCGCCTGGACGAATTGATGGCTTCACAGGAAGTTCTGGCGCGCAGGCGGGACCTGCTTAAGGCCAGAAATGATATTTCCGACGCCCTGCGGGATCTGTCGTTTATCACCGGGGCGGCGCAGGACCCGCGCCCGCAGGCCCCTCTGGACGCCAGGATGAAAGATAAAAATTACGGTGTAATAGAGCCTGCCGGTGATTACATAACGGCCGACACCCTTGAGAGCCTGCTTTCTAAATTTGCAGCTTATTCCGCTTCCGGGCCGGACCCCGCGGGGCCTTCTATAAAAGCCTTTGAAGAACTGGCCGCGGCTTACAGGTCGGCCTCGGCCGGCGCCGGCGCGGAACGCGGTCCGAAGCTGCAAATCAGCGCAAAAAGCTCGTTGGACTATCCCAACGGGCCGAATCTTTACTCCTTTAATCAGAACACTGCCGGGCTCAGCTTGAGCCTGCCGCTTTTTGAAGGAGGAAAAAGTTCCCTGAAGGCGCGGGAGAGTTCTTTGGCGGCCGATGCCGCCCTTGAAAGATCGGTAGAGGCGCGTAATATAGTAGAGCGCGATTTTTACAAGGCTCGCGATGCCTTTATGCGGTTGGACGTGCAGCAGAAAATTAACATTGAAGCGGTTGACAGGGCGGGTGAGGCCGCTGAACTTGCATATGGCGCCTATAAGGCCGGCGGGGCTACGTATCTTGAAGTTGAGAACGCTAACCTCAGAGTGCTGTCCGCAAAAACCACCGTCGCCTCGGCAACAGCTGAGATGCTTTACCAGTTGGCCGTAATGGCAAGTCTGGCAAAAGAAGGCTATAGGCCATAAGGGCGCCGCGCCCGCCATAAGCCATATCCTCTAGCTATAAGCTTTTTTAAGGAGTTCCTTATAAGCCTATGGCCTATGGCTTAAAGCGTATGGCAGACAACTTATAACAATCAATAAAGGAATAAAACTATGAAAAAAAAGATGATTCTGCTGATAATAATTGCCGCTGTGCTGACGGCTGTTTATCTTAAAACCCGTTCGGCCGGAGATTTCCGCTACAGCGGTACGCTTGAAGCTACAGAGGTTGACCTGTCATCGCGCATTTCCGGAGTGATTTCAAGGTATGCCGTTGAAGAGGGGGAGCAGGTAAAAAAAGACGCCCTTGTAGCCGCGCTTGAATGCGAAGACTTACGGTTGGCCGCCGATATAGCCGCCAAAGATTATGAACGGGCCGTTGAGCTTTACGCTGCGGGCTCAATGTCAAAAGAAAACAGCGACCGTCTTAAATACAAACGCGACGATTCCGCCCTTAAGGCCGGCTGGTGCACAATAAAGTCGCCGGTGGCCGGCCGCGTTCTTTATACCTTCAGGGAGAATGGAGAACTGGTGGCCCCGGGAGTGAAAATAGCCACGGTCGCCGATTTGAGTTCAGTGTGGGCCTATATATATGTGCCGCATGACCTTATAGTGAAAATTAAGCCCGGCATGGAATTGAAAGGGATTTTAAGCGAATTGCCGGACAGGGAATTTGCGGGCCGCATCAGCGTTATCAACGAAGAGGCGGAATTTACCCCGAAGAACGTTCAGACCGCCAGGGAGCGCACCCGCCTTGTTTTCGGCGTTAAAGTTACTTTCCCGAATGAAGACGGAATTCTGAAGCCCGGAATGACGATAGAAGTGAAGTTGCCGGAGTATGAAAGTGGACAGTGAATAGTGGGCAGTGGTTAGTAACTGAAGAAAATCTCTTTTATTTTTCACTGGTCACTGAACACTATCCACTGGCCACTATATTTATGGATTCATTTTCCATCAAAACCGACAATTTAAGGAAATCTTTTGATAAAACAACCGCGCTGGACGGGGTTTCTTTCGATTTTTCGGCCGGGTTGCTGCACGGTCTTATAGGCTCCGACGGGGCCGGTAAAACCACCATCATGCGTCTGCTGGCCGGGTTGCTTAAACCTTCGGCGGGCGGCATTAATTATTGCCGCGACGGCAAACCTGCCGCCTTCAGTGAACTGCGTCCGAGCCTTGCCTATATGCCTCAGCAGGCAAGCCTTTACCCGGACCTTTCAATAGACGAACACCTGGATTTTTTTCGGGAGCTGTACAGGCTGGACGCGGCGGTTTACGCCCGCCGTTCGGCCGAACTGCTTGAAATAACCCGGTTGGAAAAATTCCGCAGGCGCCGCGCGGGCCAACTTTCCGGAGGTATGTACAAGAAACTGGGCCTGATGTGCGCGCTGCTTCAGTCCCCATCCGTGCTGCTGCTGGATGAGCCGACCAACGGAGTGGATCCCATAAGCCGCCGGGAATTTTGGGAACTGCTCTACGCCCTGGTTGCGGATAAAATACTCATTATAGTTTCCACCGCCTATATGGACGAGGCCGAGCGCTGCGCCAGGGTGCACTTGCTGGATTCGGGCCGGCTGCTTGCTTCTGGTGAGCCGCGGGCGGTGCTTAAAGAAACCGGCGCCGTAAATTTTGAGGAGATATTTATAAAGAAGGGGGCGCGGATATGAGCGCTTCTCCGGTTTTGGAGGTAAAAGGCCTTTCTATAAAATTTGGCGATTTTACCGCCGTGGACAATGTATCCTTCTCCGTAAACAGGGGAGAGATATTCGGGTTTCTGGGAGCCAACGGCGCGGGAAAAACCACCACCATCCGTATGCTATGCGGCTTGCTGGTGCCTACATCCGGTTCAGCACAGGTGGGCGGCCTGGGATTTGAAGACGGTGGTTTGGGCATCAAAAAGATAGTGGGATATATGTCCCAGAAGTTCACGCTATATAATGACCTTACGGTGGGTGAGAACCTGGAATTTGCCTCCGGTCTGCGAAAGCTTGAGCCCGCATACGCGGAGGAACGCAGAAAGGAGCTTTTTAGCCTTATAGGCTTCAGCCGCCCGCTCTCCACCATGGTGGTTTCTCTGCCGGGCGGCGTAAAGCAGGAACTGGCGCTGGCCGCGGCCATGCTGCACGACCCGGAAATAATTTTTCTTGACGAGCCTACGTCCGGAGTGGCGCCGGCCTCCCGCGCGCGTTTCTGGTCGCTGATACGCAAAATAACGGCTCTTGGTAAAACGGTTATAGTAACCACCCATTACATGGACGAGGCAGAGCAATGCGGCCGCATAGCCCTGATGCGTACCGGCCGCCTTATAGCGCTGGGTTCCCCTGAAGAATTAAAAAAGTCCGCTTTCCCCGGGCCCATGGCGGAACTGGATTTTAAGGGGGCCGAAGCGGCAGGTTTTATTTCCGGGCTGGAAAAAGCCTCCGGGCTGCTGGAGCTTTCGCCGCACGGCATGCGTTGGCACGCGGCTTTCGAGGACAGGGCCGCAATGGACGCGGCATTGTCCGGGCTGCCTCAGGGCGTTTGCGCCGCGCTGATAAAGCCGTCGCTGGAGGACGTGTTCATAAGATTGGTGGAAGGAACGGAAAGATAAAAGCTAGTAGGCTATAGGCTAGTATGCTGGTAGGCTATTTAAGGAACTCATAAAGAAGCCTACCCGCATACCAGCGAACCCGCTGGTAAACAAACAATATGGAAGTATCTTCTTTTAATATTCACCGTGCATATTCAATAGCGCGCAAGGAAGTTATGCATATCCTGCGCGATCCTTTTACTTTGGCGCTGGCGCTAGGTCTTCCGGTGATGCTGGTGACATTTTTCGGCTATGCTATTGATTTCGAGGTTAAAGACATAAAAATTGCGGTTTCCGATCGCGACCTTGGTCCGGCGGCGCGCCGTCTTAAAGAGATATTTTCAACTTCAGGGTATTTCAGCCTGGTTCCCCAGGCCGCTGTTTCCGGACCTGTAGAAATGCTGGATTCAGGCCGGGCTTCCGCTGCGCTTTTTATAGAGCCGGACTTTTCAAAAAAATTAAAAGGCGGCGGAAAGGCGGAGGTTCAGTTCGTGCTGGACGGTAGTGATAACTCCAAAGCGGCGGCGGTAATGGGTTATTTGCCCGGCATACAGCGCGCGGCGATGGCAAAGCTGGCGGTTCAGGCAGCTCCGGAGCCTTTCTCGGCTGAAACCCGCTTCCTCTACAATTCCGAACTGAACAGCCGCTGGTTTACCGTACCGGGACTTGCCGCGATAATAATAGGCCTGCTTGCCATACTGCTAACTGCGCTGACCGTGGCCCGTGAATGGGAGAACGGCTCAATGGAGCTTCTGCTTTCAACCCCGGTACGCCCGCTGGAGATAATGGCGGGGAAGCTTGCGCCGTACGGGATACTGGTTCTTGCCGGAGTGTTTTTCGTCTACCTGGTGTCGCGTCTGGTTTTTGGCGTGCCTTTCGCGGGCAGCCATATGCTTTACCTGGCGGCCTGCCTGCTTTTCATAACCGCCGCGCTCTCGCAGGGGCTGGTGATCTCCGTTATAACCCGCCAGCAGCAGGTGGCCATGCAGTTGGGCATGATAACCGGCCTGCTGCCTTCCATGCTGTTGTCCGGCTTTATTTTCCCGGTGGAGAGCATGCCTAAATTCTTTCAGTATCTGACTATGCTGCTGCCGCCGAGGTGGTTCATGGCGGCGGCGCGCGGCATAACGCTGAAGGGGGCGGACCTGGGTGAACTGGCCGTGCCGTTCCTGGCGCTTGGGCTTTTGAGCGCTGGGATGCTCGCGCTTGCGCTGGTAAAATTTAAGACGGATCTGGAACCGTGAAGAAAGTGATCAGTGGTTAGTGGACAGTGGGCAGCGGCAGGTGAATAGTAGATAAAGTTTTTTTGTGACTATACACTCGCCACTATTCACGATACACTGTTAATTTATGAACAGGACGTTACAAGCTTTTATACGGAAAGAACTGGTTCAGACGCTGCGCGATGTCAGGATGCGAGCGCTGTTGTTCGGCGCGCCAATAATTCAAATGACCATTTTCGGCCTGGCGCTTTCCACCGAGATAAAAAATATTAAGCTCGCGGCTTTTTCACAGGCAGGCGACGCTATGTTTGAGCGGGTCACGGAGGGCTTTTACGCGTCGGGCTGGTTTGCACGCGTTGTTTATACTCCAGGGGCGGACCCGTTTGAACTTATCGCCTCCGGCCGGGCCGATGCCGTGCTTATAGCGCCGGCGGGGGGGCTTCGGCGCTCGGCCGAGCGCGGCGGCGGTAAAATGCAGCTGTTGGTGGACGCTTCCAACGCCACTAAGGCCAGGGCGGTTGAGGCGTACGCGAAAAATATAATATCGGCCGCCGCTGTCCGGGAATATGGTGCGCGCGGTGAACCCGCGCTTAAGTTTGACGTGCGGGTGCTCTATAATCCGGCTATGGAATCTTCCATGTTCCTCGTGCCTGGAGTGATGGGTATGCTGGTCTGCCTTATAACAATAATACTTACGGCCATGTCGCTGACACGCGAAAGGGAAATGGGCACTTTTGAAACTATAGTTTCGGCCCCGCTTTCCAATACCGAGGTACTGCTGGGTAAAACCGTGCCGTACATATTGCTGGGCCTTGTGGACGCGGCGCTTGTGGTGACGGCAGGCTACCTGATATTTGGGGTGCCGGTGCGAGGGCCGTTGTGGCAGCTGGCGCTCGCATCGCTCGTATTCGTGGTTAACACCGTCAGCATCGGTACTTTCATTTCAACGGTTTCTAAAAACCAGCAGCAAGCCATGCTGGGCGGGTTCATGTTCCTGTTTCCGGCTATATTGATGAGCGGCGTGATGTACCCGGTGGAGAATATGCCGAAAGCGGTAATAGCTGTGGCTTACCTTGATCCGCTGATGTATTTTGTCCGCCTTTTGCGCAATATCATGCTCAAAGGAGGGGACACTCAGGTTTTTTGGACCAACCTGGGAGCGCTAGCCCTGATGGCTGTGTTCGCCGCCGGGTTTGCTTATAAGAGGTTCAGGCAGACGTTAAATTAGTGACCAGTGGTTAGTGGTCAGTGGCGAGTATGGATTAAAAATATTAATGAAAGGGGTATTACCATGATTAAAGAAAAGAAAGAAGACTTAAGGGGAAAGGCGCTTAAGGCACGGGATTTGGTGGGGTATGACAAAGGCGCGGTGGTGAGCCGCACTATAATAGAAAAGAAGACCGGCACGGTCACTATATTCTCATTTGACAAGGGCCAGGGCCTGAGCGAGCATACCGCGCCGTTTGATGCCATGGTGGAGATATTGGATGGGGAAGCCGAAATAATCATTTCCGGCAAGTCCCATACGGTAAAGGCGGGGGAATTTATAATAATGCCAGCCAACAAGCCTCACGCGCTGAAGGCCGTAAAAAAATTCAAAATGGCGCTGATAATGATAAGGTCGTAAAAAAAGGGGAGGGTGCCGGCCGTTTTTTTATTTTCTGCGCAATTTCCGGCACATGAGTCTTTGCCGCGTTCACACATATTTTTGATATATTATGTCAGGTAATCCGGGTCCGGGCGGCCGCTTGGGCCGATTTTCCGGGAACTTCTGGGCGGAACGATAGACTATGCCGAGTAAACTGCTTATAATTCTGCCGGTTTTTATGGCCTGTCTGCGGCTGCCGGTTTGCGCTGAAACTGGAATCGCGAAAAAACTATATTGGTTTGTCCCGGATGGAATGCGGGCCGATCCTTACTTGTTCAATATTTATAAATGGGCTGAACAAGGTGAGCTGCCCAATATAAAAAAAATGATGGAGAACGGAACCTACGGCTTTGCCAAGCCTGTCTATCCCGGGCACACGCCGGTAAATTTTGCCGCATTGTTCACCGGCTCTTATCCGGAGATCAATGGGGTTTCGGACGGCCCGATGCATACCGAAGGGTATCCGCTGGCAAAACCGTCCCTCAGCGGTTTCAGCTCCACTGCAAAAAAGGTTGATCCCGTGTGGGTGACGTTGGAACGGCAAAACAAAAAAGTCGTGCTGATCTCCATCCCCGGCTCTACTCCTCCGGAACTGAAGACAGGATACACGATAGTCGGGAGGTGGGGGGGGTGGGGCGCGAATTTCAACGCCGTAAATTTTCAGGATGCCGCCGATGGAAGAATGCGCCATAGCATGGGCAGAGCCACCAGGTTATTTTATCAGGGGCCGCCGCTGACCCTTTTCGTGGGTTCCAGCCCGGCGGAGAAGCCGTCTTCAATGGCCAAAGCGCATTCGCCGGAGAAAAACTCCGTTTTTACGGCCTGGGGCGCGAGTGTTACGGTCCGTATATATGATGATACTGATGACGGCAGGCTAAATTATAACAGGCTGGCTTTCAAGGACGACAAAGGGAATGTTCTTGCGGACCTTAAACAGGGGGAATCAAGCGGCTGGCTGCCGGTAGCATTGCAATGGGGCGGCCTTAAAATAAATACCCAGTTCAGAATAATGCCGATCCTGTTAACCGAAGACGGTTTCTTCAGGGTCAGGTTTTTATACAACAATTTGAATGAGACGGTTTCTCAGCCGGCATATCTGGCTGAAGACCTGACGGAAAATATCGGCCCCATGGTGGATTTTGTGGATAATTTCCCGGCACAACTCGTGTTTTATAATGAAGATAAGAGCGCTTTTATCAGGGAATCGGAAATGTCGTTTGATTGGCACCGGAAGGCGGCCTCATACATCGTTGATAAATATGCCCCGGATGCGGTCATTCATGACATATATTCTCCGAACCAGATGCTGACAAGCAGATGGTGGATGGGATATCTGGACCCTGACTCGGACCGGTATAAAACTGTGTCCGAAAGCGAGCGCAGTCAGCTGTGGCGGGAAGTGAAAGCGATGTACAAGCAATTGGACGGTATAATCGGAACATATCTTGCCAAGGCCGATAAGGATACTATTGTGGTATTAAGTTCGGACCATGGAGCTGCCCCATTGAATAAATGGGTGAATCTGAACAATCTATTCGCCCAAAAAGGATGGCTTAAATTTTTTATCGACCCGGTATCCGGAGAACCCGTCATAGACTGGCGAAGTTCAAGGGTCATATATCTGAACGCCGACAGCGTATATGTAAATCCTGAAGGCCTGCAGAAGGAAGACGGGAACTGGTACAGGGCCGGCGGAAAGGCGTATGAGAAATTAAGGAAAGAGGTTGTCAGGGCGCTCAAAGACCTTAAAGATGCCGATGGCACAAAGCCTCTGATGAAAATTTCCGGCTGGGAATCGGCGGAGAACCAGTTCCATCTGCCTCATGAGCGGGTGGGGGACCTTGTTATCGCGAATCGGCCCGGCTATGGCTGGAACGAGGAAATGTCGGAGGACGGGAAAATATTTTCCATACCTCTGGTAACAGGTTATAAACAGGGCATTATTGGCGACGACTACCCAGCTATGTGGTGTCCTTTCATGATAACCGGCCCGGGAGTGAAAAAAAATAATTATCTGGGAGAGAAACCTTTAAACCTGATAGACCAGTACCCTACGATAATGAAATTGATGGGGATTGCGCTGCCTGGTTTTGTTCAGGGGAAACAACTGGACGCCGCTTTCGCCGGGAAGGCCTTGAAATAACTGGTTATCCGGCCGGTTCCGTCTTCTTGATGTCTGTAAGTATCTTGGTCAGTTTTCCGCTGTCAAAATCTTTTAAGTCCGCGAAAATTATCATCTGGAATAATGTCCGGTTAAGCTCATCATGGAAAACAAGAAAGC
>MGTS01000003.1 GCA_001799565.1 Elusimicrobia bacterium GWA2_51_34 | reverse complement strand
ATTGTTTATGGCCCAGACTCGGAAGTAATAGGTGCTATTTGCAGCCAGCCCTGCAGAACTTAAGCTCAGATTATAGGTGTCTGAACTTGTCACCGCAGCACCGTTCGGGCTCTCCGGGTTGGGCGCTGTTGAAACCAGCACATGATACCGCGTTCCGGGGTAGCGGTTGCCGTTCGCGCCCCAGTTGAGCTTTACCGAGCCGGTACTCATACCGGTAAAACTGTCAAACGCCGGCGCATTCGCCAGGGTGCAGGTGGTAAGCACCGCCGCGTACGAGGTGGTGCCATTGTTCCACAGCGAGCCTGCCCGGATAGTATAGGTAGTATTGCCCGTAAGCGCCGGTGAAAACACCGTCAGGCCGGTACTGGTGCCGCTTGTGGTCTGCGAGGAAGAAATGGTGCCGGTAAAATTTGAGGCGGTAGAGGCCTGCAGCACATAGCCGTTCTCCGAACCAACCTGCGTCCAGGTAACGGCCGCGCTGGAGCTGTATACGGCGGAAACTGCCGGTGAGCCGGGCGCCGGCAGGTAGGTGACCGAGATCCCCACCCAGTCGAAGGATACCACCTTCTTGGTGTCGGCTGTCAGCACCATTATGCCGAATGTTGAGGCGTTTAGCTCGGAAGGCTGCCAGGTGGTTCCCCAAAGGTCGGAGGCGGCGCCGGTGGACAGGGTGGTTTTGGCAGTACCGGGAAAACTCTGGGCATATGCCGCGGTTGCTGCGGCGGAGCCGTTTTTTGTAAGGCTCACGGTGAAATTCCCGCTACCGCCGTTTTCCCTGAACCCCGCAATATAAACCGTGATACCCTGTACAACGGCGTCAGTTGGAATAGCGAACCCGAAAGCGGTTGCTATGTCCGACTGGGCGCTGCCAGCGGGAGCGATCGCCAGGACGCTGTCGTTCTGCAGAATATACGCGGGGGTGGTCCAGCCGGTACCGCCCTGCTGCGAGGTGCCGCTGCTGATGGCCGTGGTAACGGCCGCCGCTTTTGCCGCGGCCGCCAGACACAGGATAATGGCGCAGGAAAGCAAAAAACCGCCAACGGTTTTCTTAAAAGCAATTTCACAGCTGTTCAATGCGCGCATATTAATCAACCTGACGAGCCTCGGCGAATATTAAGCCCTGGGCGCTTTCTAAGCCTGTTGCCGGGCAACCCTCAACTTTGCGGCGAAACCACAACCAATCTTACCAAAATCAGTCCGCATCGGGGAAAAGGTCATTAAAAGGATTCCCGCGCACATTTAATTGTACATATCATTGTATATGATAGTGTGCAATTTTTTTTCTAACCCCGCCTTTCATATGACCAATTAAGCAAAACATGCAAAAAACGCTTAAAATACAGAGTAAAAAAACCAACTCAGGCGCACCCGCCATGCAAGACGCCTGTGTAGAAAAAATACCCATATGCGCATTTTTTCCACATCCATTTTAAAAAGCTTGAAAATTATTTGAACGCGAATTAAAAATTTTTTCAACTCCCCCCGTTATACTTTACCAGAAGGGATTCTTGAAAGGAAGTCGTGCCATGAGAGATAAAATATCAATTCCTTACGCACACAAAGGGAGAAAAAACCTGCTCTCCGCAAGGGAGACAATGTTTATTCTAACCGCTTTGTTTATGATAATTTATCCGGGAGAGGCGGTCTGCGCTGACAACTATAAGTTAATGGCAAAAAAGTTTTCAAGCGCGGCAAAAGCGCATAAGATAACCAGAATCGCGGTAATCCCCTTTTCCCTCCCGAACCAGAACCTCTCTCCGGAGGGACGAGTTGTTTCAGAACGCCTGATTACCCAGTTAGTGAAATTAGGCGAAGTTGAAGTCGCGGAACGGAATTTACTGAAAGATGTTATGCGCGAACAGTGGCTGACAGCCACGGGAGCTTTCATCCAGGCCCCGACGGACAAACCGGGCCGGCTGATACCCGCTGACGCCATAATAACAGGTTCCATTTTAACCGGCGCGGGCATTTGTGAAATTAACGCGCGGATGATTGAAACTGAAACCGGCATAATCCTTGCGGCGTATAAAGCAGAAGTAGCCGACACACTGTCCATACCCGCTATTTCCGCGTCTTCTTTTGAAACGCCTGTTGTCTCACCACCGCCACCGGCTTATTTGCCTGAGGCGGATATTTGCCGGGATAGTTCGGAGATAGACACACTGGACCGCTCTATAGTGGGGTTAAAGGCCAGATATTGGGCCGGTAAAATAAAAACCGCTGGCTTTTCACATTCGAGCTTCGCTTTAAGCTCCGGCGCCGGGATTGTGAACCCGAAAATTAAGGCCCAGTTTTATGATCTACTTGAAGCATGGCATACTAAAACAGAAATACCGGGTCTTTCGCTGGGTGAATTAACCGGACTTCTGGAGACTGAGGAGAAAATTCTGCGCCTGATAAAATCCTGCAATGGAACTGAGGTAAAAACATAAAACTTACAGTCCATGTTTTTGTATTTTGTAATAGAGAGCTTTGCGGTCAATTCCAAGAAGCCTGGCAGTTCTGACTTTATTTCCCCCTGTTTCTTTCAGGGCTTTTTGTATCATCTCTTTCTCCAGCGGAGCCACGGCCTCTTTAAGAGTTTGCCCGGTTAAAGGTGAACTATTTCCAGGGGACGCAGAAATGGGAGCAGTTGAATGCGCGACGGTGGACGGCTCCAGTTGAATATGTTCAAGCTCAACGCTTTTTTCTGCCGAAAGGACCGCCCTGAAAATTATATTCCGGAATTCCCGCACGTTTCCGGGCCAGGAATGCGCCTCAAGCATGGCCAGCGCCGCCCTGGAAATACTCTGCACTTTTTTATGCAAAGAGCGGTTCGCCTCCCGGATGAACTGGGCCGCCAGCACGGGAATATCTTCCTTTCTTTGGGAAAGCGAAGGCAGTTTTATGGAAAACTGGTTCAACCGGTGGTAAAGGTCTTCACGAAACTTTTTTTGTTCAACCAACTCCGATAGATTTTTATTGGAGGCGGAAAGTATCCGGACGTTCACCTGAATATCTGTTTTCCCGCCAAGATGCCGGATTTTTCTTTCCTGGAGCACCCTCAAAAGCTTGGCCTGCACGTTCGGGGACAGATTTCCCACCTCATCCAGGAAAAAAGTTCCCTTGAACGCCATTTCAAAGTGTCCTGGCTTTTTACGGTCCGCGCCGGTGAACGCCCCCTTTTCAAATCCAAAAAGCTCGCTTTCCACAAGCGCCTCCGGAAGTGTGCCGCAGTCCACGGCGATGAACGGCCCGCTGGCCCTGCGGCTGAAGTCGTGAATAAGCCTGGCCAGCACCTCTTTACCGGAACCGGAAGGCCCCTGGATAATTACGCTCAAGTCCGTAGGCGCTACTATATGCGCCTGCTTGATAACCGCTTCTATCGCAGGGCTTGGGCCGAAAACCACTCCGGCAGGCTGCGTCTTTTTCTTCACCTGTCGTCTTAACGCCTTTACCTCCATGAAAAGTTCGCTCACTTTGACAGCTTTCTGAAGGACTAGCAGCAGATACTCATTTTTGAAAGGCTTGGCTATATAATCCATGGCGCCAAGTTTCATGGCTTCCACCGCGGTCGCAACGTCGGAGTGGCCGGTCAGCATGATCACGGGGAGGGTGGAATCTGTTTTCTTGATCTGGCCCAGAAGCTGCATTCCGCTTTCTTTCCCCAGAAACAGATCCAGAAGCACCCCGTCAGGGCGCTGTTTTTTCAGGATGTTTAAAGCCTCATCGCCGTTACCCGCTTCCAGAAGTTCGTGTCCCCTAGTTTTCAGAAAAAGGCGCAAAGAAGCCCGTATATCCGGGTCATCGTCAATTATAAGGAAAGTAGACATATGTAAAGTAAAGCGTAAAGAGTAAAAAGTAAAGAGTTAACAGCTAATAGTGACCGGCACTTATTTTATATTTTTCCGCGAAGATTTAATAAACCAGTTTAGGGATTTCCTCCACAATTTTCTCTTCACTCTTTACGCTTTACTCTTTACTGTCCGTCAATAGAACAGGGGAATGAAAGCGTAACCGTAGTGCCCACGCCTTTCCTGCTTTCTATGGCAAAGTTTCCGCCGTGACCTTTCATAATTTGGTCGGCCAGATAAAGCCCCAGTCCCGTCCCCTTCTCCTTGGTGCTGAAAAAAGGCTCGCAAATACGTGGAAGAACATCTTCGGGTATCCCGGCGCCGGTATCCTTGACTTCTATATAAGCGGATTTCTTACGGTCGTCCATGCCGGCAATAATCGTCACCTGGCCGCCTGAAACGGTAGCGTCCAGGGAATTGATAAGTATATTGCAGACAGCCTCGCGTATCTGGTTAGCGTCAGCCATTACGTCAGACATGGGGTTCAGGGTGCATATCAGTTCCACCTGCCGGGCGTTAAAGTTCCCGGACAGCAGGTCGCAGATGCTCTGGACCACCGGGTGAAGAGCGACTTTTTCCAGATGGGTATTCACATCTTTGGAATATGCCAGAACAGTTTGCACCGTCTGATAGGTTTTCTGGGCATTGCGCGCTATCATCTGGATGCCCTCGCGGATCTGCGGCTCCAGTTTATTTTCCAGCATAAGCTCAGACATGGAACTGATGACATGAAGCGGGGTTTTTATCCCGTGGACGAAAGCGGCCGTGATCTGGCCGATAGAGGCCAGCCTGTTCATGCGCATTAATACCTTCTGTACTTGCCCAGAATCCATTTCCGGCGCTGGCGCGTTAACGCCTATATGTATCAGATATCCCTGAACGCCGCCCAATACGCGCTGGGGAGCCGGAGTTTCACCCGCCTCCGCCAAGCAAGCGGCGGATCCGCCCCTGGCGGAAAACAATCCGGCGGGCCCGGCCGCGGGGGCGCGGGCGCAGGTAGTGCGCAGAGCCTTTATATCCAGGATAACGTCAACCAGTTCCTTCCTGTTTCCACGCAGACGGCAATGATGCCCGGAAACTGAATCTCTCTTTTTTATCAAACTCAAAAGCTCTTTCCAGCCGGTCCCATCGTTAAACAGATCCTGCAGCGTCGGAAATGTTTCCTTCTGCCAAACATAACCAAGCAGCTTCGCCGCGCCCGGACTTACGGCTCGTATCTTAAAATCCGCGTCCGCCGCCAGGAACCGGGCGTGGGAATCTAAAAACAAGGCATTCAGCAAAGCTTGGCACAATTCGTCTCCCTGCAAAATTGGCGATTCGGTATTCATATTTTTTTCTCCAAATTGATCTGGCGCCGATAGAGGTTGATCAGTCTTCGCGAAACATCTGCTTTAAAGCGGTCTGCAAGTTCTTTCTGGATCAGGGCGGAGCTTATATCAGGCCGCTTTACTATCAGCCGCCTTAAGCGGTTGAAAAGCCATGTTTTTCTGGAAGGAAAAAACTGTTCCAGCCGCGTCTCCTCCCCCCAGGGGGTTATAAGAGTGCGGTTCCGGCACAAACGGGAAAGAGTGCTGGGCGCAAGTGCCAGCCGCCCGGCAGCCAGACGCTGGGTAACGGGCTTTAATTCTTTCAACGGTCCGCGCAGGAACCAGACTTTATGGAACCTCAGAATAAATTCCAAAACCGCTGCCATAGCGGTTTGCTTCCGGTTGATTTTCTCCAGCTGGATTAAAAGACCGCTGATATCGCGCCATTCTTCCCTGGTAAATTTCCCATCACGCCTGAAAATTTTCAACGCCTCGTAATTGATGTGATATTTTCCCTTCGCGTAATGGGGGATCAACCAGGAAAGCCAGGGTTTACCTCGGTCTATTTCAACGCGCGCCACCGGATACCCTCCCTGAACCGGCGGAGACGTGCGCGCGGCGCTCTCCTCCCCGTAAAAAGAAAAGGACTTCATAAAATCCTGTATGGTTTTTACGCGTCGAGAAGTAATCCCCAGGGCTTTAACGATGCGGACGGGATCCTCTTGCCCTGCCGGATTCAGAAAATAGCGCTCAAAATTCCCACGGCCCAACTCGCGAATCCAGCCTAAAATCTTATGATGTTCGCCTAAAAAGGAGGCAAGAAGACCGGTGTTTGACGAAACGTGTTCCGTCTCCTGAAAATATACCGACGCCAGGCGCGTGTGCGGCCAGGGAATACGCCGGATTACCGGAAGTCCGTGCCTGAAACGGGACAATTTTATGAACCAGATATTCCTTTCTGTTCTGGAAACGAGCGATTCGTAATCAGGCTCCTTCATTTCCAGCGTCTGGGAAACCTGGATGGCGGCTAGCTTCAAAAATGGATTGATTGTCTGCCTGACAGATAGGACTGTGGAAAGCATGAAATTTATTGTAAGTGATCAAGTAATTGAGTGATTTAGCGATTAAGTTAACCACGGCCAAAACCAAATCACTGAATCACTAAATCACTATTTCTCCCCTGACTGTGTCCGCTTCTCCAACGCGTCTATTTCCCCCCAGAGCAGCCGCCTCTCCTGTTCAAATTCCCCGCGTAATATTCTTATTTCTTTTTCGTGCTCCGCTTCTTTACGGCGGAGCATACTTTCGTATCTGGCTATAAGTTCCTGCTTTTCGGAGGCCTTTTCCGCCGGCGCTGCAGCGGCGGACCCGGCCTTCGCAGCCATGTTCCGCCCGGCTCCCCGCGGGACCGCTTTATCACCCGCGTGGGGAACGGCCCCTTTACCGCGCTCCAGAACTTTCGCCCCCCCACCATCTCCCGCAGTTTCCCGGCCTGTCTTAACCGCCGCGCCTGAAGACTGAGCTCCGGCAGGGAGGAGCTCCCTTTTCATCTTTTCCAGGATCTGTCTCAATTCCTCAGACGCATGTCCCATGTCTTAATGCCCGCATTACCTTCCGGCTATTTTTTTCTCTTTTTTCTCAAGCTCTTTTTCCCTGGATTCCAGCTCCGTGACAAAGGCTTCACACGCGGAAATTATCTGGATTTTCTGGGAGTTAAGCTGTTCTCCATGCGCGGCTAGCTTGGCCTGGAATTGCTTCTCCTGTTCGTAGAGCTTTTCAACCAGGCTCGCTTTCTCAGCCTCGTAAAGTTTCCTCATTTTCTCCATCTGCTCGGTAAGCTTATTTGCGCCCGATATAGCTTTAACATCCGCCGCGTTCTGGAGTTCCGATATCTTGCGGTTCAGTTCCTCAACATTCATGTCGCGGGTTCTTGTCTCCGCTTTAAAAGTTTCCTCCAGAGTCCTTTGTTTTTCCGCTCCCTCCCTTTTCAAGGAGTCTATTTTCGCATAGTGCTCCTGCACAATTTCAGTTCTGCTTTTGTCATACTGGGCCTCAAGGTCCTTAAGCGTTCCCTCTCTTAAATGTGTTTCAAATCCTTCAAATTTCCGGGCCCAGGATATCTCCTGCTCCGCCATCTTTTGTTCCAGATCTATATTTTTTTGCTCAGCGTTCTTAAGCAAAGCGATGATTTTTTCCTTTTCAAACTCGTATTTCAGCTTATTTTTTTGTTCGCGTTCCGCAATAGCCTCGTCCCGGCCCGCTCTTTCCCTGATCAGTTCGTCCTGCGACAGTCTCTGTTTATCAGAGGACGCCTGCAACAGCCTGTGCGCTTCCTCAAGCTCCTTGATAAAACGGTCCCTTTCCATTTCCACGGTCCGTCTTTTAAGCAGTTCAAGCATCACGTCCGACTCCCCGTATCCCATGCCCAGCTTTCTCCAGAAAAACATCAGCAGAAAAGCTGCTACCGAAGACAGGACCACGGCCGGGAGTAGAAGCATTAAATCTTTTCCCGACAGCAAGAAACCCGCTACACCGCCCACAGAGCCGATGCAGATGGGAACCAGAATAAGGCTCAGCAAGTCCCATTTTCTTCGTGAGGGAACGGTTAGGTTTTTTTTAGAACCCGCCGTCTGCTTCATTGAATGAATGAGTTCTTTCAAATCTTCACTTGTTTTGGACATAGATCCCCTTTACCATGGATGTCTGACAGGTTGATTGGATAAGCAGCCGTTACCAGGCTGACTTGCGGCCCCAGGCTGGGTACGGAACAGTCCCGCTTCCGCCCAAGGCGGAGGCCGGGGCACAGCGCACAGGCTAGGCTTTTTCTCCGCGGCGGAGGGCCTCTTCCCTTGCGTCAAGCTCCTTACTGTATTTCTCGCACGCCTCCACCAGTTTATCCATCTTCTCTTGATAATACAATATTTGGCCCGCTTTTTCATGCTCCCATTCGTCCTTTAGCGCGAGAATTCTTTTCTCCGTGTCCTTTTTCCGTTCTTCTTTTTCCCGCCTGGCCTCCTCCTGCATACGCTCTATCCCTTTCTCCAGCTTGCCGCATTTTTCCCGCCACTTCCCATTTGCCGCTCTGAGCTGGATCACTTCTTCGGCATCCTGGGCCTTTTGTGCCGCTGATTGCGCCAGCCCCTCGCGCAGGGAAACCATTTCCTCGGAGATCTGCTGCACCAGGGCGTCCCGAGCAGCCAGTTCCTTCGCAAAAGCATCGCGTTGCCTGGCCCAGGACTCTTCCAGTTCCCTGATGCGCGTCGCCTTAAAGTTGTCAAATTCGCGCTCAAGGGAGGCGTATTTTTCAGCCGCCGCCTTTTCCAGCGCCCTGGATCGCGACTCCAGTTCACCCTGGATGGCGCGGATTTTAGCCTGCGCAAGCTTTACCTGCTCATCCCTTGACGCGGCCGCGTCCATAAGCCGGCTCCTTTCCATTTTCCACGTTTCTTCACGGGAGCGATAATCCGCTTCCTGCCGGGCGTGCCATGACGCGGCGCGCTCCGCTAATTTTTTTTCCAATTCCTCTTTACGCGAAGAGTATTCCGCTTCCAATCTGCGGGATTGTTCCGCCAGACCCGATTCCAATTTCACCTTTCGGCCGGCAAATTCCTTACGCATGGTTTCTTTATCGCTTTCGGCCTCCGAAATAGCGGCATAGAACGCCGCCTCGAACCCCGCTTTAGCCTGAACTGCGCCGGTTTTCACGGCATCCAGCTCTAATCCCATAAGCCTTACCGATTCTTCCCGAGCGGTTATCTCCGCGCGAAACTGCGCCCGCTCTTTTCCGAAGCCTTCCCTTAAAACCTTCAGATCCCCCTCGTGCTCCACCACGCGGTCGTGGAACATCTCTTCGTATTTTACCCGCAGCTCTTCTTCTTTACCGGCCAAATCCTCTTTTTGCTTATCCACCTGCTTTACTTTCTCCAGATATTCCCGCTCTCTTTGCTTCAGCACACTTTCAATCCGGGCTTTTTCAGCTTCCATAACTTCCTGTTCCCGGCCGCAGTCTTTATAAATTTCTTTTTTTAGTTTTTGGATTCCCGCGTCGGCTTTAGCGCCGCGTTCACGATACTCCGCTTCTAGCTCCGCCTTCTTGAATTCGTACTCCGCGCGTATGCCCGCCACGCGCTCTTCCGCCATGGTACGGGCTTCAGCTGACACTTTAGCAAGCACGTTTGAAAGGTTCTCCCGCTCCATCACAAGGGCCTGCTCTTTGTCGGAGACATAAACACTTAATTCCTCAAGACGTTCTCTTAAAGCGGCTTCTTTTAAAGACGATTCTTCGGCATAATCGGCGCGCGCTATATCAAACTCCGCCGCCTGGGCTTTAAGCTTCTCTTCGTGCGCCTTTGACAGTTCAGCTTTCTCATTTGAATATTCAGCTTTTAACGCCTCTATCCCGCTTTCAAGAGCTTTGATCTTTTCATAGGCGCCCTTGAGCTGGCCTTCTTTTAACGCTACCGCTTCGCCGGCGCGCGCTTTCTCAAATTCAAGAGCCTTCACCCGGTCTGCGAATTTAATCTCAAATTCCCGCTCAAGCCCGGTTTTGCGCTTTTCATATTCCGCGAGTATGCCTGCCATCCGCTTTTCAGCCATGGTTTTGGCTTCGGCGGACACTTTAGCCAGCGCGTTTGAAAGATTCTCACGCTCCAGCACAAGCGCTTTCTCTTTGTCGGATATCTCGCCTCTTAACACCGAGATCTTTTTCTCAAAAGCCATTCGTTCAAACTCAAAAACACCTTCCTTCGCAGAAAGCTGCGCCTGGTAAGCGGACGCCTTATCAGTTGCCTGTTTTGAAAATTGCTCTTTTTCCGCCAGCAGCATATTTTCTTTCGCTCTTAGTTCCTCCGCAAGCTTTTCTATAGTCAGGCTATAAGCCTGTTTTTCCTCTTCAAACTGCGCCATTTTTTCCCTGAAAGCCGCCTCACCTGCGGCCAGTTTGTCCATTAGCTCTCTGTGATGTTCGCTTTTTGAAGCGGAAAACGCAGCTTCCAGTTCTTTTATCTTCTCATCAGCTTTCTTAAGCGCCGCCTCCCCGAACAATAACGAGTTTTTAGTCCTGTTTTTCTCTTCCTCCATGGCCAATCGCTCAAACGCCAGCCTGGACTGGAACTGCTCCTCAAATTCCTGCCTGGCGGCGGCCACCACCTTGTCAAGCTCCGCTTTTTTGGCGGCATACTCCTTTTCAAGCGCAGCCGCGCGTTCCCGGACGGATGAGTCATTAAGGGAAATCCGCTGGCTTAATTCCGCGTTCAATTTTTCCCTTTCCTGGGCCCACTGCGACTCTTTTGCCCCGATCTGTTCCTGCATTTTGGCGACTGTCAGGGAGTAGGCCTTTTTTTCCTTTTCAAGGGCTTCCAGCTTGAAACGGAAAGCCGCCTCTTTTTCGTTTATTATCTTTATCAGCTCGCCGTGGTGGCTTTCCTGCTGCGAAGCCAGCAAATTTTCAACTTCCTTTATGCGGTCCTGGGCCGAGGCGAACTGCTCTTCGCGCACGCGCTGCTCTTCCATAAGGCGGCCGCGCTCCGCCTTCCAGGAAAGTTCAAGGCGTTTAACCTGCTCGCCGTGGTCGGAATCCATGGCGCGGAGTCTTTCTTCCAGACCCTGCTCAAGCATGTTCCTGAGCTTTCCGTAATTTTCATCCACTTCCCGCTTTTTAGCCAGAAATTCAGTTTCAAGTTCTCTTTTCCTGTCTTCAAGACGATGCTCATCCGCCTTCACCGAGGTTTCAAGCAGGTTTATCCTTCCCGTCAGCTCATTTTCGCGGGCGCTAAAACTCTTTTGAAGCGCCAAAAGCCGCCCCTGGTGGTCGTTTTCAAGGTCTGAGCGCAGAGTATCATATTTTTTTTGCGACTCGCCAAGTTTGGCCGCGTACTGGCTTTCCACCTCAAGCAGACGCGCGTTCCAGCGTTCTATCACGAAGCGCTGATTACGGTCAAGCTGCTCAAATTTATCCTGATACTCGTCTTCCAAGCTACGGCGCAACTGATCCAGGCGGGCCTCTTTTTTCAAAAGCTGCTGTATGTCCAGTTTCCCGCTGCCCAGAAGCGACATGGTGGCTTCAAGCTTGGTGTAGAATCCCTCCTTTTCACTCAGGGATTTTGTACGGCTCTTGAAAGAATCTTCAAGCGTGCCCAGCTTAGCCTGCAGCTGCTTTGAGGTTTCTTCAGTCAACGCGAGGTTTTTTTTAAGGTCCGCTCTCTCTTTCTCAATAGAATTCAGGCGCTCAAGCGCCCAGCGCAGCGTCATGCGGGCCGTGTCAAGGCTGGTAACATCGTTTACAAGTTGTTCAAGTTCGCCGTATTCATTTGCCATAGTTGGTTCCTTTGTAAATTGCGGTAAATTGCTCAGGTTGTCAGGGCCAAGGTTCAATGGTTCACGGTTAAAGATTATTTTTCACAATCTTCTTGTGTCGCCTGACTTCCAACCGTTGAACCGCTGAACCGTGAACCTGAGCAGCGATAACTCTTATATATAGAGTCTAACGCAGCCCCCCCTTTAAGTCAATAAAAGGAATGTTGAATGATTATTAACAGATTATTGCGCGTTATTTTATAGAATCTATATCGGGCGTTATAAACAAGTTCAGGTAGCCAGAAGCCAGGAGTCAGAATGAGAACGCCGGCCACGAGAAAGGTTCTGCTATTCTGAATTCTGGCTACTGAATCCTGTCTACCTGTTTAGCAGCCATTATGAAGAAAATTTTCTATCTGTCCCTTTGCTGCGCCGTGCTTTTCGCGCTGACGCGCTTTGGTTACCTGTATTTTCTAAGGCTGACTTTCAACCTTCGCGGCCAGGTGGTAATAACGGAACACCTGGTTGAGACGGCCACCAGGCCGAATGCCATGCTTTTTATGGTAGCCCGCAACAAGGCCGGGGTGCCGGTGGCTGTTAAAAAAATAATTAATCCGGTTTTTCCGCTTAATTTCCGGATAACCTCCACTAATCTTATAATGCCCGAACTTTTAACAAAAGCTCTTTTCCTGGAAGCATTCTTAAATAACCACGGGGAACTTGGAGTTTTCAGACAGGGGGATATAAAAGGCGAAATTAAGCACCCGGTATTATTCCGGGAAAAAGAGATTGAATTGATACTGAACACCGCGGCAAAGTGAGAATCAGTTATTGTGAAATATCTTGAAGCGAATATCCTGAAATCAGGTCACCGCTGATTTCAATGGCCTGGTGCTTGGAAAGTTTGGTTTTCAATGAAGATTCAATCTCATGAATGTCGAATCCTTTGTGCTTCCAGACAAGGCGCGCAATTTCCTTGGAGGTTACATGGGCCGGCAAATATTCCATCAGCAATGCCAGAAACTCAAATTCCTCTAGGGATAGATTTTCCACTCTGACGCCGTTTACATACAGAGATTTGTGACGCTGGTCTAGTATAGTGCCACCCATCCTCAGGAAAAAGCCGTCCATTTCAAGCCGCCTGAACAGCGCTTCAATAGTGACAATGCACTGTTCCTGTGGGGTGGATTTGGATAAAAAAGCGTCGGCTCCCATACGCAGGAGATAATTATGATCGGTTCCAGTGTCAGTACCGGTCATAATGATTATGGGAAGGGATTTTGTGGCAGGATTTTTTCTTATCTCCAGAAGCAGGGTGCTGCCTGATTTGTCCGGCAAATTTAAATCGAGAATTAGCAGATGCGGCGGTTCCGACTTGATTGATGTAAGCCCGTCATGTGCGGTAATGGCCTGGCGCACATGATAGCCGGCGCTTGTCAGATATTCACTCACCATAGCAAGGTACATAGGGTCGTCTTCAACCAAAAGGACGTTATAAGCCATAAGGCATTCTCCTAGACGCAAGTTGCGCATTGTAAGACTGGATAACCGCGGTATTTTATATTTTAAAACTCATATTTATTTTCATGGCCTGTCAAGCGCTTTTGCAACAGCGCTCTGCGGTTCAGATAGTGCGGAATTCGCCCAGAAACCCCCCATTCCTCCCCTTTTAGCAAAGGGGTAAGAAACTACTGTCTAAACTGCAGACTGATTACTGTTTTTACCAACTGCACAAACGCGAGAGCCCCATGTAGACCAGCAAAGAACCTATAAGCACAAGCAACACCCCCCATTTCTTGTGGTGAAGGGCGACATAGGAATCGTTTAACAGAGTTTCTTTAAGCAGGCGGTTTAAACGCTCCACCGCTCCCGGCTTGTAAATATATCCAAACCCCAGCAGCAAAAGCATCAGGCCGAAAAAAAGCTTAAGATACGGATTTATCGCCGGCATTATTATAACGGTTCATGGCGCTTTCTGGCCCCGAATCAACAACCAACTCCAAAGCCTCAAACGCCCTGTCCAAAAACCCGGGCAGCAGAACCGCCTCCTCTTTTGAAAACTTTCCAAGCACAAAATTCACGGCGTCCATGCGTTCGGGCTTCGGGCCGATTCCCAGGCGCAGGCGGGGCACCCCCTGCGTGCCCAACGAGGCTATTATAGAGGATATTCCTCTGTGCCCCCCGAAAGAGCCTCCGGCGCGCACCCTCAGGCAGCCGAAAGGCAGAGCCATGTCGTCGTAAACCGCAAGTGTCGCCTCAGGCGGAATTTTATAGAACTCCACGAGGCTGCGGGCTGCTTCGCCTGAAGCGTTCATATAAGTTGCCGGTTTTAAAAGGTAAAGTTTTTGCCCGTTTCTCTGGGTCTCAAGATACAGCCCAAGCCCCCGCCAATCGCGCCAGCCCCACACTTTTTCTGTAGACGAACCAAAATTCGGGGCCAGTTTTTGAGCAGCCAGATCCCCCAGCATGAACCCGATATTATGCCTGGTTGACTCGTACTCGCGCCCCGGATTACCCAAAAAGACAACCAGCGTTATGCGCCGCTCCACGTTTAAAACCTCTTTTGAGTTACTAAGCTGCTGGTATGCTGGTAGGCGTGTATGCCGGTAGGTCTAGTTAGGAATTACCTGAAAGCATACTAGCCTACAAGCCTACCAGCTTTCTGCGCTATTTCTTACCGGCAGCCGGTTTTTTATCTTCCGGCTTGCCGCCAGAATCGGCCGCCGGCTTGGCTCCCTTTCCGGCAGCGGCCTCGGCGCCCTCTTCACCTTCCTCTTTCTTGCCCTTGGCGATAACTTCAGGTTCTGCCGCCGTAGCGCCCGCGGCCGCCACAGGCGTTTCAACCTTTTCTTCTTTGGGCGCGACCACGCTTACAACAATATGCTCGGCGTCTTCAATAATTTCCGCCTTATCTGATTTAACTTCTTTTACGCGGATTACGCCGTTAAGGTGAAGCTCAGTGATGTTAATTTCAATTTCTTTGGGAATATCGGTCGGCAGACAGAGCACATTCAATTCCCTCATGTTGTGCTCAAGAATGCCAGCCTCCACTTTTACCCCGTAGGCCTCTCCCACCAGTTTCACGCGCACTTTTACCTTTATTTTATCGGTCAGCGATATGCGCTGGAAATCTATGTGCAGGAGCTTTCCGGTAACAACATGCTTCTGCACTTCCTTAAGGATGACGGTATCCTCATTGTTTGAGTATTTTATTTTAACAAGGGAGTTGGCGCCTTTCTTCAGCACGGAGAGTATTTCTTTTTCCCCCACGGTAACATGCTCCACCGGCTTGCCGGTACCGTAAATAACTGCGGGAATGCTTCCGCCCTGCCTTAAAACAGCCAGGCCTTTCTTGCCGCCTATTGTTCCCCTGATCTGAGCTTCCACTATTATTTGTTCCATAATTGTTTTCTCCCTGCTGCAGGTTACAGGCATCAGGTAGCAGGTGTCAGGCGGATAAAACTTAAAGCACTACTTGCTTCGCTGCCTGTAACCTGCTACCTGTTACCTTTTTTATTTACTTAAAAAGTTCACTGATGGATTTACCTATGTGATTTCTTTTTATAGCTTCCGCCAGAAGCGGAGCCACCGATATCACATTGATTTTAGCACTTTTTGAGGCGTTTACGGGTATAGTGTCCGTTAAAATCAGCTCTTCCAGGGGCGAAGCGTTGATTTTATCAAAGGCGTCCCTTGAAAGCACACCATGGGTGCAGGCGGCCAATATTTTGGCGGCGCCGCGCTCTTTCAGGGCGTTCGCCGCCTGGACAAGGGTGCCCGCCGTGTCCACCAGATCGTCAAAAATAAAGCAGGTCATGCCCTCCACGGAACCGATGATGTTATAGATCATGGCCTCGTTGGGGCGGGGCCGCCTTTTATCTATAATAACAAGCCCCGCGTTAAGGCGTTTGGCAAAAGACCTTGCCCGCTCCACACTGCCTACATCAGGCGACACCACCACCAGGTTCGGCAAATCCCGTCCTTTTAGGTGCTCAAGCACCACAGGCCTGGCATACAAGTGGTCCATGGGAATGTCAAAAAAACCCTGTATCTGGGCGGCATGAAGATCTATTGCAACAACCCTGTCGGCTCCGGCGGAAGTGATAAGGTTCGCCACCAGCTTGGCGGTTATAGCCACACGGGGCGCCGGTTTCCGGTCAGCCCGGCCGTAACCATAATAGGGAACAACTGCGGTAATGCGGCCCGCGGAGGCGCGTCTTAACGCGTCAAGGGTAATAAGCAGTTCCATTATATTTTCGTTCACAGGCGGGCAGGTGGGCTGAATTATATAACAATCGTCTCCGCGCACATTTTCCATTATCTGCACGTCTATCTCTCCGTCGGCAAACCGCCCCACCTTAGCCTCGCAGAGAGGCTCCGCAAGTATGTCGCAGATCTTGCGCGAAAGCGCCATATTGGCGCTGCCGCTGATTATTTTAAGTGTTCCGGTCTTCCAAGCATCGCTCATCATGGGTTTACCTTTTTTCTATAGCTGCTAATGCGAACCTTGGTTGCCGCTTTTTAGCGTTTGATGTTTTTCAACACCTGTCTGGCCCTGGCAAGCACCAGCTTGCCGGGCGGCACATCCTCTGTTATGGTTGAGCCCGCCGCCACAAGGGCGCCGGCGCCTATTTTTACCGGAGCCACCAGATTGGCGTTTGAGCCTATAAAAACGCTATTGCCGATTATGGTCCGGTTTTTATTTTTTCCATCGTAATTGCATGTTATGGTGCCGGCTCCCACATTAACTTTTTCACCCATGATGGTGTCGCCTATATAGCTCAGGTGCGGCACTTTTGAGCCGCGTCCTATTCTTGACTTTTTAATTTCCGAAAAATTACCCACCTTGGCGAGCGGCCCGATATCTGAAGCGGGGCGCAGGTGCGAGACCGGTCCCACCACGGATCCCGCGCGCACACGGCTCCGGGAAAGGCAGCAGCCGAACTTTATCTCGCAGCCGTTTTCTATAACGGAATCCTCTATAATTCCATAAGGGCCCAGGCGGCAGTTTTTTCCCACTATCGAACGGCCCTTAAGGAATATTCCCGGAAAAATAACGCTGTCGCGGCCCACTTTAACGCTTTCGTCTATATAGGTATTTGCCGGGTCGACAATTGTAACGCCGGAAGCCATAAGCTCGCTGTTTTTGCGCGCATTCAGGATCTTGTAAGCCCCGGCAAGCCCCTCCCGTGAATTTATACCGGCCATTTCCAAAGGGTCCTTAAGCCTGAAAGCCGAAACAGTTCCGCCGGCGGAAAGTATATTTTCAAGCGCGTCGGTCAGATAATACTCGCCTTTGGAACCTTTCTTTTTAAGATTTTTAATCGCGGCGGCAAGCGCTTTCACGCTGAAAACATAGGCGCCGGAATTCACCTCTTTTATGGCAAGCTCGCCCGGTTGCGCTCCGTCGGCCTCAATTATAGAACGCACCGAACCGTCTTTGCCGCGTTTTATACGGCCATAAGAGCCCGGCTCCGGCAGTTCAGCCGTCACAACCAGGCATTCAGGCCTGGTTTTTAAATAGACCGAAAATATCTTTTTTACCGTGGCCTCCCGGAAAAGCGGGGCGTCGCCGCAAAGCACAAAGGCGTGCGCGTGTTTTTTTATAAGCGCCATAGCCTCCTGCACCGCCCTGCCGCTGCCTTTAAGCAGTTTCTGCCTGAGAAAAACTATTTTCTTCCTGAAAGCTTCTTTTTCAAATTTTTTAGAGAGTTCCGTTTCCACCATTACGGCCTTATGGCCGGTAACGATGATTATTTTTTCAGGCGAGAGAGCTGCCGCCCGGCGGACCACGCGCTCAATAAGAGACATGCCGCCAAGGCAATGAAGGACCTTTGGCAGTTCGGACTTCATCCTGACGCCAAGGCCGGCCGCCAGTATAACCGCCGCGATGTTTTTGTTTTCGGACATACGAAAAAGAAGACCTCTGAAAACAGAAGGGATGCCGACAATGAAATTTTACAAAATAGACCCTTGCCTTTTAAAGGGAAATATAAATGCGGATCAATAAAAATTTTCCAGGTGGAAGCGCTTGTGGACTTTAAGGAGACTCACCGGATAAGAAGTGCCCCGCCAGGAAACATTGCCGGACATGGCATTGGAAGCCGCATATTTAAACATAACCAGGATCCCGACAGCCGCGCCGAACGGCGCCAGAAGCGCCGGTAAAACCGGGCGTCGGTTCCGGGCGCTGAAATAAGAGTAGAAAGAGAGTTTTAAAGCGCATACGGCAAAGACCGCGGCTATTGGCGCGCCCGGGTAAAACCATAATAGAAACGGCAAAACCTCGGAAATTAAAAGCAGCGCCACCGCAAGCCCCGACAGCGCTAAGTTAAATTCCGCCGCGCTAAGCGCCGATTTGCCGGCCCCGCGCGCCGCCTCAGCCAGAGTTTTATAAAGCCGCAGTTTTAAAAGCCCGCGCCCGCTTAAAGAAGCTCCTTTAGCTCCCGATAATCTCATCATCAGCGCCAAACCCATATCGTCTATAATCTCAAGTTTGAGCCATTCAAAACCCGGGGTTTTAAGGAACTCTGAGCGCTTTACCAGATTAAACGCTCCTATGCCCACGGCCTGCGCGGGCCCCGCCGTTTCAGAGTTCCAGGAAGCCCACCTTGCCATAGGCAGCACCCCCGCGTTAAAAATAGCGTCCATTGCAAAACCGCCTGGAACCAGCTCCGGCATAAGCGCCAGATGGCCAAGACAATTAGTTTCGGCGTAAAATACCGCTTTTTTAAGGGTGTCTGGAGCAAATACTACATCCGCGTCGGAGAAAAGCAGCCATTCGCCGGAGGCGGCCTTAAGCCCCTCCTGCAGCGCGTTCACCTTTCCCAACCAATTTTCCGGGAGCGTTTTTATATGGATGGCTTTTACCCTCTTGTCTTTAAGGGCCAGGCTGTCTATTATCCCGCCGGTGCCGTCCACGGAACGGTCGTCAGCCAGTATCAGTTCAAAGCCCGGATACTCGCAGGCCAGCTTTGAAAGGGAAGCCTCAAGTACCGTATCGGCCTCGTCGCGGGCCGGGGTTATTATGGATAACGATGGGAATTTGAAATCCGGGGGCGGCTTATAATCTTCAAGGAATTTAGTACGGCGCGCCGAGGAAACGGCGAAATAAAACTGGACGGCAGAACTGAGACCCGAAAAAGCGAGCAGGATATCAAGGAGACCGGGCATGAAAAGGGAATGTTTTTATTTCACAAAATGTTCAAGGCTTGCGCTCCCGGGCATGGACTCGAACCATGAATAACGCCTTCAAAGGGCGGTGTGTTACCATTACACTACCCGGGAATATTAAACAGCGCCATCGGCCCGCCGCGCGCTGGCGGCTGGCTGGCCTTCGCCCATGGGAATCCCGCTTTTGGCCATCTCTTCTTTGTAGGCTTTAAGAATTATCGCCTCAAGCCTGCCGCGGAACCCGTTATCTATCGGATGGGCGATATCCTTATAAGTGCCGTCTTTTATTTTTCTAGAAGGCATACAGACTATCAACCCGTTATTTCCTTCTACCACTTTCATGTTGTGCACCACGAAAGCGCCGTCAAAAGTGACGGTGGCAAACGCCTTTAGCCGCGCCTCATTGCGCAGATGTATCCTTACCTCGGTAACTTCCATGTTGTCCCCCTCCCCCTTGTCGCACCCCGCGCCGCACTGCATAGCGCGCGGGACGGATTACCGCCGGCCTTATAAGGTGACGGCCGGTGCTCTACGAGGAGGGCGCTGCCCTCCTTCGTCGCTTGCCTCCCGCGCTTCGCTTGGTCGCTTCACTGAACCTCCCGAAGCGGTAATCCCCTTTATCACACCCTTCCGACTTTTTCCCCCACTTCCCGGCAACTAACAGCTGGCAATCGTCCACCCCGCCTGCTCCCTGAAATTTTACCAAAAATTTGACAGAAAAACCTTGTAACCTTTCTGTTTGGAAACCCGAGCCGCCATTTTTGCCGCATGCGCCCTGTTCCAGGCCAAAGCGAAAACCACAGCGCCGGAACCCGACATTAAAACCGGGAGAGCCCCCAGCGTAAGCATGGCTTGTTTGGCTCCCGCCGTTTTTTTGTGATTTGGCAGGACAGATGTTTCCAGGCGGTTAAAAAGAAGCGGTCCCGCCGCGGTATTAAAACGCCCTTTTTCAATCAGCCGGATAAGTTTTTTTAAATCTTTCAGTTTAGCGGCTATTTCACTCCCGACGCCCAATTTCAGGCGGCCATATACCTCCTTGGTGTAAACCGGCTCTCCCGGATAAACCAGCAAAACCAGCGGAAGCCGGCCGCGCGCCTTTAGCGGGCGTAAAATTTCGCCGCGGCCGCGGCCCACCGCAAAAGTTTTGTCTAAAAGGAAAAACGGCACATCAGAGCCAAGTTCGAGTGCCAGGCGCGAAAGTTTTTTCAAAGTATTCTTATTGTCAAGGCCGTAAAGGCGCCTGAGACCCAAAAGCGCCGCCGCCGCGTCGGAGGAGCCGCCGCCAAGGCCCGCGCCCACCGGCACGCGTTTCAGCAGTGTTATTTTAACGGCCGGTTCAATCCCGAACTCCGTAAAAAACTTTTCCGCCGCCTTGTAAACGATGTTGTCTGCGGGCTTTGAGAGTTTAAGGTTTGAGCGGTTGAAAAGCTTAAAAGCTATGCCGGACTTTTTTGTTTTTTCAAGGCGCAGCCGGTCGCAAAGCCCCACCCTGGCAAAAAGCGTGGCAAGGTCATGATAGCCGTCGCCGCGCCTGGCAGTCACTTCCAGGAAAAGGTTTATTTTAGCGTACGCGTTTATTTTAACAGTATTCATAATCAAAGCAAGTCACAAGACACAAGTCACAATCCTCTGGAGGTGCCGTCTCAAAGAACACTGGTCCTCAAACGGCCAGGTCACAAGCAAGAGTATTTTAAAAAAGCCACAAAAATACAAATTTTGACTTTTTTATATTTCTCATTTAGCACTTATGATTTGCGACTTAAGACTTACAATCTGTGACTTTCCCAAGCTGTCACTTGTGACTTGTGCTCCTGTGCTCTTGTGACTTCCTACCGCGGCAATTGAAACCGGTTGACATCCTTAAGATTGAGCTGATTCTTGTCCAGCACCAGCTTAAGTGAAAAGAACGGCACTTTAAACTCCAAAGTTTTCGGTATAAGGAACAGGTTGCCAAGGAAATAATCCCCAAGCCTGACCTCAAGCTTCCTTTCGCGCGCGGGTTCCGCGCTCTCCGGATAAGTAAGCGTTTTATCCAGGCGCACTTCCCTCTGCGCATTTTTAAGCCGTTCCAAGTTCCAGCCGGGCTCGTCCGGCTCCGCCCCCCGAAGCCAGGCGCCTGAAAAATAATCGCGCATTTCCTCCGCCATCAGGCGCGCCCAGTAACTGAAGGCGCCTTCGTCAAGGCCTTTAAGCGAAAAGGCGTCCATTTCAACTTCGGAACCGCTTAATTTAATTTTCCAAAGCGGCGCCATCAGCGGCCCCATTACAATAAGCGAAAAATCCTCCGGCGGGGAGAAATGCGCCACAGCGTCAAGCTTCACCTGCTTACCCTTGAATTTGGCGTAAAGTTTGGCGAAGGCGGAAAATTCCCTGCCCTGAAGCAGCATACCTTTCATAAAATCCGTTTCCAGCGCCGCGGCCTCTTTGGGATCTATTTTTTCCTGCGTGTCTTTTATTTTTTCCGCGGTAGCCTTGCGTTTTGTGGAGCGGTCCAGCGCAAATGAGGTTTTGAAAGCACGCCAGGCATTCTTGTAATCTCCGATAGAATAATAGATCTCTCCCGTGTGCTCCCAAAGAGTGACGTCGTCGTAAACAAGTTTAAGCGCTTTGTTTATCTGCGCTACGGCTTCCTTAATGCGGCCCTGTCTGAAATACACCCAGGCGAGAGAATCCATATAAGCGGCGTTATCAGGCTCAAGTTTAACCGCGCTTGAAATAAAAACTTCCGCCTCGGCAAGTTTCATTCCTCTGTCGGCAAGTGAATAGCCGAGGTAGTTGAGAATATTGGCGTTGGCCGGATCTCTCGCAAGCAGAAGGCGAAAATTTTCCTCCGCCTCCGCAATATTTCCCTCCCGCTCGCTGATTACGGCGTACTGCATGCGCGCCTCTACGTAACCGGTATCCCCGGCTATCAGGCCTTTAAGCATTTCCAGCGCTTGCAGCGTGCGCCGGGTGTCGTCGTAACCCAAAGCCAGAAAATACGATACTTCCCGGTTGTCCGGCCATTTTTTATGGGAGTCTTCAAGTATTTTAACGGCTGTTGTGTAGCGCCCGCTCTGCGTATAGTAATAACTGAGCCGTAGAACGCTTGAAGGATTTTCTTTAAGGTCGCGTGAGGTTTCCAGGAAACCCGCCGCCCCGGAAAAATCGCGCCTTTGCTCGCTTATCACGGAAAGCCAGAAACAGGCCGAAGCGTTGGTTTTATCCAGGCCGTAAGCTTTCAAAAAATATTTTTCCGCCTCAGGCAGGTTTGAAACCGCGGGCGAAGCGTAAAGCTCGCCCAGATGGTTAAAAAGATCAATGTTGTCGTTCTCAAGGGATGACAGGTCCTGATATTCCGCCAAAGCCGAGGCCGTGTCATTTTTCATCTCATAATAATTGGCAAGCATGTAGCGGGGCTGCAGATAGAGGCTATCGGCTTCCTTTGCCTTAAGCAGGTTTTCCTTCATCGCCTCATAATCACCCTTAAGATTGTAAAGCACTGCCAGCTGGTAACGCACATCCGCCTCTTCATCGGGCCTAAGCTCCAGAAAGCGTTTGAGATAACCTATAGACTTATCAGGGTCCCTGGAACTCCACAGACTCGCCAGCTGGTAAGCCGCCTCCGCGTTGTTATTATCTATCGCTTGCGCTTTTTCATAAGCTTTGCGCGCGCCTTCAAGATCGTTTTTTGCCCAGCACACATTGCCGTAAAGCACCCAGTTGTCGGAGGTGGCGGAGTCCGCGCTCACCACGAACCTGGCCCATTTCTCGGCGTCGTCCACCCTGCCAATATGAAGCGCCAGGTTTAGCGCCTGCTTGTAAACAAAAATGGATTGCGGGTCAAGCAGCAGGGTGCGCTTGTATTCCAGCAGGGCCGAAGCGTAATCACCCCTGCGCTCCAACGCGAGCCCGTTCATAAAGTGCAGATAAGAGTCTTTGTCGGAAGCCACGACGGAACCGGTTAAAACCAGGAAGCCAAGCACTGCGGCGGGTAATTTATATTTAGTCATTTTTTCTCCATACACTGGGGTTTTGCCGGCGAAAAGCTTCAGTATTCAACAGAAAACAAAGTTCCACCAAATGGGTGAAAAACTTGCAACTGGTTTTTATATCAGTCCCAAAGGTCCCAAATCCTCCCTTATCGGAGTATTTGGGAGGGTTTTGCGCATCAACAGCGCGTCCCCGGAATTGTTGTAGAATTTCGGCCTGCATCCCACCACGGTAAAACCGTGTTTCTCATAAAGTTTTATGGCCGGCAGGTTTGCGGCATTCACTTCCAGCTCAACGCTGATGCAGGCGGTTTTTTTAGCGTATTCATACATCTTTGCCAGCAATTTTGAAGCCGCTCCGCGCCGTAAGTTTTTTTTTGAGACCACAACCGCGTTAAGCTGCACCTCGGGCCGCACTATCCAGAAATTAACAAAACCCGATATCCCGGCCCCGTCGCAGGCGGCCAAAGTTATGGCGTTGGGATTTGAAAGCTCGGCCAAAAGCCCTTTAGCGCCCCAAGCCGGGTAAGATGGGTGCTCAAGCTCTATTTCAGCCAGTGCGGGCAAATCTTCTTTCAGGGCTCTGCGTATCAGCATAAATCCGATGCTTGTAGGCTGGTATGCTTGTATGCGGGCATGCTTAAAGAAGTTTTCTGAGTGGTCATAGCATACTAGCCTACCGGCTTACCGGCCTACCAGCTTTCTGTTCCAATTCATACCTCGCCGGTTTAAGATACAGCGGGGCGGAGTTCCGGTTTTTCCGGGCCAGGGCGGTTTTAATCAGATAAGCGGGGATTATCTTTGAAATTCCGGAACCGGCCTTTGCACAATACGCCGGGACAAGAGTATAAACGGATGGATCTTCTTCGGCATCCCCGATCACAAAAAGCTCCGGCCCGAGTGCCGAAAGATATTCCTTCATTTCAGGCACTTTCAGCCATTGCGGTTCCTCAACAGCCTTGAAGAGGGTTGAAGGCTCGGGAGTTGAAGTCTGGGAGTCTGGGAGTCTGGGAGTCTGAGAGTCTGAGAGTTTTCCAATCTTGAATCCGGAATCTTGAATCTTAAATTCCTGACTTTTGGACTCCAAGACTCCAGGACTCCCGACTGGCTGTTTCTCGCTTGTTACTTGAAACACCTGGCAGAAGTACTCGTCTTTAAAGGCCCGCATTAACACCGCTATTTTGGTTTTTTGGCGGCGTTTTGCCCAGCTTTTAAAATTCGCGCTCTCAAAAGCCTGCAAAGCCATTACTTCAAAGAGGGTGACTGAATAAATTTTTGCGCCGGCCAGAGCTTCAAGAACACGGCCAAGCGTAAGGCCTATCCTTATACCGGTAAACCTCCCCGGCCCCCTTACGGCGCAAAAAATTTTAACAGCCCCAAGTCCGGCGCCCCCCAGCAGTTTGTTTATCATTGGAAAAAGAGGTTTTTCCTGGTTAAACACGCGCCGCTGGGCGCAATAAAATTTTTTGCCGTCAAAAACCGCCAGTTTAAGCCTTGAGCCGGTGGAGCATACGCCCAAAGTTATTTCTTTTGCCATGCTTTTTTTACCTTTTCAACAAGGCGGACGCTTGCCGGTCCCCTGGCCAGCGCCAGCACGCGCCTGGAATCCCCGCCCGCAAGAGAAAAAGAAAGTTCCGTGAAATCAAACCTTTCAAGGATACCGCGGGCGGGCCCCGCCCATTCAATAGCACTCACGCCGTCCTCCAGCCCAAGATAATCCTCGAGCCCTGTGTTTTCAATTTCTTCCGGCGCCACCCTAAACAGGTCAAAATGATAAATTTTAAGGCCGGTGGACAGCGCCACAGGCCCACGTCCGCCTAAGGCGGACAGTGGCACGCCGGACGCGTAAGTTCTCATTAAATTAAAACTCGCGCTTACCGGAAGTTTTTTGGCTCCAAGCGCGATGGCCAGGCCTTTTATAAAAAATGTTTTCCCGGCGCCTATCGGCCCTTCAAGCGACAGCACGGCCCCTCCTTTTAACCCGCTGGCGAATAACCCGGCCAGGCGCAGGGTATCAGCGCAGGAACCGCTCTTAAAAATGGCTGAAAGCTGATATTTCGCTTCCATAATTTTCAATAACCGAACCTCGGCCCTTTTCAACCCTTCCCACGCAAACCGCCGCAGGCAGGAGTTTTTTTAGAATAGCGGCTTTCCGCGCCGGAACCGTGAAAACAAGACCGAAATCCTCACCGCCTTTAAGAGCGTAGGCCCGCCAGTCGCGGCCTTTTACGGCGGCGTAGCGTTTAAGCTCTTTGGAGACCGCCTCTTCTGGCAGGTTAAGCGTCGTTTGGCATTTTGAGAGTTCGGCTATTATTGCCGCGCTGCGCGCAAGGCCGTCCGAGTTATCTATCATCGCCGAGGCTATTTTTTTTTCTCCCAAAAGCCGGCCTGCCGCGAGCATGGGCTCCGGTCGCCAGAAACCTTTAACAAGCCCCTTAAATTTTTTAATATTTTTTTTGTTCGCGGCCTTCAGCAATTCAAGCCCGGCCGAGGCCGAACCAAGAGGGCCGATATTAAAAATGAGGTCTCCAGGCCCGGCGCCGTAGCGCGTAAGCAGCTTCGAAGGTTCAGCTTCCCCCCACATGGTAAGGTAAAAATGGTTTTCTCTCGCGCCAGCTAAATTACCTCCGGCCACGGTTATACCGAAGCGCAGGGCCTCGCTTTTAAGCTTTTTTAAAAACCGTATGATAAAAGAGAGAGGCAGCCCGCTTTTAAGGCCGGCTCCCGCAACGCATGATACGGGCCTCACCGGACCCATGGCCGCCAGGTCGCTTAAATTCACGCGCAAAAGCTTTGCCGCTAAATCCTCAGGCGTGGAAAAGCGCATTAAAAAATGCGTTCCTTCCACTATCTCGTCGGTAGTTATAACCAGGGCCTTGCCGGGGGCATGGCGCAAAACCGCGCAGTCATCACCCGGTCCAAGGAGCAGGCGGGTATCTTTCTGGAATTTAAAATGCTTTTCTATGCGCGCAAGCAGACCGGTTTCTCCGAGGTCCGAGAGTCTGTAAGCCGCACTTTCCGGTTTCGTAATTTTACATTTTTCATTTTTCATTTTTCACGACTTTTATTGCCTCTGGTAAAAAATCCGTAAGCTCCGAGGCCAGCACGCAACGCTCGGTCAATTTGCGCGCGGCCAGATCTCCGCAAAGGCCGTGTAGATAAACGCCAAGAGCCGCGCTTTCAAAAGCCGTGTTTGCGGTAAACCCCTTCCCTATCCCCCTCTGCGCGAAAAAACCGGCCATAAGGCCCGCCAGCGCGTCTCCCGAGCCGCCTTTGGCAAGCGCGGGGCCGCCTGTGATATTTTTCATCAATCGGGCGCCAAGCGCGACAAGTGTTTCCCTGCCTTTCAGCACCACAACAGAACCGCTGAGCTCCGCCAGCTTAAGGGCGGCCACCGGCCTTTTTTCCACCGCCCCGCCAAGAAGCCTTGCAGCTTCGCCCTCATGCGGCGTAATTATTTTCGGACGGCCTTTTTTCAGCAGATCTAAAGCGCCGGCGAGCCCCAAAACGTTCAGGGCGTCGGCGTCTATAACCGCGGGCATTTCGGACTTTTGAATAAGTTTTATGACAAAATCAGGGACCTGCCCCTTAAGCGACAGACCGGGGCCTATCAGAAGAAGGTCATATTTTTTTTCTTTTTGCCAGTCAAGTATTTCAGCGGCGGCCCTAAGAGAAAAAGCGCCGTCCCTGGAAGAGGCGGGAAAAGTCATCACTTCACGCAAACCAGCCGCCAGCAAAGGTTGCTCACTGTCCGGACATGCCAGCGTAACAAGGCCCGCTCCCGCCCTTAGCGCCGCTTTGGCCGCTATGGCCGCCGCGCCGGTCATGCCTTTTGAGCCGGCCACAATAAGCAGCCTGCCGTAATCGCTCTTATGAGTATTCTTTTTGCGCGGGCCAAGCAGAGGCCGCAAAAATTCTTTCGTTACAGTTTGAATTTTCATCAGCTGTTTATGGAGCGCAAAGCGACAGCGCAGGCGCAGGCATAATGCTCGGTATGTGAAATGGAAAGCATGACAGAAATACCTTTAAGCCCCTTGATACTCACCAGCGGACGGCCTGTTTCGGCTTTTAAAATGGAGATGGACCTGAACGGAAGATCTTTCCTGTCCAAAGCCTTTATTACGGCTTCTTTAGCGGAAAACCGCGCCGCTATGCGTTCGTAAATATTCTTTCCCTTAAGGCAATAGGCCGCTTCCCCGGGAGTAAAAAACCTTTTAAGAAAAGCCGGATTTTTGCCGTACAGCTGTTTTACACGCGAGACTTCGGTTATGTCTATGCCCACGCCGGAAACAGCCGTTTGTTTAATGTTCATTGTCTGTAACAGTTGATAGCAACGGAAAGCCACTGAGAGCTACGGAAAGTCACAGAAGTAAGAAGTCTTATTCATTATATCAGCGACTTTCAGTTGCGTTCTTTAGCTTTCTGTAGCATTCAGTTGCTATAAATTACCATTATTCGCAATTACCGCACCGTGACGCTCTTGGCGAGGTTGCGGGGCTTGTCTATATCGCATTTTTTAGCGAGCGCCACATAATAAGCGAAAAGCTGAAGGGGAATGACGTTAAGCATGGGAGAGAGCAGTTCCATGGTTTTCGGCACTTGTATGTAATCCGCCGCTTTTATAAGCTTGCGCGAGTCTTCGTCAACTATGGCTATAACCCGCGCGCCGCGCGCCTTGGCCTCTTCAATGTTGCCGGCCATAAGGCTTATAGCCTTTGAAGTGGTAGCTACGGCAAGCACCGGCATGCCTTTGTCAATAATGGCTATAGGGCCGTGCTTCATCTCGCCTGCCGCGTAGCCCTCGGCGTGCACGTATGAAATTTCTTTTATTTTAAGGGCCCCCTCAAGAGCTATGGGGAAATTTATGTGCCGCGCTATAAACAAAAAATGCTCGCTCCCGGCGCACGCGCCGGCCATGGCGGCTATGCTTTTTTCGCTTAAAAACAGCTCTTCCGCAAGACGCGGCAGTTTTAAAAGCTCTTCTGCGTAAGTCCGGGCCTCGGCCAGGGCAAGTTTTTTGCGCGCGGTCGCGAAGTGCACCCCCAAAAGGTAAACGGCGGCCAGCTGGCCCATGAATGCCTTGGTGGAGGCTACTCCGATTTCCGGACCGCAGTGGGTATAAAGCACGAAGTCGGCTTCGCGCGTAAGCGTTGAACCCACGGTGTTTGTAATGGCAAGCACCTTTGCTCCCGAAACTTTAGCCTCGCGCGAGGCGTGCAGTGTATCGGCGGTTTCCCCCGACTGCGAGATGGCTATTACAAGCGTGTCCTTGTCCGTTATTTTTGCCCGGTCGGAGAACTCTGAGGCAAAATCCACCTCGGTCGGCATACCGAAATTTTCAAACACGTATCTGGCCACAAGCCCCGCGTGGTAAGCCGTGCCGCAGGCGATCACCTGCAGGCGCTTGAATTTTTTTATCAGTTCCAAAGGCAGATTTATCTCGCGCTCAAGCAGCTCCCCTGAAATAGGCAGCAGACGGCCCCGCAGAGTGTCTTCCACTGCCTCAGGCTGTTCGTGGATTTCCTTGAGCATGAAATGCTTATAGCCGCCCTTTTCAGCCATGGTTGAATCCCACTGTATGACAATAGATTCGCGCTCAAGCTTCCTGCCCTTAAAATCAAAAAAAGTGACGCCTTCCTTTTTCACAGCGGCGATCTCCCCGTCATTTAAAAATACCACGCGTTTGGTGTGTTTCAAAAAAGCGGAAACATCAGAGGCTATAAAATTTTCCCCCTCGCCAAGCCCCGCCACAAGAGGGCTGTGCTGGCGGGCGGCCAGCAGTATCGCGGGGCACTTCGCCCAGGCGGCGGCAAGGGCGAACGCCCCTTTCAGGTCAGCGATGGTCCGGCGCACGGCTTCAAAAAAAACCGGTTCCAGCATTGCCTGGCGCGCGTTTTTTTCAGCCACATCCAGGTTTTTAAGTTTTTCCTCAAGAAGATGGACTATTACCTCGGTATCGGTTTCCGACTTGAATTTGTGGCCGGCCTTGAGAAGGATTTCTTTGAGTTCTAGATAATTCTCAATAATGCCGTTATGTACAACCACCACGGAGCCTGAACAATCGGTGTGAGGATGGGCGTTATCCTCCGACGGAGCGCCATGCGTGGCCCACCGGGTGTGGCCTATGCCGGCCCTGGCGCCTTTAACAGGGTCGCTGGCCGCCAGCGCGTCTAAAGCGTCAACGCGGCCGCTGACGCGCTTTAAATAAAGTCCGCCGACACCGTTTATAACGGCTATGCCGCAGGAATCATAGCCGCGATACTCAAGACGCTTTAGTCCGTCTATAAGTATGTCGGATGTTTTTTTGTCTCCGATATAGCCGATTATTCCACACATATGAGAAATTTCCTTAATATAGCCGTGTGAATCGTTAGATGCATAGAGGTAAAGACGCAAAGCGGTTTAGACGCAACAAAGCAGTAGATGAAGCTTAAGGATTTCCACCCTTCTAAATTGCTTTGCCTCCAAATTGCTATGCCTCTAGCGCGCTATTGAATCAGCCTTTTCATCTCCGCGACCGCGTTTTTTAGACCCACGAACATTGCGCGCGAGATTATGGAGTATCCTATATTCATATATTCCATGCCCTCAATGCGCGCCACCGGAGAAACATTGTAGTAGTCAAGGCCGCTGCCCGCGTGCAGGTGCATACTCATCTCTTTCACCAGGTATGAGGCAAGCTGTATTTTTTCCAGCTCTTTGTCCTGAAGTTTTTTACCCCAGGACTCGGAATATTTGCTGGTGCATAGCTCTATCGCGTCGGCGCCTATATTATGGGCTGAGCGTATGGCCTGCGGCTCGGGGTCCACGAATAAGGCCACCTCTATGCCGGCGCGGGAAAGGTTTTTAACCATTTTTTCAAGCTCGGTAAGCTTGCCGGACATCCTCATGCCGCTCTGGTTTGCAACTTCCTTGGCGCTTTCAGGCACCAGGCACACGGAATCGGGACGGTTCTTTAAGGCGAATTTCTCCATTTCGGGGGTGGCGGCCATTTCAAGATGCAAAAAGCCCCGCACATCGCGGCGCACACGCTCAATATCGCTGTCTTGTATATGGCGGCGGTCAGCCCTCAGGTGCATTACCACCATGTCGGCGCCGGAACTTAAAACCACGCGCGCCGCTTCCAGCGGATCCGGATTCTTTTCCCCGCGTGCCTGACGCAGCGTGGCTATATGGTCTATGTTAACCCCTAGTTTTACAGTTTTCATTAAAGTCCTCCATTTTACCGATTTACGGAACTGCGCGGGTAGACAGAATTCAGTAGCTAGAATCCAGAATGGTGGATTCTTTCAAATTTATAACTCTTCTGGCTCCTGAATTCTGACTTCTGGCTACCGAAGTTGTTGCATTTACTACTTTAACGCCCCTGAATGCTTTTTATAATGCGACAATAAATCTTCGGCTATGCCTTTTATTTCCAGCCGGGATTCGCCCTCCACTAAAATACGCAGCAGCGGCTCGGTGCCGGAATACCTTATAAAAATGCGCCCGTTGCCCTTAAGCTGTTTTTCAAACCTGGAAACCTTGTCGCTGAAACCCCGCACTGTGCGAAGCGGAGGTTTGTGAGCGACCTTAAGCGCCTCAAGACACTGTGGAAAGCGCTTCCAGTGCTTTTTAAACCAGCTCAGAGGCTGGCCAAGGTCGCGCGCCGCTGCAAGTATCTGCACGGCTGTAAGTATCCCGTCGCCGGTGGGCGCGAACTCGCGGAAAATGATATGCCCGCTGGACTCCCCGCCTATTTTCAGATCCTCTTTTTCCATGGCGTCGGTAACGTTCTTATCGCCCACGGGAACCTGCGCCGTTTTTACGCCAAGGGTTTCAAGATATTTTATCAGGCCGTAATTTGACATAAAAGTAAGCGCCACCTTGCGGTTGGTAAGGCGGCCCTTTTCAAGCAGGTAAGCGGCGCCCATGGCCATAAGATCGTCGCCGTCAAGCACCGCGCCGTTTTCATCGGAAAAAATACAACGGTCTGCGTCTCCGTCAAGACTTACTCCGCAGAAAGCCCCTTCCCGGACGGTGGCGGCCGCCATTTTACCGGCATACAGCGCCCCGCAGCCCAGGTTTATATTTTTGCCGTCCGGCTTATTGCCAAGCACTTTTACATCGGCTCCAAGGTTCCTGAAAATACGCGGCCCTGTTTTATAGGCGGCGCCGTTGGCGCAATCCAGAACTATTTTAAGGCCCTTAAGACTAAAACCGCGCGGCAGAGTGCTTTTTATGAAATCTTCGTAATCGGAGGAATAGTCTTTTTTATGAATATCAAGCCCTGAGGTTTTAAACGGGAGGCTGGCGTCGGAAAGCAGGAGTTTTTCTATTTTGGCTTCAATCGCCGGACTGAGCTTCAAACCGGCGCGGGAAAAAAACTTTATTCCATTGAACTCCGGCGGATTATGGCTTGCCGAAATCACTATGCCGAAATCGGCGTTTTCCTTTTTAACCAGATAGGCCACCGCGGGAGTGGAGATAATCCCCAAATCAATCGTTTTAAAGTTATGAGCCGACAAACCTTCAACCAGCGCCTTCTTTATAAGCGGGCCGGAAGCCCTTGAATCCATCCCTATAAGCGCAACGGGGGCCGCGCGGCGTTTTTTCCCGCAGCCTGAAAGGACCAGCGACGCGGCGGAGCCTATTTTCCGTATAAAATCAACGGTAAACGGATACTCCCAGGGCACACCCCTTATACCGTCAGTTCCGAATAATTTTCCCATAGTCCAAAAATCCGCCTTTAAGCGCGCGGTAATAATTTAATATTATATCATTATAGGGGAGTTAGGAGAGTCTAAGAGTCAAGGGTCTGAGAGTCAACTGCGCCGTAGTTGAGGTTTGCCACGAAAACGATTTTAGTATTCAAAGTTTAGAGTAAGGCAATCCAAGTATTTGACTCTGAGACTCCTAGACGCTCAGACTGTTTTTAGGGAGAGGTGGCCGAGTGGTTTCCCGCCACTACTACCTGGCGGGTCCGCCAAAGTCGTAATGGCGGAAAGGCGTCGGTCTTGTTCGCCAAACAACCCGGCGGGTCCGCCTTAGGCGGAAAAACCGGAAAAGTTTTATGGCAAGCGTATATGTTCTATATAGTGAAGCTCTAGATAAATTTTATACCGGCTCTACTAGAACCGAGAATGCTAATACTCGTTTGGTGGCCCATAATCATGGAAAGACAAGATTCACAAAAGCGGGAAGGCCTTGGAAGCTAGTTTATGAGGAAAACTGTCGTAATTACACCGAAGCCCGCAGGCGGGAAAACTTTCTAAAATCCGGGGCAGGGAGAAAATGGGTTTTTGCCCGCCAAACAATCCGGCGGGTCCGCCTCCGGCGGAAAAAATTCGGGCACTGTGCACTTGGTGCCGCTAGAATAAGCAATGATTTAGGGAAGGATGGCCGAGTGGTTTAAGGCGTCAGTCTTGAAAACTGATGTATGCTTAACGCGTACCGTGGGTTCGAATCCCACTCCTTCCGCCAGTTTTTTGTGGCAAAATTTTAAGGTAGATGTAAACCGGGAGTTGGACTAGGCCTGCGGCAAGATAATTTCCGGGGGAAGCTTTGACAGCGTGATTTTCGGGTTATTTTTAAGGAAATAGGCGCATTCCCAGTCTTTGGGAAAAAGAAGGACTGTATTGCCCTTCACGTCCAGCGCCCGGCGGGAACCGGACGGCAGGGAAGCTTCATTAAGGGTTTCAGGCGGAGTTTTAACCACCCAGCGGGCCACGCTCCAGGGGGTGGCTTCAAGGCGGGTCTCGGCTCCGTATTCAAATTGCAGCCTGTGCTGTAAAACCTCAAACTGCAGCGGGCCCACGGCGCCCAAAAGCGGGATGCGCTGCGCGCCGTCCCCCAAAGAGAATACCTGCACCACGCCCTCCTGCAGAAGATGTTCCAGACCGGCGCGGAATTTTTTAAATTGTATGGTGTTTGAACAGTGAAGGAACGCGAAATGCTCGGGCGGAAAGCGCGGAACCTCTTTATAAACTATGGAAGCGTCGTCGCTGAGCGTGTCGCCGATGCTGAATTCCGAGTGCCCCACAATGCCGATTACATCGCCCGGATAAGCCTCGTTGACGGTTTCGCGGCTCCTGCCGAAAAGTTTGTGCGAGCTTGAAAGCCGCACGGTCTTGCCGCTGCGCGAGTGCAGAACCTTCATATCCCGCTGGAACACACCCGAACACACCCTTAAAAAAGCTATCTGGTCCCTGTGTTTCGGGTCCATGTTTGACTGAATTTTGAAGATAAAGCCTGAAAACCGGGGGTCCTCCGGCGGGATATTTCCGGACAAAGTATTTTGCGGCCGGGGCGGAGGAGAAAGCTCAAGAAAACCATCCAGCAGCATTTGCACGCCAAAGTTGTTTGCGGCGCTCCCAAAAAACACCGGCGTCATGTCGCCGGCCAGCACCACCTTGGCGTCAAACGGCTCCCCCGCCTGGTCCAGCACCGAAATTTCTTCCATAACCCGCTTACGGGTTATGGTGTCAAGCCTTGCCAGCACCTCTTCATTAAAGCAGTCCATAACCGTGACCGGCGCGCGGAAAGCGCCGCCGGGAACCCGCTCAAAAAAATGCACCTGTTTGAGGCGGCGGTCGAAAACGCCCTTAAAATCCTGGCCGCAGCCAAGCGGCAAATTGACGGGAAAAGCATGAAGCTGGAGCGACTGTTCTATTTCATCCAGCAACTCCAAAGACTCCTTTGAGGGCCTGTCAAGCTTGTTTATAAAAGTGAAAATCGGTATCTGGCGCAGGCGGCAGATCTCAAAAAGCTTCAGCGTCTGGCTTTCAATGCCCTTGCCCGCGTCAAGTACCATTATAGCCGCGTCCACCGCCATTAAAACGCGGTAAGTGTCTTCAGAAAAATCCCTGTGGCCCGGAGTATCAAGCAGATTGATGTAAAAATCCCGGTATTCAAACTGAAGCACGGTTGAACTGATAGAGATTCCGCGCTTTTTTTCAAGTTCCATCCAGTCGGAGGTTGTGTTCTGCTGATTTCTGCGCGCGGTAACGGAACCGGCCAGTTGCACTGCGCCGCCGTACAATAAAAGTTTCTCGGTAAGCGTGGTTTTGCCGGCATCGGGGTGGGAGATAATGGCGAAGGTGCGCCGCCTGGAAATTTGGCTGTTAGTAGTCATAAAATATTGTCGGACAGCACTTTACCGCTGAGTGTCCGTCGGCGCTTTTTATTATAACATAAGCCGGCTTACGAAGCAGGGTCGCCCCGAAGAGAATTCCGTTTTTTGTATAATTTTAAAGCCCGAACACTATGCAGTGCGGGCGGGCCTTTATAAGCCGCGCGATTACCTTCGTAGTGAGCGCGGGTTCACTTTAGGAGGGGTTAAGTGAGCGGGCCGCTGAAGGCGGCATAGCGAACGACGAAGGGGAGCTTAGCTCCCCTCGTGGAGCACCGGGCCGTGTTCCTTTTGAGGCCCGGCGGCTAATCCGTCCGCCTTAGGCGGATGCGACAGATGGAGAGGTGTGTGAGCGGTTGAAACAGCAGGTCTCGAAAACCTGTAAGGCGCAAGCCTTCGAGGGTTCGAATCCCTCCCTCTCCGAAGCTTTCATGGGTTAAGGTGACACACAACTTAATTCCGTTGTTCTAAGCTTAGAGCCTGGCTAGAGCCTGGCCGCGGCCTAGCCAGCCGATCAGTGCCCCGGCAAGGAACTGTCAGCTTGCTGCATACTTCTTTGAATTTTAAGAGGAACTGCTCTGTATGGCGTGAATTAAGTTCTGTGTCACCTTAACTCGGTGGTGTTTTAAATGAAAAATATTAGAATCTGGCTGCGGGCCGCCAGGCCGTGGTCATTTACGGTCAGCATTGTCCCGCCGGTTTTGGGAAGTATAATCGCCTTAAATGAAAACCCCGGGCTTTCACTGAACTGGTCCCACTTTTTGTTAACACTCACCGGCTGTGTTGCCGCGCACGCCTCCGCGAATGTTTTTTCCGACTATTTCGACTACAAGAACGGGATCGACAAGCCCGGGAACTATGGTTCAAGCAGCGTGATGGTTGATAAGCTGCTCACACCCGAACAACTGCTTATTATTCCGGCAGCCGGGTTTTCAGTCGCCGCCGCGGCCGGAATCTATTTAATGACTACTATCCCAAACGGGACCTCGCTCGCCTGGTTGGTATGCACCGGGGCTTTCCTCGGTTTTTTTTACACCACCCCGCCTTTTGCCATTAAATACCGCGCGCTTGGCGATATAGCTGTTTTTTTGGCCTTCGGCCCTTTAATGACGTTGGGAGCGTATTTTGTCCAGGCAGGCGCGTACTCATGGAAACCGTTTCTCTACGCAATACCTGCGGCGCTTTTGGTAAGCGCTATACTGCACGGCAATAATCTGCGCGATATAAAAGCCGACAGCACGACCGGCATAAAAACAGTGGCCATGATGCTTAAAGATTCCGGCGCGAAAAAAATGTATTACCTGCTTTTGTCGGGAGCCTACGCGGCAACCGTCCTGCTTACGGTATTTGCGGGGCTTACCTGGATTTCGCTTATAACGTTTATATCGCTGCCGATGGCGGTAAAACTGATAAAAATCGTAAAGAATAAAGAGGCTGTGGGCGCTGAAAGTTTTGCCGCGATAGACGCCATGACCGCGCGACTGCATTCCGCCTTCAGTCTGCTTTTTATAATCGCGCTTTTAATGTGTCTGCTCTCAAAGTCGTTCGCAGACACTTGATTACACAGATTACCGGGAAAGATTACACAGATTGCAGGCGCAGACAGTTCTATCGGTAAATTCCGATAAAAAATCCGTGCAATCGTTCTGTAATCGGTGTAATCAGGGGCGAATGCCCCCTACTTGCAAGAACGCGATTTCAGGATTTTTATGGCAGGTCCCGCGCTGAGGTCGGTGGCAATGAAATCGAGCGCGCTAAGCTTGTCTTCAGCCATCATGTATTCCACGGCCAGCCGATACAGGTAGGGGGCGCGCTCAGGGTCGCTTGCGGGGTCACCCCGGCAAATATCTATACTATAAGGTTCATAGTCGCCTAAAGAAGCTACATGCTCGGCATAGCCGTCTTTTTTCCAGTTATCCGCCAGGATATAGGAGAGCGGCGTCATTTCACGCCTTATCTGCAATTGTACGGCTTCCCGCGCAAGCAGTTTTTCAAGACTGAGGAAATTTTGGGAATTAAGCGGCGAGGCCACCAGTCCTTTTTCAAAATCCGCCGGCGCCATGAATATTATGTCTTTGAGAGGATGCAGGCAGGCGTAGTCCTTGCGGCAGAAAGGAGCGAAAAACGCGTATTCTCCGGCGCTGGCGGCGGCGTAAACCTCGAATGTTTGTCCTTCGGCGGACAGTTGCGAGGTTTTAAGTTTATAGGAGGCTTTTTCAGCAAAACTCCCGGCTGAATCTGGAATCGGGGAACGGGAAACCATGATAAAATTTCCGCGCTCAAAGCGGTTATTGAAAAAAATACCCGGCCAGTACAGAACACTGCAGTAACCGACGGCGACTGCAAGAACACATAAACTGAAAAATTTAAGCATTATTCCCCTTCTTTTGATAAATCATTAAGTAGCCAGAAGTCGGAATCCAGTAGTCAGAATAATTCCGCCAATGAAAAGAAAGATTTCACTATTCTGAATTCTGACTACTGGATTCTGTCTCCCCTGAGTAGTAATGTTATCACACCGCGCCCACGATGAAATACCAGATAAGCACGGCTATAATAAAAGCGATAAGCTTTATATTCCAGTTTCTTGTAAACAGCTCGGAGATATTCATATAGTCGGGTGAGGAGGCGCCGCCGGGCGCTGCGCTTTTCTGAGCAGATTTTTTTCCGCCTTTGAGCGGTAAAGCTGGTAAAGCATGGCTTCCAGATCCGCGGGGTCAATCGACTGCTGCAGTTTGCCGTTTCTTGCAAGGCAAAGCTGCCCTGTTTCCTCGGACACCGTTATAACTATGGCGTCCGCGTTTTCGCTTAAGCCTATGGCGGCGCGGTGGCGCATACCGAGTATTTTTGACAACTCCTGCTGTTCGGTAATTGGTAATATGCAGCCGGCCGCCACCACGCGGTTGTTGGCGATAACGGCGGCCCCGTCGTGGAGCAGGGTATTATCGTGAAATATGGTAAGAAGAAGCTCCTTTGACACCTCGCCATTAATGCGCACACCGGTTTCCTCAATATCGCGAAGCCCCATATCCTGCTCAAGCACTATAAGCATGCCCATTTTTTCCTTCATGGCAAGCTTCAGAGCTTCCATCAGATCGGGGATAAACTTATATTCCTGCGACATCATAAGGCGGCCCAGGGGGTTTGAGCCGATATTGGCGAGCGCAACGCGTATTTCAGGCTGAAACACCACTATCAAAAGAAAAATACCGGCAAACCAGAACTGCTGCAGAAGCCACAGTGTAGCGGACAGGTGCGAATACTTGGCAAGAGAGGTAATGATGGCAAGAATAAAAATACCCCACAGAACCTGCATGGCGCGGGTTCCCTTCACCAGCAGTATCAGCCGGTAAACTATGTAGTAGACAGCAAGTATGTCTATGATATTTCTGGCGTAATTTAAATACATCCAAACCCCTCGCAGTTAAATAAAAACAATTACCTTGCGGCTAGTAGGCTTGTAGGCTAGTATGCTTAACATCTCAATATTTCTCTGAGAGCCTACCCGCCTACAAGCATACAGGCCTACTAGCACACTAATATCATGCCGCGCTTTTTCCGGCGCTGAAAAAAGCTTCCATTTCAGAGGCGTCCACCACCTCTTTTTCAATAAGCCTTGCCGCTATCGCGTCAAGCACGGAGCGGCTGGAGGAAAGTATTTCCCTCGCTTTAACATGGCACTCCGCCACTATGCGCGTAACTTCATCGTCCACATTTTTAGCCGTTTCATTTGAATAGCCGGGCTGCCTCATGATATCGCGGCCTAAAAACACTTCCGCCTCATCTTTTTTAAGCGAGATGGGCCCTATTTTATCGCTCATACCGAACTCAAGCACCATTTTTTGGGCGTAGTTTGTAACCTTGGACAGATCATCCTGCGCGCCGGTGGTAATTTCCGAAAAAACCAGTTCTTCAGCGGCTCTGCCGCCAAGAAGCACGCAAAGCTTATTCAGGATTTCCGTCTTGCTGGTAAGGTATTTATCCTCCAACGGCAGCTGCAAAGTGTAGCCCAAGGCCGGCCCGCGCGGTATTATGGAAATCTTATGCACGGGGTCCGAGCCGGGCAGGGACCTGGCCACAAGGGCGTGGCCCGCCTCGTGGTAAGCCACTATTTTTTTCTCGCGATCTGAAATAATGCGCGACCTGCGCTGCGGGCCGGCTATCATTTTTTCTATGGCCTCCTCAAAATCACCCACTTCAACGCCTTTTTTATCTTTCTTTGAGGCGAGTATGGCCGCTTCGTTTACAATGTTCGCAAGATCGGCCCCCACAAAGCCGGGGGTATGACGGGCTATTACCGATAAGTCCGTACCCTCCGCGAGCTTTACCTTTTTTGAATGCACCTTTAAAATTTCCAGACGGCCCTGGATGTCAGGCACCGGCACATTTATGCGCCTGTCAAAACGGCCCGGCCGGAGCAGCGCCGTATCCAGCACGTCGGGCCGGTTGGTGGCGCCGATAAGTATAATGCCTTCATTCGCTTCAAAACCGTCAAGTTCCACCAGCATCTGGTTAAGGGTCTGCTCACGCTCGTCGTGGCCTCCGCCTATTCCCGCGAACCGCGAACGCCCCACGGCGTCAAGCTCGTCCACAAACACTATGGCTGGCGCGCTTTTTTTAGCCCGTTCAAAGAGGTCACGCACGCGCGAAGCTCCCACTCCCACGAACATCTCCACAAATTCCGAACCGGAGGAAGTAAAAAACGGCACACCCGCCTCGCCGGCGATAGCGCGCGCGAGCAGGGTTTTACCGGTACCGGGGGGGCCGTAAAGCAGCACGCCCTTGGGCAGTTCACCGCCCAGCCGCCGGTATTTTTTGGGATTCTTTAAATAATCCACTATATCGCTCAATTCCTCTTTGGTTTCTTCACAACCAGCCACATCCTTGAAGGTGACTTTCTGCTTTTTCAGGTCCTGCTGCTTGGCCTTGGACTTGCCGAAACCCATGGCCTGCTTGCCGCCCATCTGGGCCTGTCGCATGAACAAAAACCACCATAAGAACACGAAAATCAATATCCAGCCGACATTAAGCAGCAGGCTGGTTATCCAGCTTTTGTCCGCCTCGCCGGAAAACGATCCCACGCCGGCGGTTTCCATATCTTCTATAAGCTTCGGGTCGCTTAACGATATAGTTTTAAAAGAAATCTTTTTGTCGCCTTCTTTAAACTCCCCTTTTATGAGGCCGGGGCTTATAAGAACGGTGCTGATTTCTTTGGCTTTAAGTTTCGCTTTAAATTCAGAATATGGGATTTGTTTTTCTCTTGGAACGGATTTTACATTCTGGTACATGGCTATTAAAAGCGTGAACGCGAGCACCCAGAAAAACATCTGTCTTAAATTTTTTTTCAGCGGCATGTTTAATCAACCTTTATTACTGATTTTTTTAAAACGCCTATGTACGGCAAGTTGCGGTAAAGCTCGTTATAATCAAGGCCGTAGCCCACCACAAATTTATTGGGTATAACAAACCCGGAATACTTTATAGGCACCTTTACCCTGCGACAGGAGGGTTTGTCAAGCATGGTGCATATTTCAAGCGAGCGCGGGCCGCGGGTTGTCATATTTTTCAGCATATAACTCATGGTAAGGCCAGAATCCACTATATCTTCCACTATCAGCACGTCGCGCCCCTCTATATTCTGTTTCAGGTCAAGTATGGTGCGCACGACCCCGGTAGACTGCTTGCCGGAGTAAGAAGAGAGCATTATAAAATCCACATTGGTATCAATGCTGATATTTTTAAGCAGGTCTGATAAAAAAAGTACGCAGCCCTTTAAGACACCGACCAGGGTAAGACAGCGGCCCTTGTAACTGGAGGAGATTTCAAGCCCCAGTTGTTTTATTCTGGCCTGCAGCTTATCCTCGGAAATCAGCACTTCCTGCAAATCTTTATGCATTAAGTCTATATTTTATTTTATTTAGGAGGAATTTCCAAATGAAAGAATTATCCAATGCAAGATGATGGTGAAAATATCCCCATTTCCAACGCAACATGATGGTGAAATTGGCGCAATCTTGAAA
>MGTS01000002.1 GCA_001799565.1 Elusimicrobia bacterium GWA2_51_34 | reverse complement strand
AAAAGCCTGCGTGTAGAATTCCCATAATCCCTCTATGCCCTGTGTGTTGAAGTTAAAGGTTCCGCTTAAGCCGGTGTGAACATAAGCAGATGATGACCATTGCATGGAATTGTTTCTATACCACAAAACGGTTTGATCCAACCCGCTGCCGGTCTCCGGCGCGCCTTCGTCGCCGGAAGTGAATAATACCGCAACAACGTTTTCTTTGCTGACCTCCGGACCGGCGGCTGTGGAAACAGGCAGAATGTCATCGTAGCGCAGGGTCAACTGCACAGCCGTCGCGGGGTCCACGTTGCCGACATTATCTTCAAGCCATACCCATATAATATTTTGCCCGTTGACTATATCCGGGGCAGGGTAAACAAGCGAATCTTGCCCGGGGAAGAAACCCCCCTCATCATTTGAAACAGGCGCCAGCCCGTTGAATTTCACCCGCGCCCCTGCCACACCGGAAGAATCAGGTGGACTGGTCCAGGAAAGAGTGAACTCACGGAGATTCTTCCATGGGCTGGGGCTTGCCCCGTCGGCCTTAAGTGATAATGAGGCACCCGGAGCAGTGCCGTCAACATAAATAGTTGAGGATTTTATAGCCTCTGTATTCCCAGCATAGTCCCTGCTTGCGAAATAAAGCGTGTGTGGACCTTCGGGTAGCGCAATCGAGTCAACAACCGGAGTCAGCCCCTCAAAATCTGCGGGCTGAACCTCAAGTTTATAACCGGTTATGGCGACTCCTGATATATCACTGTCGTCTACATATGTATCGCCTCCAATAATATTTGTTAGGGCATACGTAGCGATAAAAATCGCTCCATTGTCGTTAACAAATTCAGGGCCGTCAAAAACAATCTCCGTGCTCGGCAAATCAGTGTCGGGCGATAAATATTCACCGCAAAAGATGTTGTCAGGTTCCAAACAGTCACCGCGCATAGTGCGGAATAGATTTTGCGTCTTATAAACCCATTGTCGGGAAACCGGCATGAAGTTTGGGCTTGAATGGGTTAAATTAATGGTAATTTCGGCTACCTGGTTGATGAGGTTGTAATCATCTCCAATTTCAAAATCAACATGTAAATATGTGGTACATCCTGGGAATATGGAAACGGGTCCAGGGAAGGAAGTATTTAGGACATTTAGACCAGGAACTGATGCGGTAGCGGCAACCATCACTCCTTCAACAGGGGCAGTGCTTTTTGGATTATTATAGAAAGGAACAATGATGCTTCCCCTGTTACCAATTGACATCGGAACAGAGGCAAACACCCCTGACGTCATCAACAGAAGCGTGATAAACAAATAGGCTTCTTTCAACATGTCTTGTTTCCAATTACCTATTTTGTACTCTCCGAAGATTGAGCATCCCAGCTTTTTAGATATTCCTTCGCCTTATCCACGATAACAGGATTCTTATGTTTGGCCGCTTTATCTACCATAAACTTGACCTTGTTTTGATAGTAGTAATCTAACGCTTTTAAAACGTCTTTCTGCTTGCCGCTGTAAAACCACTCGTGATTTTGAACAGCGGGCTCCAATGGCTTGGTTTTTTCTGTTTTGGTAAGTAACTTAACTTCATTCCATTGTTTCATTATGCTCTCATAATCTCTCGTAACATCTGGATCAGATACTCTCAATCTGTTAAGGGAGGCAAGGCTTTCCTCATAGGTCTTGCCGTCAAACCTGTTTACCCAAGCGTCGAAATACTCCTGCCAGTATTTTGCAGCTTTCTTATATTGGCCCGCGTCCTGCCACAAACCCAAAGCATTGCCACCGGGATCATATTCTCCATCGGGCAAATCTTTACTGTATTTCCATTCCAGGTAATAATAATCTGCAGCCTTATTGCTATCGCGGTAAACCATTTCATACTTATCAGCTATCAACCCGTAGGTTATAACACCAACATCACTATATAGACCAAGTTCCCCCACCTTTTTCAAGTCAACCTCGGAAAATTTTTTGCCGAGGTTCTCCAGACAATAATCAATTTTGGCTTTTGTCCGCTCAAGGGTTTCTGTCCGCATTTGCGCTATTTCTTCCGCTGTCATGGAACTGGTATCCACGAGAACTATTCCACCGGCAGAAAAGCTTTTTCCAAAAACCAACATGAAGCCTGTCGCGCAGCACAAAAACAATCTATTTTTACGCATAATTTCTCCGTTATTCCCCAAGGTGCATCCATTCAGTGTTTTCAAGGATGTTTGGTACCCCATTAGTATTTGAGTCGGCCAAATATTTTTTAAGCGTATCCCACGGCAAGTCTTTTACCTGTAGAATTGTGTCGCCGTCTTGAATAGTATCCGTGATTCCATCTCCGTTTGTGTCCTTTGGGTTATATTTTGTATTAAAATTACGATTTCTAATTATTTTCACTTCGCCAGAGGTCAAATACTTCAAGATGACATTTGGCGTAGAGCTTTTCTCCAACATCTTGGGCGAAGCAATACTTGGCCACAGGATGTTTTTATTAGTGCTGGTATTTGGATTTGGAGATATGTCAACGGCATTTCCATACATATGCCAGCTTGTTTCAGAAGCTCCAGGCGTATTAAAGTTTTTTCGTGGGCTACGATATCCGCTTTTAACCTCAGTTTCAAAGGTGCCTTTATATAGTTCACGTAAATTTAATACTTCCTGGGCGCGGCTTGGATAAATATACGCATAGCAATCTAATGGATTTAGGACGAATTCACTGTTTACCCCAGGTGAAAATCGGCTTCGTGGGACTACCGAAACATCCAGTTTTTTGCCAGTAGGTGTAACATAATCAATATACTCCTGTCGGCACTTGTCTATGGCATCTTGTTTGATATGTCTCGGGTATGATTTTACAAGGCCCTTTGGCGTCATTACGCTTGCCTGGAGCTTATATTTTAACGGTAGGAGACGGCCCTTTTCTGCCGTGGGCACGTACGGGTGATTCACATAGAATTCCGTAGCTGGACCTTTTGCGGGATCGACGAGGTCCCCACTGTCCATGGCGTCAGCAGGCGAATCTTCCACAGACCAAGCTATGTCACCGGAGAGTGTGTTGTACTCCGGGGTATCGGGTTTCAGGTCCGCGGCCAGTTTTATCTTGCTTTCACCGAAATTAGTGGTGAACGAGACGTCATCGTTGGGATAGTCTATGTTGCTGATGCGCAGCATAGGCGTTTCGGACGGGTCCCCTGCCTCGGGCCCCTCATCAGGCGGCACAGCCATCACATCAGGCAGCGCTCCGGCTTGGATGGAGCAACTTACCCGACGATTCTTTTGACAGGACGGACAATCGGCCGCAAAAACATATCCACCTGTTTTACCCCCCGTCCAAAGCGATCCAAAAGCTATTCCAAGCTCATTTGTAGCCCCAGTAGCCGGAGAAGCTTTTTGCCCAACGGCCCCTATGGGAAATGTCTCTGTGGAAAAATTTACCATCCAATTTTCTTCACCCTTACGCGTCAATGTATTGAACACCCTCACAATAAACGCGTTGCGCACCTTAGTGTCAACAGTCGCATACTTATCGCATTGAACAATAGATAATTCTGTCACCTGCTCGTTTGTTAAAGCCTTAGCCGAAAAAGTCACCTCTTTTCCTGCAGCACAACTATCGCATACGGCCTTTATAGAATATGTCTCGGACACTGTGCCCAGCCTGAACGGGACCGAGGCGGTGCCGTCGGCAATAGTATTCACCGTGATGGTTTTCACGGATCCTGTTTCAGAGAAGGAGTAATTCGCCGTGGCCGGAATCACGGAAAAAGAAACCGGGATTCCCTCTTTTGCTATAGCCCCGGTTCCCGTAACCTGCACTTTGAGCGGTTTCGGCAGCAGCGAGCCAACCAGGTTTTCCTGGTTATCCGTTTCAGGTGCTTTCTCCAGTTTCCTGGTTTGCCCGGCATCGTCTACGATAATCGTACCGTACATCGTTTCCCCATAGTTTAGCGTTAGATTCAGAGTTGGCTGGTTATAAAGATACATGGTTGTAACCTCTGAGTATCCAATCCCAATATGCGCCGACCAGGTAATCGGAGCGCATGAGTGCCCGCCGGGGGTTGTGTTGGGGTTTGAACAGGGCACTGAATATGTGACATGAAAATTATATACCCCGGGGGCTATCACAGGAAAGATTTCCCAGTAGCGCTCCGGAACCCAAGTGGAGCCATCCATTCCCCCTTCAACATGTCCCGATGTAATACCGTTGCCATTGTCCCAGAATGTCACCCAGAGAGCGCCATTACGATACGCATTAACTTCCCGCGTCGGATCCAGAAAGATAATTTGTGCGGCGAGCACTCCGCTAACAGTAGCCTGCATACGGGCGGAAATATTCGTTTCTCCACCGAACAAGGTGGCCAGCACAATAAATATCCCCGATAGAATGGCCCTTTTGTTTTTCATGTTTCCCAAAGCTCTGGTCATTTTTGTTCCAAGACTTTGCTTAAACCCGCCTCGTTCCCGATGCCTTTAGGCGTAAAAAACCAAGGCCTAGCCGCACTTACGCGCCAACGGGAAGGCAATTCAATGTTGCCTTAAGCAGAAGGCAATAAGGGACGCTGCTCATAGAAATGACCGACTACAGATTATCACCTGGCCCCTGCTGACATTCCCCCTTTATAAAAAAGGGCGTAATGCCGCCGGAGCTCATCTGCAACTGTTTCGTCAGACCCACCCCACTTATTCCGAATCACGGATACACTTGTTTTAAATTCTTCCCGTCCCCGTCGGCCCAGAAGAATTTAATACTTGAAACAGAAGAAGGTGCATCCTTCCCGCGTTCATCAACTGAGAATAAAAAACTTAATCCGTCGACATTCCAATGAAAAAAACCGCAGACCCCGCTTGAGACCAGATAATTAGCGCCGCTTTCAAGTTTGGCCAGCCAGAGCCCGGTTGCGGTGATATATACCAGTTTTTTGCCGTCAGGCGATATAGTAGCGCCATATACAGGCTCCTTCGCGTGCACTTTGCCGTATTTGTCGCCCTTTGAATCAATAATCAACATTTCTCCCGGAGCGACAAGCAGCACGCCTTTGGAAGCATTGCTCTCCCAAAGCGCTATTGGATGAAAAGGCGCAGAGGTTTCCTGGCCGGAGGCGTTAAGACCAATAATACCCCCCAACAGTCCCAGAATCGAAATCCATCGTGCATTCATATTTTTCCTCCGTTTAATTGGTATAAGTGCAAACTTTTAGATTTCATCAATACTTCACGCATGGCAGCAATGCCACGTTCCGCGGGCGGGTTTCAGCGGCAACACGAGGCGTTCCACTCTGACCATCGTCTACCGGCAACGCGTTGGTGGTGTATGTCCTGTTCGGTATCTGCCCCTCAAACATTCCGGGGCCGACAAATCCTCCTTGTCCCGGCCACGCTTGCGTGTATAAACCGGGCATGCTATGCTTATGCCCCTGAAATGCATCCGTCTGCGCAGAACCCAACATGCGCCCTGGATCAACGCCCCGCCCATCATCCACACCTCTTATGAACTCACCCCTCAAATCGGGTAGATTAAAGTTTCCGGTTTTACCCATAGCGGAAGCTAAATTAGGATACGCTGCTTGGGTTATAAGAGTCCCGTCGGCCTTAATAAACCCATTGGGGCAGGAAGTGCGATAAAACCACATCACCGCACCCACAAAATTATCGGGCGGGGAAAATGGGGAGCGCAGCAAAGGTTGCCTGGGGACGAGCGGCGGTTCCGTCCCGACTTTTATTTCTACATAAGCAACCTCAAGGTCTTTTACGGCACTTTCAAGTTGAGCTGAATTGTCACCCTGCCCCTGCAATATAATCTGGAAGTTCCCGTTTTTGACAATTACCGTCGGCATATTTTTTTCCCACACGGGAGAGCCGCCGATATCATTTGCAAAAACTGAAAATTTTATCTGGAAAGTGCCGTCCTTATTGATGCCGTTAGCATCGGTAAGGCGGCCCTGGACATTAAACCCGGCGGGAATCGCCCAAAGATTAGTTCCGACAAGAAACGTAAAAACACCCGCAAGCACACAATTAAAGGCTTTCATAATTTCTCCTTAACACATTCCCAATAACCCGGCAAAAAACCTGTTGTGATCCGGTCGGACGCCGTTATGGTCGCGTAAAAACAAACCTCAGCCTGCCCGCAATTACGTGCCTGCGGAAAAGTGATTCACTGGTTGCCTTAAAATTTTCCAGAACTCCCCGAAACAGTAAACAGTATATAGAGAAATATTCCTATTTGTCAAGTCCACCGTTTTTACACACAAAGTATAATAGAAACGTGCATTCTTGGCTTTCTTAGCGTTTTAATAAGGCCGGCGCTACAGGGTTTACCCGAAAATTGCAGTTGAAGTCGGTCTTGATTGACAGACTTACAGATAAATATATCCACAACAATTTTCGGAAGGCTTAAAGATAAAGACTGAAGGAAGATTTGCGAGCAGACACTGAATATCTGACAAGTATGGAAGAGACTCTTAAAAGTTGCTGATGTCCTGGAAAATGACGCCGGCGCCTATAACGGCCCCATCCACGCCTTTCATGTTAATGGAGCTGTAGCCGATAGTTTTTTCTTTGCCGTTCACGGAGCATTTAAACTCCTGGCGATGCACAGTTTTGTTCTGCTTTAAAACCGCGCCTATGGCGTTTATAAGGTCGGGGCAAAGCCGGAAAAGGCTGATCACATTGCGGCCGAGATAATCTTCTCCGGTTTCAAATATTTCTTTGGCCTTGGGATTGAAGAATATCACCTGCCCCTGGAGGTCGGAACCGATAAAACCGCCAGATAGGTTGTTAATTGTGCTCTCCCCTTTCAGGTTAAGCTGCTTGACGGTGATCTCAAGCTTTTTAATGTAAACCTCGCTGGCGGTTAAAGAAGTTATGGCCTGGGCGAGCAGAAGATCGTCCTGCGAAAAAACGCCCGCGACGGAATTAATAAATTCCATCACCCCCAGGAGCTTTCCGCCCGCGAGCGCCGGGATCGCCAGTACGCATTTGGTTTTAAAACCCGTGCCGTAGTCAACCTTTTTGGTAAAGCGGGAGTCGTTTTCCGCGTCATTTACAAGCACGGCGCGCCGGGTGGAAGCGCAATCACCTGCCGCTCCCTGATAAGCAAAGCCCACCCCCGTCAAATCCCTTCCCACAGGCCCGATGCTGGTTTTAAAGGTCAATGTTTTTTTTACCTCGTCGGCATCAAAAAAACTGGCCGCGTGGCAGCCCAGCAAGGAAGAGCCCGCGCGCGTTAAAAAATCCCATAATGCGTCTACGGACCCGGAGTTCGCCGCAAGGCCTTCCGAGTATTTAGAAAAAAGTTCAAGGCGGTTTTCGCTCATTTTTTACCTCTCCCCGTCCATGTGCCCGCTTTCCCGGGCAACCCCTCCAAAATGCCGGCCCCGCGGGGCGCCGCGGCGCGGTTCTCCCTGCCGCCTGTCCCCCTGAGACTGACAGGAGGTTGTTTCTTTTTGTCCCTCTCCCTGGAGCGGAGATAGGCGGGCGGCGGTGGAACCGCGAAAAATTCAAGGACCCCCGAACTTATTGAGGCGGCAAGCTTGTCCTGAAAAGCCGGCGTAAAAACCATTTCCTCCTGCTCCGGCAGTATCATGCAGACATTTTCAATAAGCACGGCCGGCATGGAAGTCATTCTGACCACCAGATAATCTCCGTAGCGCAGCCCCTCGTCGGGGAGCCGGATATTTTTTACGTAAGCGTTGTGCAGGGCTTTTCCCAAAGCCCGGCTGTGGCGGTGATAATAGTAAACCGAAAACCCCCTTGGCTGCGAGAAGGGGTCTTCTCCGTCTGCGATGGCATTATTATGAATGCTGATAAAAATATCGGCTTTAGAATCTTTAGCTATCTTAGGCCTGTCGGCAAGCTGCACGGTTTCATCGCCCTTCCTGGTAAGCAATACCCTGGCGCCCAGATTTGACAGAACCTCCTGCGTTTTCAAGGCTATGGCGAGATTTGCCTGGTATTCAAAAGTCCCCATCGGTCCGATGGCGCCGTCGTAAGGCGGAGCCTGCTTTGCGGAGTGGCCGGGGTCAAGGGCTATTTTAACGCCCTCAAGGGGCTTGGGCCACTTTCCAGGAGCGGAAACGGGCTGCTTAAATTCAAGCACCAGGGCGCGGGTGCCGTAATAAATATCATAGCCCCAAAGAGGTTTGTCTTTGGCAAATTCAAAATCAACCGTAACCTTGTTTTCGTCGGCCTGCCGGAAAACGACGTTCTTAACAAAAGAATCGGAGGAATCGTAAACGACCCAGTTGGTATGCTGTTTGGCGTAATAGAGAGTCAGGCGCAGGCTGTTTTCCAGTTCTTCAGCCGAATAGGGAACTTTGTCGTTCAGCGAGATAGCGGCCTGCGACCCGGTTTCCGTTTTTTTAAGCCGGATGGTGCCGGTTTCGGTCTGCGGCGGGAAAGCCGCGCGCGGCGCCGGCACAACCTTGCTGTCTTCCACCCAGGCGGCTTCGCCGGGCGAAAGCCGGATCCTGCGCATGGCGCCTGTCTTTCCGTCCGAAACCAGCTTCACGCCCATGGGCAAAAACATCATATAGCCGGTGTCAAGGCCGTTACGCAGTACCACAGTGTCGGTAGAGGTCTCAAATATAAGCGGAACTTTCAGTATTTTAACGGCGTTTTCTGAAACGGAGGAAGCGCTTCTGGCGAATAGCCCCGCCTTAAACCGGACCTCCACGGAGCCTTCTTTACCGGCGTCGGACTCTTTAACAGCGTAAAGGCCGAAATAACGGCCCGAACCCCTGGGAATTTCCGTCAATTGGGTATCGCCGGTTATGGAACCGATGGAAAAGACCGCCTCTTTAAAAGGCGTGCCCCCGGCCTGAATATTTACAAAATCGCCGGGTGACAATTCCAACTCCCCGGATGGTGAAACCATGTTCAGGAACAGCGTGCCGCTTGAAACCGGCTGGAACTCAGCCGGCTTAACCCTGACTTTCCTTTCGTAAACCGCGGAGGCGGCGCCGCCCGTCAATTCCCCTCTGAAGGAAAAATTTCCCGGAGACACAGGGAGATAGGCGATAAAACCGCCGTTTTTATAAACTTCTATTTTTGAACCGTTTATGCGGAAAGGCGCGGTTGAAGGAGTTATGTTTCCAAACACAAAAGTTCTGGGGACATTAGGCAGGGCCATTCCCTCGTAGGGATATATGATCTTTATCTCCGCGGCGCGAAGACCTCCAGCCTGAAAGAGGATAAAAAGCAGTATTAGTCTGTTCATGAATCGGAATTTAAAAAAAATGAAACATTAACTTAATACCGTTGAAGTATTCTTTATTATAATATATTTGACGATTATGAAAAATTTTTCGCTCATCATCTTCTGCCTTTTGTTCGCGGGAGTAAACGCCCCGGCGGCCGACCTTACCTATATTATGCCTGGCACAAGGCAAAACGCCATGGGCGGAGCTTTTACAAGTGTGGCCGACGACCCTTACACGGTTTTTTACAACCCGGCCGGGCTCTCTAACCTTACGAATATAGAAACCGATTTTTCACTTGGAAGACGCCTGTCCCCCCTTGCGGGCGAGGGTGAAACGGCCTTTGTTTACGCGCGGCCGTCGCCGGATAATGCCAGCCAGACGGCGGGCTTCGGCTATTACGCCGTAAGGCAGGGGGCGCTTGGCAGCCGCGACGCTTTTTCTTTTGGAATGGGCGCGAGAACCACGATTAAATATTTCCAGAAACCCCTGCTTTACGGCGGCGGCATAAAGCTGGTAAGCCTGCGCTACGCGCAAAAAAGCCATTTAGGCCTTGGCTTTGACGGCGGCCTTCTGTTGGAATCCAATTCCGGTCTTAAAACCTCCCTGGTTTTAACCGACGTTGTTATGGGGCTTGGGCGCGCGCTTGCAACCATAACACTGGGCAATTCCTACCGGTACGGCGGCACCATTTTTGCCATGGACCTGCGCGCGCGCGGGGCCTATTCCGAGTTTTTTATGGGCGCTGAAAGAGATCTTTTTAACGGCCTGCTTCAGGCAAGGGCTGGTAAGGGTTTTACCCTTAACGGGGCCGACTACCTGGCGCTGGGTCTTGGCGTGAACGCTCTGCCTCTGACCATAGACTTTACCTGGTCCCTGCCCTGGAAAGGCTTTAACCAGCAGGCGGGTTTTTACGGGATGGGCGCGTCTTACCGTTTCGGCTCGCCCTCCTTCAGCGAAAAACTGGTGGGAGAGGCCGGCAGAAAAGCGGAAGAACTTAAAACCCAGATAAACGACCTGCGCGCTCAGGAAGACAGACTTCGGACCTCGGTTGAAACCTACCGCGTCAATAAAGGCGTGCTTGGAACGGATCTGACCATGATGCAGACCCGCCTGCGCGGCGCGGAAGGACAATTGAGGAACCTGGAACTGGAAATTCTGGAAGCGCAAGGCCGGAAGGAAAAACCGAAACCCGTGAAAAAATATGTCCCCCCGCCGCCGGAGAAATGGCCCCGGCTCCACAAAGTAGAAGCCGGCGAGACCTTAAGGTCCATAGCCTCAAAATACTACGGCAACCCGAACCTCTGGGAAAGGGTCTACCAGTCCAATGAAAAATACATTTCAAAAGGCCTGCCGCTGGAGGGAGCCATTTTCACCATCCCGGCTCCTCCGCCATCGGATAAATAGTGGTCAGTGGACAGTGGCTAGTGATCAGTGGCTAGTGGACAGTCGGTGGATGCGGAGCCGTTACTTGTGACTTGTGACCTGTGTCTTGTGACTTGCTTATGTTCAACACTGTACAGATAATAACCTCCAGCGAAAAGAACCGCCTGGTGCTGGCAAATATATTCAAAAACCTGGGCGCCGACGCCGTATTTTCATTGGATTTGAACGACACCCTTTCAATTTTTGAGAAGGTCCGGCCTAAGGCCGTATTCCTGGTTGACTCGGAGGACCCGCCCTCTGAAATAAAACTGCGGGAACTCAAACGAATAGCCCCCTTTTTGCCGCTTGTGGTTCTGCTCAAAAACCGCGACGCCTCCAGGGCCGTGGCGCTTATGAAACTGGGCGCTTTTGACTGCGTTCAAAGTCCCTGGACCGAGGAGGAACTGCGCCCCGTTTATAAAAAAACCCTGAATCTGGATGGTACGCCGCTTGTAATTGACGGAGAAGCTCTTGAGAAGAAAAAAAACGCGCTGGTTATTTCAGGCATACTGGCGGCGCTGGCTGTCGGCATGGCCGCAGGCTGGTTTTTTGCTTCAAGAGAATATAACCGCCCTCAGCCGCCGCCCGCGGAAATACGCCTGCCCTACTCCCATCCCACCGGGATAGCCCCCGAAGGCGACAGCCTGGTTATAAGCGACTGGTACACCCAGGCCCTGTACACGCACAACGCTTCTGATTTCAGCATAAAAAGCGTAGCCAGCCTGCCGGAGGAAACACCGGCGGGACTTACCGCTTCACCGGACGCCCTCTGGCTGCAAACCGCTTCAGGGGTGATAGAAAAAAGACTGAAAACCGCCGGTTTAAAACTGCTGGCTAAAATTAAAACCGACCGCGCCGACATCGCCGGCATCTGCCACGACGGGTTATACTTCTGGATCGCCTACAACAATAATACCCTTTCAAAATGTCTGCCGAACGACAGCCTTACCGAACTTGACCGCTATCCTTACCCGGGGAAAAAGATCGCGGCTTTCGCCTGCGATACCCGTTTTTTATGGGCCGCCGACCCGGGCCTTAAAGCTTTGGTGAAAATGCCCCTTGGCCGGCCGGACACACTGCTTTCAAGTTCGGAAATAAAACAATACTCCCGAAAATCGCTTAAGATAACAGGGCTGGCCTCAAAAAACGGCAAGATATGGTTTACCGCGGAGGACAACGGAACCGGGCTGGTATTTTCTGAAAATGAACCGAAGTAAAAGTTACATTCCAACCGTTATAATAACCTCGCAGGATACGCCGCCGCTCTGGGGCAGGCTGGTCCGGCTCTGGCCCGAAGGCGCGGAATTAATGAGCAGATTTGAAATTAATAAAGGCAGGATGGCGGCGCTGTGCTTTGAGCTTGGCGGCAATGATTACGAGGATATACGCGCGCTGGTAACCGAAGCGGAGAAAGATCGCAGCGGATATTTTACTTATAAGCTTGCCTTTAAAGACTCAGACCAGATCAAAGCTATTTCGGACGAAATACTGAAGTCCGCGGAAAATACAGGGTAAGTTATCATTGCAGGATTCGGGTTAGTCCCCCCCATACCTCAAGCTTCCAGCCATACAATGTTTAAACTTGTGGCCCCCCTGGCGGGCACGGCATGACCGGCGGGGCGGCGGCCGCCGCTTTCACCGGCCCAATTGTGTTATATAATGTTCCTGCAGTTCTACGATTACATCATGATTAAAAGGCAACCGCTATGAGTACGGATAAAAAGTGCTATAAGTGCTTGAAGGAAGTGGATAAGAACGAGAAAGTATGCCCCAGGTGCAATGCGCAGCTTGGCGCCAGGACAGAATCCGGTGTCGCCGGGAAACCGGGTTCGCCACTGCTGAAAATATTCTTTGCGGTTCTTGCGCTTACCATAGCCGGCAAGACCGCCATGCATTCAAATTCCGATAATTCCGCGGACGCTCTGGTCCAGATCAGTAATATCTCCGACAGCATTAAGTACGACACGATACAGAAGATAAAAGAAAAAGGGGCGAAAGAGCTTAGCGCTGTCGGGGTGGCTGATATCAACTATAAGGGCGACACCTTATGCGTTTATGTGGACCAGCGGTACAACAACCTCTCCCGGCCGCAGCAGGAACAGCTGTTGGCTATCATGGCCGGCGAATGGGAAAAAGCCCTTGGAAAAAATTCCACGGAAATAAAAATATTGGAATACGGTACAAACAAAACACTCGCCGAACTGGTGGTTTAGCCTGAAAGTTGCAGGCATAAGGCCGCTTACCGTAAGTTATCCCAAGTCCTAACGTTCCCAACCGCCTGAAAAACTTGCCCATATCGCTGTAACACAAAGGCGGGAATATTTTTTATAAAATTGAGGTAAAGTTCTATACGCCATGTTCAAACCTGTCTGTTGAAGCTCTAAGACAAAAGAGCTGGGCGGGGGCTATTTCCACCGCGGGCGGTTCTTGTCTATAATAAGATTATGATGCCACCACCTGATTATCCACTTAAACCGGAGCAAAACGGGCAAACAGGTGGTGGGGTGCCCCCACCACCTGTCAGTGGCCATCAGCCGCAGATAGGTGGGTGACAGGGGACGCTGCTTACTTTCTTACTTGTTGTGGATCAGTGAGCGGAAGGACAAAAAGATTTAAGTTGCCATAAAATTAACCAAGGATTACAAAGCGGCATTTTAAAATAAGTAAGAAAGTAAGCAGCGTCCCCCCCAATGCGGCCCTTGCACAACAGGCCGTGCAAGTCGCCTCAGTTCCCATAGTTTAGTTGTCAAATCGTAACGCACAGGGCATAGTCGCATCAAGTGCATAGCCCTAATAGAAAACCACAAGAGGAACTATGTTCCGGCACAAAGACACTTTTAAAAACATTAAAAAGCATGCAATGACAATATTATTCACATTAGTAATATTATTTATTTCCATCTGGTATTATGCAGGGCCCAGAACAAAAAAATATATTTTTATTGACGGGGGAGCGCATAATGGAGAAAGCTTATTGGCATTTCAAAAAACCGGTTTATATAAAAAATATCCCTGGAAAATATTTGCAATCGAAGCGAACCCTTATAAAATTAAAAATCTGAAAAGAATGCCCGGCATCACTGTCATAAACAAGGCGATATGGAATAAAAATGGAACCGTGGAATTTATTTTATCAAAATATGACTCAACAAGCAGCTTGTATAACAACCGCACGATTAAGCAGCCAAAAACGATAACTGTGGAATCATTTGATTTCGGCCAATGGCTATGTCGCAAGTTTTCCGTAAATGATTTCATAATTATAAGTTTGGATATCGAAGGTGCGGAGTATGAAGTTTTAGATAAAATGTTTGCCGATGGAACGATAAAATATGTTGATAGATTCTACATTGAATTCCATTCCTCCAAGCTTAAGCAATTTCAGGGAAGAGAAAACGAACTGCTTTCAAAACTGGAAAAGTCGGGGGTCTTAGGCGGATTTGATTCTGTTGAAAACATGCTTGATGGCAGTTGCAATGGATGGATAGATACCATTGAGAAATAATTGATAAAAGGAAAAGACCTGTTTTATCTGTAGTACGTAAGGTCCGTTATCGTCAGTTTCCCCCCTGCCTGAAGCTTCCGGCCTCCTGAAAAATTTGTAAAAAGTCTTCCCCTCTCGCTATAATACTGGCCTATGGCCGTGCCGTATCGAGCGCGATGCGCATCAGACGGCCCAAAAGCGGGGTGTTTTTATTAAATTTTTACGTAGCTTTCCGGCCGCTTGGCGGAGTACGGGAGTTAGTTGTCGGAGGCGGGGTTTATTTCTTCGTATAAGTCAGCCCACAGATCAAGTTGGCAGTCATCGTCCGGTGGACCGCAAATTTGCTGAACTTTGGGCGCCGACTTAAATACCGGGAGTTCCGCAGGCAAGCCAAGGTGATTTAGCCCAGGTTTTAAGATAAAGCTTCCGATGATTAGCCTTGACTGTTTTTCTTTCTTCACTTTTTATCATGTTTTTCGACCTTTTATGTTTGTGTCATTTCTGCTTTCGAATACATGGTTAGTTGCTCCATTAAATCCCTCCCGGCTAGGTGCCTGAAGGGTTAGTTTACCTCAAACCATGACATTTCTACTTGCCGCTACCATGACATTTTAAAAAAATCGCTACGTCCGGTGTCTCCGATTTGCGCGCGGGCGGCGGGGTTGTCTATAATAGAACCATGATCCCACCACCCGGACAGGCGGACAAAGACGCCTCATCTGCAACGCCCGCCGCAGGCGGGCGTCCGGGTGGTGGGGTTAAAACACGGCTTTCAAAAATTATCGCGGCTGTGTTCTTGCTGATTTGTTTGGGCGGGGCGTTGTTCGTTCATGTCAAATATAAACAATTTTCGACTTACCTCACAGAACGGATAAATTCCACTGCCGGCCAAAAACTGGGCAGGGAAATACGGTTCAAGCGAATATCATTCTCTCCCTTAAAAGGCGTGATCATTGAAAACGTCTGTGTTTCAAGGCGGCCTTCTTTTAAGGCCGGAGAATTTTTCTGCGCCCGCCGGACCGTAATCCGCCCCGAGTTGCGCGCGCTGTTAAAAAAGCGGGTTTATTTCGCGAAAGTCAGTTTTATAGACCCCGTATTCAAACTGCGGGAAAACGCCGGCCGCTGGGATTTTGAAGACCTGCTGGCCCTGCTGCCTAAAACCACACAGGGCCTTTATGTTACATGGAACACCGGAGAGCTGGCGCTTGAAAACGCCCGGCTTGAGGTGAGCATGGGCACTTCAGGGCGGGATTTCACGTTCGAAAACTCCAATCTCAGGTTGCTGCACTATTCTTCGTCCGGCGGGAATTATACCGCCGAATTTGAAGGTCTGCTGAAAAGCGCCGTGGCGGGAAAACTGTTAAGTTCCGGAGTCAGCTTTAAAACCAGCGCCAACTTTGACTACGGCGGGCTGACCTCGCTCAAGGGTTCATTTGAGGCGGACAACGCCTCTTACGGCGCCATCACGCTGGCCGCACTCCGGGCTGACTGTGAACTTTTTAATATGCGTTCTAAAACCAGGGAAAAAAATTACTCCGCGCGGCTGGAGGCGGAAAACCTTTATATCCCGGGAAGCGAAAACTCCGCCAGACAAACGCTGACCAAAGGCCTTGAACTTTTTTCCGCCGTGATGGGCAAGCCGGTGCCGCGTATATACGACATAGAAGTCCAAAGACTAAAAGCCGCTTTCAGTTTTAGAAACTCGGCAATCTCCTTCAAGGATATAAAGCTAGACTCAAATTTTATTAATCTGAGCGCGGACCTGGCCTTTGACAGCGCCGCGCGCTCCGTCAATTCGCGCCTTGAAGCGAAGATCGGGCCGAATGGTCTAAAGCTAGCTGCCATCGGGCCGCTGGCAAGACCGGAAATTACACCTGCGCTTTCAACAACGCTTAATGGAAAACTTACCGCCGCGCTCAAATCGCTTAATGAACTGTTTTTTAATTACATCCATGAATAGAGCTAATCGTTTGCCATAAGCTTTAAGCCATAGGCCATAGGCAAAATCACTAGTATCAAGGTAGGTGGAAAAAATGTCTAAAAGAGTAATAGTGATAGGTTCCGGCCCCGGCGGCTACCCGGCGGCGCTGCGCCTTAAAGAACTGGGCGCGGAAGTCTCAATAGTTGAAGCCCGTGATTTCGGCGGCACCTGCCTCAACCGCGGTTGTATTCCCTCAAAAACTTTTTTAGACACAGGCCGCCGCGTGCACGCCTTTGAAGGCCTGCGCGAACTGCTGAAAGACGGCTCTGACGCCGGTTTTTCCCCCTCCATGCTGGACTGGGAAAAAGTGAAAGCCCGCCGCTCCACTGTGGTGCTTAAACTGCGCGCTTCGCTTGAAAAACTTTTTCAGACTAAAAAAATCGAGGTGATACGCGGCAGGGCCGCCTTCACCGGAAAAGGCGAAGCTACAATAACTACCCCACCACCCGCTTCGGGGCCGGGAGGACCCGACAAAGTCGGGCAAGCGGGTGGTGGGGCTACACCTCAGGGCCCCGCTCTTTTGGGGCAATCTGCTGGTGCGGGAAATATAGCTGGAGGGATTAAGCCACACTCCCTGTGCCAAAAGGGCGGGGCAGGCCCCATAAAAAAACGGTTTGACGCCGCGGTGCTTGCCGCCGGAACCAGGCCCGGTTTTCCAGCACCTTTCGCGGAATTCAAAGCGCAGCTTACTGATTCCGACCGGATATTTGATCTGCCGCGCCTGCCGGGCTCCATCCTTATAGTGGGCGGCGGCGTGATAGGGCTTGAATTCGCGTGTTTCTTTAACGCAATGGGTGTTGAAGCAAGTGTTTTAGAACTTCTGCCGGACATTCTTGCGGGAGAAGATCCGCAGGTGACGCGCGCGGTGCGCTCCTCATTTGAAAAACGCGGCGTCAAGTTCCACTTCGGAAAAAAGGCGGTTAAACTTGAAATTTCGCGTGGCCTTAAAACCGTAACGCTGGAAGATGGAACGCAGCTTAAAGCGGAAGAAATACTGGTAGGCGCGGGACGAGTTGCGGACCTGTCTGGAATGGGGCTTGAAACGCTGGGGCTTGAATGGAACGGAAAAGGCGTTAAAGTAAACGAGTTTATGCAAACCGCCTCGGATGATATTTACGCCGTGGGCGATATCAACGGAATTTCCACGCTGGCGCATTCCGCTACCCGCCAGGGAGAAATAGCGGCCGAAAATATTTTCGGCGCCAAAAAAACTTTTGACGCCGGCATAGCGCCTAAATGCGTTTACGCCTGGCCGGAAGTAGGCACGGTGGGCTTGAACATTGCGCAGGCACAAGCAAGTGGCATAGCGGTGAAAACCTCAAGGGCATTTTTTGCGGGCATCGGCAAGGCGATCGCCACCGGTGATACGGAAGGTTTTGTGCAGCTGGTGTTTGACGCCGGGGACGAAACCGTGCTGGGCGCGCAGATAGTAGGCGGCCCGGCCACGGAACTGATACATCTTATAGCGCTGGCGGTTAAAATGAAACTGAAGCGCGCGGACCTGCAAGAAATAATTTACGCCCACCCCACCATGTCGGAAGCGGTGCACGAGGCGCTCAATAAGTAGAGGCATAGCGACTTAGATGCATAGCAATATGGAGGCAAGGCAACTTGGGATACCTGAACCCTCTAAACTGCTATGCCTCTAAATTGCTATGCGTCCAAATTGCTACACATCTAACCTATGTCCATTAAACTTTTATCCTGGAATGTTAACGGCTACCGGGCCATATTAAAAAAGGGCTTCAAAGATTTTCTTTTAGCCGAGAAACCCGACATACTGGGCCTGCAGGAAACAAAAGTTTCCCCTGAACAACTGGGCCCCGGCGATGCGGCGGCGCCAGGCTACAAGTCGCAATGGAACAGCGCCGGACGCAAAGGTTACAGCGGCGTGGCCGCTTTCTTCAGCGGCGGGCCGCTGGCCGTTTCAAAAGGTTTCGGCGATGCCCGGTTTGATCCGGAGGGCAGGGTGATAACGCTTGAATACCCCGCCTTTTACCTGCTGAATGTCTATTTCCCAAACGGCGGGCAGGGTCCGGAAAGGCTGGCCTATAAACTGGATTTTTACGCGGCATTTCTTAACCACATTGAGGCCCTGCGCGGAACCGGCAAGGCCGTAGTCTTCTGCGGCGATATCAACACCGCTCACAACCCCATAGACCTTGCCCGCCCTAAAGAGAACGAAAACAATTCCGGCTTCATGCCGATTGAGCGCGCCTGGCTTGATAAGATAACCGCCATGGGCTGGACGGATACTTTCCGGTCTTTGCATCCTGAGCCGGGTAATTATACCTGGTGGGATTACAAAACACGCGCCCGTGAGCGCAATGTGGGCTGGCGCCTGGACTACTTTTTCATAAACGGGGAAAAAAAGAACCTGGTTAAAGAGGCCTTCATACTGCCGCAGGTACAGGGTTCCGATCACTGCCCCGTAGGGTTGAAACTGGATTTTTAGTTTCCAAACCTGCTCGCGGGAAACATAAGAATTGTTGATTCCCCCGGTTCCCTTGCCCCGGCACGCTCAATTTTGTTATAAAAGAATATACACGGGCCCCCAAAACCCGCCAGAAGGCCGTCTGATACGCGTAGCGTCTGTTACGGCACAGCCGGAGGCTAGACAGTATGAATATTACCGCGGACAAGTTAAAACGAACAGCTTTAAACGAAATATGCCGCAAGTACGGCGGCAAGATGGTGGATTTCCACGGGTGGGAACTCCCCATGCAGTTTGAAGGAATATTAAAGGAACATAACGCCATAAGAACTTCAGCCGGCATTTTTGATGTTTCACATATGGGGCAGATTTTTGTAAGCGGCCCCGAGAGCTTCAGACTTTTACAGCGCACTAACGCCAATGACCTGCGCAAGGCTGTTACAGGCAAGGGAGTATATTCCCATCTTACCAACGAATCCGCCGGCCTTGTGGACGACATAATAGCTTTCTGCCTGTCGCTTAACCGCTATCTGGTAATAGTGAACGCCACCACCTCCACAAAAGATTACAACTGGCTGAAAACCCAGGCCGGAAAAATGGAGGTAACCATTGAAAACAAAAGCGACGCTTATTCCATGCTGGCCGTACAGGGCCCGAAAGCGCCTGATATTTTCAAAACCTTCGCCCCTGAAGCCCTTAAGCTGCCGCGCTTCGGCATTGTGGAAAAAAAGCTTTTCGGCCAGGACTGTTTTGTGAGCCGCACCGGATACACCGGGGAAGACGGTTTTGAAATCACCGCCCCCCACCCGGTTATTGCACAGATTTGGGAACAGTTGATGGAGCTTGGAAAACCCTATAATATGGTTCCCTGCGGCCTTGGCGCGCGCGACACCCTGCGCCTTGAAGCCGGCTATCTGCTTTACGGCCAGGACGCGGACGACAATCACACTACCTACGAGACTAATTACGGCTGGGTCGTATGTCTGGACAAGGGTGAGTTTATGGGCCGCAGTATCCTTGAACGGCAGAAAAAAGAAGGCGTCAGCCTCAAACTGACAGGGGTGACGCTGACCGAAGGCGGCGTGCCAAGAAGCGGCTGCAAAATTTTTAAGGACGGCAAAGAGATAGGAGAATTCACCAGCGCCACCTATTCTCCCACTTTGAGAAAGGGTATCGGCCTCGGCTACCTTAGCATGCCGAATCTTAAAAATGGAGAACTGCTTGAGGTGGAAATTCACGGCAGGCGCGTTAAGGCCCAGGTTCAAAAAACCCCTTTTTATAAAGGAACAGCGTTCAAATAAGTGGTTAGTGGCGAGTGGTTAGTGGATAGTAAAGACGAAGAGAAGGATTTTTCCCCATCTCTCAACTTTTGTTTGATTTAAAGGAGATCAATTATGCCTAAACCGGAAGAAGCAAGATACACCAAAACTCACGAATGGATAGCGCTTGAAGGCGACCAGTCTCTTGTGGGCGTTTCAGACCACGCCCAGCATGAAATGGGAGATGTGGTGTTTGTGGAACTGCCGAAAATGAACCAGAAGCTTGAAAAAGACAAACCCTGCACGGTGGTGGAATCCGTGAAATCCGCTTTTGACATTTACGCCCCGGTGGCCGGAGAAGTATCGGCCGTTAACGCCGCGGTAACAGGCGACCCTGCCATAATAAACCAGTCCCCGCTTGAGAAAGGCTGGTTGTTTAAGATGAAAGCCGCCAATCCGGAGGACCTTAAAACTCTCATGGACTGGAACGCCTACCAGGAATTCATAAAGCAGGGAGTACATTAAAAAGTCACAAGTTGCATGTCACAAGTCACAAGTGAAGAATGAGAGTTTGCTTGAGACTTGTAACCTGAAACTTGAGACTAAGCCGACCTGTGACCTGCCAAGGAGTTTCCTGATGTTTATCGGCAACACTAAAAAAGACAGGGAGGAGATGCTTAAAACCATAGGCGTCAACTCCTTCAAGGACCTGGTAAAACAGGTGCCTGAAAAGTTCCTTTATCCCGAATTTAAATTACCCCAGGAAGGGCTGGATGAAATGCAGACAGCTTCCGCCATGCGGGAGCTGGCCGCCAGAAACAAACAGCTTAAAAGCTTCGTGGGAGCGGGCGCTTATGAGCGCTACATCCCGGCGGCGCTTAAAGCCCTGCTCTCGCGCGGGGAATTTCTTACCGCCTACACCCCGTACCAGCCCGAAGCGAGCCAGGGCATATTGCAGACTATTTACGAATATCAGAGCTCCATGGCCGCGCTTTATGAAATGGATTACGGCAACGCCTCAATGTACGACGGAGCCAGCTCATTTGCCGAGGCCGTGCGCTCAGCGGTAAGGATTACCGGCAGAAAGAAGGTGCTGATAGCGCAAAGCGTTCACCCGCAGTATCTACAGACTCTTAAAACCTATTTCCCGCCCGGAGAAGATTACAAGTTCGTACAGATTCCGCATAAAGACGGCTGCCTTGACCTGGAAAAACTTGAAGGGCTGCTTGACCGGGAAACAGCCTGCGCGGCGCTCCAAAGCCCCAATTTTTTCGGTCTGGCTGAAGACTTCAGCAAAGTTTCGGCGCTCACAAAAGCCAAAGGCGCCCTGTTTGTGGCGGCGGCCGACCCAGTAAGCCTCGCTTTATTTACCGCCCCCGGCGCGCAAGGTGCGGATTTTGCCGTGGGCGAAGGCCAGGGCCTCGGGCTTCCTTTAAACTACGGCGGGCCTTATCTGGGCATTTTTACCTGTAAAAAAGAATACCTCAGGCAAATGCCCGGCAGACTTGCCGGCATGACAAAAGACAAAAACGGGAAAAGGGGATTTGTGCTGACCCTGCAGGCCCGTGAGCAGCACATCCGCCGCGACAAGGCCTCTTCCAACATCTGTTCAAACGAAGCCTTGTGCGCGCTTGGCGCCACTATTTACCTGGCATTGCTGGGCCCCGGGGGCCTTAAAGAACTGGCGCAGGCTAATTTCGACGCCGCCCATGCCGCCGCCGAGCGGCTTTGCTCCATAAAAGGCGTAAGCCTTAAGTTCAAGGGCCCATTCTTCAACGAATTCACTTTGGCGCTGCCATGCGCCGCAAAAGAACTGCGCTCGCGCCTTATAGAGAAAGAAAATATTGACCCCGGACTGCCGCTTAAGGATTTTTATCCGGAACTGGGTGAAACGCTTCTGGTCTGTGCCACAGAAACCAAAACCGAAAAAGATATTGCGCGCCTTGAAAAAGCCGTAAGGGAAGCAACTGCTTAAATGATAATTGAGAGCGACGGAAAGCAAAAGAAAGCAATTGAATGCCACGGAAGGTAAGAGAATAAAACAGTTTTCTTTCTTACTTTCAGTTGCTTTCCGTAGCGTTCCGTAGCCTTCAGTTGCCATCGATGACACAGCCTAAACAGTTACCAATGGAAAGCATCATGGAAGATATAACAACACTTGACAACCGGCTCAGCATTGAAAAATCCTCTCCCGGCAGGCGGGCGCTCAAATTCAAAGGCCGGCTTAAACACAGCGCCCCCCCCATCCCGGAAAATTTGCGGCGTAAAACCGCGCCCAGGCTCGCCGAGCTTTCGGAATTTGACGTGGTGCGCCATTTCACCCGGCTTTCAAAAATTAATTTCTCGCTTGACAGTCATTTTTATCCGCTAGGCTCCTGCACCATGAAATACAATCCGCGGGTTAACGAGGACATAGCGGCCCTGGACGGTTTTACCGGCCTTCACCCGATGGCGCCGGACGAGGCCGCGCAGGGCACCCTTGAATGCCTCTACAATCTGCAAACTTTGTTATGCGAACTTTGCGGCATGGAAGCCATAACACTGCAGCCCGCGGCCGGCGCCCATGGCGAATTTGCCGGCCTTATGGCGGCTAAAGCTTATTTCGCACATAAAAACCAAAAAGACCGGGTGGAGGTAATAGTGCCGGATTCCGCCCACGGCACCAACCCCGCCAGCGCCGCCATGCTGGGCTTTTCCTCCATTAATATAGACTCAGGCCCCGACGGCAGGGTGGACCTGGAAGTTTTAAAGCGGCATCTTGGCCCGAAAACAGCGGTGGTAATGCTCACTATCCCCAACACTCTCGGCATTTTTGAGTCCGGCATTGAGACCATATCAAAAATGGTCCACGAGGCCGGAGCTCTTGTTTACATGGACGGCGCTAATTTCAACGCGATGATTGGCATGATAAAGCCCGGTGAACTTGGCGTGGATATAATGCACTTAAATATGCATAAAACCTTTTCAACGCCGCATGGCGGCGGAGGCCCCGGCGCCGGCGCCATAGCGGTAAAAAAATATTTAGACGCCTATCTGCCGGTGCCGGTAATAAAAAAGGAAGGAAACCGCTACTGCGCGGACTTCAACCGGCCGCTGTCAATAGGCAAAGTAAAGGCTTTCTTCGGCAACACCGGCGTGCTTTTAAAAGCGTACGCTTATCTACTCATGCATTCCCCGCGTGAGCTGGGCGAAATATCCGAAAACGCGATTATAAACGCCAACTACGCCAAAGCGCTGCTTAAAGATTATTACCCCTCGCATTCCAAAGACCATTGCATGCACGAATGCGTGCTTGCGCCCTCGCCTGAAATGATGGCTAAGGAAATAACGACCCTTGACGTAGCCAAGCGCCTGCTGGATTACGGTTTTCACGCGCCCACTATTTATTTTCCCCACATCGCGCATGAAGCCATAATGATAGAACCGACCGAGACGGAAACCAGGGAAACCGTGGAAGAGTTTGCCTCGGCCATGAAAAAAATAAGCGCGGAAGCTTTAAACAACCCGCAGAAATTAAAGGATGCCCCGCAAACGATGCCGGTAAAACGGCTGGATGAAGTGCAGGCCGCAAGACAGCCGAACCTCCGCTGGTAACAGAGTTACCAGCGCCATAAGCCCTAAGTTTTAGATACGGCTATTGCCATAAGCTTTAAGCCATAGGCCAGTTAAGGAATTCCTTAAAAGCTTATAGCGTACGGCCTACGGCGTATGGCAGCAGAAACGGCAGCAGAAATAGATGTACCATGATTAAAGGTCTAATAATTGAAACTCCGCCACTTGACGCTTATGAACAGATGGCGGCTGACGAAACGCTTTGCGAAACCCTGCCGGCGCAGCATATCCTCCGTTTCTACAACTGGAAAGGCTCCGGCGTCACTTTCGGCTACTCCCAGCGCCACGCGGCCGTGCTGGCCGCCGTATCAGCCGGAGCCTCCGCCACCCGCCAAAGCGGCAGTGGCGGGAAAGCCCCCCCGGCCATGGTCAGACGGCCAACCGGCGGCGGCATAGTCATACACGAAACAGACCTTACCTTTTCTTTTATTTTTCCCGGACCGGGCGTATATTTTGAGCCGGGCAAAACCTATAACCGTCTGCACAAGTCAATAAACTCAGCCTACGAATCCGCCGGCGTCAATTTTTCTCTGTTGGACGAAAAGACAAAAAACTATGCCGTCAACGACCCTGTGCTGGATTGTTTTTTGAAGCCCGTTAATATGGATATTTTGTATAATGGGAAAAAAGTGCTTGGGGGCGCTCTGCGCAAGTTCGGAGACCGCATGCTTTACCAGGCCTCTTTTCAAGCCGGGGATGCGCGCGGCAACGCCGGCTTTCACAGAAACATTATTTTAAAAGCCCTTGGCGGTGAATTCGGCCTTACCTGGCATACTAACGGCGCGGACAGTGAAACACTTGAAAAGATCAGGATACTGGCGCGCTCAAAATACGCCGGAGCCGCCTGGAACGAAAGAATATAGGGAACAGCGCCATAAGCCTGAAGCCATAGGCCATAGGCTTCAAGGAACTCCTTATAAATTATGGCTTATGGCCTATAGCATATGGCAATAGACGTACCATGAGGGAGGCTTTATGATAGCATTCGTTTTATGTAAACTGGTGGCAGGCCTTGAGCAGAAGGCTGTTCAACAGATAAAAAGCATACACGGCGTGAAGGATGTTTATATGACCTTCGGCGGCTGGGACGCTATTATGGTGACGGAATCAGACACCATAGATAAACTAAGCGGACTGATTGTGCGCGAAGTGCGCGGCATCCACGGCGTGCAGACTACGGAGACACTGGTAACGACGAATCTTTGAAGACTGAGTGGGAAAGGCACAAAGAAAGGATTAGAAAGTGGGAGGGCGTGAACAAGAAGTCGGAAATCAGGTTCTACTGCTATCAGACTTTGTCATCTGCAACCTTTTACTTGTGACCTGTGACTTGTGCTCTTGTGACAGCAAAAAGGAGTCTGACTCCTTTTTGCTTTAAGGCGGGGGAGGAGAAGCAAAAATGGAAAACACAGATTTTGGAAATCCCGGGGAAAAGCTGGTGCTGGTAGTTGATGATGACGACTCTGTCAGGGAACTGATGGATTTTATAGTACGCAAGGAAGGTTTCAAGATTGAAAAAGCGGCCGACGGGGAAGAAGCCCTTAACAAAGCCAAATCTCTTCACCCGGACCTGATACTTCTTGACCTGATGCTGCCAAAATACGGCGGTTTTGAAATACTGCGCGAACTGCAATGTGATGATACCGTGGACATTCCGATAGTGATAGTAACCGGCCGCTACACCGACCGCTCCACCTCGGAAATGATAAAACAGGAACCGAATGTGAAAGATTTCATTGAGAAGCCCATAAAGCCGCAGGTTCTTTGCGCCCTTCTGCACACGCTCCTTAAAACCCGCCCCGCCGTTAAAAATCCGGACGCCGGCAAATGATGGAGGCGGGAAATAAAACCCTGAAAACATTGTTTGTGTTGTCGGCGGCCGCGATTTTTTTCTCAGGCGCGGCTGTTTTGGATCTGCGGGCCAGGGCAAAAAGCGCCTGGCTCACGGCCGAGCGCTACTCCGAATGGCAGCGCAGGCCGGAAATAAAAAAGCTGTATTTCCACGATATCTACGCAAAAAAAACGATTGCCCTTAAAAAAAGCGGCATGGCCCCGGAAAAACTTGAAAAAGAACTCTCCGGTCTTGAAACCGAAAAAGACTTTCTCATACATGAGAGTTCAGCCAAATACGCTTACATCTGGTATAAAACCGCCTCCTCCGCTTTTTGCCGGCCGGAAAATAAGTGGTGCGCCCTGGCCCGTGAGAAACTTGGCGCCGCAAAAAACTCCTGGAAAACGGAACTGCGCTCTAAAAACATAAAATTTGAGGACTGGATGGTTGACTAAGAAAAGTAGGTAGCAGGTAGTATGTAGCATGCAGGATGTAAAGATTACCGCTTCCCTACCTACCACCTACTATCTACTACCTACTCTAACTTTACCAATCATTCCAATGAAAACCATTAGTAAGACTTTCCTGGCGCTTCTGCTCCTGGTCCCGGCACTCGCCGCCGCCGCTTCTACGGCGGTGTTTTTATTTGACGCCTTTTCGCGCGTAAACGTAACCCTTCCGCTGCTTCTGGGCGCGGCAGTACACCTTGTCATCCACAAGCCTCTCTCAAAAAACGGCTGCGCTTACGTAATGGCCCACGAATGCAGCCACGCGCTGGCGGCCCTCTTGAGCGGAGCTAAAATTAAAAAAATTTCGGTAAAGAAACATAGCGGATATGTCTTGACGGATTCTACCAACACATTTATAACTCTGGCGCCGTATTTCGTGCCTTTTTACGCGGTAGCTGCGGGACTGCTGTATTTTCTGGCCGGTTTTTTTGTTGACATTAGGCCAGCAAGGCCGTATTTTCTCGCCCTTAGCGGTTTTTTTCTTTCTTTTCACGCTTTAAGCACGATCGAAATACTGACGGGCCCGCTGCAGAGCGACATAAAAAAAGCCGGAGGCAGATTTTTTTCATATACGGCGCTGCTGCTGCTTAACTCGCTGTTTGCGGCGGCAATAATCAAACTGATGTTCCCTGAGCTTTTAAGCTTTAAAAGTTATCTGGCCGAGGTAGCCTCGTGCACAAAGGGAATAGCCGCCTTTTTGCACAAAGCGGCGATTTATATTATTAATACTGCTAGAATATATATACGCTCATGAAACACAGGGTCATAAAGCTGACAAAGAAAATACTGCCCAGGCTTATAGTCCTGCCACTGCTTTTCGCGGCGCTTCTGGCGGTTACGGCCCTGATAACGGTAAAGGTGATGTTCAAGCCTTCAGACCTTGAAGCCGTTGTCACCAACCAGCTGCAGGAACTTTTTAAACGGACGGTGCATATAGAATACGCCAGGCTCTCTTTAACCGGAGAGATAAAAATAAAAGGTTTAAAAGTTATAGAACCGGATGCCGCCGCGCAAAACTTTATTGAAGCCGATTATATTTACGCCGCATACCGCTTTCTGCCGCTCATAAACAAAAAAATTGAAATAAACAGCCTGGTTTTCGTCGCGCCGAAAATAACCCTGCTGAAAAAAAAAGACAAAACCTGGAATTTATCCGATATTGTAACGGCTTACAGAAGCACGCCTAAAACGAACCGGCTGGATAAGATAAACGAGGCCGAAATAAAAGACGGCACGCTTGTGATAAAAGACCAGACCAGCGCCAGGCAATACGCGCTTGAAAACGTGAACATCAAACTTAACGATTTTACGCCCGGCCAAAGCGCCACATTCTCCGTCGCGTTTTTTTTAAAAAACACTACGCCGGGCAAATATTACGAGGGGCGCCTCTACTCGGAGGGTTCCATTAACCTGGCCGGTTTTGACTGGGAGAAGGCTTCTGTGGACGAGCTTAAAACAGAGATCTCCCTGCTTAACAAGTCCGCGCGGATAACCGGAAAATTAAAAAATTTCAGGCACCCGGAAATAAAACTGAAAGTGGAACTTCAGGATTTCAACTCCTCCGAAATTTCAGCCTTCTGGCGCTCGCCGCACAACTTTTACGCGCCGCGCACCACCTGGGAGATAAACTCGGTGTTTATCTCCACTAAAGTCGCAGCGGTTTCCGCTTACATCGCCCCGCTTAAAATAAACGCGCGCGGAACTTTTGATTTCAGCTCTCCCGCCTTTTCCTACGCTGTCAACGCGTCGGTCCCGGCCTTTAACCTGGCTCGCCTGGAAAAATCGGGTGTTGGCCTGCCGGTAACGGGCGCCTGGGGAATAGCGAAAGGGAGCGTGAGTTTTTCCGGCGGACCGAACGGCTCCAGTCTTTTAAATCTCACGCTGAACTCCTACAAAACCTCTTTCACGTATAAGGACCTGCGCTGTCAGGAAGCGGATTTTTCAGTGCTTCTCGGAGAGAATCTCAAACGCAACCTTCTCAATATAACAAAAGGCAAATTTGCCCTGGGCAAGGCAAAACTGACCGGGCTGGACGCAAAGACAAGCCTTTCAAAAGAACTTTTTGACATAAATTATTCAGGCAGGCTGAACGGCGAACCGTTGCGCGGCCGAATAGCCATACACGCCCCCCTAACCGACAAAAAAGCTGTTGATTTTATAGGCTACTCTTCGGCGCTCACCTATAAAGAAGCCTGGAATTTCATACTTGATTTTAAAAAACTCGTGCAAAGAAGCGGAAAAAAAACAGCATACAAATCGGAAATAGCCTGGATACGAAAGATGAAGAATTCGGTTCCCAGCGGATTCTCGTCCTTTAAATTGCTTTACAAGGCGGATTTTTTCAAGCATGAATATTTTGACGCGAGGAACTTTAACTTATCGGCGAACCTCAAAAATATTACTGGCTCTATTGAGAAAGTCAAAGGGCCGGTGTCAATAAAAACCGGCAGCGGCACTTTCTACGATGTGCAGAAAACCTCGGAGCGGGACCGCGTTTTCTACATAGTTTCTATGCCCATTCTTTTAGTTTACCGCATGAACCGCATGGGTGCGCTTAAGTTCGGCTACAAACTGAAAGAAGCGGCTTTTAATTCCATGGGCGGGGACTATATGCTTAATTCGGGCCGCGTGCAGGTGAAAAATTTTTTCATGGAAGGAAGGGATTTTTCCACCTACGCCGAAGGCGAGCTTAATTTTTCAGACGAAACCATGAAGCTTAAAATTTATACAATATCCAGTAAGTACTACGATATGGGAAGCCTGCCGGAAGCCATGACGGACTCAAGCGGCAAACCGGCGCTTGCTTTTACCATTGAAGGCAAAATGAACAAGCCCGACATAAATATGATAAGCCCCAAAAACAGCGGAGATATCATAAAAGCGGCGGCCAAAAAAAACGTAGGGATCGATTTTAAGCGTCTGAGGAGCTTTATAGGAGGCAAACAATAATGTCAAAACTTGGGAAACTGGATGTGGTGGGCCTTTTACAGGAACACGGCGCTGTTTTAAACGGCCATTTTCAACTGCCGTCGGGATTTCACTCACAAACCTATATACAGACCTCCCTTTTGCTGCAATACCCTCACCTGGCGCAGAAGGTGGCGCGTGAAATGGCCCTGAAATTTCCGCAGGAAATAAATGTGGTTATTTCCCCCTCTCTCGGCTCGGTGGTTATAGGCCAGGAAGTGGCCCGCGTGAAAAAGGCGCGCGCCATATTTACCGAAAAAATAAACGGCGTGATGGTGCTTAAAAGGGATTTCAAGATTTCGGAAGGCGAACGCGTGCTGGTGGTTGACGACGTGCTTAACACGGGCCGCCTCTGCGCGGAGGCCGTAAATCTCGCGCGCGGATATCGCGCCAAGGTAATAGGCGTGGCCGCCATAGTTGACCGTTCCACCGGTGACCTCGCTCTTAATGTGCCGGTTAGGGGCCTTATTTCCTATCCCCTTCAGCTTTTCCCGCCGGACAATTGTCCCCTTTGCGGCCAGAAGATGCCGCTGACCGTGCCCGGCTCAACACACCACCGAGCTCACGGACAGGAATAGCATGAAGGTTACAGGTGACAGGTTGCAGGTCACAGGCGAAAAAATTCTGCCTGCTACCTGATACCTGCTACCTGCCGCCTCTTAACTCATGAAAACCAATACCATCGCCCTGCTTTCAGACTTCGGCACCAACGACCCCTTTGTGGGCACGATGAAAGGCGTTTTGCTGTCAAAAAACCCCGGGCTCAGTATTATTGACATCACCCACCACATACCGCCCCAGGATATACGGACAGCCGCTTTTTTCCTTATGTCCTCCATGCCCTATATGCCTAAAGGCACTTTATTTATGGCGGTGGTGGACCCCACGGTGGGCACAGGGCGCGGCATAATCTGGGCCAGAACTAAAAATTACCAGTTCATAGCCCCGGACAACGGCCTTATAAGCTGGGTGGAGGAAATAGAAAAAATAGAAGAGGCCCGTTTCATAAACAACACCTCGCTGTTTTTAAACCGCATCAGCTCCACTTTTCACGGCCGCGACATAATAGCCCCGGTGGCGGCAGCCGTGGCCAAGGGCCTGGCGGAAGGAAAAATAGGCCCGCTGTTCACCGGTCACCGTAAATTTCCCTTCCCCCACCCTAAAAAAACCGGCAACCGCGTTATAGGCCAGATAATCGCCATAGACCATTTCGGCAACGCCATAGCCAATATAACTCAGCATCACATAAACGCCAAAACCATTTTTACTGTTTCAGATCATCTTATTAAAGGCCTTAAACTGACATACGCTTCGGTAAATGAAGGCTCAGAACTGGCGCTTATAGGCTCCTCCGGCTTCCTGGAACTTTCTGTGCGGAACGGAAATTTTGCCAGGACCTTCGGAGTTTCCATCGGCACCCAGGTGGAGGCCATAACCTCAATTGATGAATAACCCGTCCGCCTAAGGCGGACGGGTCCGGGGGGATGAATTTGCCGGATTAATAATATTTTTTATGAAAACCCAAATAAAAACTCTGCAATTAAAACCCGATGGCGGCAAGAGAATAGCCGGGGGGCACCTTTGGGTGTTCTCAAACGAGCTTGTTACCGTTGATAAAACAATAGAGCCGGGCTCTATTTGCGGGTTGCTCTACCCGGACGGCAAACCAGCGGGGATCGGTTTTTTCAACCCGCGCAGCCTTATCGCCATGCGCCTGCTGAAGAACGGCACGCTGGAACTCAACGGCGATTTAGTATCGGACCGCCTGAAAGCCGCCATGGAGTACCGCAAAGCCCTCGGGGTGGAGCGATTCTGCCGCCTGTGCTACGGCGAGTCCGACGGCCTGCCGGGGCTTATAATAGACCGCTACGGTGATTATCTGGTAATGGAAATGCTGTCGGCCGGAACTGAAAAGCTTAAAACTGAAATACTTGACGCCGCGAAACAATTGCTGCGCCCGAAAGCCGTTCTTCTAAAAAATACACACCCTTTCAGAACGCTGGAAGGCCTTGAGCTTTACGAAGAAAGCGTTTTCGGGGAAATGCCGGAAACCGCCGTTATAGAGGAAAACGGACTGAAATATAAAGTGCGCCTTTCGGAAGGGCAAAAAACCGGCTGGTATTTTGACCAGCGTGAAAACAGGGCCGCCATGGCCCCTTATTTCAAGGGAAGAAAAGTGCTTGACCTTTATACTTACCTGGGCGGCTTCGCCGTGACCGCGTCCGCCTCCGGCGCGCAAAAAATATGGGCGGTGGATTCCTCGCAGTCTGCCGTGGAACTGGCGGAAGAAAACGCGGCGCTGAACGGCCTTGAAGAAAAAATAGTATTTAAGAAAGAAGACGCGGAAAGGATCTTGTCGGCGGCTTCGCGCAAAGAACTGCCGGAGCAGCCGGATTTCATACTGCTTGATCCGCCGAATTTCGTGCGGAGTAAAAAGAATCTTAACCAGGCCGCAAAACTTTTTATAAGGCTGAACACCCAGGCGCTATCCGCCCTGCCGGAAGGCGGACTGCTTGCCGTTTCATCCTGCTCTCACCACATTTCGCGTGAAATTTTTACCGGTATCCTCGCCGAGGCGGCGGCAAAGGCTGGCAGAAAAACAATACTCTTAGAGCTGCGCTCACAGGCTAAAGACCATCCGATACTCCTCAACATGCCCGAAACCGAATATCTGCATTTCGCATTGTTGCGAGTGATTTAGTAATGAGTGATTAAGTGATTGAGTAAGAGTAAGTAAAAAGAACGGCTTGAAATATCAGGCCGTTCTTTTCTTTTCCCAAACAAAATCACTTAATCACTTAATCACTTGTTTTATGAAAGTATACTTTTCACCACTTTCAGTATTTCTTCGCTGCTGGAGGGTTTTGTAAGGTAGGTTTTAGCGCCGTAGCCCATAGCCTGCTGTATTTCCGACATGCTGCCTTCAACAGTCAGCATCACCACCGGCACCGATTTAGTGAGCTGTCCGGATTTTATCGCTTTGCAGGCCTGCAGGCCGTCCATCTGCGGCATATGTATATCAAGCATAACCAGAGCGGGCAGCTCTTTTTGGGCTTTTTCAACCGCTTCCAGTCCGTTTTCAGCGGTTATCACCGCGTACCCCGCCTTTGAAAGCAGCGTCTTCAACAACTCAAGCATGTCCAAATCGTCGTCGGCTACAAGTATCTTCTGTATCATGGGCATATCTATCCAGATTGTTTAGGTGAAGGCTATAGGCGCTATTAGGCTGTTAGTAAAATCTGGTTCAAGGCTATGCCAGTGCCGTATCAAGGCCTATGGCCATCAGACGGCCTTACCTAATAGTCTAATTGCCTATCCGCCTCAAGCGGACCCGCCGGCTGTTTGGCGGGCAGCCTATCCACCTGTACTGCTAAACCTGCCGCGGGTTGGGATCGAACCAACGACACCTGGTTTTTCAGACCAGTGCTCTACCACTGAGCTACCGCGGCATTCGTGGTATTTCTACATTGACAATATTAGCATTTTTTGGAAAAGCAGGTAAGGTTTCGGAAGGGCTTGGTGTCCATATTGGTGCCCACTCAGAAGCCAAATTTGGCATATTTTGACCGTAAATGCTGCTTTGACAAGCGAATAGCCGACTGCCAAGCCGCAACAGAGGCCTTACGTATTTTTTCATATGTTATAACTACTTGCCGAACAAACCCTTCATTCCATCCGCCATCGCCTCAAAAGGCACCGCGTGCACCTTGTCTTGCAGCGAATAACGCTTATTGCCGGGATATATAACGGCAATCTGCTCAAGCTTAAGGTCTTTCTGCGCCATAACCATTGAAGGCGTCAGGCGCGGCGCATCCACGCGCTTACATTCAACGCCCAGCATCCTTCCGTTTTTAACCAGCAGAAGATCCAGTTCCGCTCCGCCATGCGTAGCCCAATAATACGCGGCATCCGGCTCTGTCGCTTTTATTGTTTCTTCAATAATATACCCTTCCCAGGATTTGCCGTATTTCGGGTGCATATACAGGTCTTTTTCTGAGAGAATTCCGAGCATCTGATGAAGCAGGCCGGTGTCGCGAAAATATATTTTTGGCGCCTTAACCTGCCTTTTTTTCAGGCTGGCGTGCCATGGCTGGAGCTGCCTAACCATGAAAATGCCGGACAAAATGTCCAGATAATGTCTGACGGTAGGCTCGCTTATCCCTAAAGCCCGGGCCGGTTCGGCGGCGCTCCAGGTATCACCGTGGTAATGCGCCAGCATCGCCCAAAAACGCATTAATGCAGCCGGGGGAACGCCTATTCCCCATTGATGGAGGTCGCGCTCAATAAATGTTTGTATAAAATTTTTCCGCCAGGCCAGGCTGTCGGCTTCCGTTTTGGCCAGGAAGGATGGCGGGAACCCGCCCCTAAGCCACTGACGCAAGTGCGACTTAATACCTGTTTCACAAAGACTAAAGCCGCTTATGGCGATGGTTTCAACGCGGCCAGCCAGAGATTCCGAAGATTGCCGCAGAAGCGCCGGTGAAGCGCTGCCTAAAACCAAAAACTTCGCCGGCAGCGGGGTACGGTCCGCCAGCACTCTTATTACGGGGAATAATTCCGGCTTTCGCTGAATTTCATCAATTACAATTAACCCTTTCAGTTCACGCAATGCGGTGGCGGGCTCGGCAAGCCTGGCCAAACTTGCCGGGTCCTCAAGGTCAAAGTAATTAATAGACTCTACGTTGACCAGTTGCCGCGCCAGCGTGGTTTTGCCGCACTGTCGCGGACCGATAAGAGCGGTTACACGGTTGCGTTTTACAGAAGCTTTCAAATGCCGTAATAATGCGGGACGTTTTATTTGCATGTTTTATTATACCATGAAATTCGAAAGTGATACTTTCGAATTTCAATGTGCAACTGCCTGCTTCTGTATAGGTCATGGGTAAGCTTTATAAAATGGCTCGCGAACGTGTGCCGAAGCGAGTGAAACGAAAATTCAGTAGTCTCAGCTTGCTTTAAAGCGGCGTCATAATACAGACGCAGAGTTATAATCGGATATTAAATATAAGGACACTGGTGTCCTCCGGTTATTGATGCGGCGGCAGGCGGGCTTTTATGGTGTTACCCAGGACGTCAATATTCACCGGCTTTGAGACGTAATCAAAAGCGCCGGATTCCAGGCATTCGCGCGCAACCTCCTCGTCTTCATTGCCGGTAACCATAATGAAACCGGTACGCGGCATTTCAGGCGCCAGCTCTTTAAGCACATCCACGCCGTTTTTTTTCGGCATAAAAACATCAAGCAGCACAATATCCGGCCTGCGCGCGCGCGCAAGCTCAAGCGCCGCAGGCCCGTCTTCCGCCTCAATGGTTTCGCAATCAAGCGTCGCCAGAAAGCGGCGCAGTACCGCGCGCGTTTCCGGGTCATCGTCGGCTATAAGCACGAGCCCCGCGGCCGGACCGGACAAAATTTTGGCAGCGGGGTTCTCCGCCGGCTTACCCGCCTCAGACCCGGGAAGCTTTCCCCCGCGTCGCAACCCGAACATACGCTCTATCGCGGCAAACACCTCGTGCTTGGCGTTCGCAAGCAAAACGGAAAGCGGGTCGCGCGCCATACCGTTGTCGTCTGCAACAAGTATTTTGGCCATATTTTCACTCCGGTAATCCGGTGACATAATACTTAATTCCGGCATATATAGGTATTATGTCACCGGATATCTGAGGCGTTAATCCGCCCGGCGATCTTTGAGGTAAATGCTGCCGGAACGGTTTTTAAGGTTTTTCAGATGCTTTTTTATCTCGCCGGCTATATCCACTATTTTGGCGTAATGGCCCAGCACGCGTTTTTCGTTTGAGACTATGGCGATACTAAGCGTCATAAGCGGAAATTCCCGGGCAACGCCCGAACGGTCTTTTGAAACTATAAATCCGCGCGCCCGGTCAACGGCGCTGTAAAACCCGGAGGCCATCGTATCAAACCCCGCGGCTACCGCCAGCGCCATATCTTCAGCCCGGGACGGCTTAGCCATTACCACAAAATCATCACCGCCTATATGCCCCAGAAAAACGTCTTCCGCGACAAAAACATTTGCTGTATCCGTCAGCAGGCCTGCGGCGCATTTTATGACGTTATCCCCGTTCAGATAGCCGTAACTGTCGTTATATGCCTTGAAATTGTCTATATCAATATAAAAAAATGCCAGCGGCCCGCCTGCTTTTATGCGCCGCACGGCCTCTTCCTCTATGGCCGATCCCCCCGGCAGGAGAGTAAGAGGGCTTGCACCGGGCACACGCCGGCTCCGCCGGGCTGCGCCTTCCACCCTTGCAACCAGTTCCTGATTATTGAAAGGTTTGTATATAAAATCATCCGCGCTCAGGCCGAATTCCAGCGCCTGTTCCAGGGGCGCGACGGCGCCGCTGAGTATAATAACCGGTATCATGGCCAGGCGCGGGTTGGCGCGTATGCGCGCCAGCAGCTTCCACCCTCCAAGACGCGGCATATTAAGGTCTATCAATATCACATCCGGCGGCCGCGCGCCTATGCGCTCAAGCGCGGTCACGCCGTCTTCCGCTGTTTCCACCTGCCAGCCGGAGCCCTCAAACACACGGCTTATTATGCGGCGAAAAGTCTTGTCATCGTCGGCCACCATAAGGGTCTTGTTCATATAGTTATCCGCTTTTTTATCATAAACTATACGGTGTTCTCTTGATCCTTCCTTCAGGTTTCCGTAAAAATTATCCGGCACTTATATCGTACCGCCGCTAGTTAATGGAAAACTTAAACCCGGTTCAAATTTTTATCAAATTTCACAAAGGGACGGTGAGTTGCATGTTAAAATACCCAGTCCCCTTTTTCCTTCTCCTCCCGCAGGCAGCCGGCTATTTTTTCCCGGTACGCTTCGTCAATGGGAACCGTCAGATTCCGCTGCAGCCCGGTCAGATGTTTTATCGCTTCCCGCCGGACTTCCATGCTGGCGTCGTTATACAGCTCGAAAAGGATATCCAGGGTCGCCGGGGCGCCTATCACGGCCAGGGCGCCCGCGATACTCGCCCTGTTCAGGGGGTTTTCGTCTTTGGCGAGATTATAAAGGAATTTTATGGTCTCCTCAGGCGAAGTCTCATAAAGATCCGCCGCCCGGGCGGCGATCCTTTTCCACGCCGCCTCTCTTTCCGGCGGGGTAATGCCGGCAAGCATTTTAAGGATATTGTTCTCTTGCGGCCCGGCGGCCACCCCGCCACCTGCTTTGGGACGAAGGCCGGTTTCCGGGCAAGCAGGCGGCGGGATAACACATTTTGGCCCGCCTGCGGGTAAAGATTCGGCGGGAAGCGCGGACACTTCCCCGGTTCCCTGGCTGCAGGGGGCAGAAAAAGGATTTTTACCGGCCTCCGGCGCGGGGCTAGCGGCGCGCTCCGCTTCGCGGCGTTTTAGGGCGAGTTCCGCCATTATTTTCGCTTCTTCCTCCGCTTTTAACTTTTCAAGTTCCAGATACATGCGTTCTTCCCTGGATTTTCTGAGTTCGGACAGTTCTTTATTTTGCTCTTCCAGATTCTTCCATCTTTCCAGTTCCTTGTAAATTTCCGCGTTCCTGACCTCTCCGTCTACCAGCGCTTTCTGCAGAGATTCTATCCGCCGCAAAAGGTCCTTTTCCTGTTTCCGCCGAGAATAGATGAAAATAAAAAGCGCCGCCGCTGTTACCGCTAAATATGCCGCGTTACCCGGCCAACTCCCTGATGGGGCGCGGGCGGCTGGATTCTGCATGGAAACCGCGGGAGCTTGAACCGTCTTTTGCGGCGCCGGAGCCGGGGCCGGAGCCAAAGTTGAACGCCGGACTTCTATCGTCCGCTTAAGGCGGATGGGCGGGTTTTCAGGCCGTGCCGCCGGTATTTTTTGTTTAACAGCGGAGTTGGACTCCGACATTGCACTGTATAAAAGCTTAACCTCGGGATTGTCCGGGAAATATTTACGGGCCGCCTGGATGAAAAGATGCGCCTTTGCGTAATTGTTCCGTTCATAATTGCCATTTATGGCCCTCAACATAACTTTAAGAAGCAGCCGTTTTGCCTTTTCATCGGACGCATCCAGCCGCAGAGCCTCCTCGAGCTGTGAAATAGCTTCGCCGTCGCTTCCCTTAAGATACAGCTGGACGCCGGTCTGATATGGTGTAAGTTTTTCCGGAGCGCCAGGCTGCTCGTCTGCCATCCCCGGCATATCTTCCATCCCCTGCATAGAGGAACCAGCCACCGCCCACGCGCCCGGCTCCGGCGGCTGGGCGGCGGACGTCATCGGCGCGCTGAAAAGCAGGTAAACCGCAAGCAGCGCGGAAGTTAGTGGTACGCGATTTTTTTTCACATAGTTCATAAATGTCAACGCCTCAGTCTGCTTCCGTTATATCCTGGACCCTTTTATAAAGAAGCGCCGCCTCGCGATTGTCCGGTTCTATCTCAACGGCCTTCCGAAGCTGTTTCATCGCTTCGGGATAGTTCTCTTCTTCCAGGAAAACATGCGCCTGGGACATCAACGCGATCCCCCGCGCCGGCAGATTGTCCTGCAGCAGATGGAGGTGGTCTTTTATCGTTTCCAGCGCTTTGCGGTATTGCCCGGCAAGGTATAAACCCTTTGCCTTATCAAACCCCGCCAATGCCTGCGCTTTTGCTGCGGCCTGCCGCGCCAGCGCCTGCGCCGCGCTTTGAGCGGACCGCTGCGAAATTTGAGCGGCCGCTCTGCGGCTTTGAATTTTCTCTGCGATAATGGGCGCGTCGGGGTCCGATTTATTTATTTCAAGGATACGCTGGACCGTTTTCTCGCATTGCGCGTAGTTGCCGGCGTCCAGCCATTCCCCGGCTTCCTGTTTCAGGGCCAGGAGCGCGGCTTTTTTCTTTTTCCCCGTAAAAGCGGGTATGACGTCATAACGCAGGGTGATCCCGAACCGGTGCAGGATCTCCAACTCATAAAAAGCCGCCGCGTAGTCAAAAGAGACCGGCCCCGTTTTGACGCTGAAACCCAGGGTATATTCCCTGTGGTTAACTCCAAGACGCACAAGAAAAGGTATATCTGCCGAGATCGGCTGCATCTCCAGGGCGGCCCCCGGCCGGACCATGCGGCGTCCGAAAGCCGACCCGGTCATTACCGCGTCCACGCACAGCAGAAAGGTGCGCTGGGCTGAAAAACTGTAAGCGGCTCCCGCTCTGTAAGAAACGGGAAAAACGTCTTTTTCCTCCTTTAATTTAATTTTCGGCGGAAGCACGTTCAGAACGGAGAACCCCACGGTCAGATCCGACAGCGGCTTTGCCTGTAATCCGAGGTCTATTCCAAAACCCACGGCCGAAAAGTCCGCTACCGACTGTTTTACCGCTTTCAGGGTGAGGCCGGCGGCCAGATCTTTGGAGGTATGCCGGGCGTAGGAAAGCAGGAAAGCGTAGTCCTGTTCATTGAAACTTCCAAGTGACTGGCCAAGATCGTCGGTCCTTTCCGCGGCGCCCGAACCAAGGTGCAGAAAACTAAAGCTCATGCTGTCATAAACCGAAACAGGGTAAGACACCGAAACCGCCTGGTACTGCCCTGAAGCGATCAGGGGCGCAACCATTAAAACCACCTCCTCCGAGGTATTAACGGCTATTCCCGCGGGATTGGAGTACGCGGCCGCGGCGCCCGTAAGGGCGGTGGAGGCATCGGCAAGTCCGGCGTCCCTGGCTCCGGCGGAAAACGACGTAAGCCATTCGCCGGGCAAGCCTCCGTCGGCGGGCCTCTGGCGGAACGGTACATCAAGCGCCGAAACCGGGCAGGCCAGCAAAAAGATGAGCATCCGCGCCATTCTCATTTTAGCACCCCGATATGGCGTATTTCCTTCTGTTCGCCCGCGGCCGATTTAGCGCGTATCTCCGCCGGATACACGCCGTTGGCCACCGTACGCCCTTCGCCGTTTTTGCCGTCCCAAATTATCTCATTGGTCAGTCCTACGGGGTCGCCCTTCCCGCAGCCTGAAGTACCGGCGGGACAGTCCAGGACGCGCACAAGGTCCCCAAGCTGCGTGTAGATGCGTATTCTGACGGCGGAATCTCCGGTCAGCACATAGCGTATTCTGGTTGTTTCCCTGCCGGCGGCAAAAGGGTTGGGAAAATTGGTCAAGCCCGAGAGTATCTGCGTAGGCGTTAGCGCGGCGATAACGCTGAAAACGGACAATCCGCTTACCAACACGCTGACCTGTTTTTTAACCGGAACCAGGAGTTGAGGGGACGGGACATTCCAGCTGGCAAGCGTTTCATCCAGCCTGCTTATTTTCAGATGCCGGAGGTCCGCGAGTGCCGCATCCAGACCGCCGGGCCGCGCAGCTTCAGGGACTGTGAACGTGACCCTGGCCGTGATGGCCGCGCCAGACAGGACGCTGCCGCTTACGTCCCGGGCCTGCACGTCCCATATCGGATAGGAAAGCAGATTAACAAGCCGGTTCCCTTTTGAATTACGGTCTGCCTGTTCAATAACACCCGCAAGTGAAGCGCCGGCGTCCTGAAAGCTCAGGCAGCCCTGCGCGGGCATTCCGGAAAGTATCTCCACCAGCAGCATTCCGTCCGGACTTCTGGCCTTAGTTCTTGAAAGCATAAAACTGCCGGAAGGGCTGTCCGTTGTTTTCCCGTACTGGTCCCTGGCCGTCACCTTCCAGAAATATTGCGCGTCGCTGATAAGTGAATCCAGCGGGGGAGTATACTCCGCCGCGATAAGGCCGGGCACAGATATCCCCCCCTCCGGACCGGCGGTAGTGGAATACTGCAGCGTGTATGTTACGGCGCTCCCTTCCGGGTCTATGGCCGGTGTCCAGGAGAATTTAAGATCGAATACCGCGGGAAAACTTTCATCGAGCGGCTTTATAAGGTTGAACGCCTTTGGCGGAAGGGAGTTGAGGATAGTGAAAACAGGCGACAATACCGCCGCGGTTAATTGAGGGGTTCCTGAATCCGCTGCCAGGATCTTAAGCTGGTAGGTGGACAGATTGGCGAAAATTTTTGTGTCAAAAGTATAGCTGGTCCCTGCATAGCCGCTGACAAACGTGGTAAAAGTGCCGCCGGAGTTTACGGAAAGCAGGATATTATAAGTATGCGTATCCATGGAATTAGTATCGCTCACCCCCCAGGAAATAGCCAGGCTGCCTGAGTACACTTCCTCTCCGGCCGCTGGAGCGGAAATGAAATAGACCGAGGGCGGCTCGTTGGTATTGTCAGTTTCAAAATCCAAGTCGGAGGAGTCGGAGGCATAGAGCCCTCTTTGATCCACAGCCTCAACTTTGATCCTATAGGCGGAACCATTAAGCACGCATGGGGAATGCCATAAATAAAAAGTGGCGCCAGGTGTTATCCCGCTTGCGATCTGAATGGAGTAACTGGCGCCGCTATCAGTAGAGATAAGTATCCTTTTGGTTATAGAATCGCCGGAATTGGCGTCGGACTGCGTCCAGGCGATAACAGTGGTCCCGATTATAAGCCCCCCCGCGTTGGGCGAGATAAGAGAGATGGTGGGCGAAGAATCCGTCATTGTGAACGGGCTGACGGCGGAAACAGGCGAAAGATTTCCCAGTTCATCCTGGGTTTTAACGGCGAAATAGTAAGTTGTCGCGTCCGCAAACCCCGTGACCGTGGTTTGCACGGTTTCACCGGGCGCGGCGCTAAACAGGCCGGAGCTTTCCGTCGCTGCCGCGTCCAACCAGGCTCCATCCGTCAGTATTTCTCCCAGGGGAGAGAAACGCACCCGGTAGATCCCGTTATCCACCCTGCCTTTGTCGTCTCCCGGAAAGTTCCAGGTAAGGCGCACGGAATTTATGGCCGCGCCTCTGGCCGCGCTAATAGCCGTAACGGCGCCGGGAGGCGTGGTAGTGTCCACGGTTACGCTGAAGCTGCCGGACCAGTCTCCATAGAGCCCGGCCGGATCCCTGGCTCTAGCCCGCCAGTACCAGACTCCCTCCGGGAGTATTGTTCCGGTGGCAAAAGAAACGTCCGCGGCGCCGGCGGCGATATTCTCCCCGGAAATATCCGGAGACGAAAATTCCGGGGCGCTGTCCACCTGGATCTGATACAAAAGTACCGCATCCGAGTCGGCGTCGGAAACCAGGCTCCATTTAAACAGCGGGGTAGAGTCGTTCGTCCTGCCGCCGTTTTCCGGGGAAACAAGCGCGGGGGCGTAGGGAGCCCGGTTATAGGCGATATTAAACAGTGAAACCTTGGGCCTGCCGGGCGGGTCATTGGAGAAGAAGTCCGCTTTCACTTTCATGAAACGCCTGTTATTATGGCCGGACCATACGGTCACGGGCGCGCCGGCGCTGTAAAATGTGCCGATAGATCCGTCTGGACCCCTGAAAAGATCATAGGCGGTCCCATCCGGAGAAGACGCCAGCTGAAAAAATACGCCGGTATCCGCCGGCTTATCGCTGAACTCGGCGGAAATACTGTCCCAGGTGCTGGTAGTGGTGGAAGAGTACCCTGCCCATATATCCAGCGGGGCGGATGTCCACGAGCCCGTGGAAAGAAAACTGTAGATCCAGACGCTTTTGACAGCCACGTCCTGCATCCCTCCGAAAATGACCGCCCGTCTGTTCGGAACGTCGTAAACAAGTCCGTGGCCATAGTGTCCGCCCGGTTTATCGGGGTTATATTCATAGTGGTTTGACCATTTGTTCGCTGCGAAATTGTAAAACCAGATATCACTTGTGTAGCCGGAAGTAAAACCTCCATAGTGAAGTACGCTTCCGTTTACGGGATCATAAACCATTGCCCCCTGCCAGCGGGCTTCAGGTCTTGAAGAAGGAGCTTTGTCCGTCCAGCTAAGGGAGGCAGGGTCAAAGGTCCAGGTATCGTCAAGAAGCGCGCCGTCCGAAACCCTCTTCCCTCCGAAAAGGACCATTTTTTTACTGACCCTGTCATAGGCCATGGAAGCCCCCGCGCGGGGGGAGGGCGCCGGGGATAAATTCAGCGCCGTCCAGCTGGAGCCGGCGATATTGTATATCCACGTGCGGCTGTCATCAACTCCTCCTAACATCACAACCTTGCCGAGATCCGGGTCATACGCCATAGCGGGCATAAGCCGCCAGGGGGGCGCGGGAGACGCGGAAATACTTGTCCAGGTATCCGAAACTATGTCGTATGTCCAGGTATCATTTCCGGAAGAGCCGCCGAACATCAGGAATTTATCTCCCATCCATACCAGCCCATGTCCATAACGGGGGGCCGGCGGCCCGGCGGGGGTTTGCTGCGTCCAGCCGGAGCCCAACAGCCAGGTATCCCCCAGGGCCGCGCCGTTGGCGTCCATTCCTCCAAAAACCAAAGCCAGGTTACGGATTTCATCAAAGGCGAAGCCCGGCTGCCGGCGGGCGGCCATCGGGCCCTGCCCTCCGAAAGTCCATCTTTTCACAAGGGTCATGTTACTGTCCGTGGTTTCCAGGTTTTCCGAGGTCCCAAGGGCAAAATCGGCGGGCAATAGATTGCGGCTGCCTCCGGCATAAAGGGAAGCGCTAAATACTGCAAGGCAACACATAAAAGCAGGTAGTAGGTAGTATGTAGTATGTGGGGAAAGGCGGAAAAACCGGGTCAAAGAGAGAGGGCCGGGAGAGATTTCCGGTTTTATATCGAGTTTAAAACCTGTCAAGCTCATATATCTCCCGCTAAAAACTTTTTTTCTCTCCGCATCACTACCTACCACCCACTTCCTACTTCCTACTATCCACCTCATTGAGTATATTGTTAAGCTTCTCCATGAGAACCGAGATCGGGAACGGTTTCTCAAGATACGCCGCCACATTAACGCCCTCATGAAGGTCCAGCAGTTCCTTGAAATCTCCTTTTCCGGTTATGATGATTACAGGGATGCCGGCGGTTTTGGGATCCTGCTTCAATTTCAGGTTTACCGAGCGGCCGTCCATTTTAGGCATCATGATATCCATAATCACCGCGTCCGGTATATGTTCCCGGATCTTCGCCAGCGCTTCCAGCCCGTTAAAGGCCTCCTCGGTATGGTACCCGCGTTTTTTCAGGGCCATAGTAAGCACAAACACTATGTCGGGCTCATCGTCCACTACAAGAATGGTTTTATTGCTGTTATCAGATTCCATAATGGTTCCCCCCCTCTTTTTTTTGCCTGCTCCGGGGCAGTGAGATATTGATCCTGCTCCCTGTTTCCGGAGAACTTTCCACCCATACGCTCCCGCCGTGCATCTCCATGATGGACTTCACAATGGAGAGCCCGATACCAGAGCCGCCCGTCTCCCTGATAATAGAACCGTCCACCTGGTAAAATCTGTCAAAAACTTTCTTGTGATATTGGGGGGCGATGCCGCACCCTGTGTCCCAGACGCACATAAGGATCGCGTCCGCGCCGCCGGACAGCTCCACTCCCACCCTGCCTCCACGGGGAGTAAATTTTATCGCGTTGCCTAGCAGATTTATCAGAACCTGCTCCATATGTTCCGGATCAGCTTCTATCATGGCGCCCGCCGCGGAACTGGACACTGGCTCCGCGGATATGCCGCGCTGCACAAATAGAGGGTGAAGGTCTTTCATGGCTTTCCGCGCTAAAGCGGCCAGATCCATGTTTTTAAAGACAGGAATGAAAGCGCCTTTTTCTATCCGCGAAAAATTAAGAACGTTAGCGACAGTAGAATTTAAGCGGGCAAGATTATTGTGCATAACCTCCACCAATTTTTTTGAAGCCGCATCCGTTAGCTCCGGCATAGTCTGGAGCAGGAGGTCCAGCGCCCCGCCGATTGAAAAAAGAGGGGTGCGTAGTTCATGTGAAACATTGGAAACGAACTCGGATTTCAATTTATCCAGCTCCGCGTAGGCTGTAATGTCATGATTCAGTCTCGCCGTTTCCAGATGGTGGGAGTAATGTCCCGCGCACCTAAAGGCCATGGCGGTTAATTCATTCATGCCGAAGGGCTTGCTTATATAGTCGCAGGCCCCAAGGCGCATGCATTCCACGGCCCCTTCTACCGTACTTGCCCCGGTAAAGATATTCACACAGGTAAAACTGTGGTTTTGCCTGACATGCTTTAAAAGCTCTTTCCCTCCCATTTCCGGCATAGTAAGGTCCGTGAAAACAACGCCGAATTCGCTCTCCTTCAGCTTTTTTACGGCATCTTCGCCGTTTTGTGAAGTGACGACCTCAAAACCTTCCGAGGCCAGGGTTCTGCCGCAGACGCGGAGAATGCTTTCATCATCGTCCACGATCAGGACTTTCTTGGGATTCAATGCTCTGTCCTTCATCTTTTATCTCCGCTGCGCGGATTGAGCTTTAAAGGCGGTAACTGCCCGGCTGGACACAACCTGATAACCGCTGAAATTCCCTGTATCTATAGTGTATGGGGTATTGTTAAAAGGAAATTCATGGAAAATTCAAATTTTGTTCAAAAAAGGGCTTATAACCGCAAATGCAGCCTATGGCGCCGATTTGAACAAAATAAATGGGAGTTGGGAATTAGGAACTGGGAGTTGCGGAAAGCTGCCCCGATGGCCAACTACCCGGCAGTTGACACCGGCAGGAACAGCGAAAATTCGCTGCCCCGGCCCGGCTCACTTTTTACCTCAACCCAGCCGTTATGCTTTTTGACTACGCCGTATACCATGGAAAGCCCCAGGCCGGAGCCGTTGCCTTTTTTCCTGGTTGAGAACAGGGGCTCAAAGAGACGCTCAAGAATTTCCTCGCTTATTCCCCCACCGCTGTCCTGTACGACAATTTTCATAAACATAGCCCCTGCCGCTTTCGGATCGGGCGAGTTTACCGCGTCCCCCTCAAGCCGCAGGGCGGATACGCTTATAACAGCCGTTCCGCCGCCCGACATGGCCTCACGCGCGTTAACCAGCAGATTTACAAGCGCCTGCTCCAACTGCGCGGCATCGGCCATTACGGCGGGCAATCCGGGCTCAAGCCGCGCTTCAATTTTAAAATCGCCGAGTGGGACCAGTTCCGTCCGTTTAAGCGTATTCGCTATTATCTCGTTAACTCCACAAGGCGTCTTATGCAGCATTTGCATACCACCGAAAACAAAAAGCTGTTTTGTAAGAACGGCGGCCTTGGCCACAGACGAGCGTATTTCCCGCAAATCAAGCCTTAGGGGATCATCTTCCCTGACGCCGTTCATAGCCAGCGTAGCATAACCTTCTATAGCGCCCAGGATATTGTTAAAGTCGTGGGCCAGATTACAGGATAGCCGTCCAAGGGCCGCCATTTTTTTCCTTTCCGGCAGACAGCTGATTTCTTTCTGTGTTTGTGGTTTCATATTTTATTCAAATTTATAGCCGTGGCCGGTAACATTTACCAACCGCGAGGCAAGCTTCCCTCCAAGTTTTTTTCTCAGGGAACAAATATGAGCTTCAACCGTATGGGGGTTATCATACGTAGACATGTCATAACCCCAGACCGTTTCAAGCATATAAGGGATACCCAGTATCCGCCCCTTTTTTTCCAGCATGAGGGTAAGAAGATCGAACTCTTTGCGGGTCAGGGCCACCAATTTGCCGTCTAATTTCATAGTGCGGGCGGCGGGATCAAGCTCAAGCCCCTGCTCCCGTATCTTGCGGGCGGCGGGGCCGGAACCGGCGCCATAGCGCCGCAGCACGGCGGTTATCTTGGCCGCCAGCACGGAAAACGGGAAAGGTTTGGTAAGGTAGTCATCCGCGCCCTTGTCGTAGCCGGATATAATATCGGCCTCTTCCGTTTTTCCTCCCGAAATTATTATCACCGGCACAGCCGCGGTTTCGGCCGAGCATTTTATGGCTTTGCATAAGCCGAAGCCGTCAAGCCCCGGCAGTCCGACATCCGCCACGATCAGGTCCGGCTTGGAATCGCGCGCAAGCATGAGAGCCTCGGAACCATTATCGGTAAAAATAACGGAAAATCCGCGGTTCTCAAGGTAGCGCCGCATAACATCCAGCATTTTACGATCATCTTCGACCAAAAGTATTTTTTTAGGCATATTTTTAAGCTAATATTTTTCAACAAGGCTGATTAGTTCGCTGATATTGAAAGGCTTGCGCAGGCAGACGCCGGCTTTTCTGGCGAGCGCTTCCTGGACACGCTCCTCCACCGCGTATCCCGTCATCAGAATAATGGGAATACCAGGGCGCAACTGCCTGCTGGCGATTACAAGGTCAAGCCCGTCCATTTTCGGCATTTTCATATCCGTAATTATAAGGTCCACCTCCTCTTTTTTTAAGATTTCCAAAGCCTCGGAGCCGCCGACGGCCGTCATAACGGTGTAGCCCTGATCAGAAAGTTCCAGGTGGAGTAAATCCAGGTACCCCTGCTCGTCGTCAACTACCAGGATCGCTTTGTCCATAAGTTTTTTGCCCCGCGCTTTTTTCGTTCTGATCACAGCCGAAATTTTAAGTTGATGCGCACGGGATGCGTTCAAGATTCTTCATGATCTGATGCAATTCAAAAGGCTTAAACATGCAGGCGGCCGCCCCTAATCCTTTAACAGTTGTTTCAAAGGCCTGGCGGGGATCGGAACCGCTGCTCATTATCACCACCAGTTGTAAAGGTTTTATTCCCTTGATTAACTTCAAAAGCTCCGGTCCTGTCATCTTCGGCATATGGACATCGAGGAATATTATGTCATATTCATGTTCCTTTAGCCGCTCCAGTCCTTCCAGGCCGTTGTAGGCGGAACTGACCGTGAACCCCAAAGGCTCCAGGATAAACCTGAACAGTTCGTGAAATCCCGGTTCATCATCCACAATAAGAATATGTTTTTCCTTGCCTGTCATCAGCACTTCCCCGCCGCGGGTTTAAGAGGTAAAAGAACGGTAAACACGGCCCCCTTCCCCTCTTCACTTACCAACTCAATGGTCCCGCCGTGCTTTTGCACTATCTCGTACACCAGCGATAGTCCAAGGCCCGTGCCTTTCCCCACTTCTTTGGTTGTAAAGAAAGGTTCAAAGATCTTCTTTTGCAAATCTTTCGCAATGCCGGTGCCCGTATCCCTGACACGTATTTCCACATGTCCCGGCTGTTTAGCGGAAACAACTGTGCTGATGGTAAGCGTCCCGCCTTTGGGCATCGCGTCAAGGGCGTTATTGGCCAGATTGATAATAACCTGCTGGAGCTGGGTTTTATTGGCGCAGATCCGGAGGAAGGCGGCATACAGCTCTTTGACAAGTTCAACATTATGCGTTTTGGTTTGAGCAGAAATCAAAGACAAGGCTCCTTCTATGACGGCATTTGTATCCAGCTCCTCCAACTGAGCGCCCTTGGGAGTTCTTGAAAAAACAAGCAAATTCTGCACCAGATCTTTGCAGCGAATAGCTTCCCGCTCTATTGTTTTAAGCGGAAGCGCCAGAGAATCGCCTTCTTTGAGTCTTTTTATCACGCTTTGGGCAAATCCAAGAATAATCCCCAGAGGATTATTGATTTCATGGGCCACGCCGGCCGCAAGCTGGCCTATCGCCGAAAGCTTATCAGACTGCATCAGGCTGGCTTCCAGCTTCCTTTGCATGGTTACGTCGCGAAAGATGCCCTGTAAAAATTTCCCCCCTCTGATCTCAAGCTGGCTTACCGTTATGGAAACTTCTTTTAGTTCCCCTGTTTTGGTAATAACCTGCGCTTCCAAAGCCTGGTCTTTTTTCTCCGTAAGATGATATTCAAAAGTATCAGCGGATTCTCCCCTTCCGATTCCCTGAGGAGGATACAGAATCCGCTGGTGCTGGCCGATGAGTTCTGATTTTTCCCTGCCGACCAATTTTGCCGTTGCGTTATTTACATTTACCATCAGGCCGGTTTCAGCGTCCGCCACTACGATTGCGTCCAATGCTCCTTCAAATTGCAGCCTATATTTTTCCTCCGTTTCACGCAGGGCCTCTTCTATGCGCTTGCGCTCAATAATTTCTTCGGCAAGTTTGTCGCGGGAAACGGTTGTTTTCCCAAGATTCCCGGCCATTAAATTGAAAGCGGCGGTCAGTTGCCCAAGCTCATCATTTGAACCCACCGGAACGGTCAGCCCGTATTGTCCTTCGCTGACTTTTGATATACCAGCCGCAAGGCGCCGCGCCGGTAGTAATATCATCCACATCATAAAAAAAATAAGCCCCAGTGAAAGTCCGCCGGCCGCCAGAATAAGGAACACGGACTGACGTACAAAGAGCCTGCTTTCAAGCTGAATCGTGCGAGTCAACGGCATACCAAGCATTATGGTGCCGAAGCGCTGTTTTTGGGATTTATCTCCGGCCGTGATTAAAAAATCCTCTTTCTCCTCACTCCATACAGGAGCTGATATTTCAAGTACCACTTCCCCTTGTATTGCGGTTTCACGGAAAACAGGGGACTCTGAACGCAACATCCCGGTTGTGAGTGCGTCGGAGTAGGTTTTGCCTTTCTCCATCACGTTTGTATGCGCCAGAACTCTGCCCGTCTGATCCAGCGCCGCCGCCTGCACGCCATGGAGCTGTTCTTTCAGAGACTGTAAAAGCGGAAGAAGCGCGGCTTCGGTTCCGGATTCAAAAGCCATGGAAAAAGCCTTTGTGTTTCCGGATATCTGAGCCAAACCGCGATTGTTAACCTCATCCACCAAAATACTGTGTATGCCCTTTCCAGAGATGATCACCGCCGCGCCGACCAAAAACAGCGTTAAAGGAACAAAAAAAAGCAAAAGCTTTGTTAAAAGTTTCATGGAAAAACCTTATCCACGTTTGTCAGCATTTCAGGAGTGATTTTAAGCCCCGCGAGGCCGGCGGCCTTCAGATTTATGGCCAGGCGGACCTCATCCGAATAAGTGATCTGCTTCACCGTTTTCCCGTTGAACAGCCGGTCAACTATGAAAGCCGCGCTGCGGCCCATGTTTTCAAAACTGCTTGAAACCGAAGCCACAGCGCCTTTTTCCACAAGAGCTTCAGTCGGGGCGTAAAACGGGATATGATTTTGCGCGGAAAAATCCCTGACTGTTTCAAAAGTCTGCGCGTTTACAAGAAGAGGATCCGGCGGGAAAAATATAGCGTCGGTTTTCCCCTGCATGGCGCGGAGATGATCCGGAAGCTCGTTTAAGTTTTTCAGCCGCACCGCGGTCAGCGTTATGTCCGCCAAAGCCGCCTCCTGCTGTATTTGCCTTAGATAATCCTTCATGGATTCAGATGTCCAGAATACGGCAAGGCGTTTAAGCGCAGGCTGGATAAGCTTAAGTTTTGACAAAAGCAGGCCGGGCCGCGGCGACATTGAAATATAATAGTAGCGATTGTCATTAATTTCCACGCTTGGAGCCATGCAGGAAACAATGCATGCTGCGGTTTCATAATCCAGTAGCGAGGCTCTTCCTCCGAAAGCTACAACTACTTTTGTCGCGGCGCTTATTTGGACCGGGGCTTTCTGCATGGTAAAAGATTTAACTGGATAACCTATGGCGTTCTGGAAACCGTTGAAAGCCTCAACATAGTATTGTGAATCCGAGCTTAGAACCGCGGCTATCTCGTGCGCATTCGCCGGACAGATGGCTGACAGGCATAAGAGCTCCGCTAAAACTATAAATAGGTGCTTTTTCATAATGGTCTTATTAAAACCTATAAGTCAGGTCTGCTGTCACCCTGCGCATGCTATGATCATAACCCGGCATCTCATTGACCGGATGATTCGTAACATTATAAGCCGCGAGTCCGGCTTCCGCTTTGCCGCCGTAGAAGTCAAACTCATAGCCGATTCTCACATTGAGGGTGGCTGACGGATTTGACCTGGGTTCCGCCGTGGAGTTATCCCAGTTTGAAACCCCGCGGTAACGCACCCAGGCATTGGCGCCAAATCCATTCCGGAACCGGCCGCGAAGCTGGGCGTTGGCTATATGCCTGGGCGTGGTGTCTCCAAGGTTTCTTTTCGTCACACCGTCTAAGATTTCACTTCCCATATACGTGTAGTTCGCAAGACCTGTCAGATACTCGCTTAATTTGGCCCTGAACTCAACTTCGGCGCCATATTGCGCGCCTCGGCCTAAATTATCGGCGCGTACTGCCGTGGGCACACTGTCGAATGGCGCCGGCAGATAGGAGACGGCGTGCAGTATTATGGGATTCTTAAACTTGGTGTAAAACATATTGGCCGACATATTAATATCGGAGTTCAGCCTTCCCTGATATCCCAGTTCGTAAGTTTGCGCACTTTCGGCCTTAAGGCCGGTATTGCCGTTTATTGGTATCTGAACACCTATCCCAATGTCTATTTCGCTGTTTACGTAGGTTTCAGTCAAGTCCGGATTGCGGAATGCCCTGCCCCAGGTGAATCTGAGCGAGTGGTCGTCATTAAACGAGTATGTAGCGCCGGTCCGGTGCGATATCACGTCCGGCATTTGCGGATATCTGTCAATGCGCATTCCTCCATTTATAATGATATTTTCAAAACGATGGCTATCCTCTACGAAACCGGCCAGAGTTGTATTTTTGCGGTTTCCGCCCAATTGGGACGCGGATACGTTTAACTGGATTACATCAGCTCCAATCAGCAGTTTATTGTTTTCAGCCGGTTCAAATGACTGCTGAACGTCCAGCGCGGCGCGGTTTGTGGTGAAGAGCACATTGTGGAACATCTCGCTGGTCTGACCGGTTTTATACTGAAAGTCGCCGTTTACCATAAATCCCCCAGCGGTATACTTCACGCCCGCAACCGCGAGATCAGTTGATGAAAAGAAAGCCTCTGTCTGGGAACGCCGGTAACTTCCGTCAAAACCCAACAGCGCCCCGTTTTTCAGCTTGTGGTCCACTCTGGCGTTTACGCCCGGAGCGGTCCTTAAAGCGGTGGCGCCGCCCGCATAACGACCAATCGTCAAAGCGTCCGCACTGATCCGGTATTGAGTATTGGCGCCGGCCGCTCCGCCGTAACGGGCCGAGCCCTGGTAATAGTTTTGTGTTCCGGCGACGGTGTTTACATATGCGCCCTGAGCATCTTTAGCCTGCTTTGTTATTATATTTATAACACCATATATGGCCCCGGAACCGTATAAAGAGGAACCGGCGCCGCGCAGCACTTCTATTCTGCTGATATCTTCCAGCGTAACCGGCAGCATGTCCAGCGCCGGCGCCGTGTAGAAGTCTACTGTCCAGGACCGGCCGTCTATCATGAGGACTATTTTGTTGGCGTATATCTGTTCAGCCCCTCTGATGCCGCCGCCGAAAGCGTTCTGGTTGGTAAAGCGCAGATCTACTCCGGGGAGCAGATTAAGCGCTTCCGCCACACTGCGCGCGCCCATAAGCCTTATATCCTCAGCCGTTATTACTGAAATGGCCGAAGGCGATTCGGTTATTTTCTGGGAGCGGCGCGAGGCGGTTACAACTTGCGCCTCCTCGTCAAAAAAACTGAAGGCGTCGCCTTCGTCAGCGCGCGCCGCGGGCGCCTGGGCTATAAGCAGGAAAATCAGCAGAGCCGATCGCGATATATTTTTCATACGTTTCTCCTATCAGTTTTGGTCCGGATCGTCATGGGAACACCTTCTGCACCTTCTTAATAAATCCTTCACTTAGAATGACGCCTGTTTTTTCCGCCGCCGTAAGATTTACCGCTATTTCGTTTATTTCGGGATATATTTCTTCTCCGGTGGAGTTCCCCGCTAAGATCTTCCGCACTGTCTGGGCAGCCGCGCGTCCTAACTCCGCGAAAGCGGGCCCTACGGACGCCGTGGCGCCCTGCTCCACAAGCCCGGCGGTAGGCGCGTAAAGGGGAACGCCGTTGGCCCATGAATAATTCTTAAGTATCGCAAAGGTCTGGGCATTGATGAGCAGAGGGTCATTAAGTATAAGCACTGCGTCCGGTTTTGTCTCCATAGCCCGGAGCCGGGCGGGAAGCTCGCTTGTCCGGTTCAACTTGTCCGCCTGGATTATAATTCCCAAAGAGCGGGATGTCTGGCGCATATCTTCAATATAGCGCGTATAGTAATTAGCCATAAAAAATATCCTGAGGTTTTTAAGTTTCGGCTGTATCTCCTTTAATCGCGAAATCAGAATATCGGGCCGCGCTCCAAGGCAGATCTTAATGGCCGGCCCGGCCCGGCCTATCTGATTAATGCCCAGGCCCGGCGACCAGTAGACCAGAGTCAGGCTTTCCGGATACGACCGCATAGCCGCTTTAGCGCCGAAAGCTATGACTAAGCTGCTATTGTGGGAGAGTGTCACGTTTTCACTTGCCATATTTGCCGCAGGCACCGGCTGCCCCCATTCCTTTTCAAACCCCGCAAGAGACTCCGCGTATGCGTTGGAACCGGAACTTAGCACCGCCGTGATCTCCTGGGCGGACCCGCGGCCTATGACGGCATATACAAGAAGCGTTGCCGCAAAGACAAGAGCGGATGCTAAACGCCTCCGCTTCCACGGTATCGTCTCCCCTGCGGCAAAATTATCAGTATTCTTTTTCATGGCGCTTAAAACCGGTGTTGCAGCCCGATAGTGTAGTTCCTGCCGTTCTGCGCTAAAGCCGCCTGTACATGATCCGCAGACCCTGATGCCTGGTAGTCCGCGTTCGTGAGGTTATATACGCCAAGATAACAGCGCGGGCCCGCCTTCCAGGGTTTGGCTGAAAGATTAAGCGACAGCAGCGCGGCTGAGCGAAGACGGGTTTCCTGGAATGTCGTACGCGGCCCTACCACAAAAAGCTCCAGACCGGCTGAGGTTTCCATATCCGGGAGCTTTCCGGTTATACCTACGGTACCGGTGTGCTTAGGCGAGTTGGATAAGCGACCTCCTCCCACCTCCCGGGTGTTTTGCATAGTGTAGCCCGCATGCCCGGAGATACGGGAGCCGGCGCGCAGTTTGGCGTTCAATTCCAAACCTTCCGTTTTAACACGTTCTTTATTGACGAATTGCACCAGGCCATCGTCCGGATCCACGATCTGGCTTATAAGGTCTTTGATGTGGTTCTGGAAATATCCAACGCCCACATGTCCCCATTGCCCCGGCAATTGCCGCTCGCAATAGGCTTCATAGGTGGTTATCTTTTCCGGCCGCAGGTAGGCATTGGCTTTGTTTTGACCGGAAAATGCGTACAGCATTTCAAACGCGGTGGGGGCTTTAAAAGCCGACCCCGCCATAAATTTCAGGGTGGTTTTTTCAAAAAGATCATAGACAACGGCAAAACGCGGGTTGATAGTGTAATCAAACGCCTGATACCGGTCGTAGCGGCCGCCAAGAGTCAGACGCAGGGAATCCAGCGGTTTTAACTCCTGCTGGGCGAAGACAGCCCAGCGGTAAGGCGTGTAACTCGCGTCAAGATCTTCCGAGTAAGGGTCAACAGTGTAGGCTTGCTGCAATCCCACGGTGTTTTTTTCATATTCCTGGCCTAAAGTAAGTATGCTGTCCCCTCCAAAATCGTACTGAAGCCGGCCCTCTTCGCCATACCAGGAGCTTTTTGAGCTATCGTGACTATCTGTCTGTGCCGGAGGCGGCGTTGCGTTGTCCGACACGTAACGACCTCTGTAATAATACCAGTCATAATGAACCCGCGCGATAAGATTGAGGTTTTCCCGAAGGCTTATGTCTTTGCGCAGTTCAATGAAGCTGCGGGAATCCGTGGTTTCAGTACGGGAATCATTGAAGGTGGTGCCGTATGAGGCGGTGGGAAGGGCCTTGGTCCGCACGTTCGTATTTCCATGCAATCTCCAGCCGTTCATTGACATATCAATGTAGAAAGTGTGGTTCTTTTCAGCGTCGGCAGTTCTGCCGGTGTCTCCGCCGTTGACGGAGGAGAATTCAGAAAAATGCAGGCTCTGCCCCTGCATTTTCCGTGTGGACCCGGAAGCGTAAATATTAAGCCCGTTACTGAATTTGTGCGAGACGTCGGCGAATTCTTTATGTGTGCCGTAACTCCCGGCTTCCGCGTTCACACCTATTCCGGTTTCCTGCGCCGCCGTTCTGGTTATTACATTGATGACGGCAAATAAGGCGTTATCGCCATAAAGCGAGGCTCCCGGTCCTTTTATCACTTCTATTCGGGAAATCGATTCCATATCCAACGAAAACTCATGCCCGACAAAGGGCTCGCCGTAAATATTGTCATTCATCCTGTGGCCGTTTATCAACAGGAGGACCCTGGAATTGTAATCGCCTGGCCGGCCGAAGCCGCGTACCCACAGGTAAGTGTAATTACGGTCGTCCGTAACGTAAAACCCCGGCACGCTTTGAAGGGCTTCGCCGAGAGTGCGGTAACCGTAGAGTTTAATGTTCTCGGCGGTGATTACGGAGGCGCTGGCAGCCGCTTTCGTGACCGTCTGAGCCCGCTTGGCGGCCGTTATAATGACAGCCTCCTCCTCAAATAACTGGAAGGTGCCGCCGTCTGCCGCCCTGACGGCGGTTTCCGGGAAGCTTAAGAGTGCCAGCGCGGGGATCATCTTCAATATTGTTTTCATAATCAGCTTCTTTTATCCGGTGCCTTCGCGGCAACAGGAAGGGAAACGATGAAGGTCGTCCCAACCTCCGCCTGGCTTTCCACCCGAATCGTACCCTTGTGCTGCTGAATGATCCCGTAAGAGATGGCCAGTCCAAGCCCCGTTCCCTGGCCCACCGGCTTTGTGGTAAAAAACGGGTCAAATACTTTGCCCAGATTTTCCGGCGGGATGCCGCAGCCGTTATCTTCAAACCGCACAATGATCCGCCCCGCATCTTGGGAAACGTCTATTTTTATGATCCCGTCCTTCTTGCCTTCCATCGCCTGCCGCGCGTTACCTATGAGATTGAGGCATACCTGCTCCAACTGCACTGTATCCCCCTGCACGGCGGGAAGATCTTCGGGGAAGTTTTTTTCAACCGTAATATTTGACCGGATCAGATCATACTTCATCAATTGCAGGCTTGCTTCCAGCAGAAGGCTCAGGCTGACGGTTTCGTCAGTCCCTTTTTTCCCGCGGCTGAACTGAAGGAGATTCTGCACGATCCTGCTGCAGCGCCGGCTCTGCTCCAGAATGGATTGCAAGTCTTCGCGCTGGCCCGAAGAGAGATCTTTGTCTTTAAGCAGCAGTTCCGTGAACCCCATGATACTTACAAGCGGATTATTTATCTCATGCGCCACTCCGGCCGCCAGTTTACCGATGGCCGCCAGTTTTTCCGACTGAATAAGCTGGGACTGCATTTGCCTGGTCTCCCGCATCTTGTCGTCCAGTTCACGGTAAAGCGTGGCGTTATGTATGGCCTGGGTTATCTGGGCGCAGAAAACAGAGGCATACCGGAGGTCGGAGGCGGTAAACGGAGTTTCCAGGACGGTGCGATTGGCGTTTAAAACCCCTAGCAGACGCCCTTCCATCACCAGCGGAAACACAATTGCGGAACGGATGTCGCGAAGACTGTCTATGTTTAAAAATCGCAGGTCCTTATCCAGCGGCCCGTCAATGATAACCGGCCCCTTGTCCCGGGCCACCTTGCCCGCTACCCTTTCGCCCAGCGCCAGGCGTGTTTTTTTCTGTTCGTCATTGTCAAAACCGGAGGTTGCTGCGACAGCAAGCCTCCCCTCCTGGTCCAGCAGCATAATGGACGCGTCATCGGCCTTAAGAATCCGGGTAGCAAGTCCGGCCATACCGGACAGGAGTTCATCCAGCTTGATCGACGAAAAGATGTTTGTTCCCGCCTCGTAAATTCCAAGCAGGGTCTTTAGCTCGCTTTTTTCCAGGGCCTTCTCTATTATGGCGAAAATTTCCTCAAGATTGAACGGTTTCTGCACAAAATCGTATGCGCCTTTTTTCATGGCGCTTACCGCCGTTTCAATTGTGGCGTACCCGGTGGACATGATAACCTCTACTTCGGGATTTATTTTTTTAATGGCGGCCAGCAATCCAAGGCCCCCCAGCCGTGGCATTTTAATGTCGCTGATAACCAGGCTAAATTTTCCCTTCTTGAATTTTTCAAGGGCCTCCTCTCCATTATAAGCCGTAACCACTTTATAGCCGCGGGAACAAAGTTCGTTTGTCAACAGGTCTTGTATTTCAGGATCATCGTCCACCACCAATATTGTTATCTGTTCTTTCATGAATTCCGTTCGTATATAGGAGAAAAGTATCGGGCGCGGGGTTTTGGCAAGGGGTTCATTATTTACGCCCACTCTGCCCATCGCCGCTACCTTCCCTAATCCACCACTACCCTAGACACTTCTTCCACGGTAGTCAGCCCCTTAAAAACCAACTCCATTCCGCTCTCCCTCAACGATTTTAATCCCTGGGCCGCCAGAATTTTACGTATCCCTTCAAGATTCTGACCGTCGTGAATAAGCTGTTTCAATTCATCGGACATAACCAAAAGCTCAAAAACGCCGTGCCTGCCCAGATAGCCGGTCCCCTGGCAGTGCGGACAGCCTTTGGCCCTGTAGAAAACGGATTTTTCCAGGTTCTGGCGGGCGGGAAACATGTTTTTAAGGGCCCTAAGCGGCGGCTGATATTTTTGTTTACAGTCAGAGCACAGAACACGCAGAAGGCGCTGAGCCAGAATGCCTATCACGGTGGAAGCCATCAGGTAAGACTCAATGCCCATATCCAGAAGCCTTCCCAGAGCGCTGGGGGCGTCGTTTGTGTGAAGCGTGGATAACACAAGATGGCCTGTCATCGCGGCGGTCATGGCCGTTTCAGCGGTTTCCTTGTCCCTTATTTCCCCGACCATTATAACATCCGGATCCTGTCTAAGCGCTGATCTCAAACCCGCGGCGAAAGTGAGCCCTATTTTGGGGTGCACCTGCACTTGGGTGATTCCCATTTCATTGGCGCTGCCGCAAAGAAGTTCATATTCTATGGGATCTTCAAGGGTTATGATGTTTTTGAACGGCGATCTGATCTTGCTTAAAACGGAGTAAAGCGTGGTGGTTTTTCCGCTCCCGGTGGGGCCGGTTACCAGAATTATCCCATGGGGACTTTCAATGAGGGACTCAAACGTGCTCTGCATATCCGGTTCCAGCCCCAAAGTGTCAAGGCCTATAGCCATTCCCGATTTATCCAGTATGCGAATCACCACTTTTTCACCGTATTTGGCGGGCAGCGTGGATACTCTCAGATCTATGTTCCTCCCCTCGCGTTCTATGTTTATCTGGCCGTCGTGGGGCAGCCTCTTTTCTGAAATATCCATATTCGCCATGACCTTTATGCGGGAAGTAATGGCGGCTTGGGCCGGCTTGGGGAACTCATGAATAGTTTTCAGCACGCCGTCCACGCGGAAACGCACAAAAAGAGCGTTGCGCTGCGGTTCCAGGTGGATGTCGCTTGCGCGCATGGTAAGCGCGAAATTTAAAAGTTTTTCCACTGACCGGACGGCAAAAGAATCTTCCGGCCGGGGAACTTCGTTCCCGTCTTTTGCCGGCTCCACCGTCAATGCCTGGCAGACGGGATGCTCCGACGGATCGTTAAAATTTTCATATAAAAGAGCATCCATCTCCGCCTGCGAGACTTTTACTATTTCCAGTTCATAGCCGGACCGCAGGCGGATGTCGTCTAGCGCTATTAAGCTATTAGGGTTTACCGCGGCGATGCGGAGTTTCTCCCCGCTCAGTGCAAGCGGAATCAGGCCGTGGCGCCGGACAATTTCATAAGATACCAGACGCAGTATTTCAGCGGGGATCTTGCGCGCAAGAGGGATTTCCGTACTTTTGTCCATAATATTTTACTACGAGGCGTCCTTAGGCGCTTTGTCAAGGAATTTTGCTATAAGCGCCAACAGCTGCTGATGATCGCAGGGTTTGACCAGATACTCGTCCGCTCCGGATTCCCAACCCCTGAGTTCCTCCATGTGCTGGCTGCGGGCCGTCAACATCACCACGGGGATGTCTTTTGTCTTTGGATTTGTCTTCAGGATACGGCACGCCAGCCTGCCGTCTACCTTTGGCATCATCACATCCATAATTATAAGATCCGGCGCCAGGGCCTGCGCCGCTTTAACGCCCTCTTCCCCGTTGCCGGCTTCGGCCACGCCATAGCCAGCCGCCTCCAGCCGTGTTTTGAGCATATCGCGGTTTAAAGCGTCGTCGTCTACGATCAGTATCTTCGCCATTTATCCCATCCCCTGCCGCGCTTTCTCGTCCGCGGCCTTAAGGCAGTCCCGCACTTTTTGCAGAACTTCGCGGGGAACGCAGGGTTTGGAGATATAATCGTCGCAGCCGGCAGCTTTGGCTTTGACATTATCCCCAGCTAGCGCATGAGCTGTGAAGGCAAATATTGGAATGCCGGCAATTTCCGGCGTCTGCTTTATCCGTTTGGCGGCTTCCCACCCGTTAAGTTTGGGCATGGAAAGGTCCATTAAAATAAGGGCGGGCTTTTGGGCCAGGGCGGTTTCAACGGCCTCAAGGCCGTTGACGGCCTCAAGGACCTGGTAGCCGGCGGCCTCCAGAACCTGCCTAATTATAGTCCGGTTATCGTAGTCGTCGTCGGCAACTAAGATCTTAACGCTCATCGGAGGCCTCCAGCGCTTTCAGCCGTTTTTTAACCTGCCCCAATATCTCGGGCAGGCTCCTGGAACCTTTCTGGATAACCGCCGCGGTCCTCTTTTGGAGATAATCCGTTTCCTGGGGAGTCAGGTGCCGGGCTGTTAAGATAAAAATAGCGGTATCTTTAAATTTCGGATCTTTTTCCATCGCTTCTATTATTTCAAAACCGTTGATTCCCGGCAGCATCAGGCCCAGAAATAGAATATCCGGAGGAGAGGCGTTTATTCTTGTCAGCGCGTCGGAGCCGTTATTGACGGAGTCCACCACATAACCCTCGGACGAGAGAGCCTCCTTAAGATGATCAGCTATGATTTTTTCATCATCCACTACAAGCGCCGTGCACGGCGTTCTTTTAAGAACATCCCCCTCCTGTGCGCAGCGATCCAGCGCCCGGAGCTTTTTCAAAAGCTCGCCGCGCTCAAACGGCTTAAGTATATAGTCGGTAACACCCAGCGCGTAACCCAGGGTCTTGTTGTCCATAATAGAGAGTATGATCACGGGAATTGTGCGCAATTCAGGGTCGTTTTTCATTATCTGCAGGGCGGACCAGCCGTCTTTATGCGGCATCATGATGTCAAGGGTGATGGCGAAAGGCTTAAGTTCTCGGGCCATGGCAATTCCTTCCTCGGCGTTCAGCGCGCCGGCAAACTTATAGCCGGTGCCCTGGAGGCTGTCCCTGAGAAGCATCAAAACTTCGGGGTCATCGTCTATAGCCAGGAAGACCTTTCCCCGGCTGCCCGCAACCGACGGCTGAAAAACGTTTTCCACGGATTGCGCCTGGCGATCGCTTTCCAGCGGCAGCGTGACGGTAAACGTGGAACCGGAACCCGCAGCGCTTGTAACGCCGATGTCTCCCCCCATAAGCTGGGCGAATTTCCGGCTGATGACCAGGCCCAGGCCGGTTCCGCCGTATTCCCTCGTAGGGGAAGAGTCCAGCTGTTTAAACTCCTGGAATAAAGAAGTAAGATCTTTGGTTTTTATCCCTATCCCGGTATCCCGAACCCGGATATTGAAGCGCGGCTGCTTCTGGCTTTGGTCCACCTCTATAAATACGCCGCCCGAAGAGGTGAATTTAATTCCGTTGTTCACAAGGTTTATAAGAATTTGCTTAAGTTTTGTTTTATCGCTCCGCACGCGCATATCTTTTGGGACACTAACCTCCAGCTTAAGCTGTTTGGCCTTGGCTAGGCATTCCATCATGCTTATCACCTCTTCAATCAAATCCCTGAGACGGAACTCTTCCAGATAAAGCGGCATCCGTCCGGCGGATAATTTGGAAAGGTCAAGGATGCTGTTAATGAGATGCAGAAGATTCTTCCCCGCCGCTTCCACTCTTTTTAAGGCATCTTCCTGCTTTTGCGTTATCTCTCCGTAAAGCCGGTCCAGGTGGAGAGAGGTATAGCCCAGTATCGCGTTCATGGGGGTTCTGAGCTCGTGGCTCATATTGGCGAGAAATTCCGACTTGAAGCGGTTGATTTCCTTAAGTTCGTCCACCTGCTGGTTTAAACGGCGCTTGTCCAGCGCCCGCGCGACCAGCCGGAAAAGCTCTTCAATATCAAACGGCTTGGTAATATAATCATAGGCGCCCCGTTTCATGCTTTCAACGGCGGTTTCAAGCGTGGCGAAGCCTGTCACCAGGATTACTTCTACCTTCGGATCAATCTCCTTCAGCGCGCTGAGCATATCCAAACCGCCCATCTTCGGCATGGTCATGTCGGAAACAACTACGTCTATGTCTTTCGCGCCGGCTTTTTGGACCGCTTCCTCACCGTTGGCGGCCGTCACCACATCATAGTCGTCCTGGAATACCCGGCTTGCAAGCTCTCTGAAACCAAGCTCGTCATCCACCACCATGATCTTCGGTCTGGCGACGGCCGGCTTCGGCGCGTTTTCCGTCGAAATCCGGTCTTTATCGCTTTCAGCGTCAGTCATATGGAATCCTTAAGCAAGCCCTATTTTAGAGTAAATGCGCTATTTTTTCGTTTAATGCCTCAAGAGTGAACGGTTTACCAAGAAAACAATCCGCACCGGCTTCCAATATCTTGGGCCTTGACTCCTCAATGTCATAGCCGGATTATGGCAAGGATTTTAATATTGCGCAAAACCGGGCCACTGCGTATTATCTTGCATACTTTTATTCCGTTGACCCTGGGCGGCGGACAAAGTGCTTACCACTAACACGCGGCTTATGCAGAAAATAATATTATTTCACGCCCCTAAACCACAGCAAGATAAGCATAGCCCTTTTGCCGATTCGGGCATATGCGCAATTGTACTTGAACGGATACGGAGTATTACGGAAGCTGGAATCAACCCACATAATTGGCCGGCCTACTCAAAAACCAATGCGCTTTTGCCGTTCGAAACCAAGTAAAACTCACGCTTTCGCCTGCCCAAATGGGCCATCCAGCACTTCACGCAGTTTCCGCGTGACCGCCTCTATCGTAAACGGTTTGTATATAAACGCGATACCCGGTTCAAGCACGCCGTGTTTAATAATAGTCTCATCGGTATAGCCGGACATGTAAAGCACCCGGCGCACCAGCTTCCTGCTGGCCAGCTCCAGCGCCAGGTCGTGCCCGCTCATGCCGGGCATCACCACATCCGTCATAAGCAGGTCCACGGGTTTGCCCCGCTCTTCCATCAGCTTAAGCGCCGCCTGGCCGTCAGCGGCAACAAGGACTGTATATCCCCCAATGCGCAAAACCCGCTCGCCAAGCCGTCGCAGGCTTTCTTCATCTTCCACCAGCAGGACTGTCTCATGACCTTTTACCGGGGGTTCCTTATCCTTATCCTTATCCTTATCCTTATCCTTGTCCTTGTCCTTGTCCTTGTCCTTGTCCTTGTCCTTGTCCTTGTCCTTGTCCTTGTCCTTGTCCTTGTCCTTGTGTCGCGTCAGAGTTTCTACAAGCGGCAGGTAAACTGAAAAAACCGAGCCTTTGCCCGGCTCGCTTTCAATCTCTATTTCTCCGCGGCTCTGCTTTACTATACCGAAAACCATAGGAAGCCCCAGCCCCGTACCCTTCCCCTGCTCCTTTGTGGTAAAAAACGGCTCAAAAAGGCGGCTTTTAACTTCCTCGTTCATGCCACAGCCGGTGTCACGCACCTTTAAGCGAACCAACGGCCCTATGGGCAGATCCGGCCGGGCAAAAAAGAATTCTTCAGGCAGACGCACTATTTCCGTTTCAAAAATTATAGTTCCCCCGCCGGGCATGGCGTCACGCGCGTTCACAGTCAGGTTTACTATCACCTGTTCAAGCTGCCCCAGGTCCACTTTCACCAGACACGGCGCGGAAAACAGCCTGGTCTTCAACGCTATATGTTCACCTATAATGCGCCGGAGCATGTTGGTAATATCGCCCAATATTTTGTTTATATCCACCACCTGCGGGGCCAGTATCTGGCGGCGGCTGAAAGCGAGCAGCTGCCGCGTAAGGGCTATAGCTCTCTCCACCGCGGTCAATATCTCCTGCGTATCTTCGAGCTTAGGATCCCCGGAAGGAAGGTCATTGCGTACAAATTCCGCGTAGCATTTTATGGCGGTCAGAATATTATTAAAGTCATGCGCAACCCCGCCGGCCAGCATCCCCACCGCTTCCATTTTCTGCGCCTGAAAAAACTTATCCTCTATCTGCGAATGGATGATGTTTCCCGCCATCACATCCGCGGCTGCTTTTACAAACTGCTCCTGATTTTCCGTAAGCGCCCTCTCCTCTTTAAGGTAGAGGTTGAGCACTCCTAAAACTTTGCCTTCGGCCATTATGGGCGCGCAATAATGGCCGTGCGGCTTCATCCCTTTGTGGGTTATCTGATGGTCCGGGCCAATATTGCGGGAAACCACAGCCCGCCCGGCCGCTGCCGCCCGGCCGCAAAGGCAGCATCCGAAAGGCACCTTGGCGCAGGCCAAAAGCAAGTGGGACGACAACCCCTGGTGGGCGGTTAAAACCAGCTCCTTCCCCCCCGGTGCCGCAAGAAAAACCGCGCCTTTTGAATCAACTGAAAGCCACGGGGCGGACAGCAGCGCCGCAAGATGGCTGTTCAGTTTGTCCCGCAACGGGATATTCGCGAGGGACAGATGAAGCATGGTGTTGATCATTCCCTGCATCTCATAAGTTTCGCGCATGCCGGTCTCGGCCTTTCTGCGCCCGGTAATATCACGAAAATACCAGATTCTGCCCTGATATTTTCCAGCGGCGCTTATTAACGGCGAGGAGTATCTGTCCAGCCATCCCCCATCCGCGAATTCTATCTCGTCCCTGCTTTCTTCGTTTTTGTGTTCATAAAGATACGCGACTTTACGGTTGAATTCCGCCGGATCCTTTAACCGTTTGGAAATACATTCCAGCATCTTCTTATCGTCTTTCGTATCCAGAATCTTCCGGGGTATTTGCCATATATCACTGAAACGCTTATTGAAAAAGATGGACTTCCCATCATTGTCAACAGCCAGGACCCCGTCAATGGAAGCTTCCGCCTGTGTTTCTAAAAGCATAGTCTTTAACAGAAGCGCCTCCACGGCCTCCTTACGCGCGGTGATGTCGCGCGATATATCCAGCAGCAGGTGCTTGCCGCCGATTTCAATTTTAACAACAGAAACCTCAAGATAAAAGACCGTACCGTCCTTGCGCCTGTGCCGTGCCTCGAAAATCGCGCCCATTTCGGATTCTATACGGTTGGCACGTTCCCTGATTAAAGCCGGTATGGGATCAGCGTCAAGAAATGAAATAGGTTTGCCGAGCATTTCTTCACGCGAGTAGCCATGCATCCGCAGGGCCACGGTGTTGGCTTCCAGGATCACGGGAATCCCGTCCGGCGCTATTTCAAGCAACAGGATGGAATCACGGGCCTGGGTGAAGAGTGCCTGGTACCACAACTCGCTTTCTTTGCGCGCCACCGATGCCCGCTCGCGCTCGGAGACGTCCCTGCCGACCGCCAGAAGCCCCTCTACTTCATCTTTTTCATTCTTTAGGGTTTTGTCATACCATTCTATAGAGAGCTCGCGCCCATTCTTTGTAACAATGCAGTCTATATTACCGCCTGTCTGTATGCCGCCTATCGCGTTCAGGAATAGTTTGCGCGTCTTATCACGGCTCTCTTTCCTGAGAAAAGTGCGGAACCAGTCTTTACCTTTTACCTCTTCAAGCCGATAGCCGGAAACCTGCTCCATATAGGGGTTAAAAGTTACTATGCGCCCTTTCGGGTCCAATACCAGGATGATGGCCTGCGCTGTGTCAATAAGGTTCTTGTTATATTGCTTTTCTTTCGCCAGGGCCGCCTGCATCAGCTTGCGTTCGGTGATATCGCGTTCTATTGAAAACGCCATAAGCTTCCCGCCGATCACCATCTCCCGGCTGGACGCTTCCGCGATAAAAGTAGAACCATCTTTACGCCTATGCCGCACTTCAAAGCTATTTCCATGCGCTATCCCTCGGTTCTTATCCCTTATCAAACATGCGTCGTCAACGTTCGCGTTTAATATTGATACAGGCTTACCCACAATTTCATCAAGCGAGTAGCCGTGAACCCGCAGAGCCGCGGCATTGGCGTCACGGATCACGGGGATCCCGTTCGGCGCTATTTCAAGCAGCAGGATGGAATCGCGGGCCTGGTCAAAGAACGTCCGGTACATGGCCTCGCCTTCACATGAAGGTTGCACCGCTTTCGTTTTGTTATTTTTTCTTGTTGTCATACCGGACGCGCTCTTGTTGATTTACTCTCAGTAAGCATGCTGACTAACGATTGTTGTCCGCGCTTCCCGCCAATCAGGCGACCGCCTTAAGGTTCCCGGCAAGTTTCGGAGGGGTGCTAATTAATAAAATTATACTGGTTTTTGGGGCTAAGACACAAGGATTGTATTTTTTAAACCCCGTGGTTTTAATTAGAATCCCCGTAGTTAAAAACAACCGCCACAAATTAGCGCCGGCTCCGGAACTTTTTGAGAGAGAGAAATAATTAAATAGTTTTTAAAAAACCGGCGCGCATGCCTGAGCGGCCGGCCACCGCCGGCTCACCTGCCGGCGGAAACGCGCTTCAGTTCTTTAAGTATTTTCCAGCAGGGCCCCCTGAAATTTCTTTTATAAAGCGCGACAACCGCCTCATCCGTGCTGGGAGATTTGGCCGTGGTGTCGCTGAAAACAAAATCCCGCGCCACGGCGTATTCGTGGACGCGTCCGGGAAACCGGGGACCGAGCTCTTCGGAAAGGTAAAAATAAGGCTCCAGCAGGGAACGGCCCGGATCAAGTTTGCCTTCCGACACCAGTCTCTTGTAGATCGGAGTGTCGCGGTAGACACGGATCCCCTGCGTAAGAAAAGCCGCCGTTGGACGCAAGTCATCAATAGCCTGCAGTGTTTCCTCCACGGTCTCCATAGTTTCGCCCGGGGCGCCAAAGAGAATGTGGAAACTAAATTCAAGGCCATGGACGCGGCAGGCTTCGCAGGCGTGCGCGATGTCTCGTTTATGAAAGCCTTTGCCGAGGTGCCCCAGCATGCTCTCCGAGCAGCTGTCAACTCCGAAAAGCACCCCGTCGTTGCCCGCGGCGGCCAGAACCCCGGCGAGTTCCGCGTCAAAGCCTTGGGGCGACATATAAGCGTGCCATTTGACTTTAAGGCCTCTGCGGATTATTTCACGGCAGACCTGAAGAGCGTGCTCCCGCGGCACATTAAAAACGCTGTCACTGAAATGAAAATAGTCATAACCTCTGGATAAAACATATTCCATTTCGTCCACCACATGAGCGGGCGGGATGAGACGGTAATTTTTCCCTTCGATCAACGGATATGTGCAGTAAACACAATCCAGGGCACACCCCCTCTTCGTTTGAAGACTGGCCATGCCGCCCTGATTGTAATATAAGGAATAATTGACGGCATCCAAATCCTGAAAGGGGAGAGCCCGAAGAAACGCGGTACTGGAGTTTTGCGGGGGATTGATCCTGATTTTCCCGTCGCCGTCCCTGAAGATCAAACCCGCAACCGCGCGGACATCGCTTCCTGTCTGCAGCCCCTGGACCAGCGCATAGAGGGCGGCTTCCCCCTCTCCAACAACCCCGTAATCCGCCTTCGTCATTTCCATGATCTCAACCGGTGCGATGGAAAAGCCCGCCCCGCCCAGAACTAGCGGGGTCCGCGGACACTGTTCCTTCACCAACTTTATAATTGTGAGGACATCGGGCAAAAAATATTTACTCATTTTCATCTGGGCTGCGTCAATGTTACGGATAGAAACGCCTATTATATCCGGCTGGTTTTTTCCCATGGAACTTAACGCGGCGGGGATATCATTCGCGCAGCACAGATCCACAACGTTCACCAACATACCTTTTGATTTCAAATAGGCGGACAGATAAAGAAGCCCGATGGGACTTAAAGGGGGCTTAATGGTGTTGGCGTTGATTAAAGTCACTTTCATTGGGGACCTCCGGCCGGTCAAAGAAGTTACGATATCCAAAGTTTCATTAATCCTAGAACAAAAGCCATCGAATAAATCCCTGTCTTAACAGTAAGGCTGGTTAATAAGCCGTAGTAACTTAATCGGCCGATCCGGCCGCCGGGCCAAAGGGATGAATATACAAAAATCTGTATCCATGCCCGGTGAAGCCACATAAGGGCGAGATAACCGCAGAAAGCGGTTCCCAACCTGCTCCCCCCCGCCACTTCCGCCGGCGCCACCAGAACCACCACGCCAGCCCCCACGGATGCCAGAAGAATCCCGCCTCCCAACATGTTAAAAATGGTGCGGTTCATTGCGGTTAGTTTGGCAAAGTCTTCTTTCCAGTTAAGCATTTTGGGCGCGAAAACAAGCGCGGCAGGCAGTTGAAAAAGATGCAGGAAACCGGCCAGAAAAACAAGATTTTCCAATTTTACCGCTTCTTTGAAGAAACAGGTCATAAACATGGTCATAGACCACCTCTTTCCCCCGCTTTTGGCGGGGAACCTTCCATTACAGACTGGTTTTGATACAAGTACAGCCGTCCCGTCACATTGGGGATGAATTTTATCCGGCGGGAAACCCCATAAGTGCGGATCCGTTGGTAAGTGAAAAGACTCAGAGCTTGGTCGTACACATACCTGTCCAGCTCTTGCGCCGCTTTCTCATGTTTGCCGGGGTCCAATTCCATGATCACCCCCTCCAACCGCCTGTCATAGTCAGAGTTTTTCTGAAGAGAAAATGGGGACCGTGAGTAAAGCCCGATGCTTTGCAGGAAGGCAATATGCCCCATAACATCCGGCACACTTGCGAGACTTAAATCGATATCCCTGGAAGCCAGGTCCCGAATAACGTTCGCGTCTGTGGTAACTCCATAAATCTCCCATTCAATACCCACAGCCTGAAGCTGTTTGGCGATAATGCGGGCAGTGCGTTCGCCCTGCGCCTTGGTCAGGACCTTCAATCTGATCGGCAGCGGAAGCCCAGTCTCTTTTAGCAGACTCCGGGCCTTTTGGGGATCATACGCATAAGGCCTTAGCATGGGGTCATGGCCGACTTCTCCAGGCATGGACAAACTGGCGATTATCAGGCCGTTCCCCAAAAGATCGTAACGTATCAATTCATCCTTATTAATGGCGTAATTCATCGCCTGACGAACCTGCAGGATCTTCAGGGGACCGCGGGAAATGTTAAATGTGGCCAGCATCGTATAGAAGGTGGCCTTCTTGACTACCTGTGTCTTGGGATTAACTGTTACCTTCAAAGTCGCGGTACCGGGCAGGTCCGTTAAAATATCCAACTTGCCGTTGAGCAATAGATCCAACTGCCTCTCGGTAGGAATGAAACGGAACTCCAGACCAACCGGAGCATCCGCGCGTTTAAGCCAATGATCCAGATTCCGGCTGAGACTAATGTATTCGCCCTTAGTCCAGCTTTCAAAACGATACGGTCCGGTCCCAATGGGATGCGATCCAAAATCCGATTGCAGGCTGGCCTTGGGAGGTATAATGAAAACATACCCGGCGAGCCGCCGCAAAAGAAGGCTGTCCGGCATGTGGGTTACGATGTCCACCGTCCAGGTGTCAATCACAACGGCATAATCTATGGTGTTAATTAGCCCATACCCCGGATACTGCACAGCAGGGTCAAGCAGCCGCCCCAAAGTGAATCGTACGGCTTCAGCGTTAAAGGGTTCTCCATTATGGAAACGTACGTCAGTGCGCAGATAGAACCGCATTGTCAATGGATTTATTTGTTTCCAAGAGATAGCCAAAGCGGGTTCTATGCGGCCATCCGGATCGAACTGAACAAGACCGTCAAAAATCTGTTGTATGATGCTGTGTCCCTTGTCAGAAAATACCTGCAGGGGATTCAGCGTTGGAGGATCCGTCACGTCATCACAGACTACCAAAGGCTGTTGGGCCCGCAATCCGCAGCAGATGTTTAACAACAATCCCAAGGCCAACCCCAGCCGCATTTTCCTCTTGTGCGCAGATGTGTAGTTCATGATGTTCCGTGCATACCGGGCCAAGCCATCTCGCTCGGCTGCATATCTGCATTCCTACATCGCAACAAAAAAACAGCTGTTCTCCGCTTTGTCAGACACAGGTCTTTTCAAGAGAATCCTGCGGCTTGAGCGAGAATGTTTTTGGTTGGCCTGTGGTCTCACCCAGAAACCGGTTCAGCGTCTCAAAACGGTTGGCCGTAGGAGGACAGGCTTCCAGGTCCACCCGCACGTCTATAACGGCGGGACGACCCGACCGGAGCGCCGCGCGCAGAGCCCCGGCTAACCGGTCCGGCTCCTCAACAGTATAGGCCAGCGCCCCAAAAGATTCCGCCAGTTGCGCCACATTGATCGGCCGCGAGAATTTGGAAGACACAAACTTTCCCTGGAACTGGACCCGTTCGCCGTGATAGACCATACCGTGCCCGCCGTTGTTGAGCACGATCCAGACCACCGGCACTTCATTTTCAACCGCCGTATGAACTTCCATTCCGTTCATCGCGAAGGCCGCGTCGCCCACCAGCGCGATAACAGGCCGGTCCGGAGCGGCAAGCTTGCCGCCGATAGCGGCCGCGACCGCATGGCCCATAGAGGCAAACCCTAGATTCACGAAAAAGGAGCGCGGCTGTGTTAGGGTCAGGTAATGTATCGCCCAGGCCATTGAGTTGCCTATATCAACGAAAAGGAGCGCGTCACCCGGCAGGGCCTCCTGGAGCTCCTTCATGACCCGCGGAGGTTTAAGCGGCAGGGAAAGGTCGTCCATCGCCTCAACCTGCGCCATACGCGGATGCGCGGCCTTGAAAATTTTGAGCTGCTCCCGGCGGGCGTCTATCGGCACATCCGTTTCGCGTACGGCGTCCTCCCGCCCTATCTGATGGTAAATTTCGGTCAGTACTGATCTGGCATCGCCCACAATTCCGGTCGCGGCCGGATAGTTCCGTCCTATCTGATCGCAGTCTATATCTATCTGTATCAGCGCCTCGGAGGGATGCAGGCGCGGATCCCATGCGTTCGTTACCTGCTCGCCCAGGCCGCTTCCTACTACCACCAGCACGTCCACGTCGCCCGAAGTAAAGTAAGCCTCGGCCTGCGGCGAACCGGCAAAACCCAGCACGCCGAGCGATAAAATATGGTCCTCGGGGAAACATCCCTTGGCCTTGGGCGAGGTGGCCACCGGAATAGCCAGCCTTTCGGCCAGACGCCGCAGTTCTTCAAAAGCGCCGGAGAGCGTGACTCCGTGGCCGGCAAGTATCGCCGGCCGCCTGGCCCGCAGGATCGCCCGCGCGGCTTTTCGCACAGCCTCGCGGTCAAAGCTTAAGGTCGGCGCGCGGTAAAGATGCGAAGGCACGACAGGACCGGAACCGGCCGGTTTTTTAGCTAGATCCGCCGGCAGATTCAAATGCGCGGGGCCGGTGCGGCCGCTCAGCGCCGACCGCAGGAGACCGCGGATTATATCGCCGCTGGATACGGGGTTGACCAGCATGACGGATTTTTTGGCTACGGACTTGTAAAGATCCACAACGTCCACTCCATACCCGCTGGATTCCTGCGCCGCGCCCTTGCTGAAGGACCAGGTGGCCACCTGCGCCGTAACTAGCAGAACGGGGATGGAATCCATGGCGGAACAGGCGAGCCCCGTCAACGCGTTCGTGGCTCCGGGGCCGGTAGTAGCGCAGCACACGCCCAGGCCACCGCGCACGCGGGCATAACCGTCGGCCATGAAAGCCGCGCCTTCTTCGTGTTTGGCAAGAACCGGGCGCACGCGGCTGGAGGCGTACATGGCCTCGTAGAGCGGCATAAGCGGACCGCCGGGAATGCCGAAGATATGGGTGACGCCCTCATTTTCAATATAGCGCAGAAAGGTTTCAACTACGGTGGGGGATTTTTTGTCTTGCACGCTCATAAGCGGACCTCGCAGGTTCCACTAAGCAGCGTCTGCATAAGATTTTTTGAGCAGACACTAATTAATGTAATATTAAACATTATACTACTATACCATATTAATACCTCCTGCGGTTGAAAAATATTTTACCGATAGATCAAATTTGCGGACAGGAACCGTTTCAAGAACCCCGGCGCGTAGGCGCGCCCTTGAGCAGGGCCCGCACGGCTTGTCTGAAGACCCCGATATCCACGGGCTTATAGAGCAGGGGCAGGCTCCTGGCGGCAAAGGCTTTTTCCAAAGCGATATTAAGGGCATCGCCCGTAATAAAAAGAAAAATCGGCACAGGAAAGGGTGAATGGTTCGCCCACCCTTCGTGAAGGGAAATACCCAGACCGTCTCCCAGGCGGGCGTCGGCTACAACCAGATCAAAAGGTTTTTGACCCGCCTTGGCAACCGCTTCCGCCAGGGAAGAAGCGGTTTCTACGCGGCAGCCCTCCGCGCAGAGAACCTTAGACAGCAAAGACAGGATGGCCGGCTCGTCGTCCACCAGCAGTACGGCCTTGCCCTTCGGCGCGCGGCTGAAAAATGGAAGCTTCGCGGCGCGCTTAGCCGGCGCCGCGGCAGCCGGCAGATCTATAACAAACCTTGCCCCCTCTCCGGGGCCGGTTGAAAGCCCGATGGTTCCCCCATGGTCGGCCACAATCTGCCGGCAGATGGCCAAACCCAGCCCCGTGCCGCAGCCTTCGTCTTTCGTGGAAAAGAACGGCTCAAAGAGCCGGGCCTGGTGCTCGGGCGCGATGCCGGGTCCGTTGTCGGCCACCTCAAGGCGTACCCTATCTTCGGCCGCCAGTGCCCGGATATGTATTTCTTTAGGCCCGCTCCGGCCCGCCATTGCGTCGCAGGCGTTGTTGACCAGGTTGACAAGCACCTGCTGAAGCTGCTGAAAATCTCCGTTGACGGACGGCAGGCTTTGCGGCACTTCGCTGACAACCCGGACAGCGCCGGCCTTGTGCAGTTTATAGTCAAGAAGCTCAAGCGCGGCGCTCACCATTTTTCTCACACACACGGGCCGCTTCTCTATGCCGCCCTGGCGTACGAAGAGCAGAAGATTCTCTATTATCTTGCGGCAGCGCATCGCGCTCTGGTAGACAAACCTGACATCCTCGCTGTTCTTAAGGCGGGCGTCGGCCGCAAGAAATTGCGCGTAACCGATAACGCCCTGAAGCGGATTATTAAGCTCGTGCGCGATACCGGCAATAAGCCGCCCGACCGCGGATAGTTTTTCCGACTGTATGATCTGGCGCTCCAGCTTTCTGGCCTCGGTCACATCGCGGATAACCACGGTCCATTCCTTGTTCATCAGGAAGTCGGGTTGGGCGCCTCCCCAGGAGAGGCTGAGGTCAAGCAGCCGGCCGCCGCGGGCCCTGCCCGGGAGGAGAAAGTCGCGCACCGAACCTTTCTTCATAACCTCGGCCGCCAGCTGCAGAAAAGCCTTTTCCGCCTCGGGAGGAAACAGCGCGTTCAGGGGTTTACCCATGATCTCAGCCTCGGAGTAGCCGAAGATAGCCTCGGCGCCCCTATTCCAGGTTGCGATCCAGTGTTCGCGTGAAAGGCCCAGCACCGCCTCAGGCGAGTTGTCAAGAACGGTGCGGTAGCGGGCCTCGGACTCCGACAGGCGCTGGAAGAGAGTGGTATTTTCAAGGGCCAGCCCCGCCGCATTGGCAAATACGGTCAGACCGTCCTTATCGGTCGCCTTAAGCGCCCGGCCGCTGCGGCGGTTGTCGGCGACAAGAACCCCAAAAACCAGATCTTTTCCGCAAATCGGCGCCATCAGGAACTCACGGGTGTCTGCCTCCTGGATGTAGGCCTGGTTGAGCCGCAGGTCGCTTTTCGGGTCACACACGTGCAGCGAGGTCCGGGTGCGGATAACTTCGTTGAGGATCTCTTCGGCCCCAAGCGGAATGCGCCGCTTGCTGAATTCCAGTTCCGAGAGAATATTATCGCCCGCGGCGTAAAGGTATCGCCCGACGATTTCCTGTCCGGCCGGATCCACCCAATAGAGACCCGTCCGGTCAAAATCCAGGCCCTCGGCCACAGCCTTTAGGCAGATCCGCAGAATATTATCCTCCCCCTGGCGCTGGAGCACCGCGCCCTCCATGTCCCGCAGAGCCGAGAGTTCCCGGATGCGGGCCTCCAACAGGAGCTTACGCTCCTTGAGGCTTTTAGCCATATCATTGAAGGCGTCTCCCAATACGCGCAGCTCGCGCACCGGCGGCGGGATGAAACGGAAGTCAAGGTTGCCGGCCGTGATCTTCTTAGTTCCCTCCGCCATGTCGGAGATAGGCCGCGTAGCCAGGCGCACAAGATAGGCCACCCAAAGGAACATCAGGACCATGATGAAAATAGAGAATACGATGGTCCAGTTCCCCACCTTGCGCAGCGGCGCCAGGAACTCATCCGGCTTAACCTCCAGCGTGACGCTCCAGGGGGTGCCGGAAATTGCGGCCTTGCCGGAAAGGGCGGAAGCGAAGGCCGCGCCGGAAAAAAGCAGCTCACGGCCTTCGGCGCCGACTAACAGCGCGCGGCCCTGCTTGCCAATGCGAAAGCGTGCCAGAATGCGGCGCGCGTAGCGCAGGTCGCAGACAAGTACGATGCTGCCCCGCGCCAGCCGCTGATCGTCGTAAACGCCTATCCAATAAAGAATCTCGCCTGGGCCCTGCCCCTGCGGGCTGATATCGGTGTGCCGTGTCTCTCCGCGCGGCGGGATGGGCAGCGGGAAGCGCTCCGGACGCGGGGCAGCGGGACCCGCCGCGGTCGCCGCGGCCACCTCGTGGCCTTGCGCGTCGCAGTAGGAGATGCGGGAATAGACGCCTTTATGCCGCGCAAACAGGGCATAAGATTGGCTGATCTCCCTGCGCAGGGCCGCGGCCTCCTCCTTTAGACCATAGTCCCTGTATTTAAGATAATCGTGAAGGGGAACCGCTCCGGAGAGGCTTAAGGCGTCCTCCTGGCGCAGGTTAAAAAAAGCGGCCATGTTGTCGGCCGCCTGCCGGGCAGTGGCCGAGATCTCACGGTTGATGCTTCCGAGGATTTGTTGTTTGGCTACGAAGTAGCTTGCCAGCCCCAACAGGAGGATAGAGGACAGTGTAAGAGGAATGATGCGGCGAAGTATGCGGCTGGACAGCGAAATGTCACCGGCGGCATCATTATAAGGAAGGCCGTTCCGGCCTGGCGAGCTCATGCCCGCCGCGCCGTCATGGCGCGCTCCGGCTGCGTCAACGTACCCTCTTCTTCGCGGCTGGAATGTCGAGAAGGTCAAGTATCTTACCCACGAATTTCTCCAGATCAAATGGCTTTAAAAAGAATGCCTCTGTGTGCCGCCGCATATAGAACAGCTTGTCTGGCGGCAGATGCCTGCCGGTTATGCCTACTACCTTGATAGCGCGCGTCTGCGGATCGCCGCGCAGGGAGGCCAGCACGCAAGCCCCGTCCACTACCGGCAGAACTACGTCAAGCACTAGAACGTCGGGGGGATTCTTGCTGATGGCCAGCAGCGCCCCCACTCCGTCCTGCATCCAGTCCACGTCGAAGGACCGCGAGGCCCTGCGCAGAGCCTTTAAGAGAAGCCTGCCGACTATCAGGTCGTCCTCTACTATAAGCACCCGGCTTCGCCTGCGCAGAAGCTCCGCGGCTATGGGCAGCTTGTACTCCTTCATAAAATCCACCAAATCGGACTTAATGATGCGCCGGTGACCGCCCGGCGTCGTGTAAGCCCGCATCTTATTTTGATTGACCCAGCTGATTACAGTTGAAGGGTAGACGTCGCAGAACTTGGCTGCCTGAAACGTAGTATATGATTTTTCACGCATATTAAAGCTCCCCCGCCGCCTTGGCCGCTAAGAAAACCAATTTTACCAGGTTACCATACTATTACGAGTTTAACTCTAAAATAAGCGGTCTGTCAACACACAGATATCCGGTGTCGAAATTTTTTTAAAATGTCCTGGTTGCGTTTTTTAGAAATGTCCTGGTTATGTGCTAAAACCTCTCTTTAAGGCATCCAGCCGGGAGGTTTAT
>MGTS01000001.1 GCA_001799565.1 Elusimicrobia bacterium GWA2_51_34 | reverse complement strand
CTACTTCCGGACGACGGATGTTACGGGTTCCGTGCAGTTGAAAGACGGGGCCGAGATGATAATGCCGGGCGACCATACGGAGATAACTGTTGAGCTGATCACGCCGATAGCCATGGAAAAAGGTTTGCGCTACGCCATTCGCGAAGGCGGCCACACAGTAGGAGCCGGCGTAGTAACAGAAATTATAGAGTGATTAAGTGATGAGTGATTGAGTGATTCAGTTGGAATCGGAACTCGATTATTCTTAACTCAATCACTTAATTACTGAATCACTTAATCACTGCACTCAAGGAAACTATGACTGAAGCTAAAAAAGAAGAAAAAAAACCTGATGCGCAGAGAATCCGCATTCGTCTGAACTCGTACGACTACCGGCTTATTGACCAGTCCACCGCGAGGATCATTGAAACGGCAAAACGCACCGGCGCGCTTATAGCGGGCCCCGTGCTTCTGCCCACAAGGATCCGCAAGTACACGGTGAACCAGTCTCCGCATGTGGACAAGAAGTCGCGCGAGCAGTTTGAAATGCGCATACACAAGCGTCTCATAGAGGTTATAGGCCCGACCTTCAAAACGGTGGACGAACTGAAAAAGCTGGATCTGCCGAGCGGTGTAGAGGTAAAGATAAAACTGTAAGGCCGTATCTTCTAACAGTCACAAACCCGGGATGTTCCAAAAGAACATCCCGGGTTTTCATTTGTGCGCGCGCCACGCGCGCCCCATGTTGTCACCCCCGAGATCTGTTGTCGGGGGTCCATTAAGGTAACGCCGGAGGGTTTGGGGTCCTGTCGGCGGAATTTATTTGCGGGGGTCGGGTCAGCCACAGTGCGGCCGCCCTTATCCTCAGCCGCCTTGCATGACAAGTCGGCCTCCGGAAAACCCCCGCAAATAAATCCCGCCGCCACCCCGCCAATTATTCCCCGGCGCTTCTTTAACTTAATAGGTTATTGACCCCTCGCCCCGCCCTTTTGCCCTAAACTTTTTAAATCTGTTGGCAAAAGAGCGGGGCTCCCTTTTCACGATACGGCACAATATCCCACCCATTTTACGCGACAGACGGTTGTCGTGTTGGTCTGCTATGCTATTTGTATGGGTATTTAGGAGGGGATATGAAAGATTTAATTTTACTAGAGGTAATTGAAAAGAAGATATTCCTTATACGGGGGCACCGGGTTATGCTTGATAGCGACCTGGCAGAACTTTATGAGGTAAGTACCGGTAATTTTAATAAGGCCGTATCTCGTAATCTGGATAGTTTCCCGCCAGATTTTATGTTCCAGCTATCTTCTGCAGAGTATAAATCTCTAAGATTCCAATTTGGAATCTTAAAGAAAGGCGCTCATTCCAAGTATCTGCCGCGCGTATTTATGGAGCAAGGTGTATCAATGCTTTCCAGCGTGTTAAAAAGCAAACGTGCCAGGCAGGTGAATATACAGATAATGCGGGCATTTGTGAAATTGCGTGAACTATTAAACTCACACAAAGAACTGGCCCGTAAGCTTGAAGAGCTGGAAAAGAAATACGACGCGCAGTTCAAGAGCGTCTTTGACGCCATAAAAATGTTGATGGCTCCGCCGGCTGAGCCCGACCCCGGCCACAGAAAAATCCCCGGCTTTAAACCGGAAAAGTAGCCTGACATTTTTTATTTACTGCTGTCACCCCCGAAATCCGTTGTCGGGGGTCCAGAAAAATAAGGTAACGCCAGGCTTATGGGGGTTTGGGGCTCGCCCCGCCCTTTTGCCCTAAGATTTTTGAATCCGTTGGCAAAAGAGCGGGGGCCTGTCGGCGGGATTTATTTGCGGGGGCCGGGTCAGCCACCAGCCTGTGGCAGTGCCGTATCAGGGCCTATGGCCATCAGACGGCCTGTGCGGCCGCCCTTATCCTCAGCCGCCTTGCATGACAAGTCGGCCTCCGGAAACCCCCCGCAAATAAATCCCGCCGCCACCCCTCCATTTATTTCCGCCGCTTCTTTAAATTAATAGGTTATTGCCCCCGCCCTTTTTACGATACGTCACAATAACCCACCCAGTGGTCGCAGCCAGCCTTATAGTTAATCGCCCATTTGCTAGAATATAATTAGGGTTAAGGGAAATTTAGTATCCCCCTAATTATTAAAATATTACTTGGAGACAATATGCCTATACCTGATTATCAAACAATAATGTTGCCGCTCTTGGAAGTCCTGAAGGATGAAAATACTTATTCTACCCGCGATTTAACAGAAAAATTGGCTGTTCATTTCAAACTTACTGATCAAGAGAGACGGGAGTTGCTTCCTAGTGGACAGCAACCGATATTTGCTAATCGCGTTGGATGGGCGAGGACTTATTTAAAGAAAGCCGGCCTGTTAGAATCGGAGAGACGCGCGACACAAAAAATTACTCAAGCAGGGCTTGAAGTATTAAGTAAAAAACCTGATCATATTGATATATCTTTTCTCGCGCAGTTTCCTGCATTTGTTGAGTTTAGAACTCGCCATGCTGATACAATTATTGCGCCAGAATCGGTTGAACAGGGAGTGGAAAGTCGAACTCCAGAAGAACTTTTAGATCGCACCTATACTTCTATTCAAAATGAAATGGCAGAAGAATTGCTGGCAAAGGTTAAAAGTTGTTCGCCTGATTTTTTTGAGAAACTGGTTGTGGAACTGTTGCTTAAGATGGGATATGGCGGGTCTATTAAAGATGCTGGCAAAGCTATTGGGCAAACTGGAGATGGTGGCATAGATGGAATAATAAAAGAAGATAAACTTGGCCTTGATGCTATATATATTCAGGCTAAGAGATGGGAGGGGACTGTCGGTCGCCCAGAAATTCATAAATTTGTCGGAGCTCTTGAGGGGCAGAGAGCAAAAAAAGGTGTTTTTATCACTACTTCATATTTCTCCAAAGATGCTCTCGAGTATGTTTCCAAGATAAACACAAAAATCGTTCTTATTGATGGAGAGGAGTTAGCGCGGTTGATGATAGATAATAATGTCGGGGTTTCTACCCTGCGGACCTACGATATTAAAAAGATTGATTCTGACTATTTTATTGAGGAGTAAATTAAGGAAAAAGTCCAGAGTAGGGGTCCTGGGGGACGTTGTTTAAAGAATGAAAGATTGAATTTTAGGAATATAAGTAGGAGCCTTTTTGAAGGTTTAAGATTCCAAATTGGAATCTTAAAAGAGTTAAAACTGAGGGGGATAGGGGGCGCTGCTTACTTTCTTGCTTATTTTGAACCGCCGGGGAACCGGCGGTTTTTGCTTTTAGGGTTTGGTAGAATATTATGGGGCAGGTGACGCTGATACAGGGTTTAATGGAGGCGGAAAGTTATGGGGATTGATTTTAAGATCAATATAACGCGGAAGATTATAGTAAACGGGAAGGAGTATGGGTCGCTGGACGAGGTGCCGGAAGAGCATCGGCATAACTTGCAGAATGCCATGGGGATGGCTGATACTTCTCCGTCCGGCAAGTTCATCGTCAATGGGGTGGGATATGACAGCCCCGATGCTATGCCGCCTGAAGTGCGCAAGATACATGATGAGGCCTTCATGAAGGCCAGGGCGATGGCAAAAGAGAAACACATCAATTTGTCCGATTTCGGTATCCAGCCCGGCGGTTCGGTGCAGGCGGGGGGGCTCTCGCTGCGGACCACTGTAATAATTATAGTCCTAGCCGCCCTCTTCCTGCTGGCAAAATTCTTTTAAAAGTAAAAGGTACCAGCTACCTTTTTGCAAAGTGGGCGGAAAAATCATCTCTTCATAGGCAAAAACCAACGCGGCAAACCGTTGTCCGGTATACTTAAAAAGGTACCAGCTACCTTTTTAAGGGGAAAAGGCAGCAGGAGCCTTTTGAAACCGCCGGAGTTACGGCGGTTTTGTTTTGGTAGAATAAGTATGAGTGAAAAGGTACCAGGTACCTTTTAAGGTAGTGAGAATTGTTTTGGAGGAAATATGCTTAAAATAACGGCTTTTAACGGGAGCGCCCGGAAGGACGGGAACACGGCCATTCTTCTGAATGCGGCTTTGGCGGAATTGAAGAAGAAAGGTTTTGAAACGGAGCTGGTACAACTGGCCGGCAAGCCGCTGCGCGGCTGCACGGCCTGCATGGGCTGTTTTAAGAATAAAGATAAAAAATGCATCCTGCCGGATGACGGGCTGAACGGCTATATCGAAAAGATGGCCGCCTCGGCTGGCGTGCTTATCGGTTCCCCTACTTATTTCGCGGACGTGAGTACCGATACCAAGGCGCTCATAGAGCGGGCGGGTTATGTCAGCATGGCTAACGGCGGGCTTTTTGCGCGCAAAGCGGGCGCCGCGGTGGTGGCGGTCAGGCGCGGCGGGGCCGTACACGCGTTTGATACTATAAACCATTTCTTTACCATAACCCAGATGATAATCCCCGGCTCCAATTACTGGAACGTGGGAGTGGGGCGGGCTATAGGCGAAGTGGAGAACGACAAAGAAGGCTTGACCACCATGAAGGTGCTGGGTGAGAATATGGCCTGGTTGCTCTCAAAACTGCACGCCAACCCTTAGTAAAAGGTACCAGCTACCTTTTTGCAGAGTGGGCGGAAAAATCATATCTTCATAGACAAAAAACAACGCAGCAAAACCGTTGGCTGTTAGCTTAAAAAGGTACCAGGTACCTTTTTAGGGGCGGGTTGTTGCGATTTTAATTGTCACTGTTACGCGGGGTTTTCGGTTATTTTGCGGGAGCGGCTTATGGGGTACCGGTAGCTTGAGTATTTGAAGGGCGCCGGACTAACCAGTGCCTGGGACGTCCCGCGTCCAGGTGGGTAAAAGCGGCGTCCGGATAGTACCCGACGCCCCCCGCGTGTATTTTCCTGGCATATGCCGCCACCTTGGCGGGACTGTATCCTTGAACCCTGATATCGGCCGCCCATCCCAGCATATGCAGGCTTCTGCGAGCTGCTCCGGGGACCCATTTGTTCAGCTTTGGCGTGCGGTAGCCGCTTAAAAGAATAATCTCCCGCTTTCCGAACCGATCCTCAATAGCGTCCAATATTTCTATAAGCTTTATGGAAACCGGAGTCTCCTTGCCGGTAAGGCTGCAGCGCATTATCCGGTTTATTTTATTAATCTCGTCCTGATTATAGGTGCCGTCCTTATTGCGATAGTAGGAAATTATTTGTTCGCCGCTATTCTGACGGTTTAAGGCCAGGCGGCCGTCGCCTCCTAGGTACACTGGCTCCGGCGGGCGCGACTTTGCGTTGTTTATGAAGATATAGGTTTCCGGATCATCTTCCTCCAGGTCTATCACTTCGGGTTCGCTTATTGCGGGTGGCGCGGGCATGGAGTCCAGCATAGAGGTAAACCGCTCCATAAATTCCGACGCGCTTATTGCTTCGTCCGGCGCGGTGTGTCCCTTCGGTCCCGCGTAAAACAGCAGAAAAATTGCAACCGCAAAAGCGGCATAACCTCTCATATAATATTATTCTACCAAAGTGAAAAGGTACCTGGTACCTTTTTAGAGCGGGGCCGGGCAAAATATCACTTCATTGACAAAAACTAACATGCCAGGTTCTTATCGTGGCCCATTTCTATACTTAAAAAGGTAGCAGGTACCTTTTACGGGTTTTGGAATGTAGGGGGGCCTCTCCTGCGGCTATATTCCTTCGGGGATTACTATCCCGCGGGCTTCGCAAAAAGCGCGCATATCGCCGGGCATTGGGGCGGAGAACACCCGGGGGGTCCCGGCCTTTCTCATATCAATTTCGGAACAATGCAGGGCCTGGCGGGGCAGAAGGAGTTTCTCCGCGAGCGCCGGTGTCCAGCCGTGGTCCAGGAAATCCAGAAAGCAGCGCTCGTCGGGTCCGTAGATCTTGTCCCCGACGATGCATTTTTCAAGCCATTGCGCGTGGGCTCTTATCTGGTGCTTGCGGCCGGTTTCGGTAACTACGCGGACCAGAGTGAAACCTTCGCCATGGGAAAGCGGGGTAAAGTGCGTGACGGCGGGCTTGCCGCCGGGCCGTACGGCTGATTTAGCAAGGACCATGCTGTTTTCATCGTCACCAAGCGGCTGATCCACTGTCACCGGCTCCGAAAACTCGCCTGTCATGATGGCGAGGTACGCTTTGCCCACCCTGCGCAACTGCATCGCATTTTGCAGGCGGGCGGCCATTACGGAAGTTTTCGCGAATACCACCACGCCGCTCGTCTCGCGGTCAAGGCGGAAGATCAAGTGTGATAAGGCAAGGCCCGAATACTCGCGCACCGCTCCCACAAGGCTGGACCGGGGGCCGGCCTTGGACGGGTGGCATACGAGGTCGCCGGGTTTATTGATTACGATTACATCATCGTCTTCATGGAGGATCCAGTTTTTTAGTTCGTCCGGCGCTATCATGCGCAAATGCGCCAGCTTTATCTGCCGGGGCCAGGGGCAGGCCAGCCGGGGATTTAAATTGTGATTGTCGGTCTTTCCCATGCCGCTATAATAACATAAAAAGGTACCAGGTACCTTTTTAGAGATAGGGCGGAAAAATCATCTCATTATAGGCAAAAAACAACGCGACAGACCCTTGTCGTGGTCGTCTGCTATACTTAAAAAGGTAGCAGGTACCTTTTTAAGGGGGGATTATGCCCAGACCTTTCAGGATCGCTTATCCGGGGGCGGTTTATCATGTGCGAAGCCGCGGAAATGACAGGGGGGATATTTTTCTTGATGGCGTTGACCGGCGACACTATCTTGACCTGCTGTGCGGGGCAATTTCAGCCTTCCGGCTGAAAATATATGCCTACGTGCTGATGTCGAACCATATACATCTTTTTCTTAAAACCCTCCTTCCAAATATCAGCGAGGCAATGTACAGGCTTAGCCTGGACTACTCGTTATATTTCAATAAACGGCACGGTAAAACGGGGCATTTGTTTGAGAGCAGATTTAAAAGCAAGCTTGTGCAGGAGGATCGCTATTTCATGGCCTTGCTGCGCTATCTCCATATGAACCCTGTAAAGGCCGGCATTGTTTCCAGCCCTGAGAAATATGAGTGGAGCAGCCACCGGGCTTATCTGGCAGATACGGACAGGGTTATCACTGACTCAAAAGAGGCGCTTCTGTTCTTCAGCGATAATCTGGAGAATGCCCGGGCCGCATATCTGGATTTTCTTGGTAAGCCCATCCCCGAAAAAGAGTGGAAAATATTAGATAAAGAGCGCAATGGTGTTCTGGGTGACGCCGTTTTCCGCCATTACCTCAAAAAGGCGGCAGGAGTTTTTTGAAACCTCCGGGGGATATGGCAGTTTTGTTTTGGTAGAATAAGGTGTGGTAAGCCGCAGACGCGGGTTTATAAGGGAGGATCAGATATGCCGGAGAATGAAGTGGTTTTGAAGTCGGGGCTGAAATATGTGGACTTGGAAACGGGGGAGGGCGCCGTTGCCGTCAGCGGCAAGGATGTTACGGTGCATTATACCGGCAAGTTCCCTAACGGTAAAAAATTCGATAGTTCCGTGGACCGCGGTAAACCTTTTACTTTTAAGCTTGGCGAGGGCCGCGTTATAAAGGGCTGGGATGAAGGCGTATCCGGCATGCGCATAGGCGGCAAACGCAAACTTTTTGTCCCGCCGGAGCTTGGTTACGGGAAAAGGGGCGCGGGCAGCGTCATTCCCCCAGACGCTGAACTGCATTTTGAAGTGGAACTTCTCGGCGTAGAGTAAACAGAAGATAGCAGGGGAAAGGGCAGCGGGCGATATGAGAATCATCAACTTAAAACCAGTTGCCATTACCCCGATCGTTATTCGCAGGCTTGAAAAGCTTGGGCTGGTGCGCGCTTTCAGGCCTACAACCCGGAGTTTGCGCGTGAAAGAGGGGGGCTGCGTAGTGGATAAGGTTTACGCCACTGCCCCCCGTTTCGGCACGCATAAGCTGGTCTGCGTGGGTAAGAATGAGACGCGCATCGGCCTGACCGCGCATCCCGATAACGAGGATATAATCGTAATAAATCCGGGAGGCTATAAATTTAAGCCGCTATATCTTATCATTGGTCTTGATAGTCCGAAGAATTTAGCGCGGAAAGCCAGGCTCGGCCGCCTGTCCGGGCGGGACATACTGGCTTTGCGGCTGTGCTATGATGACCCGAAAACCTGCGTGTTTACGATCCTCAAGAATACCCCGCACTGCGAAGTTACCCTCCCCGGCCCAGGTAAAGCCCCTGTTTTTTTCGTCACGGAACCGAACAGGCTCAAAATGGCCTCCATCGTTCTCCCGGGCTATGGATTTAGCATGTAATCCGGTGACATAATACCTAATTCAATATGAATAAAAACGCTATTTTCCCGGATGGGGCGGAGAAGGAATATGATAATGTCGTTTTTGAGGGACTTTCATTGAAAGGGAAGACGATCTCCTCAAAACAGTTCTATAACTGCGTTTTCAAGGGTTGCGATTTTACGGGGACGGCTTTTATGTCCTGCAAGTTTTCAGATTGTAAATTTGAAAGCTGCAACCTCAGTCTGGTAAAAGTAACAGGTTCGTCTTTCGCGAGCGCGGATTTTAAAGACTCTAAACTTGCCGGGGTCAACTGGACAGCGGCCTCCTGGCCGCGCGTGAAGCTTCCCGGCCTGCTGCAGTTCGTTAACTGCGTGATCAGCGACTCCAATTTTCTGGGGTTGTCGCTGCGGGGCGCGCGTGTTACAAAATGCTTCGCGAGGGGCGCGGACTTCCGAGAAGCCGACCTTTCCTGCGCCGATCTTACCCACACTGATTTTACGGACAGCCTGTTCGGGAAAACAAATCTGACAGGTGCGGACCTGACCCGGGCGCGGAATTATGCCATACGGGTGTCGGACAACCGGGTTAAAGACGCCAAATTCTCAATGCCGGAGGCCATGTCTCTGCTATACTGCCTGGATATTAAAATAATCAGAGTTCAGGACGCCTGAACAAGATTGATTAAAAGGCAGCGGCTTGCCTATATATAAGGAGAGAGCATGGAAACAGGATATCTGCCGGATTTGTTTTTCCCGGTAGTCCCAACCGGACAATGGCGGTTATTGTGCCGCTATGTTCCTTCTCCCACAATAGCGCGCCGGGTGAAAGCGGCGTATCCCAAAAAATCTTTTGACTCTGAACCGGTTTTTTGTTACAATAATACCGTAGTAACCGAAACCTTCCCGCCGCTACTGCTTTGGCGGGTCCGCCGGCGGTGTGTGGCGGAAAAGCTGTATCTTTGAAAAGGTTTGTTTTTATCATAAGGCCGTCGCGTTCTTTACGAATACGGGCGGTCGGTCCTATAGGCGGAGCGGCCTAAATTCCCTCCGACTGCGGACTTTATAATAAAAACAGGAACAAAAAAGAAGTTGACCCCACCACCCGCTTGCAAATCGGAGATTTGCCGTCGGCAAATAAGCAGGTGGTTGGGGTGAATTGGACAACCGGAAGCCTTTGCGGCTCCGGCAGAGTGTTTTTGTCTATTTTCAGGTAAATACTTTTTAGGAGTTGATTATGACCGAAGAAAATAAAAACGCAGGCGAGCAGCCGCAGACCGCGCCGGAGACCAAGGCGCAGCCCGCCGAAATGCCTTTGGGGCTCAAGTTCCTTATCGGCCGTAAGCTGGGAATGACGCAGGTTTTTGACGCGGCGGGCGAATTGTTCGCCGTGTCGGTGGTGCAGGCAGGGCCCTGCCGCGTGATGTATACGCGCACGCCCGAGAAGGACGGCTATAAGGCTGTCTGCCTGGGTTTCGGGCACATGACGGAAAAAAACGTCAATGCCGCCAGAATGGGGATTTTTAAAAAACTTGACATGAAGCCTGTGCGCAAGTTTAAAGAGTTCCGCGTGTCGGATCTTTCCGGAGTGATGGAAGGCCAGGTGGCTAATCTGGCGGCGCGTTTTGCCGAAGGGGAATATCTGGATCTGCAAAGCGTGTCGAAAGGCCATGGTTTTGCCGGCGGCATGAAACGCTATAATTTCCGCGGCGGGCCCGCTTCACACGGCGCTTCCGACAGGGAAAGGGCTCCGGGATCTATCGGTTCAAGGCGCTCGCTTGGCCGCGTGCTGCCCGGCCAGCGCATGGCGGGGCATATGGGCGTTGAGACCGTCAGTATGCAGAAGATAAAAATTATAAAAATAATTCCGGAAGAGAACATGCTGCTTGTAAACGGAAGCGTGCCAGGCGCCGCGGGCAGCCTGGTTTATATCACCAAAACCAATAAAAAAACGCCTAAACCGATGGTGGCAAAAGGTAAAACGAAGGGCAAGCAGGCACCCGTGAAGGCGGCGGCGCCCAAGAAAGCCGCCGCGCCGGCAAAAAAGTAGAGGCGTATCTGACACAAGGAAAAATTTATGGAAACTAAACTTTTAAACCTAAAAGGGCAGGAAGTGGGCAAATATGAATTGCCCGAAGTTGTATTTGCCAGAAAAGCCGACCCTTATTTCCTTTATGAGGCGGCCAAGTATTATCTGGCCAACCGCAGAAGAGGCACCGCTTCCACCAAAACCCGCGGTGAGGTTTCAGGCGGCGGCCGCAAGCCCTGGAAGCAGAAGGGCACGGGCCGCGCGAGGGCCGGAACCATCCGCTCTCCGTTGTGGCGCAAGGGCGGAGTAGTGTTCGGCCCAAGGCCCCGCTCTTACAGGCAGGGCATGCCCGCGGAGAAACTGCGGCAGGCCCTTATAGACGCGCTTTCAGCCATGCACGCGGCCGGGTCCATGACGGTGGTTGACAATTTAACCATGGAGAAGCCGAAAACCAGGGAGATCCAGTCCATATTCTCCGCCCTTAATCCGGGTTCGAAAAAAGCGCTTTTCGTTCTTGATAAGGCCGACAAGAGCTTTACCGCCGCTTCGCGCAATCTATCTCATGTTAAATGGTGTCTGGCCTCAAATCTGAACGCCTATCAGGTTTTAAGCGCCGGCAGGCTGGTTTTTACCGCCGCGGCCTTAAACGGTTTGAGCGCGAAATTGAAGGAGGGTTAATTCAATGAGCAGAGATTTTACAGATGTTCTTATCACCCCTATCCTGAGCGAAAAAAGCATGAAGCTTAAGGATAAGGAGAACCGATATTCTTTTCGCGTAAACCCGCTGTCCAATAAATTCGAAATAAAGGCCGCTGTGGAGGCGCTTTTTAAGGTAAAAGTGGAAGCGGTGCGCACGGCCAACATGCCGGGGAAGATGCATCGCGTGGGCCGTTCGGAAGGCAAGCGCCCGGATTGGAAGAAAGCCGTTGTAACGGTAAAAGCCGGCCAGAAAATAGACACGACGGATCTGCCTAAATAACGCGCGGTATTTAAAGAGAGGAATTGAATATGCCAGTTAAATCTTTTAACCCTTATACCCCTTCCAGAAGGACTATCACTATCAGTGATTACTCCGATATCACAAAGACCGTGCCGGAGAAAAATCTTACCCGCGGCCTCAGGAAAAATGGCGGCCGCAATAATACGGGCATGCTTATGGTACGCCATCATGGCGGCGGCCACCGCAGGCTGTTCCGCCAGATAGATTTCAAGCGGGAAAAATTCGGCGTGCCGGCTAAAGTGGCCGCCATTGAGTATGATCCCAACCGCAATGCCCGCATAGCCCTTCTTTTTTACGCGGACGGGGAGAAGCGCTACATACCGGCGCCTTTAGGCCTTGGCGTGGGAGCTTCCGTGGTAAGCGGTCCCAAGTCTGAAATACGTCTTGGCAACGCCCTGCCGCTTTTAAATATTCCTGAAGGCACTTTTGTGCACGCCATAGAGATGATTCCCGGCAAAGGCGCGCAGTTCGTGCGCTCGGCCGGCACGCAGGCTCAGCTTATGGCCAAAGAGGGCGAGTATGCCCTGGTAAAAATGCCATCCGGTGAAATAAGAAAGATACTTATAGGCTGCATGGCCACCATCGGTCAGGTGGGTAATTTTGAACACAATACTATTTCTCTGGGCAAGGCCGGCCGTTCCCGTCACAGGGGCATAAAGCCCACGGTCCGGGGCGGCGCTATGAATAACGTGGACCACCCGCTCGGCGGCGGCCGCGGCCGTTCCAAGGGCAATAACGTGCCCCGCTCCCCGTGGAACCAGCCTTCCAAAGGCTATAAAACCAGAACCAAGAAAAAAATATGGGGCTGGATGATAGTGCAGGACAGACGTAAGTCCCAGGTGACGGCGTAAATCAGTAACTGAATACCGTTCACCGAATACCGATTACCGCAGTTTAACGGAGGTTTTTAAAAATGAGCAGATCTTCAAAAAAAGGGCCGTTTGTAGACCCAGGGGTCCTTGTAAAAGTGCAGAAGATGGCCCAGTCCGGCGAGAAAAAGCCGATAAAAGTCTGGGCCAGGGCCTGCACAATAACGCCGGAATTTATCGGACATACTTTTATGGTGCACAACGGCCGTAAATTTCTGCCTGTTTACGTTACCGAACGCATGATCGGGCATAAACTGGGAGAGTTTTCTTTCACCCGGCAATTCAGGGGTCATGGCGCTTCTCATACGAAGGATGCCACGGACTTGACATAATTGGAGGAATAAAGCGAATAGCGAATGGCGAATAGCGAATAGGGAAGGAGTTCCTTAAATCGCTGACCGCCGACCGCTGGACGCTATTTAAAATATGGATGCTATTTGCAAACTGAGATACCAGAGATACGGCCGCAGAAAAGTGGGGCAGGTGCTTGACCAGATAAGGGGAAAATCCCTTTATGAAGCCCAGAATATACTGGCAGCTATACCTATGCGTTCCACTGAGATGGTTGGTAAAGCTGTTAATTCCGCGGGAGCCAATCTGGCGGTCAAACTTGGCCGCAAACTGGACCTTAAAACCGTGTGGATAAAAACCGCTTTCGCGGATCAGGGTCCCATGAAAGCGCTGAAAAGGGTGCAGCCGGGGCCTCAGGGCCGGGCCATGCCTTTCAAGAGAAAAATGTGCCATGTAACAGTGGCAGTTTCAGACACTAAGGAGGCGAAGGGAAAGTGACCAGTGACCAGTGATCAGTGACCGGACAAAAATTCCCGGCTGACCACTGACCACCGACCACTGACTACTGACTAAACTATGGGACAAAAAATTCATCCCCGGGGCATGCGGCTCGGATATATTCAGGATTGGCAGTCAAGGTGGTTCGCTCCCAAGAAAATGCCGGAGCTTATAGGCGAAGATTTTGAAATACGGAAAATGATCGGCGAGCGTTTTCAGCAGGCTTCCGTCAGCTGGGTTGATATTGAGCGGGCGGGCCCCTTCCTGAAACTTACCATACATACCGCGCGTCCCGGGGTCGTTATAGGCCGGCGCGGCACCGATATTGAAAATCTTAAAAAAGACATTGAAACGCTGACCAAGCGCAAGGTGTACGTGAATGTTTCGGAAATAAAGATCGCTGAGATGGATTCGCGCCTGGTCGGCCAGTCCATAGCCCAGCAGCTTGAAAAACGCATTTCTCATAAACGCGCCATAAAGCGCGCCATGGAGCGGACCATGGCTTCCGGGGCGCTTGGCATAAAAGTGCAGGTGGGTGGCCGCCTTGGCGGGTCTGAAATAGCGCGCAGGGAGTGGTTCCGCAAGGGCCGCGTGCCGCTGCAGACGCTGTCCGCCGATATAGACTACGGCCTGACCGAGGCTTACACCACGATGGGAAAGATCGGCATCAAAGTGTGGATCTTCAAAAAACTTTTTTTCGCCAAAACCCCGCGCGAGCTTATGGAACAGCTTAAGAAACTTGAGGCCGAGAATCCGACCGAAGTTTCGGTGATGGACGAGTCCGCCGCGGCAAAGCGCGCCCAGTCCGCCGACGACAATAAACAAGGAGCATAAATTTTATGCTGATGCCTAAAAGAGTGAAGTACAGAAAGACCCATTCCGCGCCCCGGATAAAAGGCAATACCAAGGGCGGCGCGGTGCTGGTGCACGGCGATTACGGCCTGAAAGCTCTTGAGCCGCGCTGGATAACGGCCCGCCAGATAGAGGCCTGCCGCGTGTCCATCATGCGCTATGTTAAGAAAAACGGAAAAATGTGGATACGCATTTTCCCGGACAAAGCAATTACAAAACATCCGGCCGAAACCCGCATGGGTAAGGGGAAGGGCGCGCCGGACCATTGGGTCGCGGTGGTAAAGCCCGGCCGTATTATGTTTGAACTGGAAGGCCTTGATCTGGCGACCGCAAAGGAAGCCATGACGCGCGCCGCCTATAAGCTGCCTATTCTTACCAAGTTTATCAGTCGGGAAGATTGAGAAAATGCAAGGTGCAAAATTAAAAATATAAAGCGCAAAAGGTAATGGAGCTCTTAAACTTATGAAAAGCAAAGAAAAAGAAAATTTAAAAACCCTGTCCGTAGACGAGCTTAAAGTTCATGGCAGGGATATCGAAAAACAGCTGTTCCAGATTAAATTCAAGCGCACGTCTTCGCCTCTTGAAAACCCGCTGCAGATAAGGACCGCGCGCAGGAAAGCGGCCATGATAAAAACGCTGCTCAGGGCCAAAGAGGCCGCGCTTCCCAAAACAGCCGCGGAGGTAAAAAAATAATGAATGAGAACAAGCTTGAACGCCCCGGCAGAAAGATTTTTCGCGGAGTGGTGGTTTCCGACCGCATGAATAAAACCCGCGTTATCAGCGTTGAACGAACGCTTCACCACGCCGCTTACGCCAAAACCATGAAACGCAACGCCAAGTATTATGCCCACGATGAAAGCAACGAATCTCACGAGGGCGATACGGTGGAAATCATGAGTACGCGGCCGATGTCCAGTCTTAAGAGATGGCGGATTTCGCGCGTTGTTTTAAAAGCCGCGAAATAAGAGCTGAAGAGCTGAAGCTCTGAAGCAAAGAGGAGAAAAAACTTCAGCGCTTCAGCGCTGGTAGTACGGAGAAATTATGATCCAGCTAAGAACAATATTAAATGTGGCTGACAATTCAGGCGCCAGGCTGCTTCAGTGCTTTAAGGTTCTGGGCGGCAGCACCCGGACTTACGCTTACCTTGGCGACATAGTAGTCTGCTCGGTCAGGGACGCCATCCCGCACGGGGCGATAAAGAAAGGCGATGTGGTTAAAGCCGTGGTGGTCAGATGCACCAAAGAATCCCGCCGCAAGGACGGGTCATATATAAGGTTTGACGAAAATGCCGTATGCGTGATCGACGAGAACGGCGAACCCAAAGGCACCCGCGTATTCGGGCCTGTGGCCAGGGAACTCAGAGCCAGAAATTTTTTAAAGATCATTTCTCTGGCGCCTGAAGTGATTTAAAAGGCGAGGCTATGCTTAAACTTAAAAAGAAAGATACTGTTATAGTTATCAAAGGCAAGGACCGCTGGAAAAAAGGCGAGATCAAGGAAATAATTCCCGGCGAAGATTCCGTCAAAGTGGTGGTGATGGGAATTAATATCGTTTCAAAACACAAAAAAGCCACCAAAGACAAGCCGGGCGGCATCAGCAAAGTGGAGGCTCCGCTTGATATCGCAAATGTGCAGCTTATCTGCCCAAAGTGCGGCAAGCCCGCCAGGGTGAAAGTTTTGAATACGCCGGGCGCCGGCAAAATGCGCGCCTGCAAAAAATGCGGAGAAATGATAATCTAAAACGAAAAATGTAAAGTGAAGCGCAAGGGGTAACTTACCAATGGCTAAAGAAAAAGAAAAAATTCAACAGACCGCCCTTCCCAGTGATTACAAGGCCCGCTTGAGCGAGGTTTACACGCGTAAGGTAGTGCCTGAGCTTATGAAAGATCTGAAGCTCGCTTCGCCCATGGCTGTGCCCAAACTGACGAAGATCGTGGTAAATATCGGCGTCAGCGAGGCTAAAGAGAATATACAGCTGCTTGAACAGGCTAAAGAGGACCTTGCTCTTATCGCCGGCCAGGCTCCGCAGATACGGCGCGCGAAGAAATCCATTTCTAACTTCAAGCTGCGGGAAGGCATGCCTATCGGCGTGAGGGTTACGCTGCGCGGCATGCGGATGTATGAGTTCCTTGACCGTTTCGTTTCCATTGCCATGCCCAGGATCCGAGACTTTCAGGGGATGGATCCGAAATTTTTTGACGGGCGCGGCAACCTGAATGTGGGCTTGAAGGAACATCATGTTTTCGCGGAAGTCAACATGGAGAAGTCCCCGAAGGCCCGGGGCATGAACATAACTTTTGTCACCACCGCCGGAGATAATGAGAAAGGCCGCTCCCTTCTTGAGCGTCTTGGCATGCCTTTTAAAAAACCGGCGCTCAAAGCTAAACAGTAGGCGATCGTTTTAGATAATTAAAGGAGCAGATATGGCAACATACGCCTGGATGGCGAAAATGCGCAAACCACAGAAGTTCTCCACGCGATTACGGAACCGCTGTCAGATATGCGGCAGGCCGCGCGGGTACTACCGTGATTTTGGTTTATGCAGGATATGCCTGAGGAATATGGCTCACGACGGCCTTATCCCGGGCTTAAGGAAATCCAGCTGGTAAGAATAACGGCGGCGAATAGAGAATAGCGAATGGTAAGTAGCGAATGAAAACAAAAAACTATCAGAATCCGTTTTTCCGCTACTATCCGCTATTCGCTAACCCCAATTCGCCAACGATTTAGTTTTTCCAAGGAGAAAAATATGGACCCGATATCAAACATGCTGACTTCCGTTAGAAATGCGTCGGCAAAGAGAAAAGAAAGAGTGGATGTGCCGTTTTCAAATATCAAGGCGAACATAGTTAAAGTTCTGAAGGATGAAGGTTTTATTTCAAATTACAAAGTGCTTGATCCCAAAACCGACAAAACCCTGGACAGGCGCGGAGTGATCCGTATAGCCCTTAAATACACGCAGAGCAAGAAACCGGTGATTATCGGCATCAGGCGCAGTTCAAGGCCGGGACTGCGGATATACCGCCCTTATACTGAAATTCCAAAGGTAAGAGCCGCTTTCGGCGTGACCATCATTTCAACTTCAAAGGGTATTTTGACCGGCGATCAGGCGAAAAAAGAAAGAGTCGGCGGCGAAGTCCTTTGCCAGGTATGGTGATATAAAGAGAAGTCACAAGAGCACAAGTCACAAGCCTATGGCAGTGCCGTATCAGAGCCTATGGCTATCAGACGGCCAGGTCACAAGTAAGATGCACAAGCTGATTTAAGAGGTAAAAATATGAGCAGAATTGGAAAACAGCCCATTATCGTTCCGGAAAAGGTTAAAGTCCGCGTGGAAAATAAGACGGTCTTTATAGAGGGCCCGTTGGGGAAACTTAATTATTGTCTGCCTGACGGCATAGGCGCCGCCGTAGCGGGCGGTAAGCTTACGGTCGCGGTGGAAGCCGGGGCCGAGGGGAAATCCGCGCTTTTCGGCACTTCCAGGGCCAGAATTAATAATATGGTGACCGGCGTTACCCGGGAATTTGAGAAAGTGCTGGAAATAAGCGGAGTGGGCTTTAAGGGCGCGGTGGAAGGTTCAAAAATTACCATGCAGCTTGGTTTCTCTCACCCCGTCATACTTGATATACCGCAGGGTATCAAAATGTCCTTTGATCCAAAACAGGTCGTGCTCACCATAAAGGGCATAGACAAGGAAGCCGTAGGCAACATCGCGGCGCAGATAAAAAGGATTAAAAAACCGGAACCCTACAAAGGCACCGGCATCAAATATCAGGGCGAGCACATCATTCGCAAGGCAGGTAAGACCGCGGCCGGAGCGAGTGCCGGAGCCGGCGGCGGCGCAGCGGCCAAGAAATAATCTGGAGATCCCGTTATGATAACCAAAAAGGAAAGATATCAGTTCAGAAAAGACCGTTCACGGAGAAAGTTGCTTGAAGGCGGCATCAGGCGGCTGCGTCTTAGCGTTTACAGGAGCGACAAATATATTTACGCCCAGGTGGTTGACGACCAGAAAGGCGGCACTTTGGCCGCCGCTTCCAGCCTGGATAAGGAATTGAAAGGAAAGTTTAAGTCATCCGGCAAGAGCGTTGAAACCGCCAAAATAGTCGGTTCGCTGTTAGCCAAAAGGGCCATTGAAAAAGGCGTGAAAGAAGTCTGTTTTGACCGCGGCGGACGCATTTATCACGGCCGCATAAAGGCTTTTGCCGACGCCGCCAGAGAGGCAGGGCTTAAGTTTTAAGATGCTGGTAGGCCGGTATGTCTAAAATCCGCTAATAAGCGGGTAGGCTAGTAGGCCTTTCTTAAGGAAGGAACTCCTAAAAAGATACCAGCATACAAGCCTGCTAGCTTACCAGCGAACTACACTAGCTTATTAACTTGTTAATCAGGGAGAAGCCATAATGCTTAAAAATCAGAAACAATTAAAAACAGAAAAAGAGCTTTCTGCCGACGGTTCGCCTAAGGCCGAGGTTGGAGCACTTACTTTTGAGGCGGCCCCGGAAGAAAAGGCCGTGGTAGTGGCAGTCAACAGGGTCACCAAGGTGGTTAAGGGCGGAAAAAGGTTTTCCTTCAATGCCCTTGTGGTGGTCGGCGACGGCCGGGGTACAGTAGGCGCGGGGCTCGGCAAATCAAACGAGGTCCAGTCCGCCATTCAGAAAGCCACTTCCGGCGCGAAAAAGGAGATGTTCACTTTCCCTGTTATTGACACCACTATCCCGCATGAAATTGAAGGCCGCTTCGGAGCCGGCCATGTGTGGATGAAACCCGCAGTGGGCGGCACCGGGCTTATAGCCGGTGGAGGGGTGCGCGCGGTGCTTGAGGCCGGCGGCGTATCTAACGTGCTTACAAAGAACCTGGGTTCCAGAAACGCTTTCAATACCGTTTACGCCACAATGGACGCCCTTAAGCGGCTTAAGAGCAAAGAAGCCGTTATGAAGCTAAGGGGCGTGTAGGAACAGAGAATAGCGTATAGGGTATAGCGGACAGGGAATGAGTTCCTTATTGTTTGTTTTGTCCGCGATTTAAGGAGATGAAAACTATGGTCAGTTTAAATAATTTGAGGCCCAAACCGGGCTCAGTGCGCAGAAACAAGAGACTTGGCACAGGCAGCGGTTCGGGGCATGGCCAGACTTCCACAAAAGGCCAGAAAGGTCAAAGCGCCACCGCCGGCGGCACCAAGCGCTCCGGTTTTGAGGGCGGGCAGATGCCGCTGTCGCGCCGTATTCCAAAGAGCGGATTCTCAAACAACAGGTTCAGGATAGACTGCGAATGGGTGAATATTTCCTCGCTTGACAAGCGCTTTGATAACGGCGAAGAGGTAACTCCCGAGAAGCTGGTGCAAAAACGGCTGGTTAAGCATTCTAAGCGCGTAAAAATTCTGGGCGATGGGGAGCTTAAGAAATCGCTGAAGGTACTCGCGCACGCTTTTTCCGCGTCCGCCAAAGAAAAAATTGAAAAGGCCGGCGGCACGGCTTCCGTTATAGCGGTCCCGTCCGGGGTGGGAAAATAAATGCAACAATTGACCGATATCCTGAAAATTCAGGATCTCAAGAAAAGGATAATATTCGTGGTGGTGGCGCTGGCCATTTTCCGGCTGGGTTCTTTTATACCTATACCGGGCATTAATGTCGCGGCCCTGCAGGCGCTTTTTGCCGCAAATACGGGAACGCTTCTGGGATTCCTGGATATTTTCTCCGGCGGCGCGCTGGGGAGATTCTCTATTTTTTCCATGGGCGTTATGCCCTACATCAACGCTTCCATCATTATGAGCCTGGTTCAGGGCGCGCATGTATTCCCTTTCCTTGACAGGCTGGCTAAAGAGGGCGGGACGGGACACAAAAAAATCATACAGTACACCCGCATTTTTACCCTGTTTTTGGCCGCTTTCCAGTCGCTTGGCCTTACTATCGCGCTCACCAAAATGTCCGAGGGCGGAGGCCCCACCATTGTAAGCAACCCAACGCTTACTTTTTATTTCATCACTGTGCTTACTCTAGTCACAGGCACTGTTTTTGTGATGTGGTTGGGCGAGCAGATGACTGAAAGAGGTATAGGCAACGGCATTTCCCTTATAATATTCGCCGGCATAGTGTGTGAGATGCCCTCTGCCGCTATGGGCATGATAAAGCTGATACAGATAGACGAAATGAGCCTTCTTTCCGGACTGCTTATAGTCGCGGCGGTGTTAATTATCGTAGCGTTTACCATCTGGGTTGAAACCGCCCAGAGAAAAATACCGGTGCAGTACGCTCAGCGCATGGTGGGCAGAAAGATGTATGGCGGGGCAAGTACTTTCCTGCCGTTAAAAGTTGACCAGTCCGGAGTTATCGCGGTTATTTTCGCCGTGTCGCTTTTAAGCGTGCCCTACACAATAACTCAGTTTAACCCCGGCGCCCCCTGGGCGCAGAAAATAATGGCTTTCATGAACCATTCCAGTCTGATCTATCAGATGTGTTATGTGGCGCTTATTATTTTCTTTTGTTATTTCTACAATTCGGTGAGTATTAACCCGAAGGATCTGGCTGAGAATATGAAAAAATGGGGCGGTTTTATCCCCGGCATAAGGCCCGGGGAGCAGACGGCGTCGCATATTGAATGGGTGATGAACAGGATAACGCTTGGCGGCGCGCTTTTTGTGTCAGTGATAGCGGTGCTGCCCGATTATTTGCGCGCTAAATTCAATGTGCCTTTCTATTTTGGCGGAACCTCGCTTTTAATTGTGGTAGGTGTGGCGCTTGATACCATAGCCCAGACGGAAGCCCATCTGATAATGCGCAACTATGAAGGCTTTTACAAGAACTCAAAAATAAAGGGCCGGTGGTTCAACGTAGGCAGTTAAGCAAGAGGATGTGCAGCGGATTGCTTTTATGAATGTAATCTTATTGGGTTATCCCGGTTCAGGAAAAGGAACCCAGGCTAAAGTTCTCGCTCAAAAACTGGGGCTTTTCCATTTTTCCACGGGCGATATCTTTCGCGAAGAGATTTCTAAAAAAAGTCCGCTTGGCATTGAGACTGCCGGCTATCTTTCCAGCGGCCGTCTGGTGCCGGACAGGCTTGTATTGGATCTAATAAAGAGCAGGCTTGCCACGGAAACGCGCGGTATTTTGTTTGACGGGTTTCCGCGCACCGTGGAACAGGCGCAGGCGCTGGATGATTATTTTGATTCCCGGTCTCTTGCCGTGGACAGGGTGGTTTTTCTGGACCTGCCGGAACAGGAAGTTGTGTCCCGCCTGGGCGCGCGGCGCACATGCGAGAAGTGCGGCATTATTTACAACCTTCTTACCAAAGCTCCTGCGAAAGAAAATGTCTGCGATGCCTGCGGCGGAAAACTGATCCTTCGGCAGGACGATCAGGCGGAAGTGATCAAAAAACGCATTATGGTTTACAGAGATCAGACGGAACCGCTGCTCGCTTATTATCGCGGCAACGGGATTTTTTCAGAGGTCAAGGCGGACCTTCCCCCCGAGGAAATAACCGGCCGGATTCTTTCCTTTTTTAAAGTCGGCCGACATGGTTGAATTGAAAACTCCGGATGAGCTGGAAAAAATGCGCGTAGCCTCGGCCATTGTGGCTTCTACGCTCGAGCTGCTCAGGAAAAAGGTGAAACCAGGCGTTTCAACCATGGAACTTAACCGGTGCGCCGAGCAGGAAATAAGGCGGCGTGGGGGTCAGCCGGCCTTCCTCGGCTACAGAGGCTATCCGGCTGCGCTTTGCGTTTCAATAAATGAGGAAGTGGTGCACGGCATTCCGGATGCCGGCCGTAAAATAGGTGAAGGCGATATAGTAAGCCTTGATCTGGGCGTTGTGTGGGACGGCTTTTACGGAGACGCCGCCATAACAGTGGCGGCGGGCCGTGTTAAACCTGAAGTCGCGAAACTGCTTAAAGTCACCGAACAGGCGCTTTACAGAGCGCTTAAAACTATTAAAAGCGGGGCGCGCCTTGGCGATGTCTCTCACGCCGTTGAGGAATTCGTTACGCCAACCGGCATGGGAGTCGTAAGGGATTTTACCGGGCATGGTATAGGCAGGCGTCTTCATGAAGAACCCTCCATTCCGAACTTCGGCCAGCCCGGCACCGGGGTGGTGTTAAAGTCCGGCATGACGCTTGCCATAGAGCCCATGGTTTGCCTTGGCGGTGCTGAAGTTATTGTAAAAAATGACGGCTGGACGGCCGTTTCAGCCGATGGAAGTTACGCCGCGCATTTTGAACACACCGTGGCCGTTACGGAGAATGGCTGCGAAATACTCAGTGCGATTCAAGATTAGCCGGCCTGTAGTTAAAAATACAGTGTGCGGCGTATATTTTGTATAATACTAACGTATGGTCGAAAACAGTGAAAAAATAGAACTTGAAGGGGTAGTGAAAGAGTCGCTCCCTAACGCAACTTTCAGGGTTGAGATAGCGCCCGGAAAAACCATCCTCGGTATAATTTCCGGCAAAATGCGCATTAATCATATAAAGATCCTTCCCGGAGATAAGGTCCGTCTTGAGTTGTCGCCCTACGATCTTTCCAAGGGCAGGATCGTATACAGGGGAAAATAAGCTGTCTGATGAGCATAGCTCCAGGCCGCTTTGTTGCGCATATCGCTAGTTGCGGCACGCCCAGAGGTCAGATAAATATTAAGTTTAAAATGCACAGTGTGAGACGTTAAGAGGTGTCAAGATGAAAGTAAGAGCGAGCGTTAAAAAAATTTGCAAAAAATGCGTGATAGTAAAAAGAAAAGGCGTGGTACGGGTTATTTGCACCGATCCCCGCCATAAGCAGAGACAGGGATAACAAGCAGTGGCCAGTGTTCAGTGGCCGGTAGCCGGTGGACAGCGGCCTGGGTTTTGGTAAAGATAAAGATGAAGAGGAGGAAGTGCTTAGTTAAGGCGTGGTTTTGATGATGCGGTTTCCGCACTGTTCACTGACCACTGACCACTGACCACTTTTTATTATGGCACGAATAGCGGGAGTGGATTTACCGAAGGAAAAAAGAGTAGACATTGCCCTCGCTTATGTTTACGGCATAGGCAGGCCTATGGCCAGGAAAATTTTGGAAGGCCTTAAAAACCAGGTAGACCCGGCCACCAGGGTTAAGAATTTGACCGAGGACCAGATTGGGCTGCTCAATTCCCTTATTACCAGAGAGTACAAAGTGGAAGGGGAGCTGAGGCGCGAAGAAACCGCGCACATAAAGCGCTATGTGGAAATAGCCAGCTACCGCGGCTACCGGCACAGAAGGAACCTGCCTGCCCGCGGTCAGCGGACCAAAACCAACGCCAGAACCCGCAGAGGCAGGAGAAAAACTGTCGGGTCATCAGCAAGAGCGCCGGTGGCGGCGGCAAAACCCGCGGCTTGAAGAGGAGGATTTTGAAATTATGAGCGAAGAAAAAAAACCGCAGAACGAGCCGGTCAAAAAACCGGACCAGGGTAAACCGCAAAGCGGCGCCCCCTCGGACAGCGCCAAAGGCCCGCGGCCGCCTAAGACGGACGGTGTCGCAGCCGTTGGGAAAGGGTCGGTGAAACCGCAGGTAAGGCGCCACTATCGCAACGTGCCTTTCGCGCGCGTTTATATTAACTGCTCTTTTAACAACACTCTTGTCACTATTACCGACGAGAAGGGCGGGGTTATTTCCTGGTCAACGTCAGGCAGCAACGGATTTCGGGGTACAAAGAAAGGCACGCCTTTCGCGGCCCAGATAACGGCCTCAAAAGCATGCGCGAAGGCCGGCGATTATGGCGTAAGGCAGGCCCAGATTTTTGTAAACGGCCCCGGCCCCGGCAGAGAAACCGCCATCCGCGCTATAGCCGCCAGCGGTATCCGCGTGGTGTCCATAAAAGATGTTACCGGTATTCCGCACAATGGCTGCCGGCCGCCCAAGGCGCGGAGAGTATAAAGTCAGCGGCGGTAACCGGTAATCAGTAATCGGTTTCCGGTAAGGAATTTATCTGTCGCTCTCTTTTTACCGATTACCGGATACTGGTTACTGATTACAGTTTTTCATGGAGGTTGAATGTCCAGATATACAGGCCCAAGCTGCAAAAAATGCAGAAAAGTCAGCCAGAAACTGTTTCTTAAGGGTGTTAAGTGCGCCACAAACTGCGTAGTTGATAAGGATAAACAGAAGAAAAATAAAAAGTTTTCTTCGGGCGCGGGCAGAAATAAGAAATCCGATTACGCAATTCATCTGAGGGAAAAGCAGATCGCGCGCATGATGGCGCAGATAGGCGAGACTCAGTTCCGCAGGTTCTTTGCCATGGCCTCAAAGGATAAAGGTCAGACCGGAGTGGCGCTTTTGCGTTTCCTTGAAGTGCGGCTTGACAATGTGGTCCGGCGCCTCGGTTTTGCCGTTTCTATGAAAGCGGCCCGGCAGTTGGTCAATCACGGGCATGTTAAAGTCAACGGCAGGAAGGTTGATATAGCTTCGTGTCTCCTTAAGCCTGGAGATTCGGTTTCAATAGATCCCGCGGTTTCCCAGACGTTGCTTGTAAAGCAGGGTCTTGAAAACGCGCAGAAATCAGCTCAGCGTCCCAGCTTTCTCAGCTGGGATGAGGCCACTCTTTCCGGTAAGCTCGTGCGCTGGCCGGACAGGGCCGAAGTTTCCATACCCGTAAATGAGCAGCTCATTGTTGAATTCTATTCAAAATAATCAGGAGGTTGCCAAAGCATGCAGACATTTTCAAAACAGTTGATCATTCCGGAAGCTCTGAGTGTTGAGGAAAAAAGCCGGACGAAAAATTATTCCAAGTTCATCGCCGAGCCCTACGAAAGGGGTTATGGCCATACCATCGGCAATTCTTTAAGGCGCATACTTTTGTCAAGTCTTGACGGCGCCGCGGTGGTGGCCGTGCGTATCAAGGGCGCCCGTCACGAGTATGCCACCGTAAACGGCGTAGAGGAAGATGTAGTAAATATTCTACTGAACCTGAAAAAACTCCGCGTGCGTCTGCACGGTGAAGGACCGGAAACGCTTCTTATCTCGCTCAAGGGGAAAAAAGAAGTTAAAGCTTCCGACATCAGGGAAAACGCTAATGTGCAGGTAATAAACAGGGACCTGGTAATCGCCCATGTAGAAGCGGGCGCCGAGTTTGAAGTTGAACTTGAAATAGCAAGAGGCGCCGGCTATCTGACCTCGGACGAGATTATCGCCCGCATGACCCTGCCTGCGGATTTTATCCCCATGGACGCTTTATTCTCCCCGATAGAGAAAGTTCACTATATAGTGGAAAATGCCCGCGTAGGCCATAAGACGGACTATGACAAGCTTGTGCTTGAAATCTGGACCGACGGCACAATCACCCCGTCCGAAGCCGTAAATAAAACGGCGGCGCTGCTTCGCCGCTCCATAAATCCCTTCCTGCCTGCGGAAGAGTCCGCCGCGAAAAGCGCGCCTGAAACGTCCGGCGAAAACACGGCTGTGTCCGGAGAGCTTAACAGTAAACTCAAACAGGGTGTGGAGATGATAGAACTTTCCTCCAGGGCCTCCAACTGCCTTAAAGTGGCCGGTGTCTGCACCATAGGCGAACTGGTGAATAAATCTGAAGATGATCTGCTCGCGGTTAAAAATTTCGGTCAAAAATCCCTTAACGAGATTAAGGATAAACTTAAGGAGATGGGGCTCTCGCTCGACATGAAAGCATAACGGCGCAACGCGCCGCTAGTCACAAGTTCCAGGTCACAAGCCACAAGTAAGAGGCTTAAACAGGGAACAAAAACTTTTCAGTTGCAGGCGGTTCTTTACTTGTGACATGAAACTTGTGACCTGTGACTATAATACCAAAGGATCTGCCACCTTATGATAAAAAATTTAGGACATAGAAAACTTTCAAAGACCGGTTCTCACAGAAAGGCGATGTTCTGCAATATGGCAACCAGCCTCCTTCTGCACGAAAAAATAACCACCACCGTGCCCAAGGCCAAGGAATTACGCCGTGTGGTGGATGGTGTTATAACTGACGCTAAAAATGGCCGTATGCTCGCGGTCAGGCAGGCCATACACGGCCGTGAAGTTTACAATAAGGTGATTGAAGTCCTGGCGCCGCGCTACAAGGAACGGCCGGGCGGGTTCACCAGAATTTTAAGGATCGGCGTAAGAAAAGGCGATGCCACCGAGGTCGCCATGATAAAATTGGTTGACTAACCGGCGCCGGGAAATAGGGCGGCGGTTACAGGTAGGGGTATAATGTTTTTTGACTACTTCTTTAGTCTTTTTTCAAACGATATAGGCATTGACTTGGGCACTGCCAATACCCTGGTTTATGTGAAGGGTAAGGGGATAGTGCTTCGTGAGCCTTCCGTTGTCGCCATAGATAAAAATAAACACAGGGTGCTGGCGGTGGGATCCGAGGCAAAGCTCATGCTTGGGCGCACCCCTTCAAATATTGTGGCGGTGCGGCCGCTCCGAAACGGCGTAATAGCGGACTTTGAAGTCACCCAGGAAATGATAAAGTATTTTATCAGAAAGGTGCACAACCGGCGGAGCCTCCTGCACCCCAGAATTGTTATAGGCATCCCGTCAAGTATAACTGAAGTGGAGAAACGCGCGGTGCAGGAGTCTGCAGAGCAGGCGGGGGCAAGGGAAGTTTTGCTTATAGAGGAACCCATGGCGGCCGCCATAGGTTCCGATCTGCCGGTAGGGGAACCGCATGCCAGCATGATTTGCGATATAGGCGGCGGCACTACGGAAGTTGCTGTCATTTCGCTTGGCGGGATGGTGGTGGCCAAGTCTCTTGATGTGGCGGGCGATGAGATGGACGACTGCATAGTGCAGTACTTCAGGAGAAAGCATAATCTGGTCATCGGAGAAACTACCGCGGAAGAGGTAAAGATACAGATAGGTTCGGTTTTTCCTCTGAAAGAAGAAAAGACCATAGAGGTCAAGGGCCGTGACCAGGCGAAGGGTCTGCCCAAAACAATTCTTGTGACTTCAGAAGAGATACGTCAGGCCCTTATGGAGCCTGTCGGGCTTATTGTGGATGTTATAAAACAGGTGCTGGAAGCGACCCCGCCGGAACTTTCCTCGGATCTGGTTGACAGGGGTATGGTACTTGCCGGGGGGGGGTCGCTGTTGCGCGGCTTCCCCGAACTTATAAGGCAGGAAACGGAACTGCCCGTTCACAGAGCCGCCGATCCTTTAAGCTGTGTCGCCCTTGGCTGCGGTAAGTATTTGGAAGAACTGGACAAGATACAGCAGAAGCCCGATTTTTTTAAGTCATACCGGAACGATTAGGCCGGCTTTTAGCGCCGGTTGTTAAACCCCCTCTAAAGCAGAGGGCGCGTTCTTTCCGATACGGGCGTCTGCTTGCAGGCAGGGGCGCCGCCATGAACAAAGAAAAAGATCTGACTGATTACGTAGCGGTCTTTTTTGTGGTTTTATCAATTCTGCTTCTCCTGTTCCCTTCCACTAAAATAGTGCATAGCGCGCGAGTTATCGCCGGTTACAGCCTTTATCCAACGCTGTATTACGGCTCAAAATATGCGTATTATGCGCGCAATGTGCCGGATAATTTTCTGGCCTTGATCCGCACTGACCAGGAAAACCGCGCCCTGAAAGACAAAATTAAAGAACTTGAAATTTACCGCCAGAGCGCGGCCGCGGTGTTTGACGAAAACACAAGGCTCTCGGCGGCACTTGGGCTTTCAAACCGCCTGCCCTGGAAAGGCGTCTGGGCCAGGGTGACAAACAAAGAGCCTTCCGACTGGTACGGCTCTTTTTTTGTGGACAAAGGCTCGCGCCAGGGGGTGGCGCAAAACGACACTATTCTGGGTTTTGAGAGCGGCCGCGCGGGCCTTGTGGGGCGGATATTTGAGGTCTATCATGATTTTTCAAAGGCGCTGCCTATAACGAACGGCGTATCCTCCGTTATCTGCTCGCCCGAAAAAGGCGGCTTTGAGGCGCTGGCGGAGGGTAAGGGTACCTGGCTTTTAAAAATGAATTATGTTCCGGAAGATTCAGAGCTTTTGGCCGGAACCGAGCTTTTTACTTCCGGCGGCGGCCTGCTTTTTCCGGGAGGCGTATATTTAGGCCGTGTCCTTAAAGTATATCCGAAAGAATCTTTTATGAATTTTATCACGGCGGATATAAAACCCGCCGTGAATGGCAATAATCTCAAGGAAGTTTTCATACTCCATCCGCCTAAGGCGGACGGAATTAAGGGCTTCTAAGGAAACAGAAAAAAGATGAGACAACTGGGCGACGTATTGCTTTACTTTTTAACCGGGGTTTTCTACTGGTGGTGGACCGGGCATTTGTCAATTTTCGGCATGGCGCCTGATTTTATTTTTCTGGCGGCGCTCTGTGTCGCAATAATAGCCTCGCCCGTAAAGGCCCTTGCCTACGGCTTTTTCTTTGGGGTTTATATGGATCTACTGGGCACCAATATGTTCGGGGCTTACGCGCTTACCTATACCCTGCTTGTTTACGGTATTCATTCGATGAAACGGCATTTTGACATGGCCGCGCCTTTTTCACAGATCATAACAGCGCTCGTTATGTCGTTTGTGTGTATGCTGTTTTATCAGGGGCTTTCGCTTGTGTTGGCTAAAATAAATCCTTTAAGCCTTAAAAATTTTCTGACGGAACCTTTTTTGAACGCGGCCGCTGCCCCGTTCATTTTTTTCATATTTTCCCGGTTAAAACGGAAATTCGGTATATTATGAACCAGATACTATTTGAGGGGATAGGGCAAAAAGCAGGGTATAGGGTAAGGAGTTGCTTATTTATGCACCCGCTGTTCTCCACCCTCTACCCTCTACCCTTTACCCTGGCCATTTTAAAGGTGGTGGGATGATAGACCGTCACATCTCGCAGGAAAGGCTCAATTACCTGTGGATACTCGCTTACGCGGCGGCCCTGGTATTCTTACTGCGCCTTATAAATCTGCAGGTGCTTATGGCGTCCCATTACAGGGAGATCGCCGATAAAAACCGCACCCAAATCATAGCCCAGGTCGCGCCCCGGGGGCGTATTTTTACTTCGGACGATATCGCCGTCGCCACCAACAAACCTTCTTTCAGCCTTATTTATTTTCCGGGACAGCTCAAAACAAATTCAGAGACGGACGCTCTGGCTTCAGGTCTCGCGCGGCAGCTTGCGCTGCCATATGAAGCGCTGCGCAACACGCTTTTTAAATCAGCCCGCATGGGAACTCCAATGCGTCTGGCGGAAAATATCTCTTCCAAAAACATGCTTTCCCTTTCCGAGCTTAAAAGCATTTATCCCGGCGTAGATATTATAGTGGAAGCCCGGCGGTTTTATCCTTTCGGCGCCTACCTGAGCCACTTAATAGGCTATATAGGCAAAATGGACCCACGCGAGTGGAGCCAGCGCGGCAAGGATAAAAATTACTCCATGGATTCGCGCGTGGGTAAAACCGGCCTTGAGAAGATGTATGAAACAGAGCTTAAAGGCCTGGACGGCGGGATTTATCTGGAAGTTGATTCAAGGGGCCGGCTCAGCCGCAGACTTGAAAGCCGGGAATGGGCCTCCGGAGCCGATATTTACCTGACCATCAACTCAAAGGCACAGATGGCGGCCGAAGAGGGGCTTGCCGCGTCGGCAACAGGTAAAGGCGCAGTGGTGGCCCTGGATCCGCGTTCCGGAGCGGTGCTCGCGCTTGTTTCCATGCCGGATTACGATCCCAATATTTTTGTGGCGTATCAGGAAGACCGCGACCAGGAAAAACTGAAGAATCTGCCGGAGTTTAACGTGGCTTTGCAGGGAACTTATCCGCCTGCATCGCCTTTTAAAATTATTACCTCCGCGGCGCTGCTTGAAACCGGAAAGGTCTCTGTTGATGAAACCTTTAATTGTCCCGGCTATTATGACGCCGGCAGCAGAAAATTCAAGTGTTGGGAAAAAAAAGGCCACGGGAAAATGGATTTTTTGCACGGCCTCGCGCATTCCTGCGATGTTTATTATTATAACGCCGCGTTGCGGGTGGGTCCGCTTAATATCGAAAAAAAGGCCCGCCAGTTCCGCCTGGGGCTGCCAACCGGTATATCTCTGCCTGATGAAAAGTCGGGCAATGTCTTCGGTCCCAGCCAAAGGGCCGCCAAAAAAAGCTATTGGTTCATAGGCGACACTTTAAATCTTGCCATCGGACAGGGCGAGACGCTGGTTACCCCGATACAGACGGCGCTTGTTATAGCGGCGGTAGCGAATGGGGGCATTTTTCACCGGCCTTATTATGTAAACAAAATTGTGAACAGGGAGGGCGTGGCTCTTTATCGCGGCAGGGTCGAAGAGTTAAGCCGTCTTAATTTTAAGGATTCAACCTGGGATTTGTTACGGCAGGGTTTAAGGCAGGTAGTGGACGAAGGCACAGGGCAGGCCGCCAAAACAAGCGGCATAGATGTTTATGGTAAAACCGGCACAGCCCAAAACCCGCAAGGCAAGGATCACGCCTGGTTCGTGGCTTACGCCGCGTTACCGGGTCAGCCCGCCGAAGTGGCGGTTTCAGTGCTGGTAGAGCACGGAGAGCACGGCGCCAGCGCCGCCGCGCCTATCGCCAAAATGGTGATAGAGGCCTTGTTTAAAAATAAATTGCCGTCAAAAGCTTATATGGCGCCCGCGCCATCCGTTAAGCTCGGGACGGCGGTTCCGGCCGGGCTTGCGCCCGAAGCGGGGAAAGTATGATCCCACCACCTGCTTTTTGCCCGGATGTCAATCAAAAGAAAAAAAGTCCGCCTTCGGCGGGCAAGCAGGTGGTGGGATGATATTTACTCCTCAGGCTGCGCTCAAAAAAAGCCGTATGGACTGGACGCTTTTTATTTCCATCCTTTTGCTTTTAACTATCGGCACGGTGGCGGTTATTTCTTCCGTGGTAGTTTTGCCCCATCAGGCAAAAATAGTCAGAACACATTTCATAGCGCTGCCGCTCGCCCTTATAGCATTCTCCGCGGTCTGGAGCCTGAATTATCAGGTGTTCCAGGATCAGTGGAAATTTGTTTACGGTCTGACGCTCATGTCGCTGGCGGCTGTTCTGCTGTTCGGCGTGGCGGATAAAGGGGCGCGTTCGTGGTTCCACCTGCCTTTTTTTTCCGTGCAGCCCTCTGAGTTCGCGCGTATAGGCCTGATACTTGTACTCGCGAACTACCTGGATAAGCGCATTGTGAAAATACGGGAATTTTCAGTTGTTTTGGGGGCTTTTCTGCTGGCTCTTCCGGTGTTTTTTCTGCTTATAAAACAACCGGATTTTTCGGCTATACTTATAACCCTGCCGATAATACTGATAATGCTTTTTGCCGCCGGGGCCAATATCTCTCATCTCGCGATTATATTCGGTTATAGCTTTATTTCCGGGCTTTTCCCCGTTCTTTGGACGCTTATAAACATGAACCCCGAGCTGCTTGGTAACCCGTTTGTGAATTACTTCTTTCATCTCTCCGATTTCAGCTGGAACGCGTTATTTTTCCTGGCCGGGACGGGGCTGGCGGCGTACCTGCTGTGGGTGCTGTCGGTTCAGCTCTATTCAAAAATCTCCGGAGTTTTTTTCGCGGGCGCGGCCATGGTTATTTCTTTTGGATTCCTCTCCGGCATAATGGTACAGCATCAGATGAAAGAATATCAGCAGAAACGTCTTGAGGTTTTTCTCTCGCCTGAATCAGATCCGCGCGGCGCCGGGTATAATCTTTTGCAGGCGCGCGTTGCCATAGGATCGGGCGGGATACTCGGGCGCGGTATTTTTTCCGGCACCCAGTCGCGCCTTGGATTTGTGCCGGAGCGGCACACGGATTTTATATTGGCCGTTATCGGAGAGGAAATGGGTTTTTGGGGTACTATGCTTGTGGCGGGGCTATATGTGCTTTTGCTGCGCCGTATAATGCTTACGGCGAAGCTCGCCCGCGACCGTTTCGGTTATCTGGTCGGCTGCGGTATTTTCGGCATGTTCATGGTTTACTTTTTTATAAATTTCGGTATGCTTTTGGGCCTTATCCCGGTGGCAGGGGTGCCTCTGCCGCTCTTGTCTTACGGCGGTTCAAACATGGTGGCCACTCTCACGGCCATGGGCATAATGCAGTCCATTTATGCAAGGCGGTATGCTTTGGTCTGATGACCAAAGCATAGTCGCAAGTCACAGGTCACATGACACAGGTAAAAACGAAAAGGTGAGATCTGTGGTTTCCTGTAAAACTTGTGACCTGAGACCTCTTGCTTGTGACTTGTGACCTGAGACTTGTGACTTTTATGACTGACGGACCAAAATCCCGGATACGGCTGAAATTTGCCAGGCTCAAAGGGGCAGGCCAGCTTACCCATTTGGAGCAGATAAAGGCGTTTCGGACTATCGCAATGGCTTCGGGGCTCAAATGCCGGCCTGCCAAGGCCGGATCGGGTACAGTGCCGAAAATGTCTTTCGGCCCGGCTATTTCCGTGGGATATGAAAGCACATGCGAGTATGCCGACCTTTACCTTGAGGATTTTGTGAAGGCGGAAACGGCCGGGGGAAAAATATCAGCCCTTGACAGTAATCGTTTCAGGCTTATTGAGGCCAGGCGCATCCCGATGTTTTTCCCGTCCATAGAGGCCTGCGTAAACGCGGCCGAATATGCGCTTGAGGGGGGCTTGCCCGAAGGATTTTCCCAGGAGTCAGTGGCGCGCTTTCTTGAGCTTAAAAGCGCGGTTTATGAGAGAGTAAAGCCATCGGGAGAGAAAAAATCAGTAGATGCCCGGCCGCTGGTGCTTGAGGCACACTGCTCCGCCGGATCTGGAGCGCTTAAACTGGTGCTGGCTTTCGGTCCAGGCAGAAACATAAAACCCGAGGCCGTGCTCAGCCTGATGTCAGGCTCAAGTACGGCTCCGGCGCGTATAGTGCGGAAGGAATTATTCTGGTTTGACTCAAAAGGCAAACTGGAAGTTTTTTAAGAACAGAGATTACAGTGATAGACTGCTAGAAAGATTGCTAGTAGGCTGGTATGCGGGTATGCTTTTCAGGGCCTACTAGCTGTAATAAGGAGAAAGGAATTTATGAACAACGGACCTAAAATAAACAAAGAAATATTCGCCAACACTTCGTTTGAAGAGACCCGCATCGCCATACTTGACGACGGTAAGCTCTCCGAGCTCTTTTGGGAGCGGCGGTCCAGTTCAAACATAGTCGGCAACATTTATAAGGCTGTGGTTGAAAATGTGCTGCCCGGCATTTCAAGCGCTTTCATGAATATAGGGCTCGAAAAAAACGCCTACATATACATTTCAGATGTTCTCGGCGGACAAAGGGAGCCTATAGACCGCCTGCTCAAAAAAGATCAGGAGGTTATGGTGCAGGTGACCAAAGACGCCATAAGCACCAAAGGCATGAAGGTTACCATGGATGTATCGCTTCCCGGGAGGTACCTTGTGCTTACGCCTTTCCAGGAATTTGTGGGCGTATCAAAGAATATTGAAGATAACGAGGAGCGCCGCCGCCTTTCGGAGATTATAAAAAAAATAGCCGAAAGCAATAACCTGGGAAAAAACGGGTGCATCGTGCGCACCGAAGCCGAGGGTGCCAGCGAGGCGGAGCTGGAAAGGGAACTGAAATATCTCATCCGCCTCTGGGATGGAACCCAAAAAAGATATGAAACCTCGCGTCCTCCCTCCCTGTTATATAAGGATATAGATCTTACCCTGCAGGTGGCGCGCGATATTTTTTCGGATGATGTGTCCATTTATATGCTGGACAACAAAGATGATTTTCACAATGTAACTGATTTCGTTGCCAAGCTTTCGCCCGGCCTGAAAGACCGCGTTAAATTTTACGACGCCAAAACGCCTGTTTTTAAGGCTTTCAATATCGAGAAAGCGATTGAGGAACTGAGAAAAGTAAAGGTTGAACTGGACAATGGCGGCAGCATCATCATACAGGAAGCTGAATCCCTGTGCGCCATAGACGTAAATACAGGACGCTATACCGGCTCCAAGTCGCAGGAGGATACCGTTACCGCCACCAACATTGAAGCCGCCCAGGAAGTGGCCAGGCAGCTGCGTCTGCGTAATATCGGCGGGATTATCGTGATAGATTTTATAGATATGAAAAGGGTTTCAAACCGCCACAGGGTGGTGGACGCTCTTGACAGGGCGCTCAGGCGTGACCGCGCAAAGATACGCATACTTCCCATAACCCGTCTGGGACTGGTTGAAATGACTAGGGAGAGAAAAAGGGAAAGCACCTTCAGCCTGCTGACTGAGGAGTGCAAGGAATGCCACGGTTCCGGCCGCGTGCTCTCAAGCGAAAGCGTGAGAATAAAAATACAGCGCGAAGTGCAAAATCTGACTTTTGGACGGCCGGGAGGGAATCTGCGTGTGGTGGTGCATCCGCTGCTTGTAGACATACTCAAAAAAAAGCAGGATATAATGGAAAAGAATGTGCATCGCAGTATAAAGATCTTTTCAGACCCCCAGCTTACCTGGGAGGATTACAGAATAATACTTGAGTAAAAAAGCCATAGGCCATAAGCCGTACGCTATAGGCGTGAAACCTGAAATATACTGAGAGGTTTACATGAGAACTTTCCTTAAAAGAGTTTTACCGGTTGCGGGGCTGATTGCGTTCGGCTGTCTCAACGCTTTTGCCAGGGTGGATGAAGTATCATACATAAAGAACGGGATTTACTCCGGCAAGATCGGTACATACAGCCTGGGAGGGAAGCTTTACCTGGACGCTTCTAAAACCTCAAAGCTCGTCGGCGGCAAGGTGTACTGGTACCCGGTTTCCGGGCGGCTTATGCTGCAGATACGGGGCAGTAAAGTGGTGTTTTCAATAAACAACGATTCTGTTTCCTTAAATGATGAAAAAGCCGTTTTTTCGGCTCCCCTGATAGTGCGCGGCGGCCGGGCGTTCCTGGCTATGGATTTTTTTGTTTCAAAATATTTTGCCAAAGCCTTCGGTTTCGCTCTGAGCTATAATTCCGATACCGGCGTGCTGTCGGCTCAACGTGAGATCAATATCCGTTCCGTCAATTATTTTTCCTACAAAAATAAAACCAGGGTGGTGATTTACCTTGAGACGCCGCTTGATTATCAGACCTCGCAGAAAGAAAACAATTTATTCTCCATTACCGTTCCGGAGGGAGTTATAGCGGGGGAAGAAAAAATAAACATAGGAGACGGAGTGGTTAAACGTGTGGACCTTTTTCAGGAAAATAAGATGGTCCGCATTATTATCATTCCCGACGATAATTTCGGTAAGCCGGATTCCTTCAAACTTTCAAATCCCCCGCGTCTGGTTTTTGATATATCCAAGGTTGAGCATCCGGTTGCCCAGTCCATAGCCCCCTCGCCTGACGCCGGCCGCCTGGCGCCGGAGGGCGACTTGTCCGCCTTAGGCGGACACGCGGCAGCGGTCAGCGCCATAGACCCGGGTCCGTCAGGGGCGGATAGTGTCATAATCCCGACAAGCTCCGCTATAAGCGAGCCGGTCCTGCTTGAAGTAAACCCTGATACTGCTCCGGTTGAAGGCGTAGTTTCAACACCTTCGGCGGGAGTGAGTATTCCGGATAAGATGGTTCTTGACAGTTCCGGCGCCAGGAGAATAGTGATAGACGCGGGCCACGGCGGCAAGGACCCCGGCGGCAGGAGGGCTTTCGGCTTTAGGGAAAAAGAGCTTAACCTGCTGGTGGCAAAGGAGCTTTATTCCCTTTTCAAGGGGAACTCTATGTTTGACGCGCTGCTTACCCGAACTTCCGATGTTTTTATACCGCTAGCCGAGCGTTCCCGTATAGCCAACGATTTCAAGGCGGATATTTTTATTTCCATACACGCCAATGCTTCGAGGGACAGGCGGGAAAAAGGCTTTGAGGTGTATTTTATGTCGGAAAAAGCCTCCGACCCGGGCGCGGCCGAAGTGGCGGACTATGAAAACTCCGTGGTCGGTTTGGAAGACGGAGAGCCGCAAGCCGACCCCACGGCTCTCCTTCTGCATTCACTCGCGAGAAATGAATATGTAAACGAAGGCAGCAAGCTCGCCGGGCTTGTTTCAAGGGAAATTGAAAAAAGCACGCCGTTCTCAAACCGGAATGTTAAACAGGCGGCGTTTTATGTACTGCGGGGCACCTACACGCCGGGAATTCTGGTGGAAATGGGCTTTATGTCCAATTCGAGCGACCAGAAAAACCTGAACGATAAAAAGGTACGGGCGAAACTAGCCGCTGCGATTTATAAAGGTGTGCTGAAATACACCGAGATGAAAGGATGGAAATAACCAGATTCCGCGTTCGCGGAATCTGGTGTCACAAGTCACAAGTCACAAGCAAGAAAAGCACAGAACATAAATTTATATTGGTTCCTCAAAAGTTTATTGCTTATATAGTTTCACATGGCTCCGAGCATAATATCCGTGACTTTCTTTGTTCGTTGCTTGTGCCCTGTGACTTGTGACTTGCAACTATTATGTCCTATAACGATCGGCCTATCGGAATTTTTGACTCAGGCCTGGGCGGGCTGACGGTATTTAAGGCGCTCAGAAAACTGCTGCCGGAGGAAAATATTATTTATTTCGGGGATACGGCAAGGGTGCCTTACGGCACTAAATCGAAAGAGGCGGTAATAGCTTTTTCAAAGGAAATAGCCGCCTATCTGTTATCAAAGGACATAAAACTTCTTGTGGTCGCGTGCAATACGGCTTCCTCGCTCGCGCTCACGGAGATAAGAAAAATTTCCGGCGTTCCTGTGCTGGGCGTTATAGAGCCCGGGGCGCGAGAGGCTCTTGAAGGTGGGGAGGCCAGACGCGTGCTTGTAATAGGAACCTCGGCCACGGTTTCCAGCCGGGCTTATTCGCTTGCCCTTAAAAAAAATGACGCCAGTATTTATGTCGCTGAAAAGGCCTGTCCGCTTTTTGTGCCCTTAGCGGAGGAAGGCTGGTGTTCTGGCAGGGTTGCCGCCGCCGCCGCCGAAAAATATCTTGGCCCGCAGAAAAGAAAAGGTTTTGACACGATTATACTCGGTTGCACACATTATCCTCTGCTTAAAAAAATTATTTCAGCCGCGCTTGGCCCCGGTGTAAGGGTTGTGGATTCCGCCATGGCCGCCGCCAGAAGCGCGAAAGCGGAGCTTGAAGCAGGAGGTTTGCTAAGGGCCGGCCTGCGCCCGCCGAAGGCGGACGAATTTATAGTCAGCGACGCGCCTGATAAGTTCAAGGGGCTCGCTTTAAAATTGCTTAAAATAAAGACTGGTAAAGTAAAGGTAATGCGGTTTTAATATAAAACAGCGAAGTAGCGAATAGGGAGGAGTGAACCAATAAAACAGGGAATAATTCCATCCCTAATTCGCTGCGCGCTATTGGCTATTCGCTACTTGTAGGAGGCAATATGAAAAAGTATTTGTTTTTAGCGTTAACTCTTTTCTGCGCCGGAGGGCTTATCGCCCAAGTCGCCCAGGTGCCGGCGGCCGCCGGAGCGTCGAAAAAATCCCAATCCTCCACGGCCGCCAAAAAAGAAACGGCTAAAACGCAGGATCAGGATGGTGAAGAGGGCGGTGTGGTGATAGATTCAAAATCGGAAGACAGTGAGGTGGATACTACCCCGTATTCTTCTAAAAACAGCGTGGATCAATCTGAGAACGCGGGCTTCGCCTCATATCTCCCCGCGGCGTATGGCCCGCTGAAGGGCGTTTTAAACGAACAGGGCCGCAATGTGCTGGTTTTTGAAAATGAAGATGGAATTCTCAGTTTCGTGCAGGCGTCGGTAGGCAAAAATTCAGTCAGCTTGAAATTGCTGGCAAGGGTTGCCAGAAGCCAGGAGTGAAGTGGAAAGTCTGAAGTGCGAAGTACGAAGTCGGAAGCCGGCGCCGCGGCAGCCGCGGCGCGTTGTAGTTTGGTTTTTCCCGTCCTATAAATTCCAGCCTGGTTTCCCTGTTTAATCAAGTAATGCTAAAATGTATTCAGCGGGCCGGCCCTTGGGTGTATGTTTCCGGTTCCGCCAAGAGGTAATTATGAAGAGAAAAGACCTGGTAAGGTATCTGCTGCAGAACGGCTGTGTTCTTTCGCGCGAGGGTGGAAAGTATTCCGTCTTCTCAAACCCGGTTTCAAACAAGGAAGTCCCCGTTACCCGCCATAATGAGATAGCGGATTTTACGGTTAAAAAAATATGCAAAGAACTGGGTATGCAGCCGCCGCGTTGAGGGTAATTTCCTTAACGGCCGGCCTGGCTCTTTTCAGCGCGTGCGCGGCTTCCCGGCTTGACACAATACAGGTGGGGCCGTGGTTTGCCTCAAAAAACTGGAAGGATGTGGCCATGTTGGCTTCACGCGGGGAAATCACTCATCCCTGGGGCGCCATCGCGGTAATTCACGGCCAAAAGATTTCCGCTAGTGACGTTTCCGGCATGGAGAGCCAGAAGCTTCAAGCCAGAAAAATTGCCGCGAAGGCCGGCGCCGACGCGCTTATTGTCGCCGTGGAAATGCCCGATCCGGGGGCTCAGTCCGGCGTCTACCAGGAGCAGGAAGCATATTTGAGCGCTCTCGCGGTTAAATATATCTCCGATGTCTCAAGCGCCCCCCGATGAAATACGCGTAGCCTGTGAAACCGCTGAAGCACGCCTCTGGCGCGGCCGCGCGGTGGTTGTGGATTTATTCAGATTTTCAAACACTATCTGCGCGCTTCTTAAAAGCGGACGCCGTGATGTGCGGGTTTATTTAAGTCCCGCCTGCGCCATCGCAGCCGGGAAGGTTGAAAAAAACTCCGACCTTTTTTCGGAAATTGAAATGGGGCCGGGGGTTGACAGGTATGACAATTCGCCATACACGGCCCTTTATTCTTCCGACAAGTCGAGGCCGGCGCTGGTTGTAACCAACTCAGGATCGCCGGCGGTCATGTCGCTCGCATTCTCAAGGGAGGTTTTAATAGGCTGCTTCGCCAACTCCGAAGCGCTCTCCGTCTATTGCCGCGCAAATCCCATGCCGACGCTGATTGTGCCCGCCTGCCTTTACTACAACAGGGAGCATGTTGAAGATTTTATCTGCGCCAGGGCGCTTGCGGAAGAAATAAACGGAAAAGATTCTTTCCCCGGAGCGCTTGAGGAGATACATGCAAGCGGCAGGATCATGGATTTCATGGCACTTCGGCCCGCAACCGGCAAAATGGATATGGAAATAGTTTTAAAAAAAGACGGCATGGATGTTTTGCCGAAAGTAAAAATAACGGGCTCTTACGGGGTGGTGGAGGATGCGATAAAGAAGGATGCGTAGCAATTTAGAGGCGTAGCGGTTTAGATGTGCAGTCATTTTATATGAAACGTACAAAAGCTGTTGTGCTGTTTTCTGGGGGGCTTGACTCAACCACGGCCCTGTGTTGGGCTATTAAAAGGGGATATGATTGCCGGGCTGTTTCTTTTAACTACGGGCAGCGGCATCGCCGTGAAAACAAAAGCGCGCGTAAAATTGCCCGGCTGCTTAAAGTGCCGCTTTACGAAATAAACCTGTCTTTCCCCTGGCTTAAAGCCAGTTCGCTGGTGGATGTAAGGCAAAAACTCCCGGACATCAGGCCTTCAAAAATAGGGCGCAGAGGGAAAATACCCAGTACTTATGTGCCGGGTAGAAACCTGGTTTTTGCTTCCATAGGCGTGTCGCTGGCTGATTCAATCGGGGCTTCGTCAGTGGTGCTGGGCCCAAATATAGTCGATTATTCCGGCTACCCGGATTGCCGCCCGGAATTCTACAGGGCGCTTGAAAAGGCCGCCAATGCCGGCACCCGCTCAGGCGTTGCTGGCGGGAAAATAAAATTTATCACCCCGCTTATAAATTTGGGCAAATCCGAAATTGTTAAGTTCGCGTTAAAACTGGGTGTTCCGCTTGGGCTTACCTGGTCCTGCTATTCGGGCGGGCGCAAACCCTGCGGCCATTGTGATTCATGTAAACTGCGGGCGAAAGGGTTCGCCGGGGCGGGATTTAAAGACCCGGCGTTTGATAGCAACGGAAAGTTACGGAAGGCAACAGAAAGCCAAAGAAAGTAAGGGCAGAAAGATATATTTAATTTTCCGTTGCTTTCCGTGGCGTTCTTTTGCCTTCTTTTGCTAATAATGAAAATTTTAACAGCTTCTATAACCGAAATTTTCTGTTCTATTCAGGGCGAGGGGCTTTATTGCGGGCAAAAACAGGTCTTTCTTCGCTTTGCCGGTTGCAATCTGCGGTGCGCATACTGTGACGAACCCGCCGCTTTAGCCAAAAGGAGCCAAGCTCCTTTTGGCTGTCACAAGTCTCAAGTCACAAGTCACAAAGTGCCGGTTGCAAGTCACAGGTCACAGACCGCACGGCACAAGTTACAAGTTACTAGTCACAAGCCGGAAAAAATAAGAGAGGAGAGTCCGGATTATAAAGAGATGTCTGTAGTGGACGCGGCAGCTGAGGTAATTAAACTTGCCGGGAAAAACAGGGCCGGAGCGGTCTCTCTCACTGGCGGGGAGCCGTTGCTTAACTGGGGCTTCATAAGAGCGCTGGTCCCCGCTTTCAGAAAAGCCGGGCTGGCTGTTCACCTGGAAACCAACGGCACTCTGTATCGCGAGTTTTTAAAAGTAAAGAGTCTGGTGGACGTGGTGGCCATGGATATAAAGTTGCCGTCTTCAACCGGGCAGAAGCCATTCTGGCGTGAGCACGGCAGGTTTTTGTCCGTGGCGCCTGAAAAAACCTTTATAAAGACAGTTGTCACTTCAAAAACCCGGTTGTCGGAGTTTAAAAAGGCTGTGGAATTGACCACTTCTATTTCTCGGAGTGTTCCGTTTTTTATACAGCCGGCCACAAGGCGGAGCCCTTCCCCCGGCGCCGTCCGGCCGCCATCCGGAATTTTTTTGGAAAAGGCCTGCTGTCTGGCCGCGGCCAAACTTTCAACAGCAAGGCTTTTGCCGCAACAGCACCCGAAGTGGGGGGTAAAATAGATTGGAAGTATTGCCATAAGCCGTAAGCTATAAGCCGTATGCTTTAAGGAACTCCGCAGCTTATGGCCTATGGCTTAAGGCGTATGGCAGGAACTGGAGGTCTCATGTCCGATGGAACTTATCTTGTAGACTGCCCGTGTTGTAAGGCCAGAATAGAAGTAGGTAAAAAAACCGGTAAGGTTCTGCGCCATTGGGAAAAGCCGGAAGTTAAAAGCGGGGCGGACCCGATGGCTGAAGCCCTGAAGAAGATCAGGGAGGACAAGTCCAGGCTCAACGATTATTTTTCCGGCGCCGGCGCGTCCATGGAAGAGAAAAAAAAGGAGCTTTTGGATAAATTTGAGCAGGAAAAAAAGCGCATTAAAGACTCCGGCGACACCTCAAAACCCATAAACCCAATGGACCTGGATTAGGTTTGTTGATACGGCCATTGCCATAAGCTATAAGCCATAGGCTATAAGCTGTAAGGCGCGATCCTGTTTTTATCCTTTCCGACTAGCTCCGTAATCGTTCTATTGTTACTGTAATCAAGGGGCCGCATACTTTTTCAGCAACACCTATTTCATAGCATTTTCTAATTCAAACATGATGGTGAAATGTATCGTCGTTACTCCGTCGTAATTCTTTTGCTAAGCCTCCATTTCTGAATGTTTTTGTGCCTC